>NZ_JBIWOD010000018.1:0-194607 GCF_044767545.1 Streptomyces sp. NPDC101227 | reverse complement strand
CCGGCCAGACCGTCAAGGCCGCCAACCAGCTCATCGTCGCCATCAACATCCAGGCCTGCGCCGAAGCCGTCGTCTTCCTCGAGAAGTCCGGCGTCAACCTCCCCGCCGCCCTCGACGTCCTCAACGGCGGCCTCGCCGGCTCCACCGTCCTGACCCGCAAGAAGGACAACTTCATCAGCCGCGACTTCAAGCCCGGCTTCCGCATCGACCTGCACCACAAGGACATGGGCATCGTCACCGACGCCGCCCGCACCGTCGGCGCCGCCCTGCCCGTCGGCTCCGTCGTCGCCAACCTCGTCGCCTCCCTCCGCGCCCAGGGCGACGGCTCCCTCGACCACTCCGCCCTCCTCCGCGGCGTCGAACGCCTCTCCGGCCACACCATCGAAGGCTGATGCTCTTCGGGGCCTGCATTTCTCAGGCCCCGAACCCCTAGATTTCCGGGCGGCGGCCGCGCTGACACCTGTCCTGTCGCGCCCAGGCGCGGCCGTCGTCCGGAACACCAGCTCACACCCAGGTTTTATTTCAACAAACTGTTGACGTTTGGTCGGAGCAGTTCTTACGCTCCGACATGCGGAAGCCAATTCCGCGCTCTCGTACGGAAGGTCACCATGTCGAAGCCCACGCTGACGGCGCGCATTCTCACTACGGAGGCTGGCGCCCCCGTCGCCGACAACCAGAACTCCGCCACCGCCGGCGTCGGCGGCCCGATCATCCTCCAGGACCAGCACCTGCTGGAGAAGCTCGCGCGGTTCAACCGCGAGCGCATCCCGGAGCGCGTCGTGCACGCCCGCGGCTCGGGCGCCTACGGCTACTTCGAGGTGACCGACGACGTCACTGGCTTCACCCGCGCCGACTTCCTGAACACCGTCGGCAAGCGCACCGAGACGTTCATCCGCTTCTCGACCGTCGCCGACAACCTCGGCGGCCCGGACGCGGCCCGCGACCCGCGCGGCTTCGCCCTGAAGTTCTACACCGAAGAGGGCAACTACGACCTCGTCGGCAACAACACCCCGGTGTTCTTCATCAAGGACCCGATCAAGTTCCCCGACTTCATCCACTCCCAGAAGCGCGACCCCTTCACGGGCAAGCAGGAGCCGGACAACGTCTGGGACTTCTGGGCGCACGCCCCCGAGGCCACCCACCAGATCACCTGGCTGATGGGCGACCGCGGCATCCCGGCCTCGTACCGCCACATGAACGGCTACGGCTCGCACACGTACCAGTGGACGAACGCCCAGGGTGAGGCCTTCTTCGTCAAGTACCACTTCAAGACGAACCAGGGCATCCGCTCCCTGAGCAGCGAGCAGGGCGCCGAGCTGGCGGGCAAGGACCCCAACAGCCACCAGACCGACCTGCTCCAGTCCATCGAGCGGGGCGTGTACCCCTCCTGGACGCTGTACGTGCAGATCATGCCGGCGGCCGAGGCGGCGAACTACCGCTTCAACCCGTTCGACCTGACCAAGGTGTGGCCGCACGCCGACTACCCGCTGCAGCGGGTCGGCCGCCTCGTCCTGGACCGCAACCCGGACAACGTCTTCGCCGAGGTCGAGCAGTCGGCGTTCTCGCCGAACAACTTCGTGCCCGGCATCGGCCCGTCCCCGGACAAGATGCTCCAGGGCCGGCTCTTCGCCTACGCCGACGCGCACCGCTACCGCCTGGGCGTCAATCACACCCAGCTGCCGGTGAACGCCCCCAAGGCGACCCAGGCCAACAACTACGGCCGGGACGGCCTCATGGCCACCAACGGCTACGACCGCCACGCCAAGAACTACGAGCCGAACTCGTACGACGGCCCCGCGCAGACGAACGAGGCGCTCTCCGCCCCGCTCGCCATCTCCGGCTACACCGGCACCCACGAGGCCCCGGCGCACACCAAGGACGACGACTTCTTCCAGGCCGGTGAGCTCTACCGCCTGATGTCCGAGGACGAGAAGAAGCGCCTGGTGGACAACATCGCCGGCGGTCTCTCCCAGGTGGGCCGCGACGATGTGATCGAGAAGAACCTCGCCCACTTCCACGCCGCCGACCAGGACTACGGCAAGCGCGTCGAGGCCAAGGTCCGCGAGCTGCGCGAGGACTGACGGGAGGTCAGTCTCCTTGCGCATCCGTACCGGTCGGCCCGTTGAGGGGTGGTCGACCGGTACGGAGAGGTAGCGCGGTGCTCCGCGGCACCCGGGGAATTACCAGTGCGGTGGCAGCGCTCGCCCGATAGGGAAGGGTGAGCCACTCCCCGCCGCGGAGCCCGCCTCCTGCCTCCGTCCCACGGCCTCCGTCCCGTGGGACCACGACTCCGTCCGGTGGTGCGATGTCCTGTCGCGCCCAATCCTCGTATCACCGGGCGGGAACCACCCACGTAGGGCCCGGAATCCGTACGGTCACGGATTCCGGGCCCTTCGTGCGTTCCCCCCGCTCCCCCCGGATATCCGCCCGGCCTGCGGCTCTCCTCTCATTTCGGCCCCCTGCGCCCCGTTTTGGAGAGAGCATGGACGACAGCGGCAGCACCGTCCCGTCTGCCGCCCACCCGCGAGTGCCAGGAGCCCCTATGGCCGACAGCGTGCCGGTGCGGTGCCCTACGTGCCGCCGCGAGAACGCCTTCACCCCGCCCACGTTCCCGTGCGCCTGCGGCGCGCCGCTGACCATGCCCGTACTGCGGGGCGGGGTACCCGTCGAGATACTCCACCGCACCTGGCAGGCCTCCTGGGTGGAGGTCCGGTGCGAGGTCTGCGGACGGCAGGACGAGTGGCCCGCGCCGGAGGCGGGCTGCGCCTGCGGCACGGTCGTCCGCGTCCCGGTGGCCCCGGCGCCCGCCCCGGCGCCGCCCGTGATCCCGGAGCCCGGCGCCTTCGGTCCGCCCGGCGCCCCCGCCGTCCGGCCAGCGGGGGCGCCGGGCCCCCGGCCCGCCGTGCTGCGGCCCGCGTTCCGGCCCGTCACCATCCGTACGGCCCGGGACTGCGTCACCGCCGCCGCGCAGTATCTGAAATGGCTGGGCTTCGCGGACGTCGGCCGCACACAGGAGCGCAGCGCCGCCGGTGTGGATCTGCGGGGCACCGGGGTGGTGGCCCAGGTCGACCCGACGACCCGGTCCACCAAGCTCCGCGAGATCGAATGCGTCTGGCTCAACGGCCTCAACGACTCGGCCATCGCCGTCTTCTTCTCCCTGGCCGGCTATGCCCGCGACGCCCGCGCCCGCGCCGATGAGCTCCATCTGCCGCTGTTCGTGATGGACCTCACCGGCACGCCGCAGCCGGTCAACGACCCGGCCGACGAGCTGATCAAGTACGGCGCTACGGGACGCTGACCCCGGCCCCGGCGGTCGCCGTCAGCAGGCGCAGGGCGTCCGCCGACGGCGACCCGGGCGCGGCGTGGTAGATCACCATCCGTTGCCCGGCATCGTCCGGCAGCATCAGCGTCTCGCCGGTGAGGACGAGCGGGCCGACGGCCGGATGGCGGTACTCGCGGGTGTGAGTGGCGCAGGTGCGGACCGAGTGGTCGGCCCACAGAGTGGCGAACTCCGCGCTCTCCCGGGTGAGTTCGGCAATCAGCTCGTACCGCCCCGGCTCGTCCGGCCACTGCCCGGTGAGCAGCCGCAGCCCGCCCACGGCGTCGCGGAGCTTGCTGTCCAGGTCCGGGTACAGCGCCCGGTAGCGCGCATCGAGGAAGATCATGCGCACGACATTGGGCCGCCCGCCGGCCGGTTCGTCCGGGGCCTCGAACGGCAGATAACCGGCGAGCAGCGCATGCCCGGCGCGGTTCCACGCGAGGATGTCCAGGAACCGGCCCAGCACCACCGCCGGGACACCGCCCAGCGCCTCGATCATGTTCCGTACGGACGGCCGCAGCCGCTCCACGCACTCCCCGGACCGCGCCGCCGCACGGTCCGGGTGGGCCAGTCCGTGCAGATGCGAGCGCTCCGTGTCGTCGAGCCGCAGGACGCGCGCCAGGGCCGCCAGCACCTCGTCCGAGACGTTGGCTCCGGCCCCCTGCTCCAGGCGGGTGTAGTACCCCACGCTGATCCCGGCCAGCTGCGCCAACTCCTCGCGGCGCAGGCCCGGTACGCGCCGTTTGCCGCCGTAGTCGGGCAGCCCCGCCTCGGCCGGCGCCAGCCGCGCCCGGCGGGTCCGCAGGAACTCCCCCAGCTCAGATATCCGCTCCATACCGCCAGTCTGACGCGGCCCGGCGGCCGGCTGCACCTGACAGGGGTAGGCACCGCGTTCCTACCCTCCGCAGGGGGCTGGGTAGCGGGCCGACGGTCCGTGAGGATCAACCCGTGAACGCCGTGGCGGCCATGAAGGGCATGGCCGTCGCGAAGGGCGCAGGGGTCGGGAAGGACACGCAGGTCTTGAAGGTCATGAAAGGCATGCAAGGCATGAAGGTCATCGTCATCGGAGCGACCGGCACCATCGGCAGCGCCGTCGCCCGGCAGCTGGAGGACCGCGGCCATCAGGTCGTACGGGCCGCGCGCCGCGGACCCGTCACCGTGGATCTGGAGGACATGGCGTCCGTGAACGCGCTGTTCGCCTCCGTACCGGATGCCGACGCGGTCGTCTGCTGCGCGGCGAGCGGCCGGCTGACCCCGCTGGACTCCCCCTCGGACGACGACTTCACCGTCGGGCTGCGGGGCAAGCTGATCGGTCAGGTGCAGCTGGCCCGGCGCGCGCTGCACCATCTGCGCGACGGCGGGACCATCGTGCTGACCGGCGGAGTCTTCGAACGGCCCACGCCGGGCGGGGCGTTCGGCGCGCTGGTCAACGCCGGGTTGGAAGCGTTCGTCGAGGCCGCTGCCATCGAGCTGCCGCGCGGCCTGCGCCTCACCGCGATCCGCCCCGGCTGGGTCGCCGAAACCCTCGCCGCCCTGGGCCGGGACCCGGCCGCCGGCACCCCGGCCGCCGAGGTGGCCCGCCATTACGTCGACGCCGTCGAAGGAGCACAGCCGTGCGCACCCTGATCGTCCTCGCCCACCCCGACCTCGCCGCCTCCCGCAACAACGCGGCGCTGGCCGCAGCCGCCCGCACCGAACCCGGCGTCACCGTGCACGACCTGTACGCCGCCTACCCCGACCTGCGCATCGACGTCGCCCACGAGCAGCGGCTGCTGCGCGCGCACGACCGCATCGTCCTGCAGTTCCCCTTCTACTGGTACTCCGCTCCCCCGCTGCTCAAGGCGTGGATGGACGAGGTGCTCGCCTACGGTTTCGCGTACGGCTCGAGCGGCACCGCGCTGCGCGGCAAGACCCTCCGGGTGGCCACCACGGCCGGCGGCGCGGAACACCTCTACCGTCCCGGCGGCGTCAACCGCTTCCCGGTACGCGATCTGCTGCTCCCCTTCGACGCCACGGCCCACCTGACGGGCATGCGCTACGCGGAGCCGTTCGTCGTCCATGGCGTCCGGGAGCTGACCGACCTCGAGCTGGCGGAGGCGGGTGACCGGTACCGGGCGGTGCTGCGAGGGGAGGAGGTCGCGGCCGCCGAATTCCGTTCGACCGGGCCGGTGCCATCGGCGACACTGGCCGAGTGATCATACGTACGCCGGCCCCCGGCGAACTGCCCGTACTGCGCGAGATCGAGCGCGCGGCGGGCGAAGCGTTCCGCGCGCTCGGCATGGCGGCGATCGCGGACGACGAACCGCCGACGGAGGCCGAGTTGACGCGGTATCTGCTGGCGGGGCGGCTGCTGGCCGCGTACGGGGGACCGGGACGCGGCGACGGGCCGGAGCGGCCGATCGGCTATCTGGTCCGGGAGCCGGTCGACGGTTGCCTGCACATCGAGCAGGTCTCCGTGCATCCCGACCACGCCCGCCGCGGCATCGGCCGGGCCCTGATCGGCCGGGCCGAGGACGACGACCGGTGGGGCGCGGCCGCGCTGACCCTGACCACCTTCACCGAGGTGCCGTGGAACGCGCCGTACTACGAGCGGCTCGGCTTCCGGGTGCTCGCCGAGGACGAACTCACCCCCGGGCTCCGGGAAATCCGTGCCGACGAGGCGCGGCGGGGCCTGGACCGCTGGCCGCGGGTGGCCATGCGGCGCCCGTGCGTCACGCCGTCGGGGTGACCGCCGGGGCGCGGCCCGCCGTCGAGCCGCCGTCGACCGCGATCTCGGCTCCGGTCAGATAGGCCGAGGCGTCGGAGGCGAGGAAGGCGACCAGACCGGCGACGTCCTGGGGCAGGCCGGTGCGGCGGAGGGCGACACCGGGGTGGTTGCCGGGGCCGGCGGGTGGGGCGATGCCCTCGACCATGGGGGTGTCGATGATGCCCGGGTGGACGGAGTTGACGCGGATGCCGTACTCGCCGAGTTCCAGCGCGGCGACCTTGGTGAGGCCGCGCAGGCCCCATTTGGAGGCGCCATAGCCTCCGGTGCGGGCGATGCCGGTGAGGCCGGCGATGGAGGAGATATTGACGATGGAGCCGCCGCCCGCGCGGATCATGGGCTCCCGTACCGCCCGTATGCCGAGGAACGGCCCGACGAGATTGATCCGCAGCGTCGACTCGAAGGCCTCCGGGGACTCGTCGCGAAGGGGCATCGAGCGGAAGATCCCGGCGTTGTTGACGAGGATGTCGAGGCCCCCGAAGGCATCCAGCGCGATGTCGACGGCGGCGGCCCAGCGGGACTCGTCGGTGACGTCGAGAGGGGTGTAGAGGGCGGCGTCGCCGATCTCGGCGGCCACCGTCTCGCCGAGGTCGTCGCGGATGTCGCCGAGCACCACACGCGCGCCGAGCCGGGCGAACAGCCGGGCGGTCTCGGCACCCTGGCCGCGCGCGGCCCCGGTGATGACGGCGGTCCTGCCTTCGAGTGTGAGCACGGGCCCTCCCACGACTGCCGGCTGCCCGGCACTTCCGTTCTGCAATATGACGGGTAGTCAGGCAGTTGGGTCAAGAGGGCGGGGCCGGGGCGCCTGGGCAAGACAACCGGCAGGGCGTCGGCAGAAGATCGGGAGACAACCGGCGGACGTTCGGGAGACAATGCGCAGATGATCGACGCGAATGCGCTCCGGGCCGTCTGCCTGGGCTTTCCCGGCGCGACCGAGGAATTCCCGTTCCCCCGGCACCCGGACGTATCGACCTTCAAGGTCGGCGGCAAGATCTTCGCGCTGACGACGCTGACGGCCGCCCCGCTCACCGTGAGCCTCAAATGCGATCCGGAGCTGGCCGAGCGGCTGCGCGCCGCGCACCAGGAGGTGGTGCCCGGCTATCACCTCAACAAGCGGCACTGGAACACCGTTTCCCTGGAAGGGGACCTCGCCGACCGGCTGGTCCTCGACATGATCGAGGACTCCTACGACCTGATCGTCGCCTCCCTACCGCGGGCGCAGCGCCTGCTGCTGGGCTGGCCGGGGGAAGGGCGGCGCTGACCGGCCGCGCCCGGCGCGCCGGGCGGGGGACCTCCGTGGGGGGCCGCCCGGCACCGGCACGCCGAGGGCCGGGGCCTACAGCACGCCGCCCCGCGCGGTGGCGGGGGCGACGGTGTTGAGCGCACCGTTCACGCTGCCGTTGCCGGCGTACTCGGCGGTGTAGCCGCGCAGCACCGCATCGGTGACGGGCAGCGCGCGCTTCGCGTCGCAGGAGGCCCGGCCGGCGGTGTCCGTCCTGGCCACGCACAGGACCTTGCCCGCGCCGTCCTTGAACGTGATGGTCGCGTTCCAGATGGCGTCCTGGGGGCCGTTGTCACGGTCCCGGACCAGGGTGGCGTTGAGACGGCCGAGCTTGGCCTCCAGCGGCGACTGCCGGATCAGCTCGGCGCGCCCCGCGGTCAGCTTGGTACCCATCTCGGGCACCGTGCGCGCCGGGCCGCACAGACCGCGCGTCCAGTCGAAGTACGCGCCGGGGGCGCAGGTCACGCGCTCCTGCTGGGCCGCCGCTCCGCCGGTGGACGGGTTGCAGCGGTAGTAGGCGGCGGCGCTGTCGGCGTCGATCGCCAGCAGGTCACCGGGCTTGTGGCCGGATTCGGCTCCGGTGGCCGCTCCGGTTGCGCTCTGGCAGCCCGCGGTGAACACCTGGGTGTTGTAGCCGCCGTACTGGTCGGGCCCGACGGCGGAGGCGGGGGCGGCGAAGGCCCCCAGAGAGGCAACCACGGCAGCCGCTGCGGTCGCCCAACGAGCAATACGCGTCATGGAGTTCCGTTTCTTCGGGTGGTTCGACGGTGGTTGACGGAGAGATTTACGGGGGTGGTGGATGGCTATGGGTGATTGCTGGTGATTGTGGGTGGTTGGGGGGATGGGCGGTGATTGGCGCGAAGAGGCCTTGCCCTTGGCCTGAATCCTGTCATGATCGCGCCGACCGCACCCTACGGGGACCCACCCGCACCGGTGATCTTGTGCGAACGAAACAAGCCAGGTCGGTGCCCCTATTAGGGTGGCCGCATGCGAACACCCCGCCAGGCCGCACGCGTTGCCGTGCTCGATCCCGATGGCGCGATCTTTCTCTTCCGGTATGACAACGAAGAGGTCGGCGTCCACTGGGCGATGCCCGGCGGAGGGCTGGACCCCGGCGAGGGCCCGCGCGCGGGCGCGCTGCGCGAACTCCGCGAGGAGACCGGCTGGAGCGACTTGGAGCCGGGCCCGTTGCTGTGCACCTGGGAGCACGACTTCACCCGGCCCGAGGCGCTCGAAGGAGGCCCCGTCGGCGTGCCGGTACGCCAGCACGAGCACATCTACCTCGCGCGGGGCCCGCGCCGGGAGCCGGCCGACGGCGTGGCGGCCGCGCACGCCGCCGACAAGATCCTGCACGGCCGCTGGTGGACCCCGGCCGAACTGGCCGACTCCCCCGACCCGCTGTGGCCACCCCAGCTCCCCGCCCTGCTGGCGGCGGTGCGCGACACCCCGCCCGGCTCCGCCCCGGCCCCGGTGCATCTGGGATACGTACCGAACGAGGCGCCCCCGCACCCCGAGGAGCTGTGGTCGCACGGCGCCACCCTCGCCGCCTGGGCGGCCGAGCGCCCGCTGCCCGTGCACAACTACCGGGTCGACGACACCGGGCTGCACTCCGCGGACGTCGGCAACGGCTGGTGGTCGCTGACCTGGGTCGAGGGCGGACGGGCGGTGCTCCGCGGGCTCGACCTCGATTACAGCGAGAGCATCGGGCAGGTCCCGCCCGTCGATCTGCTGGCCGGCGGCCCGTCCTGGCTGCCCTGGGAGCGGCTGGCCGCGCAGACCGACCGCGGTGAGGGCCTCGGCTTCCTCTACTGGTGGGCGGACGGCGCGTGGGGCCGGGCCCCGTACCCGTACACCGTGCGGGAAGACGGGCTGCGTTCCATGCTCCCGGACGGCGACGACGAGGTGCGGGCCGTCCTCACGGCGCTTCGGGAGGACGGTGTCGATGCGGCGGAAGTGCGGCGCATGGGGACTCCCGAGGCACGGGCGGCCGCCGCGCACGGCGTCGCCCGCCCGCGGCTGCCGGCCGGGCACGGGGAACCGGCGGACCGGCGGGTGCCGTGCGACCTGCCGGAACAGTACGCGGGGGTGATCGCGGTCGCGATGCGCGCGGCCGTCGAACTGCCCCGCGCGACGCCCGCCGCCGGCGCCGCCCTGGAGCGCCTGACGTCCTGGCTGCGCGCCGGCCACCCGTCGGACGGCGACGGGCGTCGCGTGCTCACCGCGGCGTTCGCCGACGGCACGGACGCGGGCAACCAGTACCGCCGCGACGGTTTCCACGACGAGCGGGGCCTGCGGCTCGCCGACGAGCTGTGCGTCCTGCTCGATGACCTGCGGAGGGCCGACGCGGCCGGCGACGCCGAGGCCGGTCGCTGGCTGTACCTACGGGTGCAGATCACGGGGGACGCCGATGCGGTCACCGTCGACCGCGCCCATGACCACCTGCCCGGCTGGTGGGGCGCGCGTTACGGCACCGCCGAGGCCCGGCCGGACACCCTGGCGCGCGAGATGGCATCCCGCGCACCCCGCTGGCGTCCGGACTGGGCCCGGCTCCTGGACGAGGACATCCCCCGCAACGGCGCACCGGCAGCGCTCTGCCGTCCGGCTAGCGCACCGCCCCCAGCCCCTTCACCAGCCGTTCCCGCAGCTCGACCTTGCGGACCTTCCCACTCACCGTCATCGGGAACTCCTCGATGATCTCGAGGTAGCGCGGAATCTTGTAGTGCGCGAGCCGGGAGCGGCAGTAGAGCGCCAACTCCTCGCGGGTGAGCGGGACTTCGGGGTCACGGAGGATGACGCAGGCGGCGATCTCCTCGCCGTACTTCTCGTCCGGGACGCCGACGACCTGGACGTCCGCGATCTTGGGATGGGAGTAGAGGAACTCCTCGATCTCCCGGGGATAGACGTTCTCACCGCCCCGGATGATCATGTCCTTGATCCGGCCGACGATGCGTACGTACCCGTCGTCGTTCATCACCGCGAGATCGCCGGTGTGCATCCAGCGCGCGGCGTCGATGACCTCGGCGGTGCGCTCGGGCTCCTCCCAGTAGCCGAGCATCACGCTGTAGCCGCGGGTGCACAGTTCGCCCGGGGTGCCGCGCGGCACGGTCACGCCGGTCCCCGGGTCGGTCACCTTGACCTCGATGTGCGGCAGGACCCGGCCCACCGTCGCGGTGCGGTGTTCGAGGTCGTCGTCGCGGCGGGTCTGGGTGGAGACCGGCGAGGTCTCGGTCATGCCGTAACAGATGGACACCTCGGCCATATGCATCTCGGCCACGACCCGTTTCATGACCTCTTCCGGGCACGGGGAGCCCGCCATGATCCCGGTGCGCAGCGAGGAGAGGTCGTACGAGGCGAAGTCGGGGTGGTTGAGTTCGGCGATGAACATGGTGGGAACGCCGTACAGGGAGGTGCAGCGCTCGTCCTGGACGGCCCGGAGCGTGGCGGCGGCGTCGAAGGCGGGGGCCGGGATGACGATGCAGGCGCCGTGCGAGGTGGCGCCCAGGTTTCCCATGACCATGCCGAAGCAGTGGTAGAAGGGCACGGGGAGACAGACCCGGTCGTGCTCGGTGTAGCCGACCGTCTCGCCCACCCAGTAGCCGTTGTTGAGGATGTTGTGGTGGGAGAGGGTGGCGCCCTTGGGGAAGCCGGTGGTGCCGGAGGTGTACTGGATGTTGACCGGGTCGTCGGCGGTGAGGCCCCGTTCGCAGGCGGCCAGGCGGGTGGCCGGGATGGCGGCGCCGGCGGCCAGCAGGCCGCCCCAGGACGTCGGGTCGCCGATGTGGACGACATCGCGCAGCGCCGGGCAGTCGGCCCGTACCTGCTCGGTCATCCGGCGGTAGTCGCTGTTCTTGTGGTGGATCGCGGAGACCAGCACCGTGATGCCCGCCTGCTGGAGGACATACGTCAACTCGTGGACGCGGTATGCCGGGTTGACGTTGACCAGAATGGCGCCGATCTTGGCGGTGGCGTACTGGATGAGCACCCATTCGGCGCAGTTGGGCGACCAGATGCCGACCCGGTCGCCCTTGCCGACGCCCTTGGCCAGCAGTCCGAGCGCCACCTCGTCCACCGCGCGGCCCAGTTCGGCGTACGTCCAGCGACGGCCGCTCGCCGCCTCGACCAGCGCCTCGCGGTCGCCGAAGCGGGCGATGGTACGGGCGAGATCGGCGCCGATCGTACGGCCGAGCAGCGGCCGTTCGGCGACCCCGCTCGCGTACGCCGGCTCGGCCGGTCCGGTCTGCTCCTGCTGACTGCTCATCGGTGCTTCTCCTCGCGGTACTCGGCGCCGCCGTGGCCCTGCTCGGTGGGCCTCCGGGGAAACTCCCCACCGGTGCCGCCCGCACACCCGGCCCTCGGGAGGGCGCTGCCGGTGTACGGGCGGCGGCCGGTCTTGGGATACGGGCGGCCGGTGGTCAGTTGACTTCCCGGTCGCGGTCGGACCAGTACGGCCGGCGGAGCTTGAACTTCTGGATCTTGCCGGTGGCCGTGCGGGGGATGGCGTCGCGGAACTCGACGGAGGTGGGTGCCTTGTACCCGGCCATGCGCTGCTTGCAGTGGGCGATGATGTCGGACTCCTGCGCCGCCGCCCCCTCGGCGAGGACCACCAGGGCCTTGATCGTCTCACCCCACTTCTCGTGCGGCACACCGATGACGGCGACCTCGGCGACCGCCGGGTGGCTGAAGATCGTGTCCTCCACCTCGATCGACGACACGTTCTCGCCCCCGGTGATGATCACGTCCTTCTTGCGGTCGGAGATCGTGAGGTGGCCGTCGGCGTCGTCGATCGTGCCGCCGTCGCCGGTGTGGAACCAGCCGTCCTGAAGGGCCGCCGCGGTCTCCTCCGGCTTGTCCCAGTAGCCCTCCAGCACCGTGTTGGAGCGGGCCAGGACCTCGCCGGACCCGGAGACCTTCAGCTGGACGCCGAGCGCGGGCAGACCCGCGCGGGACAGCTTGCGCGCCCGCTCGTCGGCGGGCAGACCCGCGTCCCCGGGCAGGGTCCGGTTGACGGTGAGGAGCGGCGACGTCTCCGTCAGGCCGTAGATCTGGAGGAACTCCCAGCCCAGTTCCTCACCCACGCGCTGGATGGTCTTGCTCGGCGGCGGGGCGCCCGCGCAGACGACCCGTACGCGATCGCGCCCGGGGATCTCGCCGGTCCAGGTGGTGGCCGCGTCGAGCACGGCGTTCCAGACCGCGGGCGCGCCGCACATGAGCGTGACGCCGTGCTCATCGACGCGGCGCAGGATCTCCGCGCCGTCGACCTTGCGCAGCGCCACCTGTTTGACGCCGAGTCCGGCCATCACATACGGCATTCCCCAGCCGTTGCAGTGGAACATCGGCAGGGTGTGCATATAGACATCGCCCTCCCACACCCGCGTGTGCAGGCCGAAGGTCATGCCGTTGACCCAGATGTTGCGGTGGGTCAGCTGTACGCCCTTGGGCCGGGCGGTGGTGCCCGATGTGTAGTTGATCGTCGCGGTGGCGTCCTCGTCCGGGTTCGACCACGGCCGGGGAGCGACGCCGAAGCGCATCAGGCCGGCCTCGGTCTCCTCGCCGAGTACGAACCGGTGGCGCGCCTTGACGCCGCTCAGGGCGTCCGCGAGCTCCGGGTCGATGAGCAGGACCGAGGCCCCGCTCTGCTGCACCACGTAATCGACCTCTTCGGGCTTGAGGCGGAAGTTGACGGGCACGCAGATCCGGCCGCTCATCGGCACCGCGAACAGCAGCTCCAGCATCCGCGCGGAGTTGTGGCTGACCACCGCCACCCGCTCGCCCTCGCCCACCCCGAGCGCGTCGAAGCCCGCCTGCCAGGCCCGTACCCGTTCGCCGAACCTCCCGTACGTCGACTCGGGCACCGGCGGTCCTGGCTGATACGGCTCGTCGACCACGCCTGGGCCGGTGCGGAAGCCCAGCTCGGCCCGGTCGAGGAAGTCCGCAATCGTCATCGGTGTCCGCATCGTTCTCTCTCCTGTATCCGGCACGCATACGTCTGAGACGGGATCCTGGCGGCTCCCGTCGCCGGCAGAGGAAGCGAGGACTCCCGCGACGGCAACGGTAGGGCGCGATCTTGACGCCTTGAGGACATCATCGGCGTGCCCGACGCGGGTGGTCCAGTCGTCGGGGCCGCGGGATCCGGTGTCGCGGGAGCCGGTGCCTCCCTGGTGGCGCAGCGTGCGCGGCGCGGGGCGCCGGACGAGGGGTCCGGGCGCCCCGCCCCGCCTACTTGTCGGCGGTGAGCACGCCCGCCGCGCCCCAGCTGTCGGCCGGGACCTCCTGGATCCACACCTGCACGCTCTCGGCGGGGATCCGGTACGCGTCCACGAACGCGTCGGTGATCTGCCTGACCAGCTCCCGCTTGAGCTCGACACTGCGCGGACCCTGCTGGACGGTGACGATCGGCATGGCTGAACTCCCTTGTCAGTGGCGGCCGTTCCCGTACTGCCGGACTCCGGATCTCCGGGCCCGCGGGTGGCTCACCGGCGTGGGATCAGTTCATCGCGTACGGGACCGGCGACCAAGAAGCAGATCGTGCAGGCAGCGATCACGGAACGAGATCGGCGGGCGCCGCGCAGGCCCGCAGCAGCAGTTCGACCCCCGCGGGCGGGGCGGCCCGCTGGACGGCGAGGGAGGTGGTCAGCTCCATCCCCGGGTTGCGGAACGGGAGATAGGCCACCCTTGGGGTGCTCAGGCGGCGGGCGTGGGCGGCGTAGACGACGGTCCACAGCGCGTCGGCCGGGCCGCAGGCGCCGATCGCGGTCAGGGTGTTGTCGAGGCTGCCGGGCCGCGGGCCGGGGACGGGGGTGAAGCCGGCCTGGTGGCAGGCCGTGACGACGAGGTCGACCAGGGGGCGGTTCCTGCTGCGTTCGGTCAGGACCAGGGGCACCTCCGCGAGGTCGGCGAGGGCGATGGTGCCGGGCGAGGCGGCGAGCGGGTGGCGGGCGGGGACGGCGGCCACCAGGGGGTCCTGCCACAGCGGGACGAAACTCAGGCCCTCCCGGGCGTCGCCCCTTGCCTCATGGGCGTGCGGGCGGCCCCCGTCGTCCACGGCGCCGCGTACGAACGCCGCGTCCAGCTCACCGGCCGCGACCCGCTCGAGGCGCTCCCGGGCCGGGGCGGCGACCAGTTCCACGCCGACCTCCGGGGCGATGGAGGCCAGCGCGTCCAGTACCCGGTCCAGGTGGGCGCCCAGGCCCGTGCCCGTCCCCACCCGCAGGGTGCTCGCGCGGGTGGCGGCCAGGTCGGTGACCACCGCGCGGGCCCGTTCCTCAGCGGCGAGCAGCGCCCGCGCCTCGGGCAGAAACCGCTCGCCGACGGTCGTCAGCCGCACCTGGCGCGCCGACCGGTCGAAGAGGTCGGCGTTCAACTCCCGTTCCAGGCGCCGGATTTGCTGGCTGACCGCCGACTGCACGATGTGCAGCCGGTCCGCCGCCCGCCCGAAGTGCAGCTCCTGCGCGACCATGACGAAGTACCGCACCTGTCGGAGTTCCACGCCTCCCCCGTCCCCGGTCGATCGCCGGTCCCTCGCAGGACGATCGCCGTTCGATGCCCCGGCGTTCCCTGCTGATTCGGATAACGCGGCGCTCGCCGCCGGGACCACACTCCCCCAACAGCCCGCCCCTCGGGAATCATCCCCGATGAACGGCGGCCACTCCCCCGCCGGGCCGCGTCAGGAAGCGGGCCGCGAACCGGCCGCCGTCACCTCCCGTCCCCGCCGACCCGGTGCGGACGCGGGTCGAGCGGGGCGAGTACGCCCAGACGCTCCTCGATCCGCTGCGCCGCGTCCAGGCACAGGTCCTCGCGGTACATGCCCGCCACGACCTGGACGCCCTGCGGCAGGCCGCCCGCGAGTCCGGTGGGCACGGCCACGGCGGGCACCCCCACATATGTCGTCGCGGTCAGCAGTCGCATCGGCGTCATCATCGCGTCGCGTTCCTCCGCGGTCTCCGGTATCAGGGGCTCCGGTACCGGCTGCGTGGACACCGGCCCGAGCAGCAGCGGGCAGCGCTCGAAGAAGCGGGCCCAGGCGCGCTGGACGCCCAGGCGTACGCCGGTCTGGCGGAGGTACTCCTCCAGACCGATGGCCGGGTGGCGTTGCATGTCCAGCTCGAGGTGACGGGCGCTGTCGTCGGTGAGCAGCCGCCTGAGCACGGGCCAGGCCAGCGAGAACTCGGCCCGCAGGAGCGCGCCGTAGCCGTCGAGGGCGTCCTGCAGCCGCGGCACCTCCACCTCCTCGACCGCATACCCGGCGTCCTCCAGGGCGGCGGCCGCCGCCTCGACCGCCGCGCGCACGTCCGGGTGGACGTCGCCCCGGCCGCCGGGGTCCGTCACCACGCCGACCCGCACCGGCGCGTCCGGCCGCGGCCCGTGGAGCGGCGCCGGGACCGCCCGCGGATCCTGCGGGTCCGGCCCCGCCAGTACCTCGTACGCCGCCCGCAGGTCCGCCACCGACCGGGCCAGCGGACCGTCCACGGGGAAGAGCTGGTGGCCCAGCACCGGATCCTGATCGCTCATCCGGTGGTCGGCCGGGAACCGCCCGTAGCTCGGCTTGAGCCCCGCGACGCCGTTGAACGTCGCCGGGTTGCGCACCGACCCGCCGGAGTCGTTGCCCAGGCCCAGTGGCGCCATGCCGGTGGCCACCGCGACCGCGTCGCCGCCGCTGGTGCCACCGGGAGTGCGCTGCGGGTCCCAGGGGTTGACGGTGTCCCCGAACAGCTGGCTGACCGTGTGCACTCCGGCGAGGGCCAGGTCGGGCATGTTGGTGCGGCCGATCGGAATCGCCCCGGCCGCACGCAGCCGCCGCACCGGCGGAGCGTCCGACGGCGCCACCCAGTCACGGAAGTACGGCACGCCGTGCGTGGTCGCCGAACCGGCGACGTGGATGTTCTCCTTCACCGTGAACGGCACCCCGGCCAACGGGCCCAGCCGCTCGCCGGCGGCCCGGCGCCGGTCGGTCTCCCGCGCCGCGTCCCGGGCCCCGTCCGCCAGCAGCCGGGTCACCGCGTTCACCCGCGGGTTCACCGCGGCGATCCGCTCCAGGTGTGCCTCCACGGACTCCGCCGCGGACACCTCCCCGCGAGCCACCAGCTTCGCGAGCTCCGACGCCTCCAGCGCCCACAGTTCGTTCATTTCCATCGGACCTTCCCTTCGCTCCGACAGAAAGATACATACCTGTATCCGAATACAGGACTGAATATTTTGCGGGAGGGCGCCGTAGGATGCCGCCGTGACACCCGAACGCAAGCGCCTGACCCGCGAAGAGAGCCGACAGCAGACCCGCGGCCGCCTACTGGCCGCCGCCGCCGAGCTGTTCACCGAACGCGGCGTCAACGGCGCCTCCGTCGAGCAGATCGCCGAGCGCGCCGGCTACACCCGCGGCGCCTTCTACGGAAACTTCGAGGACAAGAACGCCCTCGTCGCCGAGCTGCTCCAGCAGCGCACCCGCCGCGAGCTGGAGGAGGTCCGCACCCTCACCCAGGACGCCGCCTCCTTCGACGACGCCGTCGGCAAGCTCCGGGACTGGAACCACGAACGCGCCCGGCACCTGCCCGAATGGCTCGCCCTGCGCATGGAACTCGTCCTGTACGCGCTGCGGAACGAGGAGCTGCGCCCGCTGCTCGCCGAACGCGAACTCCTCGCCCGCGACGCCCACGCCGCCGGCCTGGAGCAGGCGTTCGCCGCACGCGGCGTGGGATCGCCCGGGGACCCCGCGTTCCTCGCCCTGATCGTCCACGCCCTGGAGGACGGCCTGCTCATCCAGCGCCTCCTGACCCCCGCCGGCATCCCGGACGACGTCGTCGTCGACGCCTTCGACCTGCTTCTGCGCTCCTGGACCGCGCTCGCACAGCGGCCACCCGGAGAGGGCGACGGCCAGGGCCTCCCACCGTCACCGCCGTCCTAGTGCCGGCAGCGGGGTCGGACTCAATCGGCCGGCGCCGGACTCAGCCGGCCGGCGTCGGCACGGCGCAGGCTTCGGCGATCGCTCCGGTGTCCCAGTAGAAGGGGCGGATTTCGGCGATCCGGCCGTCCCTGACCGTGATCGTCTGCAGGACCGGGAAGGTGAGTTCACGGCCGGTCGCACGGGCGCGGGCGCGGACCTGGGTGAGTATCACCGCGGTCTCACCGGTGGCGAGAAACTCCTGCTCCACCATGTCGAACGATTCCCACGCCGCACTCATCGCGAGGAAGAACCGGGTCATGCCGGCGTGCCCACGCCAGGTGCCGCCGTAGGGAAGGGAGTCGGCCTGATGCAGCACGACATCGGGCGCGAAGTACGGGGCAAGCACGTCGAAGGAAGCCTCGCCGGGGCCGCCGGCGGCCAGGTACTCCGCCTCGGCCGCGTACATGCCGGTGAGGACGGTGATCGAGTCTGGGGTGGAGGAAAGGGTCATGCCGCCAGTGTGATCAACGAGGTGGGATCACGCTGGCGGCAAACGGACGTCGATTGCGGAGCGGTCAGCGCTTTCGCGACGGGCCCGCGTCCGGCGCTGCACGGCACGTCATCGGCATTGTCCGAACCGCGGCCCGTCCACGGTGTTGCCGCTCTGGTGCAACGTCGGCTCATTGCCGTTGCAGCGCAGCGGGCCGGTGACGTGGTTGGCGGCGAACGCGGGGACGGCGTCCTCGGGGAACGGGCCGCTGCCGCTGTTGTCGGTGATCGCGACCGGTCCGGTGATCGTGTTGGCCGAGGCTTCGAGACCTCCGGTGTTGGCGTCCAGGGTCAGCGAGCCCTTGATCCTGTTGCCCGCGCAGGCCGTCGTGCCGTCGCGATCGGAGCCGATCAGCACATAGCCGCTGCTTCCCTTGACGGTGACGGACGCGGCGAGTGCCGACCGGCAGACGGTGACGGCGAGCGCGCCGTCGGCGGAGAGGGGACCGGTGATCTCGGCATCCGTGAGCGCAAGGGCTCCGCCGCGTTGCACCCTGACCGGCCCGTTCTGCTTTCCGCCGGACGCGATGCAGAGCGACTCGTCGGCGGCCACCGTCAGGGCGCCGTCGCGCGCCGTCGTGAGGCACGGTTTGCTGAATCCGACGGTGACGTCGGCGGGCCCTGCCGTGGCGCTCGGCGTGAAACTCGGGTCTCCGCCGTAGCGAGCGGTGATCTCATGGGACCCGGGCTGGAGTCCGCCGGTGCGGAACCGGGCCTGACCGTCATGGAGCGGCACGGTCGCCAGCGGCGTCTTCCCGTCCGAGAACGTCACCGTTCCGCCCGGGGTGCCCGCGGCCGGGTTCCCCGCGGCAACGGTGGCGGTGACGGTGACGGGGTGCCCGAACAGCGGGGTGGCGGTGTCCGGAGTGAGCGAGACCGACGTCCCGTACCGGAAGGAGACGACCGCCTTGCCGTCGCCGTGGTGGATGCCCGGGCGGAGGGAGACATCGGTCGCCGTCGGCGTCGCGAAGCCGCTTCCCCCGCCGCCGCCCGCTCCGTAGAGATTGCCGGGATTCCCGCCGCCGGAGCCGCCCGCGCCGCCGAAGTAGCCTCCCCCGCCGCCTCCCCCGCCGTTGCCTCCGCGGCCGCCGTTGCCGCCGGCGCCGCCGCTGCCCGGGTTGGGCAGGCCGGTGTTGGGGTCGATGTCGCCGCCGGCCACTCCGGGGCCGCCGAGGACGGAGTTGGGGCTGCCGGTCCCGGGCGCGGTCTGGGTGCCACCGCCGCCGGCGACGCCGGATCCCTCGGGGCCGCCGCCCTCGCCGCCGTCCTCTCCGCTGAGGCCGCCGCCGTTTCCGCCGTGCAGCAGGGGCCCGCCGTTGCCCGCCCCTCCGCCGCCGCCGGCCACCAGGACGCGATCCGAGGGGCCGAAGGCGTCGACCCGCACGTCGGTGGCGCCGCCTCCGGAGCCGCCGCCGCCGTGCGCACCGCTGCCCCCGGCCCCGTGGCCGGAGCCGCCGGGCCGGGCGAACTCGCCGTGCCGGGACGTGCCGGGGATGCCTGCGCCTCCCACGGTGATCTGGAGCCGCTGCCCCGCGCTGACGGGCAGGGTCGCGCGGGTCTCGCCGCCGAGCCCGCCGGACGCTCCCGCGTTCGGAGGGTTGGGAGCGACGTACCCGGCCGCGCCGCCGCCCTCGGCGCCGAACAGGTCGACGCTTACCGCGGTCACCCCGTCCGGAACGGTGAAGGTGTCGGTGCCCACCGCGCTGTAGGTGCAGGTGGGCGGCGATACGGCCAGGACACCGCCCGTGCCGCAGTTCGCGGCGCCGTTCGCCGGTTCGGCGGTCGCGGGGAGGGGGACCAGTACGGCGGCCAGCAGGCAGGTCGCGCCGGCCCACATCATCTTGGGTCTGAAGATGCTCGCATGGGGTCTGCGGATGCTCGAACGGGGCTTCACACGAAGGTTCATGGGAAGGGGCACTGCCTCTCCGGGCCCGCCTGAGGCCCGAGATGGGACGTGGTGACCGCAGGCGGGCCGTGCTGGGCGCCGGGCCCGCCTGCGGAGGGGTGCTGACGCCGTCTCAGATTCCGTCGTCGGCGCACAGCGCCCAGACGTCGGAGTACGTATTCGGCGAGCTCGCTCCGCCGGTGTGGGTGAAGGCCGTCCAGTACGCCGCCGTGGTGGCCCCGTCGCCGACCGGGTTGCCGCCGGCGTCGCTCGGGAAGCTCCCGTTGAGGTGATCGCCGCCCGAGCCCGGCCCCGTGAAGTCGGTGGCCGTCACGCCGCCCCCGCTGATGGCGGCGCCGCCGCTGACCAGGCTCCCGTCCCCGACGCCGCAGCCGACCGTCGCGGTCTGCCCCGCGGTCGCCGCGGTCGGGCCGCTCACCTCGCTGTGGCGGACCTTCACCGTGGTGCCGCTGACGTTGATGTTGTTTCCGCTGCAGATCGCGTACGCGTAGGTCGTGTTGTTGCTGTTGCCTCCGCCGCCGTTCCATCCGACGGCCGCCCAGGAGTCGGGGTTGGTCTCTCCGTCGGCCGCGGCCTTCTGACCGAAGTCGTGCGCGGCGTTGTTGAACGTGGGGAAGCTCGCGATCGGCTTGAGGCTGCCGACACTGGCCGGGGTGTTGCGGGCACCGCCACCGAGCAGGCGCGTATTGGCCGGGCAGGTCGCCACGACGAGGCCCACCGTCCCGCTGGTGGTGGGCCCGGCGATCTTGTTCATGACCACCTGGGTGTGGTTGATCAGATTGCTGCTGAAACACACCGCGTACGGCGTGGTGGAGAAATCGGCGTCCACCGCGCCCCCGCTTCCGCCGATGCCGAGCCAGTGCGTGACATCGGTGCCGACGACCCCGGTGGACCCGGTGTATTCGGTGCTGCCGTCGGGACTGGGTGCGGTGCCGTTCACATGGTTGCCATTGGACGCCGTGCCGGTGCCGATGGCCTGGTTGATCCCGCCACCGGATATGAGCCCGCCGCCGCAGTCCGCATGGGTGGAGATCTCGGCGAAGGTGCCCACGGGCCCGAGGGTGGCCCCGGGAGTCTTCACCGTCACGCTCACGGTGTTGGCGTACGCGATTCCTGGTGCCGCCACGGCCAGTAGGGCGCCTATGACCAGCGCCTTCCCTGTGGCGAGACCCCGCAGAGTCCTCTTTTTCATCGCTTTCTCCCTCTCGGAACATCAACGCGGTGGACGTGGCACGGCAGCGCTGTACGGAAGCGGCAAGGTGGGGGGGAGAAGCACTCAGGGGCCCGACACGGTCCGCCGGGAAGGCGCCGAGGGCGGTGTACGGGTGCTTCCTGCCTGCTGCGACGGCTCCGCGTCGGGCACCGGGGTCGCCGGTGTCGCGGGGGCGCGGTTACCTCGGCATCACCGGGGCCGGCTGCCCTGCGGAGGTATGCCGTCTTTCGGCGTATGGGCGAAATGGCGGACGGTGATGCCGCCGCCCGGCGGCGTGGAACCAGAATGGCGATCGGCCGAATCTCGACCCTTGCGGTCGCGCATGCGGACTATAGCAACCTCTTAGGCCCACATCTACAGGTTGTTCTCCCGACTTTGCCTCGCATACGAGAGTTGACGAACCTTCGACACCGGGCCGCGACGGGCGGGGCCGGTGCCCGCGCTTACCTGGGAAGTAATCGCCGCCGACGGCCGGCACCGTAAAGATGGGCGGTCTCTCCGCGTCAGAGCGATGCGGGTTCCGGACCGAGGGGATCAGCCATGCCCACGCCCACGACCGCCACCACACCCACGAGCACCCGCGCGGTGGTGGAGGAACTGCTGCGCCGGATCGGCGAGGGTGATCCCGGAAGGATCGCGGAGCTGTATGCCGAGCGGGGCGACTGGAAGCTGGACTGGCCGGAGGCCGAGCACGGCCGTCCGGCCACCCCGTGGATCCGCCACCGGCACACCCGCGCCGACGCCGCCGCGCACTATCGCGAGCTTGCCGAGCACCACGTGCCGGGGCTCGCGGCCACCGAGATCGAGCGGATCCTCGTCGACGGCGACGATGCGGTCGTGCTCGGCGAGATCCGGCAGACGGCCCGGTCCACCGGGCGCGCCTATCGCGCGCGGTTCGCCCTGCACCTCACGATCGAGCACGGCCTTGTGACCAGGCATCATGTCTACGAGGACAGCCTCGCCGTCGCCCAGGCCTTCGAGGCGGGGCCGCGGGTGGACCGCTAGCGTCGAACGCCGTCGGACGACCGCCGTCGAGAGCCGGGCTTCGCGGCGCGGTGTCCCTCCCTTTCAGATACGTCCGGCGACCTGGCCGTAGCGGAGGTCGTACGTGGCTTCCGGCGCCGTCATCCGCAGCACTCCGCTCGCCTCCTCCTCGACCGCGGCGCGCTCGGCGCGGGTGAGGGGGGCGAACGGCTCGATCGTCAACTCCGCGGATTCGCCTGCCAGTTGTATGTTCCACAGGCCGCGGATGGTGCCGTCGAGGAGCAGGACGCGGTAGGCGATGTTGCGGTCCCAGGTGCGGCCCTGGTGTTCGGGGGCGAGGATCCGGGTGCGGTCGGCGTGGGAGAGGGCGATGTTGTCGAACTCGGGGAGGAAGCGGACGGGCGCCTCGGTGTCGGGGTCGGGGCGGGGCGCGTCGGGCAGGTCGAAGAGTTCGGCGCCGTTCTCGTCGCGGAAGGTGCGCAGGCGGGGGCGCAGCGGTTCGACGACCTCGCGGAGGCGGGTCAGCCCGCACCAGGTCTGCATGTCCTTCACGGAGGCCGGGCCGAACGCCGCCAGGTAGCGCAGGAGAACGCCGGGGAGGGCTTCCTGCGGGTCGGGGTCCGGCACGCGGTCCGAGTCCGGCGCCGGTCCCCTGGTGGCGGCGCCTTCCCTCAGCCAGGCCTCCAGCGTGGTGTGTGCGACCTGTCCGCTGCGGCCCCACAGGCCGCGCGGGGTGACCTGGGCCAGCGGCAGCAGCTGACGGGCCGCCATCGACAGCGCCCGGCTCTCGCGTTCCGGCCACTCCTCCTGGAGCCGCGCCCCCAGCTCCTTGAACGTCAGCGGCCGCTCCTCGACGAGCGCGCGGGCCACCTCGGCGAGCCGGTCCAGATCGACGCCGGCCAGCTGTTTGCCGAAGCTGCCGCGCAGGGTGCGGTCGTGCACCGCGCGGGTGAGCGGCCGCAGCAGCCGGGCATCGCGGGCGCTGAGCAGGTGGATGGTGGAGCGCATCGCGGAGATCCGTACGGCCCGGCGGGTCCCGAGGAGGTCGGACAGCTCCTGCGGACGGAAGCCGGCGAGGCGGGCGGCGAGCGCGTAATAGGGCGGGCGCGGTGCCTGGGCCTGCAGGCCGAGCAGCCGCTCCACGGCCTCCATCGCGGTCAACTCGGCACGCTCCAGGAGCAGTTGACGAGCCAGGGTGGCGCGGCCGAGGGCGCGGGTGGCGAGGAGGGGAGCGGCGGTTCGCGTGGTCATGAGGGGAGGGTAGGGGCCATTGCGGTCGGTCAGCGTCCGCAATGGCCCCGGCGGCCGCGGCGTCCCGGAGCCGCCACACGGGGCCGGCGGTGTCAGGGCCGCCGGTCCCGTGAGTCCCGTGGCCCTCAGGCCACCGACCCGATCCGCCCCACCGGCCGGGCCGTGTCGTGGTGGATGGGCGTGTGGGCGCCGGTCAGCGGGGTGCCGGTGCCGCCGCGGCGGTTGGCGACGATTTCGGCGGCGATGGAGAGGGCGGTCTCCTCGGGGGTGCGGGCGCCGAGGTCGAGGCCGATGGGCGAGCGCAGCCGGTTGAGTTCGATTTCGGTCAGGCCGACGTCGCGCAGGCGCTGCTGGCGGTCGAGGTGGGTGCGGCGCGAGCCCATGGCGCCGACGTAGGCGACGGGGAGCTTGAGCGCCCGCTCCAGCAGGGGGACGTCGAACTTGGCGTCGTGGGTCAGCACGCACAGGACCGTGCGGGAGTCGAGCTCCTGGGAGTCGAGGTAGCGGTGCGGCCAGTCGACGACGATCTCGTCGGCGTCCGGGAAGCGGGTCCTGGTGGCGAAGACCGGCCGGGCGTCGCAGACGGTGACGTGGTAGTTGAGGAATTTGCCGACCCGGACGAGCGCGGAGGCGAAGTCGATGGCGCCGAAGACGATCATGCGGGGGGCGGGGACGGAGGATTCGACGAGAAGGACGACCGGCCGGCCGCACTGCGAGCCGTCGGCTCCGATCTCCATGGTCGCGGTGCGCCCCGCGTCCAGCAGGGCACGGGTCTGCTCGACGGCCGTACGGTCGAGGGCCGGGTGACCGCCCAGCGTGCCGGTGTGGCTGCCGTCGGGGCGGACGAGCAGGGCGCGGCCGACGAGTTCGGCCGGGCCTTCGATGATCCGCGCGACCGCCGCCGCCTCCCCACGGGCGGCGGCGGCCAGCGCGGCGGCGAGCGTCTCGGCAGTGCTGTCCACCGGGGCGCCGGGGGATCCACTGTCGGCGGCGGATCCACGGCCGCTCGCACGTACCGGGGTGATGAGGATGTCGATGATGCCGCCGCAGGTCAGGCCCACGGCGAAGGCATCCTCATCGCTGTAGCCGAAGCGCTCGAGGACCGGTATCCCGGTCTCCAGCGCCTCCTGGCACAGCTCGTAGACGGCGCCCTCCACGCATCCGCCGGAGACCGACCCGATCGCCGTGCCGTCGGTGTCGACGGCGAGGGCGGCGCCTGGCTGGCGGGGTGCGCTCCCGTTGGTGGCCACGACGGTGGCCACCGCGAAATCGCGTCCCTGCTCGACCCACCGGTGCAGCTCTTCGGCGATGTCCAGCATGTCGGTCTCCTAACGGATTACGGATGAAGGAAGGGGCGGATCAGTGGTGCACGCCCAGCCACTGCTCGATCGGGCTGAGCGCGAAGTAGGCCAGGAACACCACGGAGAGGACCCACATCAGCCAGCCGGGCTCCCGCCACTTGCCCTGTACGGCCTTGATCGCGACGTAGGCGATGCAACCGGCCGCGATGCCCGCGGTGATGGAGTAGGTGAAGGGCATCAGGACGGTGGTCAGGAACACCGGGATGGAGGTCGCCGGGTCGTCCCAGTTGATGTGCTTGGCGTTGGTCAGCATCATCGAGCCGATCACCACCAGGGCGGCGGCCGCGACCTGGGTCGGGATGACCTGTGCCAGCGGGGTGAAGAAGAGGCACAGGGCGAAGCCGAGGCCGGTGATGACGCTGGCGAAGCCGGTGCGTGCGCCGTCGCCGACGCCCGCGGTGGACTCGACGAACACGGTCTGGCCGGAGGCTCCGGCGAGGCCGCCGACGATGCCGCCGGCACCGTCGATGGCCAGGGCCTTGTTCAGGCCCGGCATCTTGCCGTCCTTGTCGGCGAGGCCTGCCTGCTGGCCGATGCCGATGATGGTGCCCATGGCGTCGAAGAAGCCGGCCAGGACGAGCGTGAAGACGATGACGCCGATGGTGATGCCACCGACGTCGCCCAGACCGCTGAAGGAAACATGGCCCAGCAGGCCGAAGTCGGGGGAGGAGACGGGGGAGCCGGAAAGCACCGGGGCGTTGATGCCGCCCCAGTCCTTGGGAGTCAGACCGGCCAGCTGATGGACTATCGCGGCGACGATCGTGCCGCCGACGATGCCGATGAGGATGGCGCCGGGAACCTTGCGGATCTGGAGCAGGAAGATCAGCAGGACCGTGAAGGCGAAGCAGGCGACGGGCCAGCCGGTGAGCATGTCGGTGGTGCCGAGCTGGATCGGCTTGGAGCCGGCAATGCCGCCCGGACCGGGCATCGAGGTGACGAAGCCCGCCTGGACCAGGCCGATGAGGCAGACGAACAGACCGATGCCCATGGTGATCGCGTGCTTGAGGGGCAACGGGATGGCGTTCATGATCAGTTCACGAAGGCCGGTGACGACCAGGAGAACGATCACGGCACCATAGATGATGCACATCGCCCAGGCGTTGTCCCAGGTCATCGTGGGAGCGACCTGGAAGGCCATCACCGCGGAAACGCTCAGACCCGCAGCCAGCGCGAGAGGGACGTTGCCGAGGAAGCCCATGGCGATGGTGGTGACGGCGGCGGCCAGGGCCGTCGCGGTGGTCACCTGGCCGGCGTCGAGGTGGGCCTTGGTGATGTCCTGGGCGCTGGTGAGGATCACCGGGTTCAGGAGGACGATGTACACCATCGCCATGAAGGTGGTGACGCCGCCACGCACCTCCCGGCCAACGGTCGATCCTCGGTCGGAAATGTGGAAGTACCGGTCGAGCCACGAGCGGCCGGCGGGCTGAAGCGAGCCGGTGCCCGCGTCTTCCGCCACCGTCTTCGGCTCAGTGGACTGCTGGGTCATGGTGCCTGAACTCCCAAGGTTCAAAGGGGCCCTCGCATCGACTGCGAGATTTGGGACGAAACTTCGGCTGCACGACCCGGGGGACGGCCCGAGACGAACGCTTTGGGTACTGGCCCCGGCGGGGAGGCCGGGGCAGCGACTGCGTGGTGCGGGGGTGGAGCAGGTGGAGCGGGATCCGGGCGGTACGCGGAGGAGGACGGACAGGGACACCCCTTGATCGCGTACCGCCCGGAACCGGTTGTCCGGGGTCGCCCCCGGACGGCTCAGGTGCCGGTGAGGTGCTCGGGGCGTACCGGCGTCTTGTTGAGCTCCAGCCCGGTCGCGTTCCGGATCGCCGCGAGGACGGCCGGAGTGGACGACAGGGTCGGGGCCTCGCCGATGCCGCGCAGCCCGTACGGGGCGTGCTCGTCGGCGAGTTCGAGCACATCGACCGGGATGGTCGGGGTGTCGAGGATCGTGGGGATGAGGTAGTCCGTGAAGGAGGGGTTGCGCACCTTCGCGGTCTTGGGGTCGACGATGATCTCTTCCATCACCGCCACGCCCAGGCCCTGGGTGGTGCCACCCTGGATCTGGCCGACGACGGAGAGCGGGTTGAGCGCCTTGCCGACGTCCTGGGCGACGGCCAGCTCGATGACCTTGACCAGGCCGAGCTCGGTGTCGACCTCCACGACCGCGCGGTGCGCGGCGAAGGAGTACTGGACGTGACCGTTGCCCTGGCCGGTGACCAGGTCGAACGCCTCGGTGGGCCGGTGCCGGAACTCCAGCTCCAGGTCGACCGCTTCGTCCTCGAGGACGTCCTCCAGGTTCGCGAGGACCTCGCCGCCGTCGGTGACGACCTTGCCGCCCTCGAGCAGCAGCTCGGCGGTGGCCCACGCGGGGTGGTACGTGCCGAACTTGCGACGGCCGATCTCCAGGACCTTCTCGCGGACGTTCTCGCAGGTGTTCTTCACCGCGCCGCCGGTCATGTAGGTCTGCCGGGAGGCGGAGGTGGAGCCGGCCGAGCCGACCTGGGTGTCGGCCGGGTGGATGGTGACCTGCTCGACGCCCAGCTCGGTGCGGGCGATCTGGGCGTGCACGGTGATGCCGCCCTGGCCGACCTCCGCCATCGCGGTGTGGACGGTCGCGACCGCCTCGCCGCCGACGACCTCCATCCGCACCCGGGCGGTGGAGTAGTCGTCGAAGCCCTCGGAGAAGCCGACGTTCTTGATGCCGACGGCGTAGCCGATTCCGCGGACCACGCCCTCACCGTGGGTGGTGTTGGACAGACCGCCGGGCAGCGCGCGGACGTCCGCGCCCTCGCCGGCCGCCAGCCACTGCTGCTCCGGAGGAAGCGGCATCGCCTTGATGCGTCGCAGGATCTCGGCGACCGGGGCCGGGGAGTCGACCGGCTGGCCGGTCGGCATGAGCGTGCCCTGTTCCATGGCGTTGAGCTGCCGGAACTCGACCGGGTCCATGCCCAGCTTCTTGGCGAGCTTGTCCATCTGCGCCTCGTAGGCGAAGCACGCCTGGACCGCGCCGAAGCCGCGCATCGCGCCGCAGGGCGGGTTGTTGGAGTAGAGCGCGATGGCCTCGATGTCGACGTCGTCGATGACGTACGGGCCGACCGCGAGCGAGGAGGCGTTGCCGACGACCGCCGGGGAGGCCGACGCGTAGGCGCCGCCGTCCAGGACGATCTTGCACTTCATGTGCGTGAGCTTGCCGTCCTTGGTCGCCCCGTGCTCGTAGTAGAGCTTCGCCGGGTGGCGGTGGACGTGCCCGAAGAAGGACTCGAACCGGTTGTAGACGATCTTGACGGGCTTGCCGGTGCGCAGCGCGAGCAGGCACGCGTGGATCTGCATCGAGATGTCCTCGCGGCCGCCGAAGGCACCGCCGACGCCGGAGAGCGTCATGCGCACCTTCTCCTCGGGCAGGCCGAGGACGGGCGCGATCTGCTTGAGGTCCGAGTGCAGCCACTGGGTGGCGACGTAGAGGTCGACGCCGCCGTCCTCGCCGGGCACGGCGAGGCCGGACTCCGGGCCGAGGAAGGCCTGGTCCTGCATGCCGAAGGTGTACTCGCCCTTGATGATGACATCGGCGCGCTTGGCGGCCTCGTCGGCGTTGCCGCGGATGATCGGCTGGCGGTGCACGATGTTCGGGTGCGGGACGTGACCGATGTGGTGGTCGTCGCGGCCCTCGTGGACCAGGATCGCGTCGGGTGCCGTGGCCGATGCCTCGTCGGTGACGACCGGCAGCTCGACGTACTCGATCTTGATCTTGGCGGCCGCGCGGCGGGCGGTCTCCGGGTGGTCGGCGGCGACCAGCGCGACCGGCTCACCGTGGTGACGTACCTTGCCGTGCGCGAGAACCGGCGTGTCCTGGATCTCCAGGCCGTAGTTCTTCACGTCGGTGGGCAGGTCGTCGTAGGTCAGTACGGAGTAGACACCGGAGGTCGCGAGCGCCTCGGAGATGTCGATCGACTTGATCTCGGCGTGGGCGACGGTGGAGCGGAGCGTGAAGCCCCACAGCATGTCCTCGTGCCACATGTCCGAGGAGTAGGCGAACTCGCCGGTCACCTTGAGGGTCCCGTCGGGGCGGAGCGTGGAGGCCCCGATCCCGGCGTCGGTCTTGCCGCCCTGGGTGAGGTTGGTGGGTGTACGGGTGGCACCAGCCATGGCGATCAGGCCCCCTGTCCGGCGGTCTGGTTCTCGCCGCGGGCGGCCGCCAGCCGGACCGCGTCGAGGATCTTCTCGTAGCCCGTGCAGCGGCACAGGTTGCCCGACAGCGCCTCACGGATGTCGGCGTCCGACGGGGAGTCGTTGCGCTCCAGCAGCTCGTCCGCGGCGACCAGCAGGCCCGGGGTGCAGAACCCGCACTGGACCGCGCCGGCGTCGATGAACGCCTGCTGGATGGGCGAGAGTTCGGTGTTCTCGCCGGTCTGCGAGTCGGCGGGCTTGGACTCCCACCGCTTGGCCTGGTCGAGGCTGGTGCCGCAGGCACCGCTCGCACAGCCGCCGTGCTCGGCGCGCTGCTTGGCGAAGTCCGCCAGTCCCTCGACGGTCACGACCTCGCGGCCCTCGACCTGGCCGGCGGCCACGAGGCAGGAACACACCGGAATGCCGTCCAGTCGGACCGTGCAGGAACCGCATTCGCCCTGCTCACAGGCGTTCTTGGAACCCGGCAGGCCCATCCGCTCGCGGAGGACGTACAGCAGGCTCTCGCCTTCCCAGACATCGTCGGCCTCCTGCTGACGGCCGTTGACGGTGAATGTCACGCGCACTGTGCGCCTCCTTCTGTGCCATGGGGGTTGCCGCGGTAGGACTCCCAGGTCCAGCCGAGGGTGCGGCGCGCCATGATTCCGACGGCGTGGCGCCGGTACTTGGCGCTACCGCGCACATCGTCGATGGGGTTGCAGGCGCCGGAGGCGAGCTGCGCGAACTGCTTGGCGATCGACGGCGGGATCGGGGCGCCCGACTCCCAGAAGCCGCCCTCTTCCAGGGCCGAGGCGAGGAAGATCTCGGCGTCCTTGGCGCGGACCGGGGTGGGCGCGGCCGAGCCGATGCCGGTGCGGACCGTACGGGTCTCGGGGTGCAGCGCGATACCGAACGCGCAGACCGCGATGACCATGGCGTTACGGGTGCCGACCTTGGAGAACTGCTGCGGGCCGTCGGCCTTGGGCAGATGCACCGAGCGGATCAGCTCGTCGGGCTGCAGAGCGTTGCGCTTGACGCCGAGGTAGAACTCGTCGATCGGGATCATGCGGGCGCCGCGTGCGGCGGACTCGACCTCGACCTCGCAGCCGGAGGCGAGCAGCGCGGGGTGCGCGTCGCCGGCCGGGGAGGCGCAGCCCAGGTTGCCGCCGACGCCGCCGCGGTTGCGGATCTGCGGGGAGGCGACGGTGTGCGACGCAAGTGCCAGGCCCGGGAGTTCGCCCCGCAGGTTTTCCATGATCCTGGTGTAGGAGACGGAGGCGCCCAGCCGTACGGTCTTCTCTCCGACCTCCCACTCGCTCAGGTCACCGATGCGGTTCAGGTCGAGCAGGTACTCGGGGCGGCGGTGGTCGAAGTTGATCTCGACCATCACGTCCGTGCCGCCCGCGATGGGCACAGCGGTGGGGTGCTCGGCCTTCGCGGCGAGCGCCTCCTCCCAGCTGGCGGGGCGAAGGAAGTCCATGGGTGGCCTCTTCTACGAAATATTCGGGTCGTCCGCTGCTCATGGTGAGGACCTCGGGCCCTGGTCGCCATGGAGCTTGTTCACGTCTTGTTAACGGGTTGGAGCAAGTGAACGCGCCCTGGGGCCACCCGGTGCAGTCACCGAAACCATGAAGCGGTTGGCTGGCCAAGCCCACTGTCTTGTAGATTCGAACGAAAGACGAGGCTCTGAAACCTCGCGGCATTCCACCGGCCACACAAGACAGCGAAAGAACGGCGGGCGAGGTCATGCGGCTCCGCGCACTCCTGGAAACCGACACTCTGGGCCTAAGGCTGCTCGGAGGCGAGGACGAGCTGGACCGAACGGTACGCGGTGTGATGACCACCGACCTCCGCGACCCCAGCCGGTACCTCTCCGGCGGCGAACTGGTCCTCACCGGCCTCGCCTGGCGCCGCGAGGCGGAGGACTCCGAACGGTTCGTACGGATCCTGGCCTCGGCCGGCGTCGCCGGTCTCGCGGCGGGCGAGGCGGAGCTCGGGGCCGTGCCCGACGATCTCGTCGAGGCCTGCCGGCGGCACCGGCTGCCGCTGTTCTCCGTGGTCGAGGACGTGTCGTTCGCGTCCATCACCGAGTACGTCGTACGCCAGGTCTCCAGCGAGCGGGCCGGCGACCTGGCCGCCGTGGTGGACCGCCACCGGCGCCTGATGACGTCCGGGCCCACGGGCGGCGGTCCGGAGGTCGTCCTGGACCTGCTGGGGTCGGATCTGGACCTGCGGGCCTGGGTCCTGTCCCCCACCGGCCGGCAGATCGCCGGATCCACGCTGGCGGACTCCGGCCCCGAGCTGCCCGCCGAACTCGGCGCCCGGCTCGCCGGCGAGCATCTGGCCGCCTCCCGCACCGGCCGCCGCGGCCCGCACCGCATCGCCCTCGGCGGCGCGACGTATTCCCTCTTCCCGATCCGTCATGACGGCCGTGACCTGCGCGAAACGCTGCTCTCCGACTGGCTGCTGGCCGTCGAGGCGGACGCCGGCGACTGGCCCGAGGAACGCCTCGACCTGCTCAACGGCGTCACCCAGCTGATCGCCGTGGAACGCGACCGGCGCGATGCCGCGCGCACGGTGCGCCGGCGCCTCGCCCAGGAGGTGCTGGAGCTCGTCCAGACCGGCGCCCCGCCCGCCGAGATCGCGGCCCGGCTGCGGGTGGCGGCCCCGGTGCTGCTGCCGGGGCTGGGCAGCGCCCCGCACTGGCAGATCGTGGTGGCCCGGGTCGAGTGGGAGTCCGGCGAGGTCCCCGGCGGCCAGGTGGCGCAGACGCTGCTGGAGGAGGTGCTGATCGATCCCGGCACGTTCGGGCCCGAACCGTCGGACCGGATCGCGGTGGCGCACACCGGCGACGAGGCGGTGGCGCTGGTACCGCTGCCCGCCACGCCGGACGAGTCCGGGGACGTCACGGCCACCGGGCTGCACGCCGATGACCTGCTCGCCGTCGTCCAGGAGCCGCTCGGGCGGGGCCTGGACAACGACGGCCGGCTCACCGTCGGCGTCAGCGCCTCGGTGCACTCCGCCGAGGGGCTGCGCGGCGCTCTGGAGGAGGCCCGGCACGCCCGCCGGGTCGCCGCCGCCCGCCCCGGCCGGGTCTGCGCCGCCGGGCACGAGGAGCTGGCCTCGCACGTCCTGCTGCTGCCGTTCGTCCCCGACGACGTCCGGCGCGCCTTCACCGCCCGCCTTCTGGACCCGCTGCGTGACTACGACCGCCGGCACCGCGCCGAGCTGATCCCCACCCTCGAGGCGTTCCTGGACTGCGACGGCTCCTGGACCCGCTGCGCCACCCGCCTGCATCTGCATGTGAACACGCTCCGCTACCGGGTGGGCCGGATCGAGCAGCTCACCGGCCGCGATCTGTCCCGGCTGGAGGACAAGCTCGACTTCTTCCTCGCGCTGCGGATGAGCTGACCCGGCCGAGCCGGTAATCCTGCGGATCCCGTCGCCCAGCGGCGGGATCCGCGCATTTTCCGGCGCCCCGGCTCCGTGGACCGCTCTTCGGGTGAACGCACCACGGTACGCCGTTCGAGGTACCCCGATCGGGCGGCGTGACGTCAACGGCGCTTGCCCGCACGGCGGCCGCGCCACGCGCAGCGCGGCCGATCAGGGCCGGGACACCGGGCCCGACCGCCCTCCCGGCGATTGTGAAATCATTCACCCACCCCCTTGGCCCCGCGACGGAATTCGTGCTGAGATTCGCCCACGGCACCAGCTTCCAGCTCAATGGCGCGCTCGGGGAGGGCAATGTGGCGGATACCGCCATGTCAGGATCCGCGGAATCCGCGGATTCCGTTAAGTCCGCGGAATCGGCTCCGAAATCCACATCAGCACCGGCATCCACCTCGGTATCGGAATCGTCTTCGGTACCGGTATCGGAATATTCACCGGCAACACTCCCGGCGCCCCTGGTGCCGGCCGCGAGATCGGGCGCGGACGACGATCCCCTGGAGCGCGCCGTGTGGCGGCTGCGCTCCCGCGGCTGCTGGGACGACGCGGCCGCGCTGCTGGAGCCGCACGCCGCCCGGCACGCCCCCGCCGCGCTGCGCCGCGCCGCGCTCCTCGTCGAGCGGTGCATGTTCACCGCCACCGGGTGGGCCGCGGCCGAGGACGCGCTGCGCGGCGCCGAGGCGCTGGCGGGCGACGACGACGAGCGGGGCGGCGCGGCCTGCGAGCGCGGCCATCTCGCGTACGCGGCAACGGTGCTGGGCGTCCGCGACCGGGCCGACGAGGCGCGTTCGGCGCTGGGCCGGGCCGCCGCGCTGCTCGCCCCCGCAGCGGCGGGCCGGCCGCTGCTGGACTTCCGGCGCGGGCTGATGGCCGAGCATGTCGCCGACAGCCCGGACTCGGCGCGCGCCGCCTACCGCCGCGCGCACGCGGGCGCCGCCGCCCAGGGCGACACCCTGCTGCTGTCCTTCACCTGGCGCCATCTGGCCGGCCTCGCCCTGCGTGACGGCGAGTTGACCGAGGCCCGGCACGGCTTCGCCGAGTCGCTGCGGATCCGGGAGGAGCTGGGCTTCCTGGTCGGTACGGCTCCCGCGCTGGCGGCGCTGGCCGACGCGGCACCGGCGGAGGACGCGCCCCGGCTGCGCGCCGAGGCCGCCCGGCTGTTCCGCCTCATGGGCGGGGTGCCGACGTGGCTCGCCGATCACCTCACACCCGACCCGGCCGCGACGTAGGCGGGGCACAAGGGCGGCAGCGGCCTCGCAGGGCCGTAGCGGGCCGTACAGGGCGACGTAGGACGCAAAGCATCGGGACGCAGGGCATCAGGACGTAGGGCGTCCTACGCCAGGTACGGGGCCGACGGGCCGGTCGTACGGACCGGGCCCGTCGGTCGCACATCTCGGGCCCGCCCGCCCCGTCAACCCCCGGTCGTCGGCCATGCGGGCCGGCGAACCGATTGGCCGGAAGTGTGCGCCTACCGCGGTGGATCGGCCGGGGTGCGGTGGCTGTTCCCCTGTGCGAGGCTCGGACACGGGTGCGCGCCCCCGCCCCACGGGCCCCGAGAATGGCCGCAAGTCGCAGTGCAAGGCGACGGCCGGGCCTGAATGCTGTTCCGGGACCCGCTCCCTTTGGGGGCGCCCTTTCAGGAGGTCCACAGTGGCAGCAGGAGTGTCCAATACCACCGCGTCAACCGACTGGGGCAAGGCGGATTTCGAGGCGATCTACAACTGCCCGGATCCGCGCAGGTACTTCACCACTCTGCAACCGTTCGAGTACCAGATACCGCACCACGGCCAGGCGGTTTTCCGCGCCGTGGCCGAAGTCCTCCAACGGCGCCGCAGCGACCGACCGCCGCTGAACGTCGTCGACCTGTGCTGCTCGTACGGGGTCAATGCCGCGCTGCTCAACCACCGGCTGTCGCTCACCGACCTCTACCGCCGCTACGCCGGCCACGGCCATGGCGGCCCCGCGACGCCCCGGCTCGCCCAGGAGGACCGGAAGTTCTTCGCCACCCGGCGCCGCCCCGAAGCGGCCCGGGTGATCGGCCTCGACTCGGCGGAACACGCGGTCGACTACGCCCAGTCGGTCGGTCTGCTCGACCGGGGCTTCTCCGAGAACCTGGAACTCGACGACCCGAGTCCGCAATTGCGCGCGGCACTCGCCGGCACCGACCTGATCACCGTCACCGGCGGCGTCGGCTACATCTCCGAGCGCACCTTCGGCCGGCTCCTCGACTGCGTGTCCGCGCCACCGTGGATCGCTGCGTTCGTGCTCCGTACGGTGTCCTACGACCCGGTCTCCGCGCTGCTGACCCGCGCCGGGCTGGTGACCGAGAAGCTGACCACGCGGACGTTCCGGCAGCGCCGGTTCACAGACGGCGAGGAGCGGCGGGCGACGTTCGCCGCACTGGCCGCGCGCGGGCTGTCCACCGTCGGCAAGGAGGCCGACGGCTTCTACCACGCCGAGCTGTATCTCTCCCGGCCCGCCGCCGATGCCGCGGCGCTGCCACTGACGGAGCTGCTGCCCGGCTGAGCCCGCGGGGCCGGCCCGCTCAGTGCGGGTGCCGGGCCGCCGACAGATGCTCGCGGGCGATGCGCTCGGCGACCCCGTGCTCCTGGGCGATCAGCGCGTCCAGCAGCGCCGTGTGCTCGGAGGCGTCCGCGAGCAGTTCGGCGGTACGCAGCCGGGAGCCGCCGGCCGGCCACTGCGTGCCGCGCAGCAGATCGTCGCTGACCTGGGTCAGCCGGCGGTTTCCGGTGAGCGAGATCAGCGCGTGGTGGAAGGCGCGGTCCGCCTCGGCGTAGCCGACCCGGTCGCCGTGCGCGGCGGCGCTCACCCCCGCGTCGGCGAGCGGACGCAGCTCCTCCCAGCGCTCCGGCGGCAGCGCCCTGGCCAGCCGGATGATCGCGGGGACCTCCAGCATGGCGCGCACCTCGGCCAGCTCGGCCAGGTCGCGGGAGCTGTGTTCGCAGACCCGGAAGCCGCGGTTGGGCACGACCTCGACGGCGCCCTCGCCCGCGAGCTGCTGCATGGCCTCGCGCACCGGGGTCGCCGAGACGCCGTAGCGCTCGGCGAGGGCAGGCGCGGAGTAGACCTCGCCCGGTGCCAGCTCCCCGCCGACCAGCGCCTCGCGCAGCGCGGCCAGCACCTGGCCGCGTACGGAGTGCCGCTGCGGCCGGGCCAGCTGCCGGGGCACGATCGGCTGCGGCACGGCGGAACCGGCGTGCGCGGGCGTACGCGTGAGTGCGCGCGGCTCCTGTTCCGCTGTGCCCTGCTCCATTGGGGTTCCTCCTGACCGTTCCCAGCACCATAGGCGCCCACAGCGCCGGTTCACACCTCAGCGGGCCCGGGTAGAGTCTTCGATAAGGTAAGGCTTACCTGCTAACGATCGCGATTCGGTGGTCTCCCGCATGACCTCTGCCCCCGCCGCCCCGCCGCTCACGCAGCCCATGGCCGCCGCGTACGCCCGGCTCTCCGAGGTGTTCCCCGGCCTGCGGGTGACCGAGTGGGAGGCGGCACCACCGAGCGGCGACGGCTGGGTGCCCACGGCCGGTCTCGCGGCCGGCGCTGAGACCCTCGACACGTTTCTCGCCTGGGACGACGCGCAGATCCTCCGGGACTACGGACAGCGCGCCCGTCCCGACGTCATCGCCGGCTTCGCGCTGCACCGCTACGCCTGGCCCGCCTGTCTGCTGATCACCCTCCCCTGGTTCCTGCTCCGCCGGGTGCCGCGGCTGCCCCTGGCGGACGTGGCCTTCCAGCGGGAGCTGGGCCGGATGGCGGTGCGGGTCCGCTCGTTCGCGTGCCTTCCGGACGACCCGGCGGCGGCGCTGCCCGGCGCCCGGGTCGTGCCGGACGAGGAGGCGCTGCGGGCCGAGGTGCGGGCGGCGGTGGCCGAGCATCTCGAGCCCGTGCTGGGCGGTTTCCGGAGCCGGATGCGGCGCGGCCCGCGAGCACTGTGGGGCATGGCGTCCGACGAGATCGTCGAGGGCCTGTGGTACCTCGGGCATCTGCTGGGCGAGGAGTCGCGCGCGGTCGCCGAGCTGGAGCGGCTGCTGCCGGGGGCCACCGCCCCGTACGTCGGCGGCGCGGCATTCCGCACGCTCACCGGGCCGAACGGCGAGGCGCTGCCCACCCGCGACCGCGCCAGCTGCTGCATGTTCTACACACTGCGTCCCGAGGACACCTGCGTCACCTGTCCCCGCACCTGCGACGCGGATCGCATCACCCGCCTCACCGCAACCACCTGACCCACACACCACCCGTTCGGGTCACCAGAATCGAACTCAACTCTCAGCATTCTTAAGGGAGTTCGAGGACCAATCACTCATCTGCCGCCCCCGGCACCCCCTTGGCGTTCTCTTGCCTCGAAACCCTCTGGGGGAGGGAGGAATTCCGCCAGGATGCCTCGCGAAACCGCGTATGCGAGGTACTCGAGGCAAGGAATCCCAGAATGAGAATGACCGACATATCGCTGGATTGGCTGGTTCCGGCGGTCCTGCTGATCGCGGCTGTCACGGCGGCCGTGGCGCTGGTCCTGCGCGGCAAACGCGCGGCCGGCCGGCCGGCAGATGACTCGTGGGAGCGGAGCGAGGAACGCCGACGGCGCAAGGAGGCCGTGTTCGCCTCGGCCTCCTATCTGCTGCTGTTCTGCTGCGCGGCGGTCGCCGCCGCGCTGTCCTTCCACGGCCTGGTCGGCTTCGGCGTGCAAAACCTCAGCCTCTCCGGGGGCTGGGAGTACTTGGTGCCGTTCGGGCTCGACGGTGCCGCGATGTTCTGCTCCGTACTGGCGGTGCGCGAGGCCAGCCACGGCGATGCGGCGCTCGGCTCCCGGATGCTGGTGTGGACGTTCGCGGGCGCCGCGGCGTGGTTCAACTGGGTGCATGCGCCGCGCGGACTGGACCACGCGGGCGCTCCGCAGTTCTTCGCCGGGATGTCGCTGTCGGCGGCCGTCCTCTTCGACCGGGCGCTCAAGCAGACCCGCCGGGCGGCGCTGCGCGAACAGGGCCTGGTGCCCCGTCCGCTGCCGCAGATCCGGGTCGTCCGCTGGCTGCGGGCCCCCCGCGAGACCTTCGGGGCCTGGTCGCTGATGCTGCTGGAGGGCGTACGGTCGCTGGACGAGGCGGTCGAGGAGGTACGGGAGGACCGCCGGGCGAAGGAGCAGCGGCGGCTGCGCCGTCGCGAGCAGGGCAAGCTCGACCGGGCCCGGATCAAGGCCATCAACCGGCAGCACCGTTCGTGGGGCATCGGCAGGGGCGGCGGCCGGCTGACCGTCACCCAGGCCACCGCGGGGGCCGCGGACATGGGCGACCGGGATTCCGCCATATCCACCGACCTTCCAGGACCCTTGCCCGCATCAGATTCGCCGGTGCGTTACCGCCCGGCCCTCAAGGCCGTGACCGGCACTGATCTCGGCACCACCGCCGTCGCGGCCGAGCCGCGCCGGACCGTGGACCTCACCGCCGAGGACGACACCCAGTCGCTGCCGCGGCTGGACTCCCTGGAGGAGAAGCTCGCCGCTATCGAGCAACGCTTCGCCTGACCGGTGGCGGACCGCGCCGACCCCACACCCCCGATGCCGGCTCAGGCCGGTCCGCCGCTCAGCTCGAACCACACGCTTTTGCCGACCCCGTGGGACCGTATGCCCCACGCGTCCGCTAAGGAGCGGACCAGCACCAGACCCCGGCCCGATGTCCCCTCGGTCGTCGGTGCCTTCGGCTCGGGGCGTCCCGAGACGAAGTCGCGTACCTCCACCCGCAGCCGGTCGCCGACCGTGGCGGTGACGACCGCGCCGCCCTCCGCATGGATCAGGGCATTGGTGACCAGCTCGCTGGTCAGCAGCGTGGCGACCTCCTCGACCTCACCGCTTCCCGGCCCTGCCCAGCAGCTCAGCAGCAGCCGCAGCTCGCGGCGCACCTCGCCGACCGCCCGCAGATCCGCATGCCGGACCTTGCGTCTGAGCACCCCCGGCGCTCGCGCGGCGATGGCCCCGCCCCCGCCCCGCTCGGTCGCTTCGTGCGCTCGGTCCCGTTCCTCGCGCCGCACAGGCTGACGCATGCTCTCCCCCGCCCCCGACAACGATCGGCGCTCTCCCTCGAACAGCCTCACGGTGATGCATGCCCATCGCACCAGGCGCCATGCTTCGTCTGACGCCTTACCGCGCCATGCGGAGCCCCGTTCTCCGATGGGTATGCCTCCGGTAACCGCAGGGACCGAACCCGGACAGATCCCGTACGCGCGAGAGGAGCCGCTGTGCACGACGACCGACTGCTGGTGGAGGGGCGTCTGGAGCGGGCGCTGGGGCAGTTCATCCGGCCCGCGCAGTACGCGGCGCGGGTGCCGCTGGAGCTGGCCGTGTGGCATGCGCCCGGGGAACCGAGGCCGGTGGCGGAGGCGCTGGGTGCCGCCTACGAGCCGTTCGCGGTGGGTGAGGCCTGGGGGCCGCCGTGGTCGACGAGCTGGTTCCGGCTGACGGGTGAGGTGCCCGGGGAGTGGGCGGGCCGGCGGGTGGAGGCGGTCATCGATCCCGGGTTCAGCGGCGACGGGCCCGGCTTCCAGGCGGAGGGGCTGGTCCACACGGCCGACGGCGTACCCCTCAAGGGGATCCATCCGCGCAACCGGCACATCCCCGTGGCCTCCCCCGCGCAGGGCGGCGAGCAGGTCCGGCTGCTGCTGGAGGCGGCCGCCAACCCGGCGGTGCTGCGCGACTTCCGCCCCACCGACCTCGGCGATGTCCGCACCGCTCCACAGCACCCCCTGTACCGCTTCGCCGGCGCGGATCTCGCCGTCCTCGACGAAACCGTCTGGCATCTCGTCCTGGACATCGAGGTGCTGTCGGAGCTGATGTCCGAGCTGCCCGTCGACCGCCCCCGCCGGCACGAGATCCTGCGGGCCCTGGAGGACCTGCTGGACGCGCTGGACCTGCACGACGTCGCGGGTACGGCGGCGGCCGGCCGGGCCGCGCTGGAGGACGTGCTGAGCCGCCCGGCCGCCGCCAGCGCCCATCGCCTCTCGGCCGCCGGGCACGCCCATATCGACTCCGCGTGGCTGTGGCCGCTGCGCGAGACCGTGCGCAAGGCCTCCCGCACCTTCGCCAATGTCACTCAACTGGCAACGGAATACCCGGAGTTGGTGTTCGCTTGCTCGCAGGCGCAGCAGTACGCATGGGTCAAGGAGCACCAGCCGCACATCTGGGCGCGCATCAAGGAGGCCGTACGGCGGGGCAACTGGGCGCCGGTCGGGTCGATGTGGGTGGAGTCCGACGCCAATATGCCCGGCGGTGAGGCGCTGGCCCGGCAGATCGTGCACGGCAAGCGCTTCTTCCTGGAGGAGCTGGGGGTGGAGACCGAGGAGATCTGGCTGCCGGACTCCTTCGGCTACACCGCGGCCTTCCCGCAGCTGGCGCGGCTGGCCGGGGTGCGGTGGTTCCTGACCCAGAAGCTGTCGTGGAACCAGAGCGACAAGATGCCGCACCACACCTTCTGGTGGGAGGGCATCGACGGCACCCGCGTCTTCACCCACTTCCCGCCCGTCGACACCTACAACTCGCAGCTCCACGGCCACGAACTCGCCCACGCCGAACGCAACTTCGCCGACAAGGGCCGCGCCACCCGCTCCCTGGTCCCCTTCGGCTGGGGCGACGGCGGGGGCGGGCCGACCCGCGAGATGCTGGAGCGGGCCCGCCGGCTGCGTTCCCTGGAGGGCTCACCGCGCGTCGCGATCGAGCCGCCGGCGCGCTTCTTCACGGCGGCGCACGAGGAGTACGGGGCGGCGGCGCCGGTCTGGTCGGGCGAGCTGTACCTCCAGTTCCACCGCGGGACCTACACCTCGCAGGCGAAGACCAAGCAGGGCAACCGGCGCAGCGAACATCTGCTGCGGGAGGCGGAGTTGTGGGCGGCCACGGCGGCGGTGCGGGGCGGGGACCGCGGGGCGTACGCCTACCCGTACGACGCCCTGGACCGGCTCTGGAAGACCGTTCTGCTGCATCAGTTCCACGACATCCTGCCGGGTTCGTCCATCGCCTGGGTGCACCGGGAGGCGCGGGCGACGTATGCGGCGGTGGCGGCGGAGCTGACGGAGATCATCGAGGGGGCGATCGGGGCGCTGGGCGGGGCGGGCGCCGGAGTGGCCGGGGTGCCGACGGTGTTCAATGCCTCGCCCTACGACCGGGAGGAGATCGTCGAGCTGCCGACGGGGGCGTCCGACGAGCGTGCCGCCGTCCCCGTCCATGTGCCCGCGCTGGGCTCGGCGACCGTCCGGCCGCCCGGCCCGCACTCCCCCACGCCGTCGCCGGCGTCCGTCCGCTCGAGCACCGACGCGGCGGGCACCGTCACGCTGGACAACGGACTGCTCCGCGTCCGCATCGACGCCGACGGCCTGCTGGCGTCCGTACGCGATCTGCACGCCGGACGCGAGGTCCTGGCCCCGGGCAGCCGCGGCAATCTGCTCCAGCTGCACCCGGACCATCCCAACAAGTACGACGCCTGGGACCTCGACCGGCACTACCGCCACCGGCACACCGATCTGTGCGACGCCGAGTCCGTCGAGCTGGTGACGGCCGGGCCGCTGGCCGCCACGGTGCGGGTGACCAGGGCATTCGGCGCCTCGCGCGTTTCCCAGGAGCTGACGCTGCGCGCCGGGTCCCGCCGCCTCGACGTCCTCACCGACATCGACTGGCACGAGTCCGAGAAGGTCCTCAAGGCCGCGTTCCCGCTGGATGTGCACGCCGAACGGTCCACCGCCGAGGTGCAGTTCGGCCATGTGCACCGCCCCACCCACACCAACACCAGCTGGGACGCGGCCCGTTTCGAGATCCCCGCGCACCGCTGGCTGCACGTCGCCGAGCCCGGTTACGGCGTGGCGCTGCTCAACGATTCGACGTACGGCCATGACGTCACCCGTACGCCGCACGCCCAGGGCCTGGGCACGACCGTACGGCTGACCCTGCTGCGGGCCCCGCACAGCCCGGATCCGGAGACCGACCAGGGCGCGCACCGTTTCACCTACGCGCTGCTGCCGGGCGCCGAGGTGGGCGACGCGGTCGCCGAGGGGCTCGCGCTCAACCTCCCCCTGCGTTCCGCCACCGCACCGCCCGTGCCGCCGCTGGTCCGCATCGACCACCCGGCCATCACGGTCGAGTCGGTCAAGCTCGCCGAGGACCGCAGCGGCGATGTGGTGGTGCGGCTGTACGAGTCCCGGGGCGGCCGGGCGAGGGGCACCCTCGCTCCGGGATTCCCGGTCGAACGGGCCACCGTGACCGATCTGCTGGAGCGTCCGCTGCGGGAGGAGGAGGCGGGTCCGACGTCCGACATCACGGTGGAGCTCCGCCCGTTCCAGATCCTGACGCTGCGACTGCGGCCGCAGAGCGGGCCCCGTGCCTGACCTCCCCGGCCGCCGTTGCCACTACATCCGGGGAATGTTGCGCAGGTTGGAGCGGGCCATCTGGAGCATCCGGCCGACCCCGCCCTCCAGCACGATCTTCCCGGCCGACAGCGCGAAGCCGGACACCATCTCCGCGCTGATCTTCGGCGGGATCGACAGGGCGTGGGGGTCGGTGACGATGTCCACCAGCGCCGGGCCGTTGTGCCGGAAGGCGTCGCGCAGGGCGCCGCGCAGCTGCTTGGGCTTCTCCACCCGGGCGCCGTGCGCGCCGGCCGCGCGGGCGATGGCGGCGAAGTCCGGGTTGCGGTTGGTGGTGCCGTAGGAGGGCAGGCCGGAGACCAGCATCTCCAGCTCCACCATGCCCAGGGAGGAGTTGTTGAACAGGACGACCTTCACCGGCAGGTCGTACTGGACCAGGGTGAGGAAGTCGCCCATCAGCATGGCGAACCCGCCGTCGCCCGACATCGAGACGACCTGCCGCCGGCGGTCGAGGAACTGCGCGCCGATCGCCTGCGGCAGGGCATTGGCCATCGAGCCGTGGCTGAACGAGCCGATCACCCGGCGGCGGCCGTTGGGGCTGAGGTAGCGGGCCGCCCAGACATTGCACATGCCGGTGTCGACGGTGAAGATCGCGTCGTCGGCGGCCTCCTCGTCCAGGACGGAGGCGACGTACTCGGGGTGGATCGGGGTGTGCTTCTCCACCTTGCGGGTGTAGGCCTTGACCACCCCCTCCAGCGCGTCGGCGTGCTTCTTCAGCATCCGGTCCAGGAACTTGCGGTTCGTCTTCGGCCGGACCTTGGGGATCAGACAGCGCAGCGTCTCGCGGACATCGCCCCATACCGCGAGGTCCAGCTTGGTGCGGCGGCCGAGGTGTTCGGGGCGGACGTCGACCTGGACGATGGTGACGTCGTCGGGGAGGAAGGCGTTGTAGGGGAAGTCGGTACCCAGCAGGATCAGCAGGTCGCACTCGTGGGTGGCCTCGTAGGCCGCGCCGTACCCGAGGAGCCCGCTCATGCCGACGTCGTAGGGGTTGTCGTACTGGATCCATTCCTTGCCCCGCAGCGCGTGCCCGACCGGGGCCTTCACCCGCTCCGCGAACTCCATCACCTCGGCGTGCGCGCCGGCCGTGCCGCTGCCGCAGAACAGCGTGACCTTCCCGGCCTCGTCGATCATCCGCGCCAGCTTGTCGATCTCGGAGTCTCCGGGGCGTACGGAGGGGCGCGAGGTGACCATGGCGTGCTCGACGGCGCGCTCGGGGGCCGGTTCGGCGGCGATGTCGCCGGGCAGGGAGACGACCGCGACACCGCTCTGGCCGATGGCGTGCTGGATGGCGGTCTGCAGGACGCGGGGCATCTGGCGGGTGCTGGAGATCAGTTCGCTGTAGTGGCTGCACTCGGCGAACAGCCGGTCGGGGTGGGTCTCCTGGAAGAAGCTGGTGCCGATCTCGCTGGAGGGGATGTGGGAGGCGAGGGCGAGCACCGGGGCCATCGAGCGGTGCGCGTCGTAGAGGCCGTTGATCAGATGCAGATTTCCCGGCCCGCAGGAGCCGGCGCAGGCGGCGAGCTTGCCGGTGAGCTGCGCCTCCGCCCCCGCGGCGAAGGCGGCCACCTCCTCGTGCCGGACCTGGATCCACTCGATGCCGGAGTTGCGCCGGATGGCGTCCACGACCGGATTCAGGCTGTCGCCGACGACTCCGTAGAGCCGCTGCACCCCCGCCCGCACCAGGATGTCGACAAACTGCTCGGCGACGGTCTGCTTGGGCATGGTGGCCGGCTCCTCCCGACGGTGCTGCGCCTCAGGTGGCTCTCGGCCCGCCTACCCGCCCGGCCACGACTCCCACACCCCTGCGGCCGTCCGGTCCTTCGCATGGCCCAGACGATGCGGCGCGGCCGGGTACTCCCGCCGCGCGGCGCCCGGCTCCGCCGCCGGGCCGCGCGGCGTGCCGTATCGGGTGGCCGGTGAGCCGCCGCGGTCCGCCGGAGCGCGCGTTGCTGCCGCGTCCGGCAGGCTTGGGCCATGAGAGAGCGCAGGACGGAGGTCCGCCCGGCCCTAGGCCCCCAGCCCCCGCTGGGAGGTGCCCCCAGGGGGAGAGCCGTCCCATGAGCGCCTGGCAGCTGGTCGCGGTCGGCCTGGTCCTGCTGCTCGGGCTGCTCGGGGTGCTGATGCCCGGCGTCCCCGGGCCGCTGATCGTATGGGCCGGGGTGCTGTGGTGGGCGATGACCGAGCAGACCGCCGTCGCCTGGACGGTGCTGATCGCGGCCACCGGTCTGCTGCTCCTCAACCAGGCCCTCAAATGGCTGCTTCCGGCCCGCAGTCTGCGCACCGCCGGCGCGCCGTACCGCACGCTGTTCCTGGCGGGTCTGGCCGGCATCGCCGGGTTCTTCGTGATTCCGGTCATCGGCGGCCCGCTGGGCGCCGTCGGCGGCCTCTACGTGCTCGAACGGGTGCGGCTCGGCGGCCATGGCGACGCCTGGGCCTCCACCCGTACGGTCATGCGGGCCATCGGCCTGAGCGTGCTGATCGAGCTGTTCGCCTGCCTGCTGGTGGTGGGGGCCTGGATGGGCGCCGTGCTCGCGAAGTGAGCGGCGTACGGCACCGCCGGCTCACGCGGCCGCCTCGCCCGCCCCCGGGATCTCCCCCTCCGCCCGCAGCCCGGCGCACCACAGATGATGCAGCGCATACGCTCCCCAGGGACGCCAGGCGTCCGCCGCCCCCGCAGCCCCTGCCACCCCGAGCCCGGCCGCCACGTCCGGGTCCCCCATCCCCCGCATCCGGATGTACGCCGCCACCCGCGGCCCGACGCCGGGAAGGGCGGCCAGCGCCCGTTCGGCGGCATTGCGGTCCGCGCCCGCGTCCAGCACGATCTCCCCGGCGGCGAGCGCGGCGCACAGTGCGCGCACCGGCGCCACGACCTCCGCGCCGGTCAGCGCGGCGGGCCCCGGAAAGAGATGGGTGAGCCCGCCGTCGGGCGCGTCCAGCGGCTTCCCGTACGTGCGCACCAGCTCCGCGGCGCGCTCCGGCGGCCCGCCCAGCACGGTCCGTACGGCCAGCTCCTCCGGATCCACGGCGCCGGGCGAACGCAGCCCGGGGCGCTGCGCCACCAAGGGGCCGAGCAGCGGATCGGCGCCCAGCCGCTCGGCGACGGCGTAGGGATCGGCATCGAGGTCGAAGAGGCGGCGCAGCCGCTGCACGGCCGTCGCCAGGTCCCGCAGATCCGTCAGCCGCAGCCGGCACTCCAGCCAGCCGCCGTCCGCGCCCCGGGCGGCGGGGCACACCAGCCCCGCGGGCGGGGTGCGCCGCGGCCGCGCGCCGCCGAATTCGTCGATCTCGGCGATGCCGGTGCCGTAGTCGAGCCGCAGCGTACGGCGGTAGGTGCGGCGGCCGCGTACGCCCCGTATCTCCTCGACGCCCGGCACCGCCCGTACCTGTAGGAAGTCGAACATCTCGGCCTCGGCGCACGGGCCCCGGTAGGACAGCCGCACCGGAATTTCGCCGGCCGCGCTGCGCGCCGCGCCCCGGAGGGCGGCCGCCCGCAGTTCGCTGGGCGTCCCGGCGTAGATCTCCCGCATCGTGTCGTTGAACTGCCGGATGCTGGCGAACCCGGCCGCGAAGGCCAGCTCGGTGACCGGCAGCCCGGTGGTCTGGAGCAGCATCCGGGCGGTGTGCGCCCGGCGGGCGCGGGCCAGCGCCATCGGGCCGGCGCCGAGCTCCGCGGTCAGCTGCCGCTGCACCTGTCGCGCGCTGTACCCCAGCCGCCGCGCCAGTCCTCCGACGCCCTCCCGGTCGACCACTCCGTCCCCGATGAACCGCATGGCGCGGCCGACGAGGTCGGCCCGTACGTTCCACTCCGCCGACCCGGGCACGGCGTCCGGCCGGCACCGCCGGCAGGCCCGGAACCCGGCGGCCTGCGCGGCCGCCGCCGACGGGAAGAACCGCACATTGACCCGCTTGGGAGTGACCGCGGGGCAGCTCGGCCGGCAGTAGATGCCCGTGGTCCGCACCGCGAAGAAGAACTCCCCGTCGAACCGCGCATCCCGGCTGGACACCGCTTCGTACCGGGCCTCGTCATTCATCACGTCGTTGCGCACGACCTCAGTCTGCGCCGCCGGCACCGCCACCACTGGCGGAAAGCGGACACGGCGCTGGCACGACGCCCGGCGGCTGCCGGGGCCCGGCGCGCGCCGGGCCCCGACGGGGTCGGCTTCCGCTACCTGCGCGAACCCCGCTTCCGTTCGCCCATGTGCCGGCCCAGCGCCTGCTTCTGCTTCCAGTCCCGCCGGATCTCCGCCCGCACCCGGGCGTCCGTCTTCGCCACGATGCGCAGGTTCTCGCGCCGCAGCTTCCGGAAGCTCTCCAGCCTGCGCTCGGGCAGCGCCCCGCTCTCGATGGCCGCCAGCACCGCGCAGCCCGGCTCCGACTCATGGGCGCAGTCGGGAAAACGGCACTCCTCGGCCAGCTCCTCGACCTCCGCGAACGTCCGCGCCAGCCCGGCCCCGGCATCCCACATCCCGACGCCGCGCAGCCCCGGTGTATCGATCAGCACCCCGCCCCACGGCAGCGCCAGCAGATCCCGCGTGGTGGTGGTGTGCCGCCCCTTGCCGTCGCGGTCGCGGATCGCCTGCACCTCCTGGACGTACGTCCCGACCAGGGCGTTGGCCAGCGTGGACTTCCCCGCGCCGGACTGCCCCAGCAATGCGGAGGTACGGCCCGCGAGCGCCGCGGTCAGCGCCTCGATGCCGTCCCCCGTGGCCGCGCTCACCGCCAGCACCTGCACGCCGGGAGCCGCCGTTGCCGCATCCGCGACCAGATGCGCCAGCCCGGCCGGGTCCGGGACCAGATCCGCCTTGGTCAGTACCACCAGGGGCTGCGCCCCGCTCTCCGGGGAGGGCGCGGCCCCGGGCAGCGGCCCCTGACCGCCCGCGCCGGACATCGCGAGCGCGAGGAAGCGCTCGATCCGGCCGAGGTCGAGCGGGTCCGCGAGCGAGACGCAGATGACGATGGTGTCGATGTTTGTGGCCAGCACCTGGCCCTCGGAGCGCTTCGAGGACGTGGACCGTACGAATGCCGTGCGGCGGGGCAGCAACGCCCGTACGACACCGTCGATTTGGTCGCCACCCCGGCCGTTCTCCAGGTCGATCACGGCCCAGTCGCCGGTGCACGGCACCCGCATCGGGTCGCTGGTCGCCACCAGCGCCGTATCGGCCAGAACGGTCCGGATGCCGTCGCCGTCCGGCACGACGACGTCCACACGCCCGCGGTCCACGCGGACGATCCGGCCGGGCACGAACCCCTGCCCGGCAAAGGGGAGAAAACTCTCCGCGAATCCGTCGTCCCAGCCGTAGGCGGTCAGCGGATGCGCAGCGGAGAAGGTGAGGTCGAACAACGGGATGACCCTTCGAGAAGAAGCGGTCCCGGCCACGCGCAGCACGCGCGAGAAGAGATGAGGAAGGTCGAGTCAGCCGGAGACCACGGGGGTGGGATGGATGATCTTCTGAATGCGGGCAACGCCCATCACTGCGACAGTCATCGCTACTCACCTCCCGGTTCCTCGAAAACGGCCGACGACGGCGGCTTGTGTGCCCCGTCCGCAACGTCGCCGATGCTAGACCGGCGCGCGTGAGCGGCGCCAACCATTTTTCGACCCGCCTCCGGAGCGTCAGCGGTACCGGGCCCGCCCCCACGCGGCCGCGATTGTCAGAGGGACCGTCAGGACGGCGGCGATCAGGAAGAGGAGGCCGTACCGGTGGTCGCCGGCGGCGCCGGCCGTCAGGCTGCCGACGAGCGCGCTGCCCCCGTAGAGGCTCACTCCGAACATCGCCACGCCGGTGGCCCTGGCCGTGGGGGCCAGCACCGTCGCCCACGACTGGATCGTGGTGTGCATGAACGACCAGCCGCCGCCGAGCAGCAGCGCGGTGACCACCAGCGCCGGGAGGGACTGGCTCACCGTGGCGACGGCATAGGCCGCGGCGGCCTGGGTCCCGCCCGCGACGATCAGCATGGCCGGGCTCCACTGTCCCACCAGCTTCTTGACCAGCTGAGCGAAGCCCATGGCGCCCACGCCGTACAGCGCCGACGCCGCGCCGGCCACCGCGGCCGGCACCCCCCGCGCCTCCAGTGCGGGTGCCAGATACGTCAGGAAGCCCAGCAGCACGGCCCCTTCGACCAGGGCGACGCCCATGACGAACCACATCCACCGCGATGCCAGCACGATGCGGAACGGAGCCAGCAGGGCGCCGGAGGGCTCCCGCGCCGGCTCGGCGAGGCGGCGCAGCGCCCAGGCGAGGTAGGCGGCGAGCAGCCCCGGCAGCAGGAAGACCAGACGCCAGCTGACATAGTGCGCCAGCGCTCCGGCCACGACCGTGCCGAGAGCCGTACCGAGCGAGAAGGCGGTCATCAGGTCGCTGAGCGGGCGCTGGCGGACCTGGGCGGGGACGACGTCGCCGACGTAGCTGAGCGAGGCGGGTACGCAGGCGGCGAAGCAGGCCCCGGATATGGCGCGGGCCCCGATCAGGATCGGGGCGTTCGGCGCGAGCGTGGAGATCACCGAGGCCACCGTCCCTGCCGTCAGGGAGAGCCGCATCACGTGGACCCGGCCCAACCGGTCGCTGGCCAGTCCCCACACCGGCTGCATCAGTCCGTAGCACAGGAAGTAGACGCTGGCCGCGAGTACCACCGTCGACATATCGGTGCCGAGCCGGGCCGCGATGATCACCAGCATCGGCGAAATACAGAAGCGGTCGAAGTTGCTGACGAGCCCGGCGGAGCGCAGCAGCCGGAGCGAACGGCGCGAGAGGGCGGGCACTTCGGGACGGGTGGACGTGGCGGATGTGGCGGATGTGGCGGACACGAGGTGTCACTCCTTTCGGCGCCCGGGATGTCCCCCGGGCCCTTTCAAGATCACCACTTGGGCCGTCCGGATTTCCCCCTCAGCCGATGACGATCGCTCACACTTTGCTCAGCGGGGCATGGGTGTGCCGTGCACGGCGGATGCCGGACAGCCGAGGAGCAAGGAGAGGCGGACGCGATGAGCGTCGTGCGGCCGGGAGCCGGCCAGGGGACTACGGCGAGTGCGCTGCGCAGAGAGCTCGGCGCCTTCCTGCGCTCCCGTCGGGAGCGACTGGCCCCCGCCGAGGTGGGCCTGACGGTGTCGCAGCGCCGGCGCACCCCGGGTCTGCGCCGGGACGAGGTGGCCGAGCTGGCCGGGATCAGCAGCTCCTGGTACGCGTGGCTGGAGCAGGGGCGGGTGCGTACCTCGGAGCAGGTGCTGCGTTCGGTGGCGCGGGCGCTTCGGCTGGACGCGGCGGAGACCGCGCATGTCCTCTCCTTCGTCGAGGACGCCCCGGCCGCCGGGGATCAGCCGCCCGGCTGGGTCTCGCGCAACCTGCTGTCTCTGGTGGAGTCGGTCACGCCGAATCCGGCGGCCGTCATCGACCCGCACTGGGACCTACTGGCCTGGAACGCCGGCTACGCGGCGCTGCTCACCGACCCCGCGCGCCTGCCTCCCAAGCGGCGCAATCTGCCGTGGCTGGTGTTCCGCTGGGCACCGGCCCGCGATCTGATCGTGAACTGGGAGGCGGAAGCGCGCTACCTGCTGGGGCAGTTCCGTGCCAACGCGGCCCGTCATCCCGACGACCGCCGGTACGCCGAGATCGTCGGCGAGATCACCCAGGACCCGGACGCGGCCCGCTGGTACGAGCGGCGGGAGACGGCCGTCTACCAACCGGCGGTGCGGCATTTCCGGCATCCCGTCGCCGGTGAACTGCGGTTGCGTTACGTGAAGTTGGCCGCCGTCGACGAGCCCGGTCATCACTTCCTGTGCTATCTGCCCGATGACCGGGACGCCGAGGCTGCGGTGCGCAGGCTCACCGCGGACGGGTGAACGCGGGGCGCCGTCAGTCCGACCATGCCGCATAGCGGCGTCTGCCGTACAGGAGCGGCCCGGGGCCGGGCGGGTCGCAGGCGTCGGTCCACATCACCTCGCCGATGACGATCGTGTGGTCCCCCGCCGGATGGAGCCGGTCGACGCGACACTGCGCGAGGGTGTGCGAGTCCTCCCGCAGCAGGGGAAGCCCGCTTACGGGAGCCCGCTGCCAGGGCACCGCCGCGAACCGCCCGGCCGTCCGGCCGGCGAACGCCTCGGCCGACCTCCGCCCCTCGCCGTGCAGGAGGTTGACGACGAACTCTCCACGCTCCACGAGCACCGGAAGCGTGCTGCCCGTGTTCGACGCGCACACCAGCAGCAGCGGCGGGTCGAGGGACACCGAGCACAGCGCGGTGCAGGTGAAGCCGTAGGGAACACCGGCCTCGTCCGCCGTGGTGACGACGGCCACGGACCCGGCGTGGGAACTCATCAGGGCCCGGAACGCTTCGGGGGTGACCGTCCGCCCGAGCGCGGCCGAGGCCCTCGAGGACAGGGGCGTCACCATGAGAAGGCCCGCGCGTCGTAGAGGTTGACGCCGACCGCCGCCTTGCCGAGGTACTCCAGGCAGTCGTACGGCTTGGCGGGCATCACCGACGAGAACGACGCCTCGCGGATCAGCCGCTCCAGCGGCGCGGACTTGGCGACCGCCGCCGAACCGCATACCCGCACCGCGTCCCGGCCCAGCTCGGGGCCCACCTCGCCAACGATGTACTTCGCGGCGTGCACCATGGCGTTGGCCTCCAGACTGCCGCGCTCGCTGTCGATGTGGTCGCCCGCCTCGTGCACCAGCGCGCGGGCCGCGCGCAGCCGGGCGGACATCCGTCCCAGGTCGTGCTGGATGACGGGATTGCCGGCGCGCTGCGGCGAGGCGGTGACGTACTCCACGGTCCAGCGGAAGATGGCCTCCGCGATGCCCAGGTAGGCGCCGGTGTAGCCGGCGGTCATCCAGTGCGGCTCGCGGACGAGCTTGAACAGTGACATGCCCTCGACGCCGAGGTAGAGGCGGGAACGCGGGAGGGTCACGGCGTCCAGTCTCATCCCGGCCGTGCTGGTGCCGTTCATCGCGGCCAGGCTGTGGACCCGGCCGAAGCTGACGCCCGGGTCGTCGGCGGCGACGACGAAGTGCGAGACCTCGCTGGTGTCCTCGCCACCGTGCGGGCGGGCCGCCACGACGTAGTAGTCGGCGGCACCGGCCAGCGAGACAAAGGACTTCTCGCCGTCCAGGACGTAGTGCTCGCGGTCTGCGGTGAGGCGGTAGCTGGTGCGCATCCCGCGCAGCTTTGCGCCGTTGCCCGCCTCCGAGACGGCGGAGGCGAACATCTTGTGGCCGTTGACGACTTCGTCGAAGACCCAGGAGCGGAAGGTCTCCGCTGCCTGGGGCAGTGGCGTCCCCGCGGTCTCGGCCAGGGCACCGATGACCACATTGTGCATGTTGTAGCCGAGGGCGGCGGCGCCGTTGTGCACGCCCAGTTGTTCCAGGACTCGCGAGTAGGCGCCGAAGCCGAGCCCGGCGCCGCCGGCCTCGCGCGGGATGAGCAGGCCCAGGAGCCCGGCTTCGCGCAGGATGCGGTAGGCCTCGTGGCCGTTGGAGCGTCCGGCGTCCACGTCGGCAGCCAGCGGTGCGAGGGTTTCGCCCGTCCGGTCGGCGAGCTTGAGGAGATCGTCCGTGTTGGTTGGCAGCGTCATCGGTGTCCTTTGGGGTCAGTTCTCGACCGGGAGGCCGAATTGGCGGGCAATGCCCACCCGCAGCAGGTCGTTGGGGCCCGCGTAGGTCAGCGCGGCCATCGGGCTGTGCAGGTCGGCCGGGAGTGCGGAGTCGGCGATGAAGGCCCGGACGCCCGAGAGCGCTGTGGCGTGCTCGGTCAGCCGGATGTAGTCCTCGGATATCGAGACCTTGGTGAGCGCGGCGTCGGCCGCCAGTTGCCTGGCGGGCGTCCCGGCATCCAGCCGGGCGGCCAACGCGTACACCTGCACGCGGGAGCGGTGCAGCGCCAGCGCCATCTCGCTGACCCGGGAGGCCACCTGGTGGCTGGATCCCATGGGGCGCCCGAAGTGGCTGCGCTCCCCGGCCCATTCGACGATGCGGCGCAGTGTGCGGCGCATGGGGCCGAGAGCGTAGCCGAGCAGCACGGCGCGCTCCCAGGCGGTGGTGGACGCCATCACCGCCAGGCCCGAACCCTCCTCGCCGATCAGCGAACCGGACGGCAGTCGGACACCGTCGAAGGTCAGCTCTCCCATGGGTACGTGCGCAAGGGCGGTCTTCTCGAAGGGCTCGCTCCGGGTCACGCCCGGGAGGCCGAGCGGCAGGAGGAACGCGGAGAGCGCGAAGGGGTGGCGGCCCTCGGCCGTGCGGGCGAAGACGATCGCGCCGTCGGCGACCGGCGCGGCGGTGATGAAGGTCTTGGCGCCGTCCAGCACATAGCCCTCGCCGTCCCGCCGGGCGACGGTGTCCATCGACAGCGGATCGCTGCCGCCGCCGCGCTCGGTCAGCGCGTGGCACAACAGCGAGCGGCCGTCCTGGATGTGCGCGACCGCCGCCCAGTCGTCCTCGGGCAGCAGGGCGCGCAGCGGGAACTCCATGCCGAACACCTGGGACGCCAAGGCGTAGCAGACACCCGGATCGAGGCCGGCCAGCCCGATTCCCTCGATTCCGGCAAGGGCACGGGTGACCGGTCCGGGATCTGCGGTCCCCTCCTCGGCGAGGCGCAGGACACCGAGGTCGGCCATGGCCTCCCACTGTGTGCGGAAGTCCTTGTCGCGCACCTGCGCGATGACCGGTTCGGCCCTTTCCCGGTACGTGTCGACGAGGGCCTCGGTCTCTTCGGTGCCGGACCGCAGCAGCCGGTCCACGGGCGCGGTCACTGCGCGGCTCGCTCAGGGAGGCTCTGGATGACCGCCCACAGTGCCTTGGGGGTACGGAAGTTGGCGGCCACTATCTCGGTGTCGGGCAGCGCGATCCCGGGCCCCGCGTCCAGGGCCGTGACGATCTCCATGATGGCCAGCGAGTCCAGCAGGCCCATCTCCAGCAGGGGCGTGTCGGCCGTCAGCTGCTGCGGGTCCTCGCCCCGGCCCCGAGTGATCTTGCTGCCGATCAGGGCGCAGAGGTCCTCGACGCTGTTCATACGGGCATCTCCTTGGTGTCGGCGTTCTTGGCGCTGTCGGTGTTCTTCGCGTGGTCGGTGAGCTCGATGTGCTCGGTAGCGCTCAGGGCGAGGCGGTCGACCTTGCCCCGGGAGGTGGTCGGCAGCGCCGCCACCAGAACCACCCGGTCCGGCAGCATCCGCTGGGGAAGGACCGCGCGCAGGCCGGCCAGCAGGCTTCGCTCCGTGGCCTGCGGGTCGCGGGTCTGGACGTAGGCCCAGATCTCGCCGCGGTGCCCGCCGGCCTTGGCGACGACGGCGGTGGTGGCGACTTGCGGGAGTTCGAGGACGGCGCTTTCGACGTCGAGCAAATCGATACGGTGGCCGCGCCGCTTGACCTGGGAATCGCGCCGTCCCCGCAGGAAGACGCGGCCGTCTTCGTCGATCCGGCCCAGGTCGCCGGTGGCGTAGGCGCGGCGCGAGGTACCGTCGCGGAACGGCACGGTGACCGTGGGGTCGCGCAGTTCGCCGCCTTGCAGATATCCCTGGAACACGGTGGGCCCGGCGACGTGGATCTCCCCCTCGCCGTCGGTGGGGAGCCCGTCCTCGTCCAGCACTTCCAGCATGTCGCCCGGGATGGGGCGGCCGATGCTCAGCTCCTGGTCGGCACTCCAGTCGGGCGGCACCCGCAGATGGGTGCAGACGTTGGTCTCGGTGGGGCCGTAAAGGTTGTGGAAGGGGATGCGCTCGCCCATCAGCGCCAGGTAGTCCTGGAGGAGCTGGGGGACGAACGGCTCTCCGGCGAAGGCGGCCACACGCAGTGCGGGCGGCAGGCCGTCCTCGGCGATCCCGCCCTGCTGGAGCATGCCGTGGTAGAGGGAGGGCACGGCGTAGAACGCGGTGATCTTCTGCTCGCGGAGCCAGCCGACGACATCGCGCGGGAAGGCGCGCAGCAGGTCCGGCATCAGGACGGCACAGGCACCCGTGGCGGCGGCACTGAACAGGTCGAAGGTGGTGAGGTCGAAACTGAGCGAGGCCTGCGAGCCGATGCGGTCGGTCTCGGTGAGGCCCAGCTCTCTGGCGGCCCAGAGCGCGAAGTGCGCGACGTTGGTGTGCGAGAGCAGGGCACCCTTCGGCCAGCCGGTGCTGCCGGAGGTGAAGAGGATGTAGCCCCCTTGGCCCGAGGGCTCGGGCAGCGGCGCCGAGCGGGCTTCCGGGGCGAGCAGGCTCACCCAGTTCAGCCCGTGGTCCAGGACCCCTCCGGTGTGTTCGGAGGCGCCGGTGGCCTCGGCGGCGGCCCGGTGGCAGGCGGGGAGGGCGCGGTCGGGGGTGAGCAGGGTGGAGATGCCGGCGTTGCGGACCATGCGGGCGGTGCGCGTCGGGGGATCCGCGGGGTCGAGCGGGGCCACTACCGCCCCGGCCCTCAGCCCGGCATAGATCGCGAGCACGGCCGCCGGAGACTTGGCGGCGTACACCCCGATCCGGTCTCCCGGCGCCAGCCCGGCCGCGGCGAGCTGCCAGGCCAACGCCTCGACGGTGGCCTCGAGTTCGGCGTAGGTGAGGCTCTGCCCCGCCCCGGAGAGCGCCGGGCGGTCCGGGTGGAGCTTGGCGGCCCTGGCCAGGAGGCCGTCCAGCCTGATCTCGTCGAGGGCATCGGTGCGCGGCGCGGCGTTCACCGAGTTCGCTGAGTGTGCGGAGCTCATGCGCGCACCTCCTCGGGACGGGGGCCGGGCGCGTGTTCGGCAAGGAAGGTGCGGATGGCGCCGACGATGAGTTCGGGGTCGTCGGCCATGTGCTGGTAGTGGCCGGCCCCTTCGGGTATCAGGCGCCGTACGGGCCCGGACAGCGCGCGCTCCGCGGCGTCGAGCTGGCCGAGCGTGCCGTACTCGTCCTGGTCACCCTGGATCAGCAGGGCAGGGACGGTGGTGTCGATGTCGCCCTCGATGTTCCAGTCGCTGAACCCGGGGGACAGCCAGACACCGCTCCAGCCCACCACGACGGACCGCGGGTCCTCGTGCATCATCGCCACCCTCTTGGCGAAGGGACCCCCGTCCTCGAAGGACGCGCGGGCCGACGCGATGCCCCGCAGGGTCGATTGCTCGCAATACAGGTGCGGGCCCAGGGCGATGACCGCCTCGACGGGTCGGATCGAGGCGTACAGCAGAGCCATGGAGCCCCCGTCGCTGTGCCCGACGAGTACGGGGTTCTCGACCCCGAGCAGGTCCAGCAGCTCGGGGAGCTTCTCCTGGCCCTCCTCGTGTATGTAACGCGGGGTACGCGGCAGTTTCGCCGGGCCCGAAAAGCCGTTGCCGTGGCGGGAGAACAGCAGCCCGCGACGACCGGTCTCCGCTGCGAGAAGCCTGGGGAACCGGTTCCAGGTGGCGATCGAACCGGTGCCTCCGTGCAGAAAGACCAAGGGGGCGAGATCCGGGTCACCGTCGAGGAAAACGTACTCGATGGGCCCGTTTCGCGTTTCAACTACAGGCATGCCAATACCTTCCTCAAGGGTTGGTAAAAAGACGTGTGATTTCATGCCGGGTCACGCGAGAACGACGAATCGACTATCCGGCGAGCGAGACACCGAGAGCGAGGTGGATCTTTGGCCTGAAAGCGCCTCTGCGGGAAAGCGAGCCGCCACCCGCGGGGCAGTTCATTAACGGTTCAATAACCTGATGAGAGTGTCTCTTCGCTGTCAACCAGCATTGTGCGTGGACAGGTTGAAGCCAGCGATGACCGCAAGCGAGGTGGTTCGTGGATGCACCGGTCGGGCGGTCTCCAAGGAGGTTAAGCAAAGAGGTCCGGCGCAAGGAAATAGCTTTTCTGTGTCACCTATGCTCTGGCCGTATGAATATCGATCTTCGACACCTCCGTAACTTCCTGGCCGTCGCGGAAGAGCGCGGTTTCAGTGCCGCCGGCCGACGGCTCCACCTCGCCCAGCCGACGATCACCCGCAGCATCCGCATGCTGGAAGAGGCCCTCGGCGTCCGCCTCTTCGAGCGCAGCACCCGCCGCATCGACCTCACCCCCAAAGGCGCCAGACTGCGGGACTCGCTCGCCCCGCTCGTCCAGCAGCTCGACTCGGCCCTCGACGACGTGCGTCAGGGCGAAACACTGCGGGTGGGGTTCACCTGGGTACTGCCCGAAGGCATCGCGGCGCTTGCCGCCGGCTTCGCCGAAGAGACGGGAACGAAGGTGGAGTTGGTGCGCTGCGACGCCGCGATGGCGGGGCTGGACACCGGCGACGTCGATGTCGCACTGTTACGGGGCGAGGTCTCGACGAACGGCGTGCGCGGTGTGCTGCTGTGTGAGGAGGAGCGCCTCGCCGCCGTTTCCGCCTCGTCTCCGCTCGCCCGCCGGAAGACGCTGGACTGGGCGGAGCTGGCGCAGTGGCGGCTGATCGTGAACACGGTGAGTGGCACGACTTTTCCAGAAATGTGGCCCGTCGGCGGGCGCCCGAAGGTAGGCGCCGAGTGCCGCAATTTCGACGAGTGGCTGGAGAAGATCGCGGGCGGCGGCGTCTTCGGCACCGCCCCGGCATCCGCCGCGCGCCGCTACACCCACCCTGACGTGCGACTCATTCCCTTACGGGGCGCGCCCCTGGTCCCCACGTATCTGGCCTATCCCGTGCACGGCTACCACCCGCTGGCCGCCCGCTTCGCGGACGTGGCCTGGCGCGCCTCGCGCACGGTGAAGGGGAAGGCACGGCAGGCCGGTTGAGCCGTCGGAACGCGCGTCGTGGCCGCTGTGGCCGGGACGCGCGTTCCGACGGCCCGTAGGGCCGGCGGGCTCATCCGATGGGCGCCAGCCGGCCCAAGTACCCAAGGATCTGGTGGCGGCGGGTAAGCCTGGCGTAGTCGGCGGAGACCCGGAACAGCGCCGACAGTTCGGTTTCGTGATCGACTTCGGGATGCGTTCCGGCGGGGCCCGGTTCGGGGAGCGCGGCGGGTTCGGGGAGCGCGGCCGACCGGGCGCGGAGCGCCTCGAGGATCTCTCGCGCCGACCGCATATCGGCCGACGGTTGTGCCGCGGCCCGCACCGAAGCAACCGGCGGCAGATACGGCCGCAGTGTGACCAGACCGTCCTGGATCTCCACGATCCGCCGGTAGAGCTTGTAGTCCACGGTCCCGACCGCCTGTCCGGGCGGCGAGAGCGCGATTGCCGGGTTGCTGGCGTAGAGATCGGTCCACAGTCTGCCGAGGCGGCGATAGCGGCGGAAGGTACGGACTTGGCCCAGGCGCCGGGACAGGGCCGGGCCCCAGCTCGGGATGGTCAGCCCGGCGAGCATGATCGAGGTCCCGACACTCAGAATGTCGGGGCTGATGATCTGCCAAGATCTGGTCACCGGCCCCAGCGACGCACCGAAGATCGACAACGCGCGCAGCACACAGATCGTCAGGTGCGTCAGCGCCCCGCATGCCGCGAGAACGAGTCCGCAGCGAAGCCATGGAGGCCCGGCGAGCCTTACGTAACGCAGACTGCGCTTGGCGACCTGGATCAGTCCGCAGCTGAGGGTGACCAGGAAGTAGAGCATGTAGGCGGCATGACCGACGGCTCCGTTGAACACCGTGTAGGTAGGTATCGGCGTCTCCGGATCGGGAGCCCGGATCCACAGCACCACCATGGCCGCGCCGGCGACCAGCGCGATGAGAATCGGCCTGCGGATGTGTTCGCGCACCTCACCGGGCTCGGCACACCACAGGCTGAGCAGGATCAGTATTGCCGTGCTCCATGCCACGCCGCTGCAGAGATCGATGATGAGTCTGGCGAGGTTTGGGACGCCGACCGCGCGGTCGAAGGCCAGGTAGATCGCCGGGGTGCTGAAGGTGAAAGCGGCGCCCTTGAACAGGAACGACAGCAATAGCGCGACCGACGCCGCCGAGGTGTGGCCGGCCAGCATCCGGCTGCCGCGATGGAGGGCGCACAGCCCGCAGAGCACCGCGACGACCCCGTAGAGGACATCGACCTGGGCCGCGGCGGAGAGGCCTGACACCGGCTACCGATCGTGGAGTTCGCGGTCGTCGGGCGCGAGCGACCGCAGTAACGGTTTGAGCAGCTCGTCAATGGCCTGATCGGGGACCCGGCTCTCCCTGCTGATGCGCTGGCCCAGTAACGACGCCATCATTTCGGCCTCGGCCTCCTGGATGTCCTCGTAGCCGGTCCTGCCGAGGACCCGTAGGGCGCCACCGTCCGCTGCCGGGTTTCCGGTCACCGCGAGCGGTGTGCCTTGCAGCGCCACGGACCCGCCGGCTCCCTCGTGGCAGCAAATCAGGTGGCTCAGTTCGTGCAGGATCACATGCTCCCGGTGCAGCTTTGACGAGCCGGGCCGGAAGACGACGTAGTCGACGTCCTCGGTCGAGACCAGCATGCCGTGCACGCTGGTGCTGTTGAGCTCGAACGGGACCAGTTCAACGGGGCGCCCGGTCAGGCTGACAGCTGCGGCCTGGATTTCCCCGATGTCGCGCGGCTTGTCCAGCCCGAGATCGCGCAGCCGGCCCTCGCACCGGTCGTACACACTCCGCAGCTGGCGTTGACGTGCGCGGCCGGAGAGCCTGGCCCGAAAGCTAAGCCTCGTCATCCTGCTCAGTCCTCACTGGAGGAAGTCCCTGCAACTGCCTGACGTGATCGAGAACCGCGGCCACCGCTTTGAGGCCATCGTCGTTCACACCGATCGCGCGGAGCGCGATGGAACGCACGCCCGCCTGGTCGACCTGAGGAAGCGCCGCGATCTGGTTCTCCAGCGTGGGAGTCGACTGAGGGTTGGTCAGATACGAGACCGGGACCGCGAAAAAGCCGGCCAGTGCGACGACGAGATCGATCGAGGGGTGGCTGCGCTTGCCGGTCCGCAAGGCGGACAGGTAGGCACCGCTGACCTTGATCTTGGGATTGCCGGCCTTGATCCCCGCGGCGACTTCGTCGTTCGTCCAGGGCTTGCCGTCCGGCCGCCCCGATCTGAACAGCGAGTCGAGACGTTCGGTCAAACCGCCCTGCGCCGGCACTTCTTCAGTCACCGCGCCAGTCAATCATCGCCCGCCCTCGAGGGTCGGAGAAGCCCGGAAAACCGTCCTGTGATTCAGCTTACATTTGACAACTCGCCCGGAAGAGCGTCAGGTTGAATCTCGTCAACCAGCAGTTGATGTAGTTCAACTGGAGCTGCCGCAGAAGTTATGTTGCCTGAGGCACGGCCATCAGCTTTCGCGCATCTGCGAGTTCTGTGGCTCACCACCGGCCCCGTCTCCGTTCGTGGAAAGAGTTCGAGCAGGATCCTGACTGGCCTGCTCGGTGGGAGCGGTCCGCGCATAACCGCCCGAAATGCCGTCGTGATTGGGGGGATTAGATGTCCATCGCGATCCAAGTCATCTGGCTCGTGCTGCTCGCATCCGTCGAGATTGTCGCCACCCAGTGGGAGCATCTGGTTCGAGGACAGGTCAGAAAATTAAGAAACCTGACCTTTACGGTGCTGAATCACATGGCCATACCTGTGGCGACCGTCGCCCTCGTGAGCTATTCCCGGCCGGTGATCGGTACGCACTGGGTCGCCGAAATGCCGGTCGTATCCGGTGTGGCGCTCACCGTCATCGCGCTCGACTTTGCGGGCTACTGGTTCCATAGATTCAGTCACCGCAATCTATTCCTGTGGCGCTTCCACCAAATCCACCACCTGGACGAGGACTTCGACGCCACGACCGGCGCACGGGTGCACACCGTCGAAGAGGTCATGCATCAGATCGTCCTGGTGCTGATCGTCGTGGCTCTCGGTGCGCCGGCCTCTTATTTCACCGCCTTTGCGACGGCTTCGTTCGCCATGGCGATCTTCCACCACTCGAACATCGCGATTCCATGGAGTGTCGAGCGCGTGCTGCGCAGCGTCGTCTTCACACCGGCGCTGCACGTACCGCATCACAACGATGACATCGTCAACACCGACAGCAATTTCGGTTTCATCTTTCCCTGGTGGGATCGGATGTTCGGAACGTACAACTCCGTCCGGCGCACCCCGGAATGGCGCATCGGTCTGGATTATTCGCACGACCTGCCCTTGCACCGGCTGATCATCCAGCCCTTCATTCCCAAGCAACTGAAGGAAACGGCGATGCCGCCGGCCAAGAACGCCACCTATGAGACGGAGAATGCAGCATGACGCTCTCGGTTCCGGCAATGCTGATGCGCGGCGGCACCTCCAAGGGGCTCTATCTGACCCAGGACGCGGTCGAGGCCAGTGGCGTCTCGCCCGATGTGCTGCTGCCGGCGCTGATGGGTTCGCCCGACCGGCGCCAGATCAACGGCATCGGCGGCGCGCAGACGACGACGAGCAAGGTGGCCATCATCCAGCGGTCGACCGCGCCGGACATCGACGTGGATTTCCTGTTCGCCCAGGTGGATATCGAGTCCGACGCAGTCGACTGGACGCCGACCTGCGGCAACGTGCTGACCGGTGTCGGGCCGTTCGCCATCGAGCGTGGCCTGGCTCCGGTCACCGGCGAGGTCACCGAGGTTCGGGTGCACCTCGTGAACACCGGTGCCGATGTGATCCTCACCGTGCAAACGCCCGGAGGCGTGGTGCGGTACGACGGCGATGTGGCCATCGACGGCGTACCGGGCAGCGCCGCACCGGTCGGCGTGACGTTCACCGAATTCGTCGGCGGTACCACCGGCGCGCTCTTTCCGACGGGCAGCCCGAAGGACATCATCGACGGGGTCGAGGTTTCCTGTATCGATTCCGGAGTGTGCGCGATCCTCATGCGCGCCGTCGATCTGGGGATCACGGGATCGGAAACTCCCGGAGAGCTCAATGCCGACCGCGAACTGCTGGAGCGTATCGAATTCCTGCGGCTCCAGGCGGGAAAGCTGATGGGGATGGGTGATGTCGCCGGGAGCGTGGTGCCCAAGGTGATGCTGTTATCGGCATCGGAGCACGCGGCCATCCGCTCGCACTATTTCGTACCCAGCAGTTGCCACCCCGCGCATGCCGTCTCCGGAGCAGTGTGCCTCGGGTCCGCCCTCACTCTCCCCGATACCATCGCGCGCGACATCGCACCGAATGCGCCGGAGTCGGGCGACTATACGCTGGAACACCCGGCCGGCGTGATGGATATCAACATTGCGGTCGAGCGGCAGATTCCCGTGGGGGCCAGCGTGGTACGCACCGCAAGGAAGCTTTTCGACGGCACTGCCTTTGTCGACCTCGGGCCGACCGAACGCCGAATATCGTGAAGTCGACCGGGGATGACCGGCAACAGACCGTGGACGGCCATCGGCATCGTTATCGGTATCGGTATCGCTGGCCGGGCTGCGCGGTTCTCACCGCCGTACTCGGATTCCCGTTGCAGCAGATCGGCCTTGCCGGGGGATGGCTGATCGCCGGCATGCTGGCGGCCGCGCTCACGGCTTTCGGCAGCGGCGGCGAACTGGTGCCGACCAAGCGGCTGATCCGCTCGGCGCAGGGGGTGATCGGGGTGCTCACTGCCCTGCCGCTCATCCGGCTGCGCGGCGGCGACGTGGCCGGGTACTTCGGGCTCGCGGTCGTCTCGATCCTGATCACCCTGACCATCAGCGTCACTTGTGGGCTGTGGCTGACCAGGGCGTCGGCCGCACTCACACCGACAACCGGCATCCTCGGAATGATCGCCGGCGGTGCGAGCACGGTGTCCACCATCGCCGACCAGCTGGGCGCCGACCAGCGGTATGTATCGCTGTCGCAGTATCTGCGGCTGGTCGTGGTGACATCCACCCTTCCGGTGGTCATTCCGCTGCTGGGCGGCGGGACCGGCGGTGTGCATCCGGGCGGACGGCCGGACACGCCATGGACGGTTTCCGGACTGATCGCCATTGCCGTGGTCGTCGCGTTCTCCGGGCCCGTGGGCAGCAGGCTCAAGATGCCCGCGCCGTACCTGCTGGCACCCCTGTGCATTGCGCTGGTCCTCGGCTTCGCCAAGCCGTACGGCCTGGTGCTCGGGCTCCCCGACGTGGTCAAGGACGTGGCGTACATCCTGGTGGGATGGCAGGCCGGCGGATCGTTCTCCGGAGCGGCCGTGGCCCTTTTCGTCCGGCTGCTGCCCAAGACCCTGCTGTTCATCGCGATCACGATCGGGGGGTGCTTCCTCGTCGCGCTGGGCATCTGGGCCTGGTGCGGAATTCCGGTCACCGACGCCTACCTGGCGACCTCACCGGGAGGCATCTACGGCGTCCTGGCCATCTCGCACGAGATCGGGTCGGGGCCGGTGGTGGCGACCCTGCAAGTACTACGGATGGTGGTCATGTTGATTGCGGCCGTGATGCTTCCGGGCGTGATCGGCCGAATCCAACGACGCACAGCCGCGCCCGACCCCGCCGCGGGACCGCCCGAACCGGTCCCATTCGGGCAGGCGAGCGAGGCCGTCCCCAGGCGGTGAACGCCTGCGGCGGTGCCTTGGTCCATGCCCCTGGACTTGCCCCGCGGCCGAGGGACGGACATGAGCAGTACGGACGAAATCCACGGTATCCGGCGAAAGCGGGGTGCCCGGCGAAAGGGAAGCGGAGCGCATGAGCGCACAAGAGGGAAGCCGGCCGGGACTTGGCGGAGTCAAGCGGGTATTCGACTCCCACTGCCACATCATCGACCCGCGCTTCCCACTCATCGAGAACAACGGCTACCTGCCGCCCGATTTCACCGTCACCGACTATCGCCAGCGCACCGCAGCGCTCGGCATCACCGGGGGCGCGGTGGTCTCCGGCTCCTTCCAGGGGTTCGACCAGGAGTATCTGATCGACGCCCTACGGCAGTTGGGGCCGGGGTTCGTGGGGGTGACCCAACTGCCCGCCTCGGTGACCGAGGAGGAGGTCGCGCGACTGGACGCTCACGGGGTACGCGCCGTGCGGTTCAACGTACGCCGCGGAGGGTCGGAAACCCTCAGCCACCTGGACACCCTGGCCCGGCGCGTCCACGAGGTCGCCGGCTGGCACACGGAGCTCTACATCGACGCGCGCGATCTGCCCGTCCTCCTGCCGACCCTACGGTCGCTGCCTGCCCTGAGCGTCGACCACCTCGGCCTCTCCGATGAGGGGCTGACGAGCCTGCTCCACCTGGTCGAGAACGGGACCAAGGTCAAGGCCACCGGATTCGGCCGCGTCGACCTGGACGTGGACGAGTCGGTCCGGGCCGTCGTCAAGGCCAACCCGCAGGCGCTGATGTTCGGCACCGATCTGCCCTCGACCCGCGCACGGCGCCCCTTCGATGACGGCGATCTCCACCGCCTCGCCGACCTCGTGGGAGGGGAGAACGTCCAGGCCGTGCTCTGGGACAACGCCGCCGCGCACTACCGGACCGGCTGACCAGGAATCTTCGGGCGGGCCTCGGTCGGCCCCGGGGCCGCCGTTCCCTGCCCCGGGGCCGACCGCATCAGCGAGGTGTCCGTACCGCTGCCGGCGTGGGCGTAGGCGTCAGGGAAGCCCGCGAGTTGAGCACGTCCACATCGCTTCCCGTGGCGGAGCGGTAGGTGTCGGTGATCCGGGCGAGTTCCCGCGGGGTCCGGCCACCGGCCAGGCTCATGTGCCGGTTCGCGCGCACGACGGCCGCGGTCACGTCCCGGCGCACGGTCTCGTAGTGGGCGAGGCCGGCCGGCACTTCGCCGCCGGCGCGCGCGAGTTCGTACGCGAGGACGCGGGCGTCGACGATGGCCTGGGAGCCGCCGTTGGCCCCCACCGGATACATCGGGTGTGCGGCGTCGCCGAGGAGGTTCACCCGGCCTCGTCCCCAGGCCGGCAGCGGGGCCCGGTCGACCATCGGGTACTCGAGGATCTCGCCGCTGCCCTCCAGCAGCGCGGGCACATCGAGCCAGCCGAGCTCCCAGTCCCGGTAGTACGGCAGCACATCCGCCAGGCGGCCGCGGCGGTTCCAGCCGGCGTCCTCGGCGAGCGGCCGGGGCTCGGACACCCGTACCAGGCATACCCAGTTGATCCTGCCGCGGCCGATCGGATACGCGACCAGCTCCGCGTCTCCGTCGCTCACCAGGGCCGCCGAACGGCCGGTGCGGAACGGCCCGGCCTCGGTCGTGCCGCGCCACATCCGGATGCCCGACCACAGCAGCGGCCCGCCGTCCGGATGCAGCCGGGCGCGGACCGCCGAGTGCAGCCCGTCCGCGCCGATGAGGGCCTCGGCGTCGATCTCTTCGACGATCCCGGTCGCCCGGTCGAGGACGCGGGCGCGGACGGTGCCCGCCGCCGCGGTCTCTTCGAAGTCCACCAGCCGGGATCCGGTACGGACCGCGTCGGGACCGAGCCGTTCCTCGACCGCCGTGAGGAGCAGCATCTGGAGTTCCCCGCGGTGGATCGAGTACTGCGGCCAGCGATAGCCCATCGCCATGCCGCGTGGCTCGGTGAAGAGCTCGTTGCCGAACCGGTCGCTGTACACGTTCTCGTTGGTGGCCACGCCGATGGCGGCGAGACGTTCGCCGAGGCCGAGTTCGGTCAGTTCCCGCACGGCGTGCGGCAGCAGATTGATGCCGACGCCGAGCGGCCGTATCTCCCGGGCGCTTTCCAGGACGACCGCGTCGATTCCCGCGGTGTGGAGGCTGAGTGCGGCGGTCAGCCCGCCGATCCCCGCCCCGGCGATGAGCACGGTCATCGTCCCCCCTGGAGCTCGGACGGGAACAGCCGGGGCACGTCCCCGGGGGTGGCGGCGCGTTCACGGGATGCGTACATGAACGACTCCCTTCTCTCGCCTTCCACCCTGGAACCGGGCGAGCCAGAAGTCCAAGAGATGGTAGATCTGGAAGCTATTATCAACAGTTATGGAACTGCGCCAGCTCGAGTACTTCCTGGCCGTCGCCGAAGAGGGGAATTTCACCCGGGCCGCCGAGCGGCTCCATGTGTCCCAGCCCGGAGTCAGCTCCCAAGTGCGCCGACTGGAGCGGGAGTTCGGGCAGGAGCTGCTCGACCGCTCGGGCCGTACGGTCACGCTGACCGAGGCGGGCGAGACCGCCCTCCCCTATGTGCGGGCCGCGCTCGACGCCGTGGAGGGGGCCCGGCTCGCCGTCGACGAGCTGACCGGGCTGCTCCGCGGGCGGGTCGCGCTCGGCTCCGTGGTCTCGCACAACGTCCATCTGCCCGGCCTCCTGGCGGACTTCCACCGTGACCATCCGGCGGTGGAAATCACCCTCACCGAGGCGAACACCGCCCCGCTCGTCGATGACCTGCGTACGGGAAAACTCGACGCGGCCGTCATCAGCGTGGGCGGCGCACCTCCCGACGGCATCGAGATCCAGGTCGTCGACGACCAGCCGATCGTCGTCGCGGTCAGCGAGTCCCATGAACTCGCGGTGCGCCAGGCCGTCTCCCTCGACACGCTGCGCGACCGCGACCTGATCTGCCTGCCGCGCGGCACGGGGCTGCGCTCCCGGCTCGACGAGGCGTGCGCGGCCGCCGGGTTCACGCCGCGGATCGCTTTCGAAGCCAGCGACCCCGATGTCCTCGCGCAGCTCGCCTCCCTCGGCCTGGGCGCGGCGATCCTGCCCGGCGCGTTCGCGAAGGCGCGGCCGGAGCCGCTCCGGGTGATCGCCATCGACGGTCCCGCGCTGCGCGGACGCCTGGCCTTCGCATGGCGAGCCGGCGGACCGAGCAGCCCGGCGGGCCGCGCCCTGGTCAGCCGCGCGCGCAAGGCGCTGCGGTGACCTGCGGCCGGAAACGGTGACGGTGACGGCGCGCGGGAGGTCGGCCCGCACGTCGTCACCGGGATGCCCGGAGGGGCGCGCCCCCCGGTCGGGGTCAGGCGGCCTGCTGCAACCTCCGCAGCGACGCCACCAGTTGGTCCACCTCCTCCGATGTGTTGTACAGCGCGAGCGAGGCGCGCGCCGCGCTCTCCAGTCCGTAGTGGGCCAGGGCCGGCTGGGCGCAGTGGTGGCCCGCGCGGATGGCGATGCCGTCGCGGTCCAGCCAGTCGGCGATCGCTGCGGGGTCGTGGCCCGCGAGGGTGAAGGTCAGTACGGCGATCCGGTCGGGGGCGGCGCCCAGGAGGTCGAGCCCCGGCACCGCGGCCAGGGCTTGTTGGGCGTAGGCCATCAGGGAGGTCTCGTACGCGGCGACGGCGTTCCGGTCGAAGGAGGTCAGCCAGTTGAGCGCGGCCAGCAGGCCGACCACGCCGGCGATGTGCCCGGTGCCGGCTTCCAGCCGGTGCGGGACGGGGGCATAGGTGGTGCGGGTGAAGTCCACCGACTCGATCATGTTGCCGCCGCCCTGCCACGGCGCCATCTCCCGCAGGATCTCCGGTTTGGCGTACAGGGCGCCGATGCCCGTGGGGGCGAACAGCTTATGGCCGGAGAAGACGTAGAAGTCGGCGTCCAGGGCCTGCACGTCGACGGGGAAATGAGCGACCGCCTGCGCGCCGTCGACCAGGACCTTGGCCCCGTAGCGGTGGGCGAGTGCGGTCATCTCCCCGACCGGCGGGACGGTGCCGAGGACGTTCGAGGCCTGGCTGACCGCGACGAGCCGGGTGCGCATGGAGAGCAGGTCGGCGTAGGCGTCGAGGTCGACCTGGCCGTCCGGTCGGAGGGGTACGGGTACCACCCGGGCCCGGGTTTCCTTGGCGATCAGCTGCCAGGGGACGATGTTGGAGTGGTGCTCCAGCACCGGCACCAGGATGTCGTCGCCGGGGCCGAGGTGGTGCCGTCCCCAGCTCTGGGCGACGAGGTTGATCGCCTCGGTGGTGCCGCGTACGAAGACGATGTCGTCCGGGGACGGGGCGCCCAGGAACCGCGCGACCGCCGACCGGCCCGCCTCGTACGCCTCGGTGGCCTCCCGCGCCATGGTGTGCGCGCCGCGGTGGATGTTGGAGTTGGCCGCGCCGTAGAAGCCGGTGAGCGCCTCGATGACCTGGCGTGGCTTCTGTGTGGTGGCCCCGTTGTCCAGCCAGACCAGGGGGTGGCCGTTCACGGTGCGGTGGAGGATCGGGATGTCGCGGCGGGCCGCCTCGGGGGTGAATCCGCCAGGCTCGCGGGCGGGTTGACGGGCCGGGCCGGTGGCGGTGTCCGTCGGGACGGTCACGACCGCCGGCGACGGGTTCGGCTCCGTCGCCGGCCGGGCGGCCCGATCGACGTCAGGAATAGTCATGGTAGTTGGACACCTCGACGTTCTGGAGCACGGCCAGCGCGTCCTCCACGAGCACCGCGCTGTTGAAGTACGCCGTCATCAGGTACGAGGTGATGCCCTTCTGGTCGACGCCCATGTTCTTCATCGCCAGGCCGGGTTCGACCTCGTCCGCGATCTTCGCGGGGCGCAGGCCCACGACGCCCTGTTCGGCCTCGCCGACGCGCATCAGCAGGATCTCCGTCGTCCCGACGCCCGCCCCGCCGGAGAAGCGCACCTTGTCGGACGGGAGCAGCGGGACGCCGCGCCAGGTCAGCAGCGGACTGCCGAACCGGGTGTCGATGACCGGGGGCACGCCCCGGCGGGTACATTCGCGGCCGAACGCGGCGATGGCCCTGGGGTGCGCGAGGAAGTAGCCGGGCTGCTTCCAGACGCGGGACAGCAGCTCGTCGAGGTCGTCGGGGGTCGGCGAGCCGGTACGCGCCTGGACGCGCTGGCCCGGTGCGACGTTGTTGAAGAGGCCGAATTCCGGGTGGTTGAGCAGCGAGGCCTCCTGGCGCTCGCGCAGTGCGTGGACGGTGAGATTGGACTGCGCGCGGGTCTGGTCGATGGGCCCGTTGTAGAGGTCGGAGACCCTGGTGTGCACGCGCAGCACGGTCTGGGCGAGGGTCATGTGGTACTCGCGGGGCGTGTCCTCGTAGTCGACGAAGGTCCCGGGGAGGTCGGGTTCGCCGACGTGGCCTGCGGCGAGGTCGACGGGCACCTCGGCGCCAGGCAGCACACCGTCCGCCGCGAGGTAGGCGTCCATCGCGCCCCGTACGCCCGCGTCGCGGTCGCACAGCCCGGCGAGCACGCTGCGTTCGACGCACAGCGCCACGCCGGGGGTGAGCGCCCGGACGCGGTACGGCATGGGCTCGGCGCGAGTCCAGGCCTCGAGGTCGAAGAACTGGCCGTCGCCGATCACTTCGAGCACCGCGTCCTCGCCGTACCGGCCGCTGACCCGCTTCTCGGCTCGGCCCTGGACGAGCACCCACAGCCGGTCGTGCGCGTCGCCGTCCTGGGCCAGCATCTGTCCGGACTCGAAGGCGACCTCCGTGAAGGCGCCCGCGAGTTCGGCGAGGAGCTCGTCGTCGGCTTCCCGCAAATAGGGCAGTTCCCGCAGGTCTCCGGGGATGATGCGGGGCGATCCGCTGTCGGTGTGGGTGCTGATGCGGTCGTCGCCGAGGACGTAGGTGCGGCGGCGGTTGACGCGGAAGACGCCCGATTCGACGTCCACCCAGGGCAGGGCGCGCAGCAGATACCGCGGGGTGATGCCGCGCATCTGGGGGGTGGTCTTGGTGGTGTTGGCGAGCTGCCGTGCGGCATCCGGGCCGAGACTCATCCGATCGTTCACGGGGACCTCCTGAGACAGGGAGCTGACGAATCGGGCATGCCGGACGGCCGGCGCGCGGCCGTCTGCGGCATGGGGAACGCTTGCGATCGTGCGGGGGGAATGTGCCGCCCGCAAGCAACCGTTCGCCGGGGCACGGCCGGAAATCCGCGGTCGCTCGAATCGGTGATTCCGCATATGCGTGCGACTACTGTGCGTGGCATGCCCGTCACCACGAGCGGAGCCGCCGGAAACCCTCTTCCAGGGGCCTCCGCAAGTACCCCTCCGTGTCCCGCTCAGCCACATATGCGACCTGATTTACCCTCAAAATGCCGCTTTGCCATTCACAAAGAGCGACTTATGAGCCTCCTTGAGCGCTCCATGCCGCCCCCCGCGCGCCCTCCCCCACGTCGGTGGTCGCCTCGGAGCGGCGGGCAGTGCTAGACATGGGACATGACGGGAGATTTCGGGCGATCGGGCGCCGGGCGAGAGGGCGTCGGGGCCCAGGCGTCGCCGCATCCCTCCCCGGGGCGGCGCGTTCGCTCCCCCGCCCGGTATCTGAGGTCCCTGGTGAGCGTGCACACCGTCGCGGGCCAGGTGTTCGTGCTCCAGCTGGGGCTGGTGGTGCTGCTCGTCATCGCGGCCGTCGTCGCCCTCGTCGTCCAGGCCCGGGGCGCGGGGCTGGAGGGGGCCCGGCAACGCTCGGTCGTCGGCGCCGAGACCTTCGCCCATGCACCGGGGACGCTGGCGGCCATGCAGTCCGACCATCCCAGCGCGCTGCTGCAACCGCAGGCCGAGGCGGCGCGCAAGGCGTCCGGGGTGGACCTCATCGTGGCGTACGACCCGCAAGGGGTCCGCTGGACGCATCGGGACCCGCGCCTGATCGGCAAACGCGTCCCCGGCCACGTCACGGTGCCCAGTGGCAAGAGCCGCACCGAAATGTTCACCACCGCCCTCGGCCCCGCCGTGAACACCACCGTCCCCGTCAAGGACGCCGGCGGCAAGATCGTCGGGCTGGTCACGGTCTCGATCACGGTCCACCACACCAACCAGCGGGTGATGGGGCAACTGCCGCTGCTGCTCGGCTCGGCCGCGGGGGTGCTGCTGCTGGGCACGGGCGGAGTGGCGTTGGTGAGCCGCCGGCTGCGGCGGCAGACGCACGGCCTGGACCCGGCCGAGATGCGGCGGATGTACGACCACCACGACGCGGTGCTGCATGCCGTACGGGAGGGCGTGCTCATCATCGGGAGCGACGGGCGGCTGCTGCTGTGCAACGACGAGGCGCGGCGGCTGCTGGACCTGCCCGCGGACGCCGAAGGGCACCACGTCGCCGACCTGGGCCTGGAGCCGCAGATGGTCGCGCTGCTGGTCTCCGGGCGGACGGTCACCGACGAGGTGCACCGGGCCGGCGACCGGCTGCTGGCGGTGAATGTGCGCGCGACCGCCCCGTACGGCGGGCCGGCCGGAACCGCCGTCACGCTGCGGGACTCCACCGAACTGCGGGCGCTGGCGGGCAAGGCGGAGGTGGCCCAGGAACGGCTCAAGCTGCTGTACGACACCGGGATGCGCATCGGCACCACGCTGGATGTGACGCGGACCGCCGAGGAGCTGGCCGACGTCGCGGTGCCCCGGTTCGCCGATCTCGTCACCGTCGAACTGCCGGACCCGGTGCTGCGGGGCGCCGAGCCGCCATGGGGGACCGCCGTGCTGCGGCGGATGGCCGTCAGCGGGGCGGCCCGGCCGGACGTGCCCCGCCATCCGGCGACCGAGCCCATCACCTCGCTGCCGGCCGCGTCCATGGCGGCGGAGGAGGCGAGCGACCCCTCGCTCCCCCACGACCAGCGCCCGGAGCACCCGGAACACCCGGAACATTGGGCCCCCGACACCACCCCCTCCGCGGCCCGGATCAACCGCTCCGTCCTCGAACGCGACCTCCGTACGGCCGACGGCTGGCAGGCGCAGGACCCCGCGCGCACCCGGCAGATCCTGGACCACGGCATCCGCTCCCTGATCACCGTTCCGCTCCGGGCACGGGGCGTCTCCCTCGGCCTGGCCACCTTCTGGCGCGGCGAGACCTTGGGGCCCTTCGAGGAGGAGGACCTGTCCTTCGCCGAGGAGCTGGCCGCGCGGGCCGCGGTCTCCATCGACAACGCCCGCCGCTACACCCGCGAGCACAACACCGCCGTCACCCTGCAACGCCGGCTGCTGCCCCAGACGCTGCCCGAGCAGACGGCCCTGGACGTCGCGTTCCGCTATCTGCCCGCGCGGGCCGGGGTCGGCGGCGACTGGTTCGACCTCATCCCGCTGCCCGGCGCCCGGGTCGCCCTCGTCGTCGGCGATGTCGTCGGGCACGGCCTGCACGCCGCCGCCACCATGGGCCGGCTGCGCACCGCCGTCCACAACTTCTCCGCCCTCGACCTGCCGCCCGACGAACTCCTCGGCCACCTCGACGAGCTGGTCACCCACATCGACACCGACGAGGCCCGGCGCGCCACCGGTCCGGACCGTGCGGCCGACGACGGCGCCGGCATCACCGGAGCCACCTGCCTGTACGCCATCTACGACCCGATCACCGGCCGGGCCACCCTGGCGCGGGCCGGCCACCCGGGCCCCGCGCTGGTGCTCCCCGACGGCACCGTCTCCTTCCCGGACGTGCCCGTCTCCCCGCCGCTGGGCCTGGGGGGCAGCGTGCCCGTGGAGACCGCGGAACTGACCCTGCCCGAGGGCTCCCGGCTGGTGCTGTACACCGACGGCCTCCTAGAGGACCGCGAACGCGATATCGACACCGGCCTGGCACTGCTGCGCACCGCCCTGGGATCCGGCGCGGACCGCACCCCGGAGGAGACCTGCGGGGACGTCTTCGACGCCGTGCTGCCCGAGCACCCCAGCGACGACATCGCCCTGCTGGTGGCCCGCACCCGGCTGCTGGCCCCCGACCGGGTCGCCGAGTGGAACGTCCCCTCCGACCCCTCCGCGGTCTCCCCCGTACGCTCCGAATGCACCCGCACGCTGGAGTCCTGGGGGCTGTCGGACATCGGCTTCACCACCGAGCTGATCCTCAGCGAACTGATCACCAACGCCATCCGCTACGGCACCCAGCCCATCCGGGTCCGCCTCCTCCACGACCGCTCGCTGATCTGCGAGGTCTCCGACGGCACCAACGCCTCCCCGCATCTGCGCCGCGCCGCCACCACCGACGAGGGCGGCCGCGGCCTGTTCCTCGTCGCCCAGTTCGCCGAGCGCTGGGGCACCCGCTACACGCCCCGCGGCAAGGTCATCTGGACCGAACAGTCCCTGGAAAACGGCCACCAGGAGCCGGCCGCGGACCTCACCGACGCCCTCCTGGACCAATGGGACGAGCCGGCGCTGTGACCTGACGGCGGCCGGCGCCGGCCCGGCCGCGGGCTCAGTCCGCTCGGGTGCCCCGGCCGGCCGGCGGCCCGGCGTCCCGCGCGAAGCGGCGGCGGGCGGCGCGTACGGCGGCCGCGCCGCCGGCGCCCGCCAGTCCCGCGGCGGCGAGCACCAACAGGCTTGTCCGGTCGGCCTGTTGCCAGCCCAGTTGCGCCTGCCCGTTCACCATGAAGCCGTCGAAGAACATCCAGCAGACGAGGACGATGACGGGCACCAGCCTTGGCCGGGCGAGCGCCGCCACCGCCAGGGCCGGCAGCGTGAAGAAGCCCAGGGCGAGCGAGGTGTGGGCGTACTCGCCGGTCAGCAGCAGGGCGGTCACCAGCAGGGCGGCGCCGACGGCGCAGACCGGGAGGGCGAGGTCGCGGGCGAGGCTGGAGGGCGGCGGCGTCCGGGGCGCGGCATGCGGCCGGAGCAGCGGCACGTCGTACGGGATGCGCCGGGTGGCCGGGCGGATCGACGGTGTCGGGTGGTGCACGGCGGTCATCGGAAACCTCCTGCGTGCGGCCCTGTCGTACGGTCCCCCGATGCCATGCTGCGGCCCGCGGCGCGGACCCGGCGGGGCCCTTGACGCCGTCGATACGGGCGGCGGACGCTTCCTGATGCGGCCCTGACGCGCCGCGCGCGGCGACCGGCGACACCGGAGACCGACGGGGATGCCGTGGTCTCCGGCGCCGTATCGAGCGGGTCGGCCGTTCGGCCTTACCTGCCGTTCGCCGTTACCGGGCCGCCGCCCTCACCTGGCCGCCGGCTGCGGATAGAACTCCCGCGGCCGTCCGCTGCGGTCCTTGAGCCGGCCCAGCAGGCCCGCCGGATATTCGATCAGCCAGTAGCTGGCCGCCGCCAGGGGGACGGCCGCCAGCAGGACGATCACGATCGCGGGCAGGAAGCCGGACCGGCCGGTGGGCAGCAGGCCGGCGTTGTGCAGCAGGAGCATGACCGGCTCGTGCCAGATGAACAGGCTGTAGCTGATCAGTCCGGCGGCCGCCGGCCAACGGGCCGTCAGCAGACGGTTCCAGAAGGTCGGTCGGCGGAGGTGGAGGGTGCCGAAGAGCAGCACGATCCACAGCACGGAGGCCAGCGGGTGGTAGAAGGTGAAGGCGGCGTTCTCCGGTGCCGAGAACAGGGAGAGGCCGTAGAGCCCGGCCAGGGCGAGGCCGCACAGGGGCAGCGACGCGCGCGGCGCGAGCCGGCCCCGCCGGCCGAGGGCGACGGTCAGTACGGCCAGGCCCATGCCGGCCGCGAAACCGCCGAACCGGGCCTGGGGGCCGAAGTAGACGGCCCAGTCGGTGTACGGGACGCCGACGGCGTAGTGCGCGACGGCGATCCAGGCGAGCGGTGCGGCGTACAGCAGCACACAGCCGCTCGCGCACAGGGCCACCCGGGAGCCGCGCCGGCGCAGCGGCCGGCAGGCCCGTACGGCCAGGGGGCCGAGCGCGACGAGGACGGCGTAGAACATCACCTCCAGGGACAGGGACCAGGTGGGGCCCAGGGTGTAGAAGATCCGCCGGTTGTCGAAGACATGGGTGAAGGTGAGGTGCTCGACCAGGTCCCGCCAGTTGCCGGGCAGGGTGGGATTGCGGGTGGCCCAGACGACCAGGACCGCCAGGAGGTACAGCGGCAGGATCCGGATCGCGCGCCGGAAGAGGAAGACCTTGGCCGGGCGCGTCGAGCGGCCGTCGATGGCGGCCCGCGCGTACGACAGGGTCAGCAGGTACGCGGAGAGCACGAAGAAGAGGTCGATGACCTCGAAGGAGAAGGCGGCCCCGATGTAGGGGTTGTCGACGGGCGGGTGGCTGCCGTGGGCGTCGTAGCGGAAGTACTGCTGCCAGACGTGGAAGATCACGGTGCTCAGCGCGGCGAATCCGCGGAAGCCGTCGATGTCGCGCGCCCGGCTGCGGGCCGGTGCGTCCGGTGCGGCGGAGGAACTCATCGGCGGGCCACCGCCTTTGCCGCGGCGCGCGGGGTGACCCGCCACTGCCGGTCGCCCAGGGCCTCCTTCAGATGGGCCTGCCGGGCCACCATGTTCTTGAAGTGGCTGTAGAAGAAGGTCGAGACGAAGAAGTACGACCAGAACCAGCGCCTGCGGGCGCGCAGTTCGGGAACGGCCAGGCGCCAGGCGAAGAGGGCCTGGACGGGACCGGCCGCCAGGGTGAACAGCATCGCGAGGACGCACACCGGTACCGCCCAGTCGAGCCGGTCGAAGCCGCCGGTGCGCCAGGCCGAGTAGAGCAGGATGGGCAGGATCTGAAGCGTCAGCCACGGCTGCACCTCGCGCCAGCCGAGCAGCACCAGCAGGCCCAGCTTCTGACGGGCCGTGAAGACCGGTGAACGCAGGCCCCGCCAGAGGTGTTTGAGCGAGACCTGGAGCCAGCCCTGGGCCCAGCGGGAGCGCTGGTTCCACAGGGCCTTGAGGGTGGTGGGGGCCAGCTCGCGGGAGATGAGGGTGCGGTCGACGGCGAACCGGGCGCCTTCGCTCAGCGCGCGGAGGGTGGAGTCGATGTCCTCGGTCAGCATCGAGCCGTGCATCCGGGTGCGGGCGAGCAGGTCGGTGCGCCAGAAGCCGTTGGAGCCGCCGAAGACACCGAAGCCGTACAGGCGGGTGCGGCCGGGGTGGCTGACCGCGTAGATCGCCTCGAACTCGACCGCCACCAGTTCGGCGACGCGGGAGCCGTCGCCGTTACGGATGACGCAGTGGCCCTGGACGACGTCATATCCGTTGGACAGCCAGTGCCAGGCGTCCTGGAAGGCGGTCGGGGCCGGGTGGTGGTCGGCGTCGAAGATGCCGACGAACTCGCCGCGGACGCGGGTGACCGCGGCGTTGATGTTCTGCGCCTTGGAGGTGGAGCCGGCAACCGGCAGCAGCACCAGACGGGGGTCGCGGCCCGCCATCTCGCGGAGGGTGTCCTCGACGGGCAGCGGATGCGGGGTGTTGTAGGCGAGGACGATCTCCAGCTCGCCCGGGTAGTCGAGGCGCAGGAAGGATTCGACGGTGTCGACGATGGTCGCGGCCTCATTGGGGAGGTACGCGGCGATGACGGCGCTGGCGGGCGGGTAGGGCGCGCCGGGCCGTTCGGGCCGTTCGGCGGAGTCGAGCGAATAGAGGCACTCGAGGACGATCAGCAGGGCGGAGAGGACGAGTCCGGCCACCACCACCCAGTACATCGCCGAGCCGAGGTCCCAGCCCAGTTCATAGGTCTGCTGATAGAGCGCGAACGGGACGCCGATGCCGAGCAGCAGCGCCAGGACCGGGGAGAGCGAGGCGAGGGCGGGGCGGATCAGGGAGCTGAGGGGGCGGCGCCGGCGGCGGTGGGCGGCGGGGCGCATCCAGGGTGCGTAGCGGACCGGGCGCAGGTCGCGGTGGCGCAGCGCCTCGACCGCCGCGTCGCGGGCCTGGCCGAGGGCCTGGGTGCCGTCGGCGCATCCGGTCAGCGGGAGCCAGCCGATCGCCGGGGTGAGGCGGACGTTCTCGTCGGCGACGATGAAGCGGGTGCCGGCCACCGTGGTGGCGAACTTCTGCAGGCTCTGCCGGGCGGTTTCCTCGTCGACGCCGGGCAGCAGCATCAGCAGATGGCCGTCGTCGTGCCGGCCGAGCCGGTCGCAGAAGCTGCCCAGCCGTTCCGCGACACCGGCCAGCCGCTCGGCGACCTCGCGGCGTACCCGGGGGCCGAGCCGGGCTTCCAGGGCAGCCATCTCGGCGACCGCGACCACGGCGAGGACCCCGCCCCGCCGGCCGGCCTCGGGGCGCTGGAGTTCGCGGTCGAGCTCGTCGAGGAAGTACGGGTGGGAGTAGAGGCCGGTGCGCGGGTCCTTGAGGAGGCTCTCGACCGGGACGGGGACACGGCGCAGTTTCGCCTCGATGCGGGCGGAGAGTTCGACCGGGTCGGAGGCCTCGGATATGCAGTCGTCGGCCCCCTGGCGCAGCATGTCGACGATGCCGGCGGGCTCGGGGGAGGCGGTGACCATCAGAAGCGGCAGCGCCTGTCCGGCGGGGACGGTACGGATCTCGCGGATGACGTCGAGTCCGGGGCGGTGGGCGGGTTCTTCGTCCCCGCCGTCCCCGCCGTCCCCGCCGCTCCGTTCCGCCGGTTCGTGCCGTCCGTCGAGCGGTCCGTCGTGCCGTGCGCCGTGCCGTCCGTCGATCCGTTCGTCGAGGGCCACGATGGCGTCCGGGGGTGCCTGCCCGACGCGGCGGTTGACCTCGCCGGGAGGGGCGTGGCTGACGTCGTGTCCGGTGGCGCGCAGGGTCCGGGTGAGCCGTTCCCGTCGCGGTCCTGGAGTGCCGACGACCAGCACATGCCCGCCGCGGCGGGGCGGGGCGTCGTGGTCGGGGGCGAGGACGGTGGAGCCGGCGCGGGGGTTGCCGTCGGTGTCGCCGAGCAGGGCCGTGGGTGGGCCCTGGGGGCCAGTGGGGTGCGAAGTGAGCACCTTGTGGGGTCCTTTCTTGCAACGAGGCATGCCGAAGCCGGTCCCGACGCCAGGGGGCGGTCCGGGCCGGTGCGGCATGGGGGCGCGATGACGTCGATGACGCCGGCCGGGCCGCGGCCGTGGCGGGCCGCCGGGGGATGTGGGGAATCGCCCGGGCGGTTACCGAGGGGCGCGCGGTGGCGCGGGCGTCATGAGGGGAGAGCGCCGGACAGCGTCGGCGTACCTGCCAGATGCATGACAAGCGCGGCGTTCGCGAGCGCCGGCAGCGGCTGTCTCTCCGTGGATCGGCCTGTCTCGTCAGGACGCACGGCGGTGAAGCCACGGAATGCGCGAGCGCATTCCAGCAGTGATCGCATATGAAGGGGTCCCATCCTGATCGGATTGTGGGGGAGGACCGGATGTCGGTTGTGCACCGGAGGGTGCCGCTTGGCGGGCCTGTCGGCAACGCCAGCCTCGACGATCACTGTGACGCCGCACCTTCATCCACGTAACGCTCGTATTACGTCCCGTCGTCTTACCGGTCTCGATGAGCGCTACCGCCCGGTACGCACCACTGCATCGGCTATACACGGTAAGGAAGTTGATGAGCGATATCGGACGATACGACGCAATTACTCCCCCACACTCCGCAAGCACCCCGTCACCTTCAGACCGAAGGGGAACTGTAGGTTTGTACTTCTGAACCATCTGTTAATCTGCCCGCCCCTGGATATTCCTCCATCTCCCGCCCCCCAAGCACCCCTCCGCTCGCCGGGTGCAGCGAGGTGTCCCGCACGTGTACAGCACACCGTTTTCTCCTTCCGAAGCCCGCTCCGCGCGGGCCCGGGTGGGCCTGACCACCGCTCAGGTCGCCCAGTCCATGACGGCGTGCGGCGCCCCGGCCCGCCCCGAGACGATCGAGGCCTGGGAGTACGGCTCCCAAGTGCCGACGGAGCCCCAGCTCTTCGCCCTGGCCGATGTCCTGTGGTGCTCGCCCACGGTCCTGATGGGTGTCGAGCCCCGGACACTGGCCCAGCACCGGATGGCCCGCCAGCTGGGCGCGGATCGGCTGGCGCAGCTCATCGGCATGGACCCGGACACCTACCGGCTGGCGGAGTCGGAGCAGCGCTGGACCGGCGACTACCGGCAGACCAAGGCGCTGGTGGATGCCCTGGGACTGTCGCTGCGGAAGCTGATCGGGGTGATGGGGCAGGTCGACGAGCTGGCCGGACATCTGCGGGCGGCCATCGAGGGGCGCTGGAAGTCGCATGTCTCTCCGATCATGGAGATCACCACGCTGAACAAGACCCGGGTGAGCGATGCGCTGCGCACGATGCATGGGGAGTTCGCGGAGTTCGCCGAGCGCTACATGGGGCATGTGGTGGCCCGTAACGACGACGCCCGGCTCAAGGAGGTGGCGGCCGAGCGCTCGGCGTATCTGCGCCGGCTCGTCGACCACTTCTGGGAGCTGATCGGCGAGGCCGGTGAGGCGCCGCCGTTCAACTCGGTGACGCACTGAACGAGGTGCACTGAACGAGGCGCGCCGAGCAAGGCGCACCGAACGCGTCGGACGCGGGCCCGCCGTGCGGCCCGCGTCCGACGGCGTGGCTCAGCGCGTGGGGACGCCCATCGGCGGTCCGTGCGGGTCCGCCGCCTCGCCGTCCTCGCCATCCTCGCCGTCCTCGATGTCGTCCCAGTCGATCTCCATCGACTTGCGGCTGGTGAGGACGTTGAAGAAGAGGTTGAGGAGGATGGCGGTCAGACCGCCCAGCGTGATCCCGCTGTCGAGGATCGCCTTCACATCGGCCGGCATCCGGTCGAAGAACGGCGCGACCGCGGAGGGCAGCAGCCCGGCACCCAGGCTGACGGCCAGGATCAGGGCGTTGCGCTCCTCGCGCAGATCCACCTTGCCCAGGATCTGGATGCCGACCGTGGCGACCATGCCGAACATCGAGACGGCGGCGCCGCCGAGCACCGGGTGCGGGATCACGGCGACCACGCTGCCGACCTTGGGCAGCAGCCCCAGGCAGATCATGAAGACACCGGCCGCGACCACCACGAAGCGGCTCATCACCCGGGACATCCGCACCAGGCCGATGTTTTCCGCGAATGCCACGTACGGAAAGGAGTTGAGCACCCCGCCGAGAACGGTGGCGACACCGTCCGCGCGCAGGGCATTGGCGACGGTGGCGTTGTCGACCCTTTTGCGGGTGATTTCCCCGATCGCGTAAACGTCTCCGGTGGTTTCCACCATCGTGATCAGCATGACGACGACCATGGCGATGATCGGGAACAACTCGAACTTCGGCATTCCGTAATGGAACGGGGTGCTGACGCCGAACCAGTCGGCATTACCCACCGCGCTGAAGTCGACATCGCCGAAGAACCACGCGACCGCGGTGCCGCCGATCAGACCGAGCAGGACGGCCAGGCTGCTGAGGTACGGCTTTCCGAGGCGGACCACGGCGAGAATGAACAGCAGGGTGCCCAGGGCGTAGGCGAGATTCTTGCCGGAGCCGTATTCGGGGTGACCGATCAACTGCGCGCCGCCGGCCGCGTCTTGGAGGCCCTGGGGTATGAGGGTGAGACCGATGATGGTGAGGATCGTGCCGATGACGACCGGCGGGAAGTACTTCACCAGTTTGCTGAAGAACGGCGCGAACAGGAATGTCGCGATACCCGCGGTGATGACCGCGCCATAAACGACGAGAAGTCCGGCGACGCCGCCGCCCGCACCCAGGCCGATGGCAATCATCGGGGAGACCGCGGTGAAGGTGACGCCCTGGACGAGCGGCAGCCGGGCGCCGATCTTCCAGATGCCGAACGCCTGGATGATGGAGGCGATACCGCAGGTCAGCAGGTCCGCGTTGATCAGGTAGACGAGTTGCTCGTGCGTCAGGCCAAGGGCATTGCCGACGAGAATGGGGACGATGACGGCCGCGGCATAGAAGGCGAGGACGTGCTGGAAACCGTAGAGCGTGAGTTTGCCGACGGGGAGCACCTCGTCGACGGGGTGGGTCCGCTGTCCGGCGAACTGCGGGGAGGAATGTCGGGAGGATCGTGCCATCTCTGCCTTGCCTTCACGAGGTAGGTGAATAAGAAGCGACCGGGCCCCGCATGTCCGGATGGCATGACGGGACCGGCTGGGTCCTACAAAGCCGACGTTGAGCGGTGTTGCCGACACCACGTAGCCCTGCGCTGCGCATTGTGTCCTGGTTCGACAGGACTTCCTTCGATCGGCCGGGCATTTCCCGGTATTTCCCATGGAATTTGCAGGTGGGGCCAATCGGAGCGCTCACCTTAGTTGACCTGGTGCATTCCTCGCGAGTAACCAGCGGTCACCGCCACCGGCGTGCGTGCCAGGCGTGCGGTTGCGCCGTGCGCGCTCCGAGCGCACACCGGGCAACCCGCAGGGATGAGCCCAACGAAGCCCCAGGTCAGGCAGGGAAGAGAGGGGCGCGCAGACCCGCCGTCGCGGCGTGCGCCCAACGCCTTCACCGCTACTGGTGCGCAACCCGACGAAGTGAGGTTTTTCGTATATGGCCGTCACGTATCAGGACCTTCTGCCGCTGAAGCATCAGGGCGATCCCCTCGCCGACGAGGTCGTCAAGGAATTGCTCGATGCGGACCGGATCAACAGCGTCAATCAGCTGTTCCGGCAGATTTCCACCGCGGACCAGACGCCGCCCACCCGTCGGCGCCAAGACGCTGCACTCCACGCATGAACTCGACCAGCCGCACCGCCGGCTGTCGCAGTCGACCCGGCTGTTCATGGGCATGGGCGACGCGGACGCCTTCACCGAGCACTCCACGCCCATCCCCACCTGCCAGAAGGTCCGCCTGGTGCATGCCGCGATCCGGGTGCTCCACGAGCGCTCCGGCAAGTGGGATGACGAAGGGCCTATATGCGGCCCGGCATGAAGGACGCGGTGCCGGCCTTCCTGCGGCCGGCGCTGTCCGACGAGTACGCGGACATGGTCAATGTCCCGCGGTCCGCCTATGACTTCGGCGCCGGCGCCGTCTCCTCGGCGGCCTCGCTGTTCTCCAGCACTCCGGTCGGCGACAACCTGGTCGTCAAGCCGGTGCTCGGCAAGCTGAGCGAGGCGGTCGAGGCCATCTCGCGCAGGGCCTTCACCGAGGGCCGGGAGACCGAGCCGCAGATGACCGACCGCATCACCAAGAAGTAGTCTGACCTGCTGTTTTATGGGACGGGCCGGTCCTCGCGAACAGGCGGGGACGGGCCCCTCGCCGTAAAATCCAGGTATGGCCAAGCGCCCGGATGCCACCGCGCCGGAACTCCTTGTCGAGGGCGACGGCGGCACGGTGATGATGGATCCGCACCGGACCTACCACGTGGGCCGCGACCCGGCCGGCGAAGTCGTCCTCACGGACGCGCGGGTCTCCTGGCACCACGCGGTGCTGCGGACCACCGACGGCCACTGGATGGTCGAGGACGAGCACAGCACCAACGGCACGTACGCCGACGGGCGGCGGGTGGACCACTGCGACGTCGGGCCGGGGAGCGTGATCCGGTTCGGCAATCCGACCGACGGGCCGTGCGCGGTGCTTCGCGGGGCACCGCCGCACGAGGAGCCGCGGCACGGCACCGGCCGGCCGTCCGCCGTCTCGTATCCCGCCGGCACCCACACCTTCCGCCGGCCCAGTTCCGTACGGCCGCTGCCCGCCGCCAGAACCACCCGGATCGGCCGGGCGCCCGGCAACGACCTGGTGGTCGACGACCTCGCCGTCTCCCGGCGGCACGCGGAGCTGCGGGCCGGGCCCGACGGCTACGAGATCGTCGACCTGGGCAGCCACAACGGCACCTATCTCAACGGCCAGCCGGTCGACCGCGCCATGGTCATCCCCGGCGACATCATCGGCATCGGCCACTCCGCCTTCGCGCTCGTCGGCGAGGAACTGCAGGAGTTCATCGATACCGGCGAGGTCTCGCTGGACGTCCAGGACCTGGCCGTACGGGTGGGAAAGGGCGGCCGGCGCGGCACGGGCGGCAAGACGCTGCTCGACCATGTGTCCTTCCCCGTAGGCGAGAAGTCGCTGCTCGCGGTGGTCGGACCGAGCGGGGCGGGCAAGTCGACGCTGCTCAACGCGCTGACCGGGCTGCGGCCCGCGGACGACGGCTCGGTCCTCTACGACGGCCGGGACCTCTACCGCGACTACGCCGAGCTGCGCCAGCGCATCGGGCTCGTGCCGCAGGACGACATCCTGCACTCCCAGCTGACCGTGCGCCGGGCCCTCGGCTACGCCGCCAGGCTGCGCTTCCCGGAGGACACCGCGAAGGCCGAGCGGCTGGCCCGGGTCGACGAGGTCATCCATGAACTGGGCCTCGACCAGCGGGCCGACCAGCCCATCCACAGCCTCTCGGGCGGCCAGCGCAAGCGGGTGAGCGTCGCCCTCGAGCTGCTGACCAAGCCGTCGCTGCTCTTCCTCGACGAGCCGACCTCCGGCCTCGACCCCGGTATGGACCGCTCGGTGATGCATATGCTGCGCGGCCTGGCCGACGACGGCCGCACGGTCATCGTCGTCACCCACAGCGTGCTGAGCCTGGACGTCTGCGACCGGCTGCTGGTCCTCGCGCCGGGCGGGAAGATCGCGTACTACGGGCCGCCGGACGAGGCGCTGCAGTTCTTCGGGTTCACGCAGTGGCCGGAGGCGTTCGAGGCCTTCGAGGCGGACACCGCGCGGGACTGGGCGGGGCAGTACCGCGCCTCGCCGCTGTACCGGCGCTACATCTCCGCCGACTCCCGGCAGCCGCGGCACGCGCCCGAGGCTGCGCCCCTTGAGCGCCGCCCGGTGACCGCGCACAAGGCGCAGAGCTGGGGCAGCCAGCTGCGCACCCTGGTGCGGCGGTACGCGGCGGTGCTGAGCGCCGACCGTACCTTCCTGATCATCATGGTCGCGCTGCCGTTCGTGATGGGCGCGCTGGCGCATGCCCTGGCGGGCAGCAGTTTCACCCGGGAATCGGCGCTCAACGGGCTGCTGATCCTGTGCGTCGGCGCGGTGCTGACCGGCGCCGCCAATGCGGTCCGCGAGCTGGTCAAGGAACGGACGATCTATCAGCGGGAGCGGGCCGTCGGCCTGTCCCGCTCGGCCTATCTGATGTCCAAGGTGCTGGTGCTGGGCGCCGTCACGGTCGTCCAGGCCGTGGTGCTGACCCTGGTGGGGCTGTTCGGCGTCAGGCTCAACGCGCCCGGCGGCAAAGGGGTGCTGATGCCGCCGCTTGTCGAAATCATCCTTGCCGTGGCGCTGTTGGCGTTCACGGCCATGATGCTCGGCCTCTTCGTGTCCGCGCTGGTGCGCAAGGAGGAGGTCACCATGCCGCTGCTGGTGCTCCTTGCGATCGTGCAGGTCGTGCTCTGCGGCGCGCTGCTGAAGCTGCACGGGGTGCCGGGGCTGGAGCAGCTGGCCTGGCTGGTGCCGTCCCGGTGGGCGCTCGGCGCGATGGGGGGCACCGTCGATCTGCACCGGCTGCTGCCGACGCCGGTCACCGCGGATCCGCTGTTCCAGCACCGGCCGGGGATCTGGCTGCTGAACATGGGCATGCTGATCGTGCTGTCGCTCGTCCTCGGCTTCCTGGTCACCAAGCTGCTGCGGCGGCGTGAGCCCGAGATCATGCGCAAGTAGCGTCGAGGAGCCGCCTGTGACCGCGCCCGCATTCCTCCCCAGCCATATCGTCCCGGCGGACGGCATGGCGACCTGGTCCGCACCCGACGCCACCCGGCCGACGGTTCCGCTCGACCCGCTGCTGCCCGTCCAGGTCGTCGAACGGCGGGGCGACTGGGCGCTGGCGCTGTGTTCCAACGGCTGGTCGGCCTGGGTCGACGGCCGGCTGCTGCTGTCGATCCCGCACCGGCCGCCCGCCGCCGGTCAGCCGCCCGCCCGGACCGCGGACCCCCGGCCGCTGCTGGGCGCGGTCGAGAGCGAGCTCGGCCGCTACCGGCGGCTGGTCGAGGAGCTGCTCGCGGGGAGGCTGGACGGCGAGTCGTTCGGGGAGCAGTCCCGGGGCATGCGGGTGGGGGTGGTCGTGGACGGCGGCGCGGTGTGGCTGTACGACGCGCGGCACGAGCGGTGGTGCTACTGCGACGGGGTGTCGTTGGAGACGTATGCGGTGACGGCGGGGCCTTCGGCACGGAGCGGGGAAGGGGAGACCCCGGATGCCCAGGACTCCCGGGGCTCCCGCGACTCGCGAGACTCCGCGGAGTCTCCGGGCGGCTCCCCGGCCGAGGCGTACCAGGCGTACGAGGCGGCGCCGGCGGACGGCCCGCCGCACTCCCCCACCCGCCTGGGTGACTTCCGGTGAACGCCACGGTGCCGGACCCCGACGACCGCTCCATCGCCGCCGGCGCCTCGGGACTCCGCGGCCGCCGGATCGCCGGGTACCAGCTGCGGGAGGAGATCGGCCGGGGCGGTATGGCGGTCGTCTACAAGGCGGAGGACCTGCGGCTCGGCCGCATGGTCGCGGTCAAACTGCTGGCCCCGGAGCTGGCCCGTAACGACACCTTCCGGCAGCGCTTCGTCCATGAGTCGCGGGTGGCCGCTGCCATCGACCATCCGCACATCGTGCCGGTCTTCGAGGCCGGGGAGGCCGAGGGCGTGCTGTACATCGCGATGCGGTACGTCAAGGGACGGGACCTTCGGGCGCTGCTCGACCGCGAGGGGCGGCTGTCCCTGGAGGTCGCCTGCCGGATCGCCCTCCAGGTGGCCTCCGCCCTGGACGCCGCCCATGACCACGACCTCGTGCACCGGGACGTCAAACCGGGCAACATCCTGATCGCCGAGGGCACCGACAGCGACCGTCCCGAGCATGCGTACCTCACCGACTTCGGGCTGACGAAGAAGTCGCTGTCGCTCACCGGCTTCACCCGCGCCGGGCAGTTCGTCGGCACGCTGGATTATGTGGCTCCCGAGCAGATCTCGGGCCGCCCGGTGGACGGCCGCTGCGATGTCTACAGCCTGGCCTGTGTGCTGTTCGAGATGCTGACCGGGGCGCCGCCGTTCCGGCGCGACGACGACATGGCGCTGCTCTGGGCGCATCAGTACGACCCGCCGCCGGCCCTGACCGAACGGCGCCCTGACCTGCCGCCCGCCGCCGACGCGGTGTTCGCCCGGTCGCTGGCGAAGTCCCCCGAGGAGCGGCACGACACCTGCCGGGGGTTCGTGGCGGCGCTGCGCACGGCAGGTCAGGACGCCGCGACCGGACCGCCCCCGGCAGACCCCCCGAAAAAGCCGGACGGAGACACCGCGCCATCGGACCCGGGCGCTCCCCCACCACCGCCGAGCTGGGCCACGCCGGTGTTTCCGGGCCGCTAGGGCTCGGCACCGGTGTTTCCGGCTCGCAGCACCGCCGCGGCGCCGGCGCTTCCGGCCACCGGCACCGCCGCCGTCGGCCACTCCGGCCCCCGCACCACCACCGGCGTTTCCGGCCCCCCGGCCCGGGACGGCCTCAGGCTGGGGGCCCGGGCTCCGGTACCTCCCCCGGATGCCGTACCCGCCGCGCCAGCAGGCCGCCGAGGAACCCGGTGACCAGCCCCCATGCGGCGCCCACTCCCACCAGACGCAGGAGTTGCGGCTGCAGGACGACCTCGCCGCCCAGGTTGCCGCCGAGGTCCCCGACGCCGATCACGGAGAGCCCGTAGTGGGCGAAGATCCGGGTGATCAGTCCGACGACGAGCAGGGTGACGGCGAGCGCCACGGCCAGCTCCACCGCCTGCCGCCAGGCGGGCATGGCGGCAGGGGAGCGGACCGCGGCGGCGAAGGCGGCGCCGAGCAGCACCACGGCCGCCACCGCCACCAGCACCCAGGCGCGGCCGTCGTGCTCGGCGAGGGACCCCAGGTCGAGGGTGCGCTGACCGTGACGGGTGCGCAGGACGTCGTCGAGCAGTTGCGGCATGGGCAGTCCGATGGCCTTGTCGACTTGGCCGGTCCAGGCGCCGCCGGTGCCGATGCCCAGCGCCATCCAGGCGAGGTTCGGCAGCCCCAGGAAGATCACGGCGAGGGTCTCGGCGGGATGGCCCTTGACGATCAGCACGATCACGCCGGTGATCAGCCCGATCGCCGCGTAGGCGAGCAGTACCAGCAGCATCGCGGAGGCGGGCGGCCGTACGGAGTTCTGCAGATGCAGCAGCCGGGAGGAGAGCGGCGCCCGGCGGGAGACGACGAAGGTCAGCGCGAGCACCGCCAGCACCCACAGCAGCCCGACGCCGAGGGTGGCGGGGACATCGGCGCGGAAGCCGACGGTGGGGGTCGCGCCGAGCTCCGCGCCGATCTGGTCGGCGAGGTCGTTACCCACGGTGATCTTGAAGCTGTGGCGTGCGACGAGGGCGAGGACCAGCAGGAACAGCAGCCAGAAGGCGGCCGTACGGGCGACCCGGGCGAGCAGTTCATGGCCGGTGGCCACCGCCCGGTGCCGTAGCGGACGCAGAAAGACGGCGGCGGTCACCAGGGCACCGGCCAGTGTCACCGACAGCGGTACGGCATCGAGGGCGGCGTCCGCCTGCGCGATCACCCCCGCGTCGCCGGTCAGCTCGACCGAACCGCCCGCCGCGACGACGACGGTGGCCGCCACGACGTGGGCGAACGCGCCGCCGGGCAGGTCGCCGGCGCCCGCGGCCCACAGCCCGAGCGCGGCGATCACGTACATGGCGATGACGCCCGCCGCGGCGGCCGCCAGGGCTTCCCCCCAGGCCCGGAGGGGACCGGTGTTTGCGGGGCCTCGCGGCTGGTTCACGCTGCCTCCTGCCGGACGGCGGGTCGGGAATCTCCCCCACCGTAAGCACGCACAGGCCACCCCGCTTGCGGACGACACCGGCCACCGGCACACAATGACACGAAGGTTGACGAATCCGGGCAGACTCCGGGCGGCGCTCGCTTCGCCGGATGGCCCGCACGCGCCGGAAGAGGGACCCGTGACATCTCAGCCGCCGCCTGACAGCCACCCGACCGGACCGCCGTCGGGGCCGCTCTCCGGCCCCTCCGCGGGCCCGCCTTCCGGCACCTCGTCCGAGCGGCCGACGCAGCGGGGCGGGCCGCCGACCGAGGTGGACCGGCCGCGCGGACCCGGCGGCGGGGGCCCGGATGACGGAGGGTCCGGTGGCGGCGGAGGCGGCGGCGGCCGGGGCGGCGGAGCGGCCGGCGGGCCGGGCGGCGGCGCGCCCTGGTGGCGGTCCACGCCCCGGATCGCGATCATCGCGGCCGCCGTCGTGGCGGCCGTCGCGCTGACCGTCATCCTGACCCGTCCGAGCGGCAACGGCGCGGGCGAGGTGTTCCTCCAGCCCGCGGCAGCCGAGGGCCCCGACCCGTTCACCAAGTCGACGGCGAAGCAGTCCTCCCCGCCGCCGTCGCCGAGCGCGTCCTCCGGCGCGCCGTCCAGCGCGTCGCCCGGCACCGCGTCCGGCACGCCCAACTACCCGGGCTCGGAACCCGGCCTGTACGGCGGCAGCCGGAACACCACCGCCTGCGACGTCGAGCAGCAGATCAAGTTCCTGGAGAGTGACCGGGCCAAGGCCAAGGCGTTCGCCGGCGCCGAAGGCATCGACGCCGGCGCCGTACCGTCCTTTCTTCGCTCGCTGACGCCGGTACAGCTGCGGATGGACACCCGGGTGACCAACCACGGCTTCAAGGACGGCAAGGCCACCGCCTTCCAGTCGGTGCTGCAGGCCGGTACCGCCGTCCTCATCGACTCCCACGGCATGCCCCGGGTGCGCTGCGCCTGCGGCAACCCCCTCCAGCGGCCGGTGCCCCTCAAGAGCCACGCCAGGACGACCGGTACGGCCTGGCCCGGATACCGCGCCTCGAACACGGTGGCCGTGCAGCCCGCCAACGCCGACGTGAAGGACTTCGTCCTCTACGACCCGGAAACCGGCCAGTACTTCCGGCGTCCCAAGGGCAGCGACGGCGACAGCGACCGCTGGACGCCGCCCCCCACCCGGTCTCCCTCCGGAACCCCGTCCCCCGGGACCCCCTCTTCCCCGGGGTCCTCCCCCACGTCCTCGCCCCCGTCCTCCGAGTCCCCCTCCGCCCCGTCCTCCGCCGGCACCGAGAACCCCACCACCCCGCCCGAGGCCCCCACCGGCACCGAGGGCCCGACCGCGCAGAACCCCACCACCGTGTCCCAGCCCCCGCCGGCGTCCACGGGCGGCGGGACGGGGCAGGTCAGCCCGTAACGGAAACCACCGGGATCACCGAGGCCGGAACCCGGACCGAGACCGAGACCGAACCGTGGCATAAATCTCCGATTCCCCAGACAACCTCCGAAGCAGACAAACCCTCTGTATGTGCGGCGGGTAGCCCGCCCTCTGCTGTCTGCTTTGGAGGACCTCCGTGCACGCCGCACATCGCCGCCATTCCGTCCGGTACCTGCCTGCGCTGATAGCGACGGCCACCCTGCTGACCGCGTGCGGGACGAGCGGCGGCGCGAGCTCGTCGAAGGCGGACGAGCCCTCGGCCAAGGTGACCGTCACCCCGGCCGCGGGCAGCAAGTCGGTCAAGCTGGGCTCGGCCATATCCATACGGGCCGACGGCGGCAAGCTCACCTCGGTCGAGGTCAAGGACGACCAGGGCACCAAGGTCGACGGGCGGCTGAGCGCCGGCGGCGCGTCGTGGAAGTCGGACGGCAAGGTCCGCCCGAAGACCACCTACACCGTGAAGACCCGGGCGAAGTCGACGGGCGGCAAGGAATCCTCCGCCACCTCGGTCTTCACCACGGAAGCGGCCGACAAGATCAACAAGCTCACGAACACCCCCGGTGGCGGGCAGACCGTGGGCACCGGAATGCCGGTCTCGATCCTCTTCGACAACCCCATAGCCACGGACCGGCGGGCCGGAATCGAGAAGGCGCTGAAGGTCACCACCAAGCCGCATGTCGAGGGCGCCTGGGGCTGGGTGAAGGACTACTCCGGCAAGGACCGGATCGACTGGCGGCCCAAGGACTACTGGCCGTCGGGCACCAAGGTTTCCGTCAAGGGCGCGCTGACCGGGATCGACTCCGGCGCCAACGGCGGCTGGTTCGCCCGGGACTACAACTTCGGCTTCGCCATAGGCGCCGACCACAAGGCCGTCATCGATGTGCCCTCGCACACCCTGACCATGTACGAGAACGGCAAGAACGTCGGCAGCGTCGTCGGCTCCGCGGGTTCCCCCCAGGACCCCACCCGTGGCGGCGTGCACACCGTACGCAGCAAGAACGCGGCCGAGACGATGGACTCCTCCACCATCGGCCACGGCGACGAATGGATGCTGGACTCGAAGTGGGTCACCCACCTCACCGCCTCCGGCACCTTCCTGCACTCCGCGCCCTGGAACAAGCAGCTCGGCGTGGCCAACACGAGCCACGGCTGCTTCGGGATGAGCACCGGCGACGCCAAGAAGGTCTACGACTTCCTCACGATCGGCTCCACGGTCAAGGTGAACGGCACCAGCAACCCCAACAAGACCGACGTCGGCAACGGCCTCGAGGTCTGGCAGGAGTCCTGGCAGCAGTGGCAGCAGCGCAGCGCGCTGAAGTGACGGCGGTCGGCTCCCGGGTGCCGGAGGGCGACTTGCCGCCGGCGGGGGGCTGAGGACCGAACGACGCAGGGGCCGGTGCCCGAAGGCACCGGCCCCTGCTGTCTGAGCGCGGCCGCTCAGCCGGTGATGATCGCCGGGTCGCTCACGCCCGGCTGTCCGTTCTCGACGTGTCCGGCGAGGCGGCGCAGGAAGCCGGAGCCCGCGTCGGAGGTCACCGTCAGGTCGTACCAGCGCTTGGTGGCCCGCAGGTCGGCGGTGTGCTCCACGGTGGCACCCGCCTTCACCTTGAACGTCTCGGCGGCGCCGCCGTAAGCGTTCGTCACGGTGAGGTTGACGTCGGCGGACCCCTTGTTCGTCAGCGTCAGCTTGAGGTTGCCGGTGGTCTTGTCGTGGCGGGCGGTCACCTCGGGTCCCGCGGTCTTGCCGGGGCCCTTGAAGACGCGCAGGAAGCCGTTCGGGCCGAATACCGACAGGTCGTACGCGTTCTTGGAGTACGCCGAGTTCCAGGTGTCGGAGAGCGTCTTGCCCGCCTCCGTGGTGTACGTCCAGGGGCCGTCGGTGCGGTTGGCGGAGCGGACGTGGAAGCAGGCGCCCGCCGTGTCACCGCCGCTGAAGGTGAGCGTGAACTTCCCGGCCGCCGGGTCCGCTGCGCCGTCCACCAGCGGCGCGTAGCGCAGCGGGCGGGAAGGGCGGGAGCCGGACTCCTGCTTGGGCAGGGCCGGGTTCGCGGGGGCGTGCGGGACGTAGTCGGAGTGGCGCTCGTGGTCCGGCGGCTGGTAGGCCGCGGTGTCGGGGAGCTTCGCCGGGTCGGTGTCCTTGACGCCGAAGTCGAAGGCGGAGGTGAGGTCGCCGGCGATGGCGCGCCGCCACGGCGAGATGTTCGGCTCCTTGACGCCGTAGCGCTTCTCCATGAACTGGATGATCGAGGTGTGGTCGAGGACCTCCGAGCACACGAACCCGCCGGTGCTCCACGGCGAGACCACGAGCATCGGGACGCGCTGGCCCATGCCGTAGTGGCCCGCGGAGTAGCTCGCGTTACCGGGGAAGTAGTCCAGCGTCGTGTCGACGGTGGACTTGCCCTGGGAGGCGGAGGACGGGACGTACGGCGGGACGATGTGGTCGAAGTAGCCGTCGTTCTCGTCGTAGGTGATGAACAGGGCGGTCTTGCTCCACACGTCGGGGTTGGACGTCAGGGCGTCCAGGACCTGGGAGATGTACCAGGCGCCGAAGTTCGCCGGCCAGTTGGGGTGTTCGCTGAACGCCTCGGGCGCGGCGATCCAGGAGACCTTGGGGAGCTTGCCGGCCTTCACGTCGGCCTTGAGGTGGTCGAAGTAGCCGTCGCCCGCCTTGACGTTGGTGCCGGTGCGGGCCTTGTCGTAGAGCGGGTCGCCGGGCTTGGCGTTGCGGAAGCTGTTGAAGAAGAGCAGGGAGTTGTCGCCGTAGGTGCCGCGGTAGGCGTCCTCGATCCAGCCCCACTTGCCGTTCGCGTCCAGGCCGTCGCCGATGTCCTGGTACACCTTCCAGGAGACCCCGGCCTGCTCCAGGCGCTCGGCGTAGGTCGTCCAGTCGTACCCGGCCTCCTGGTTGCCGAGGACGGGGCCGCCGCCCTTGCCGTCGTTGCCGACGTGGCCGGTGAGCATGTAGTAGCGGTTGGGGTCGGTGGCCCCCATGAACGAACAGTGGTAGTCGTCGCAGACGGTGAACGCGTCGGCGAGCGCGTAGTGGAACGGAATGTCCTTGCGGGTGAGATACGCCATGGTCCGCTCGGACTTGGCGGGCACCCACTGGTCGTACTTGCCGTTGTTGAACGCCTTGTGGCCGCCCGCCCAGTCGTGGTCGAGGCCCGCGATGAACTGCATGCCGAGGTCTTCGGCGTCCGGGTGGAAGGGCAGCACGTCCTTGCCGCTGCCGGGCTGGTTCCACACCGGCTTGCCGTTGGGCAGGGTCACCGGGCGGGGGTCACCGAAGCCGCGTACGCCCTTCATCGTGCCGAAGTAGTGGTCGAAGGAACGGTTTTCCTGCATGAGCACGACGATGTGCTCGACGTCCTGGATGGAGCCGGAACGGCGGGCGGCAGGAATGGCCGCGGCGCGGGCGATGCTGCCCGACAGGGCGGAGACGCCCGCGGTGGCGCCGGCTATCTGGAGGAAGCGCCGCCGGTTGAGTTCAGCCATGGCTTCGGGAACCTCTCGGTGTGTGGGGGTATTTGCGGAAGTGGAGAGAGCGCTGTTCGGTCGTGTGAGGGACTGTAAGGAAACAGGGCTCAGCAGAGTGTTCCAAGAGGAACGAGCGCCAGGGAAGCGGGGGTGTCTCATGTGCGACACCTCGCGGTACGCACGACGAACTCCCCGGGCGCGGTTGCCCCGAGAAGGGCACAGGTGGGCATTTCGGGGCCAGTGGTGCGTAACGGCTCGGGGCGTGCGGCGGCCGCCCCCGTGAGTACGGGGACGGCCGCCGCTTTCGCATGGCCCGCCTCGCTCAGGCGGTGGCCGGTTGCGCCCCCGGGACGGTGACCGGGCCCAGCCGGCCGGTGCGGTGCAGGCCGTGGAGCGCGGCACTGCACGCCAGGCCCAGTGCCAGGAGGACGAGCCAGGGCAGGGCGGGCAGCCCGACCGCGCGGGAGGCGTCCAAAGCGGCTCCGGTGAGGAGGTTGCCCAGGGTGATGCCGATACCGCAGATGGTGTTGTAGAGCCCGTAGTGGGTGGCGACCAGGCGGTCACCGCAGAGCCGGACGATGGTGTCCATCTCGAACGGGTAGGTGATCATCGTGCCGATGGCGAGCAGCAGCGCGGCGAGCGCCGGCGGGAGAGCCGCCAGCGCCCAGCGGCCGACCCCCGCCTGCGGTACGGGCAGCGCACCGGCCGCCAGGACCGGCACGAACGCCAGCCCCATCGCCAGCAGCCCCCAGGCGAGGGCGCGGCCGGGAGCCAGCCGCGCCTTGCACCAGGCCGTCACCCGCGTCTGCCCGACGATGGTGCTCAGCCCCGACACGGCGAAGAGCATCGCCACCGCCGCCGTACCGAACTCCCCGTCGCCGCCGAGGCGCTTCACCTCCAGCGGCAGCGCCAGATAGACCTGGAAGGAGAGCACATACGAGCCGATCATGGCGCCGGAGAAGAGCAGGAACGGCCGGTTGGCCAGCACCCGCCGCCACTGGGAGAGCACGCCCTCGTGCCGCCCGTCCCCGTCGCCGTCCGCGCCGGACTCCGCGCCGTCGCCACCGCGGGCGGGCAGCGCACGGATCTGCACGATGCTCAGCAGCGCGAAGACCCCCGCGGAGACCAGGCAGGTGACGCGGAAGTCCACGCCGGTCAGCACCATGCCCACCAGCGGACCGAGCAGAATTCCCGCCTGGTAGAAGACGTTGAACAGTGCGAAGGCCTCCAGCCTGCGCTCCCCCGCCTCCGCGGCGAGATACGCCCGGACCGCCGGATTGAACAGCGCCCCGGCCAGCCCGGTGGCCGCGGACGCCGCCAGCAGCGCGGGCAGCGAGTCCACCAGGCCGAGCGTGGCGAACCCCACCGTCCGCAGCACACAGCCGGCCACGATCAGCGGCTTGTACCCCAGCCGGTCGGCCAGCGTGCCGCCGATCAGGAACATCCCCTGCTGGCTGAAGTTGCGGACGCCGAGTACCAGCCCGACCAGCCACCCCGGCAGCCCGAGCGTCCCGGACAGATGCGCGGCCAGATAGGGCATCAGCATGTAGAAGCCGAGGTTGATGGTGAACTGATTGGCCATCAGCAGCTGGACGCTGCGTTCATAGGAACGCACCTGGGCGAGGGTGTCCTTCACCGGCCCGCCTCCGCACGGACCGCGTCCCGCAGGGTGAGCGGATCGACGGCGCCGGCGCACCGGCTCCAGGCGGTGACCTCCTTCTCGTCCGGCCGTCGCAGCGTCTGAGGCCCGTCCGCCGGCGGCGCGTCGAGCAGTCCGTGGGCGGCGCAGTACTCGTCGTCGTACACCGTCTCCAGATAGCGCTGCGGCCCGTCCGGGAAGACCGCCGCGATGCGCGTCCCGGCGGGTTCGGTGCGGCTGAGCCAGCCCGCCACGAGCGCGACCGCGCCGACGCTCCAGCCGCCGGTGGCGTAGTGCGAGGCCGCCAGCCGGCGGCAGGTCCACACCGCTTCGCCCGGGGCGACCCAGTGCACCTCGCTGAACTGTTCGTAGGCGACATTGCGCGGATAGATGCTGGACCCCAGTCCGCGCATCAGCCGGGTGCGGGCGGGCTGCCCGAAGATGGTCGAGCCGATGGTGTCGACGCCGACCAGCCGCAGCTCCGGGTAGAGCTGGCGCAGCACCCGGGACACCCCCGCGGAGTGCCCGCCGGTGCCGACGCTGCATACCAGCATGTCGATGTGGCCGAGCTGACCGGCGAGTTCGAGGGCCAGCGGCAGATAGGCGGAGGTGTTGTCCGGGTTGTTGTACTGGTCCGGGCACCAGGCGCCGGGGTGCTCCGCCAGCAGCGCGGCCACCCGGTCGCGGCGCGCCTGCTGCCAGCCGCCGCTGGGGTGTGGCTCCGGTACGAGGTCGACCCGCGCCCCGTAGGCGGTCAGCAGCCGGGTCATCGAGGGTTCCAGGCCGGGGTCGGTGACCAGGGTGACGGGATGCCCGTAGACCATCCCGGCGAGCGCGAGGCCCAGCCCGAGGGTGCCGCTGGTGGATTCGATGATCCGTCCGCCGGGCCGCAACTCGCCGCGGGCGCGGGCGCGTTCGACCATGTGGAGGGCGGGGCGGTCCTTGATGCCGCCGGGGTTGCGGCCCTCCAGCTTCGCCCAGAAGCCGCGGCCGGGCGGGGTGAGCGGCTCGGAGATGTGCAGGAGCGGGGTGTTGCCGACCAGGCCGGGCATGCCGGAGGCGACCCGGGCGGGCCGGCCGCGCGTGGGGTCGGGGGTTACCGGCACGGTGGGCAGGGTGGTCGGGGGAAGGTCGGGAAGGGCGGGAAGAGAGTGCATGAGTCGCTCTCGCTCGGTGTGCAGGGATGGGGGCACTCCTCTCGCGCGCCGGGACGCTCGGGCGCGGCGCGCGGCGGCCGGTCCGCATGGCCGGCCGCGGGGCGGCTCCTATATCCGGCACCTGCACAGGACGGCGAGCGTCCGGCGCCCGCCGCGCGCCGGCCCGCACCGTGCGGTCCCGCTCGCCACGGCCGGCCGCCGCACGGCCACTACCGCCGCCACGGTCGCGACGAGACCCATCAGCGGCGCGCCGCCGTCCCCCACGGCCGCCCGCCCCTGCGGGATCCGGCCGGCCGCCCCGTGCCCGCACTCGGCATGCAGCCCGTCCGGGTCCGGGGCCTGCGCCACCGGGGCGTGGCCCGCCGACGACGCCGCCGTGCTGCCCGGCGGACGGTGGTGGTCCGCACCGCCCGCGCCGGAGCACGGCAGCACCGTCAGCAGCAGCCCGCAGAGGAGCAGGAGTACGGCGATCGGCCACGGTGGGCGGGGCAGGGCGAACCGGGGCGGGGACCACGACCGGGGCCGGGGCGGTAAGGGGCGGGTACGGGCGGGAGGGCGAAGCGACACGGGTCCTCCATGGCATGACCACCGCCTCGTCCGCGAACGGCAAGGGAACGCGGCGCGGCGGAACCAGCGCGAGCAGGGGGCGGCGACGAGCGAAGTGAGCAGAGATAACGGGCCGGAAACGGCCGGAAATCTAGACCTGCTGAACGACGGAGCCCGTAGCGCTTCGCAAGGGAGGCAGAGCCGATGCCTCGCCGGTCGCCCCGGACCGGCCCCACAGCGGCGAGCGCGCCGGGGCCTCGGCCGCCCGCGCGGCGCAGGGCAGGGTCAGCACGGGGCCCTGCTGCGGCTGTCCCGAGAGACACAGCTCGGGAGAGTGCACGTGGGAGGGGGGCGCGGGACGGCCGCCGTCGACGCCGTGACCGTCTTCGTCAACTGCCATGTGTGATGCGGCAGTTGGGTCCGTGGCCGCGGCAGGCGCGGCGGGTCCCGCGGAGACGAGTGGTCCCGCCGACACGGCGGGCACGGCGCCCGCCGCATGTCCCTCCGCGCTCTCCGCCCGCGCGCCGTGCGCGAGGGCCACGCAGAACAGCACCAGCAGGGCCGGCCACAGCAGCCGGAGCGGGACCGCCGAACCACGGTCCCGCACGCTGCGAAGGGGCGACCTCGCCGTTGCCATGCCGCGATCGTAACCTCCCGTGCCGGGCGGGGCGCGTAGTTCGGCCGTGTGCGTGTAGGGCCCCGGCCACCGGCCCGCCGACCCGTCGGAGCCGGTCGGGCTCGTCGGGCCCGTCGGGCCGTCAGGGCGCGAGCCGGGGCAGGACCTTGTCCGGGGTGAGGGGGAGGTCGCGCAGCCGGACGCCGGTGGCGTGCCGTACGGCGTTGGCGATGGCCGCCGCGGTGCCCACGATGCCGATCTCTCCGATGCCCTTGCTGCCCATGGGGTTGAGGTGCGGATCGTCCTCGTCGAGCCAGTGCGCCTCGATGGCGGGGGCGTCGGCACAGGCCGGTACGTGATAGGAGGCCAGGTCGCATTCGGTGAAGTCGCCGAAGGCCGGATCCAGGCCGCTGCCCTCGGTGAGCGCCATGCCCAGGCCCATGGTCATGCCGCCGGTGAACTGGGAGCGCGCGGTACGGGCGTTGAGGATGTGACCGGCGGCGAACATGCCCAGCAGCCGGCGCACCCGTACCTCTCCGGTGACGGTGTCGACCTGCACCTCGGCGAACTGGGCGCCGAAGGAATGCCGGGCGTACGGGCTCGGCTCGGCCGTCTCCTGGTGGGTGTCGGCGGTGACCGTGATCCCACGGGGCGACAGCGGCCCCTGATGCTCGCGCAGCCGCGCCGCCAGCGCCGTGGCGGCCTTGTGGACGGCCCAGCCCCAGGAGCCGGTGCCCGCGGAGCCGCCGGCCAGGAAGGCGGGCGGCAGATCGCTGTCGCCGATCTCGATCCGTACGCGCTCCTCGGGGGCGCCCAGCGCGGCGGCGGCGACCTGGGCGAGGACGGTGCGGGCGCCGGTGCCGATGTCGGTGGCGTTGATGCGGATGCGGTAACCGCCGTCGGCGGCGGCGTGTGCCTCGGCCTCGCTGCCCACGATGTAAACGGGGTAGGTGGACGCGGCGACGCCCGTACCGAGCAGCAGGTTTCCCTCGCGGCGTACGCCCGGCCGCGGATCCCTGGGCAGCCAGCCGAAGCGGTCCGCGCCCGCCCGCAGGCACTCCACGAGATGCCGGCTGCTGAAGGCGAGACCGCTGTCCGGCTCCGTCTCCGGCTCATTGCGCACCCGCAGTTCCACGGGGTCGATGTCGAGCAGCACGGCGAGTTCGTCGACGGCGGACTCCAGGGCGTACATCCCCGGGGCCTCGCCCGGGGCGCGCATCCAGGACGGGGTGGGGACGTCGAGGGCGGCGACGCGGTGTGTGGTGCGGCTGTTGGGCGAGCGGTACATGACACGGGCGGGGACGGCGGCCTGCTCGACGAATTCGGTGATCGTGGAGGTGTGGGTGACGCACTCGTGCGCGAGGGCGGTGATGACGCCGTCGGTGCCCGCGCCCAGCCGTACGCGCTGGAGCGTGGGCGCCCGGTGGCCGACGGCCGCGGGCATCTGACGGCGTGGCAGGGCCAACTTGACCGGGCGGCCGGTGAGCAGGGCGGCCATCGTGGCGAGGACGACCTGCGGGCGGGGCGTCCCCTTGGAGCCGAAGCCGCCGCCGACGTGCTCGGAGATGACCGTGACGTCGTCCTTGCCGAGCCCGAACAGGGCCGCGAGGTCGTCGCGCACCCTGGTGGAGCCCTGGCTGGAGTCATGGACGGTCAGATGGCCGTCGTGCCAGCGGGCGGTGGAGGCGTGCGGCTCCATGGGGTGGTTGTGCAGCGGCGGCACGGTGTAGGTCGCGTCGACGGTGGCGGGCGCGGCGGCGAACGCCGCGTCGAAGTCGCCGCGTTCACGGGTGCCGGGATAGCCGCCGTTGACCTGTTCGGGCGTGGACAGGCGCGGGTGGTCGGCGGTCAGCCGTACGTCGTGACCTGCGGTGTCGTACGAGAGCCGGACCGCTTCGGCCGCCGCGCGGGCCTCCTCGAGGCTGTCGGCGACGGCGAGTGCGACATACCAGCCGCGGTGCGGGATCCGTTCGTCCTGGAGGGGCGCCGTCGTCGGGTCGTCGGGGGTGACGAGGCGGGGCGCGTTGTGGTGCGTCAGCACCGCGCACACGCCGGGCAGGGCCAGCGCCTCGGTGGTGTCCACGGCGGTGATCCGGCCGCGCGCGACGGTCGCGGGGACCGGCCAGGCGTAGGCGCAGCCCGGCGGGGTGTGTTCTGCGGCGTAGCGGGCGGCCCCGCCGGCCTTCTCCCGCGCGTCCCGGCGGACGAGCGGTGCACCGAGGGGAGGCGGGGGCGGTCCGAGGGGGAACGGGACGGGAGGCATGGTGCGGATCCTTGGCGTCGGGGGTGGGCATCAGGCGCGGGCGGCGAGGCCGGCCAGCACGTCGACCGTCAGATTCCGGGCCAGGGTGACCTTGAAGCCGTTCTCGCGCAGGGGGCGGGCGGCGGCCAGTTCGGCGTCGGCGGCGCGGGCGAAGGTGTCCTCGGTGGCCGACGCGCCGTGCAGTACCGCTTCGGCCGCGCGGGCCCGCCACGGCCGGTGCGCCAGCCCGCCGTAGGCCAGCGCCGCATGCCGGACGGCGCCGTCCCGTACGTCGAGCACGGCGGCCACGGAGACCAGCGCGAAGGCGAACGAGGCGCGGTCGCGGGCCTTGCGGTACCGCGCGTGCGCACCGGGACGGGCCGGCGGAAGCCCGACGGCGGTGATCAGTTCGCCGGCCCGGATGACCGTGTCCCGCTCCGGGTGGTCGCCGGGCAGCCGGTGGAAGTCGGTCACCGGCACGCTGCGTTCGCCGTCCGGGCCGTACAGGTGAACGGTGGCGTCCAGGGCGGCGAGGGCGACCGCCATGTCCGAGGGCTGGGTGGCGACGCAGTGCTCGGAGTGCCCCAGTACGGCGAGATCGCGGTGCGCGCCGTCGCGGGCCGGGCAGCCGGTGCCCGGGGCGCGCTTGTTGCAGGGCTTGGTGGCGTCCTGGAAGTAGGCGCAGCGGGTCCGCTGGAGGAGGTTCCCGCCGGTGGTCGCGGTGTTCCTCAGCTGCCCCGAGGCGCCGGCCAGCACCGCCTGCGAGAGGACGGGATACCGGTCGCGTACCGCGGTATGCGCGGCGAGGTCGCTGTTGCGGACCGTGGCGCCGATGCGCAGCCCGCCGTCCGACTGCTCCTCGATACGGTCCAGCGGCAGCCGGCTGACGTCGATGAGCAGCGGCGGCGTCTCCACGCCGAGCTTCATCAGATCGATGAGGTTGGTGCCCCCGCCCAGAAACCGCGCCCCCGGCCGCTCACCCGCGGCCCGTACCGCCTCTTCCACGCTCCCGGCCCGCACGTATCCGAACGGCTTCACGCCCGCACCCCCGCACCGCCGGCCTCGGCGACCGCTTCGACGATGCGGGGATAGGCGCCGCACCGGCACAGGTTCCCGCTCATCCGCTCGCGGATCTCGTCGGTGGTGAGCTCGACCGGTGCCCCGGAGTCCGCGTCGTACGGCGTGACATGCGAGGGGAAACCGTCCGCCGCTTCCCGGAGCACGCCGACGGCCGAACAGATCTGGCCGGGGGTGCAGTAGCCGCACTGCAGCGCGTCGCGGGCCACGAAGGCCTCCTGCAGCGGATGCAGCCGCTCGCCGTCGGCGAGGCCCTCGACGGTGGTGATGCCCCGCCCGTCCTGCGCCACGGCGAGCAGCAGACAGCTGTTGGCCCGCCGTCCGTCGACGAGCACCGTGCACGCCCCGCACTGCCCGTGGTCACAGCCCTTCTTGGCCCCGGTGAGAGCGAGGCGCTCGCGCAACAGGTCCAGGAGCGTGGTCCGGTGATCCACGGTCACGGTGTACGTCGTCCCGTTGACCCGCAGGTACAGCGCGGAGCTCTCGCCGCTCGCCGACCGCGGTGCGCCGGCGCCATCCGCCGGGTGCTTGCTGGACTCCACTGATGCGCGCCTCTCCGCCGATCCGCCCCGGCCGGTCGCTCCGTCGGGTTCCTCTCACGAGCCCCTCACCGGGTCTCCAGCCGCAGCTGGACCTCCTGTTCCTGGTCACCGGCGGCCGTGCCGACGATCCGTACCGCGAACGCGTGCGCCAGGCTCTCGCGCAGCCGGGCCACCGCCCAGTAGCCGCCCTGGAGGTCGACCGTCACCGGCGCGGTCAGCGGCCGCGGCGCGGCCTCGGCCCGTAGCTCGCTCACATCGACGGTCACCGTCCAGACGGTCTTGCCCGCCCCGGCCACCTCCGTGGGCACATCGTCCGCGGCCCGGTCGGACGCAAAGGACTCGCGCAAGGCGCTGAAGACCGCGTGCGCGTCGTCCGTCGCACAGCCGACGATCTCCACCACGACCTCGTCCGGGGGTTGCGGGTGTTCCGCGTGTGACGTCTGTTCCGCGCTGTTCACTGGCGGGGCCTTCCTGTGGGAGCCGAACGCTTCCAGGCTCACCCCACGGCCCACGGTGTGCGACCGGAGACTCGAACGAGTGGTTTAAATGGGCGCAACTTCTCTAAATGCCCCCAGAACATTACTGTAGGTAATCGAAGGGGGCGCTCCGTGACCGGTCACCGAGATCGGGCGCGACGGGGACGGGCGAAGGAGGCGGGGGCATGAGGACAGAGGCGCCGCGAGGCGCGCCGGTGAAGGTGGCGTCCGCGGAGTGGGCGGTGATTTCGATCTCGTCGCCGAGGGCCCATTCGGCGGCGCGGGCGGACATTGCGGCCGGGACCAGGTCGCTGATACCGGGGGCCGCCGGGATGTCGTAGGTGGCGTGCGCGTCGTGCGGCAGGACGACGCGGAAGCCGGTCGCCAGGGCCGTACGGGCGGTTGCGCTGACGCACATCTCGGACAGCACACCGCAGAGGGCCAGCGCCTGGACGCCGGCGTCGGCGAGCAGGGTGCCCAGCGGGGTGTCCTCGAAGCCGTCGTCGTCCGTCTTGCGGACCACGTGCTCCAAGGGGCCGGGCTCGACGGGCAGATGGAGTTCCCAGCCGGGGGTGTGCGGCTCGTCGACGGCACCTGACGGTCCGTCGTTCTGCAGATGGACGACGAGGGCGCCGGCGGCTCGGGCACGCGCGATCAGGTCACGGCTTCGATCGAGCACCCGGTCCGCGTCGGGGACCGCGTCGCCACCGGAGACGAAGGCCGTCTGTACGTCGACGACTATCAGGGCCTCGACGGGGCGCGGGCGTGGGCGGGCGTCGGTGTGGAGGGGGGTCGTCGGCTCGGTCATGGCTCCCATCTTGCGGCAGACGCCCGGGCCGTAGGGGCGGTGGCGGTCGCGGAGGTGCGCAGGGACCACCGCGGGCATGCCGGGCAGTCGGCCGGGATGGCGGGATACGGACACGCACCGCTGAGCCGTACGGGCTCTCGTAGTTGCCACGGGCATCGACCGGACGGATCATCCCGTACGGAACGGGACGCTCCGGAACACCCATAGGGGAGCGACACCTACAAGAGGGGGCACGCGCGCCGGGGAAACGGGCGAGAGCGGTAAGCGCGAGGACGGACCAGGTATGAGGACGATGTGAGGGAGAGCCACCATGGCGGATGCGGGGGAGGCCGCCGTGAGCGGACACTGCGCGCCGGGCTTCGAAGGAGTGCGGGAGGCCTTCGAGCGGAATTTCCGGGTGCACGGCGAGGTCGGCGCGGCGGTGGCGGTGACCGTGCGCGGGCAGACGGTGGTCGATCTGTGGGGCGGGCATGCGGACGCCGGGCGGACGCGTGCCTGGGAGCGCGACACGCTGGTGAATGTCTACTCGACCTCCAAGGGGTTGACCGCGCTGTGCGCCCATCTCCTCGTGGACCGGGGCGAGTTGGAGCTGGACGCGCCGGTCGCGCGCTACTGGCCGGAGTTCGCGCAGGCCGGCAAACAGGACATACCCGTGCGCTGGCTGCTCAGCCACCGTGCCGGGATGATCGCGCCCCGTGAGCCGGTGGCCGCGCGGTATGCGTATGACTGGGATCACGTGTGTGCCGCGCTGGCCGCCGCGCCGCCGTGGTGGGAGCCGGGCACCGCGCAGGGGTATCACGCGGTGACGTTCGGGTATCTCGTGGGCGAGGTGGTCCGGCGGATCAGCGGGCAGTCGCTCGGGGCGTTCTTGCGGAGCGAGATCGCGGAGCCGCTGGGTGCGCGGGTGTTCATCGGTACGCCGGCGGAGGAACACGCGCGGTGTGCGGAGATGGTCGGGCAGCTGGACGAGGCGCGGATCGCCGAGCGGTTCCCGGGCATCCCGAAGCCGCCGTTCCATGCGCTCTCGGACCACCCGCTGGCCGTGGTGATGCTGGCGCTGACGTACATCCCCACCGGCGACGTCAACAGCGCCGCCTACCGCTCGGCCGAGATCCCGGCGGGCAATGCCCACGCCTCGGCGCACGGCCTGGCCACCGTCTACGGCGCGCTGGCGAGCGGGAGGCTCGTACGGCCCGCCACGCTGGAGGCGATGCGCGAGGCGCAGAGCCTGCCGCACGAGCCGGATCTGGCGATCGATGCGCTCGCGCCGCCAGGGACGGAGCGGCAGTGGGGGCTGGGTTTCATGCTGAACCACCAGGGCCAGGCCGGCCCCAATCCCCGTGCCTTCGGGCACGGCGGCGCGGGCGGCTCCTATGCCTTCGCTGATCCGGAGAACGGCATGTCCTATGCGTATGCGATGAACAAGTACGGCACCGGCGCGACCGGCGATGCCGACCCACGCAACATGGGGCTGCTCGCGGCGACCTACGAGGCGCTGGGGCGGACGCGGGGCGCCGGTGCCCCAGGGTGAGCGCGCGCGGCATCCCGTGACGCATCCTCCGCCCGGGGCCCTACGGCGCGGCCGACTCCGGTGGCGGCGCCGGCTTCGGGGCGACGCGGGGTTCACCGGCCGCGTCCGTGAGCGCACGCAGCGAGGTGATCAGGCCGGCGCGCTGTTCCGCGGGCAGCCGGGAGACGATGCCGGCGATCTCCGCATGCCGGTGGGAGAGCACCCGCTCGACGAGTTCCCGGCCCTGGGCCGTCAGGCTCAGGACGACCTCGCGGCGGTTGCCGGGGTTGGCCTGCCGGCTGACGCTGCCGGACGCCTCCAGCCGGTCGACCATCCGCATCGCGGTGGACGGGTTGACGCCCAGCGCCGCGGCGAGCGCGGCGAGTTTGACCGGTCCCTGACTGTCCAGCACCACCAGGGCGCGCAGCTGCGGCAGGGTGAGCGCGGGATCGATCTCGGCGAGCGCCCGTGCCGATATCGCGACCAGCAGCCGGGAGGCGGTCAGCACGGCGGCGATCACCTCCTCGGCGTCGTCGTCGAGTCCGCGATCCGGTCGGGAGTGCGCATCGTGCCCCTTGTCGCCCATGGCGTCTTTATACCCGGTGGCCGCGTTTTCGCTGATGGGGGGCGTGTACGGGCATCCTCGGGCGTCCGGTGTCCGCACACTCCGCGATTGCCGTTGCACGGCGCAATAATGGAGAGATGCGGCACGGATCCGTGTCCGGTGCGCAGGTGCGCCGGGCCCGGGAAAGGCAGTGGTGACCATGGACAGGGACGCCGACACCGTTCACGAAGCGTATTCGTTCGTCTGCCTGCACTGCGGATACGGGTGGGAGCAGGAGTACGAGATCCGGCACTCCACCGATCTGGCCGGGCAGCGGCGGACCGACTATTTCGTCGGGGGCCGGCATGTCTCCTCGCCGCTGACCCGCGCGGACTGTCCCGCCTGCAACCGCGGACCGCTGCGGATCCTGCGCCCCGGCCGGGTGACGGCGTCGCGGTCGATGTTCGCATGGTCCAGCTACCCCGACTGGTCGTCACCATCCGGTGTACAGAAGGTGGTTGACGACCAGGGCTAGGGCGGCCTGCGCCGTCAGCCAGTGGCGTTGCCGCGCGGCGGGCAGCAGGGCGGCCGCCGGCAGCAGCCAGACGGCGAACGGCAGCCAGATGCGTTCGGTCTCCGCCTTGCTCATGCCGGAGAGGTCCGCGGCGAGGAGGGCGGCCAGGGCGGCCAGGGTGAGCAGGACCAGCCGGTCGGCGGCCGTGCCCGGGGGCGCATGACGCAGCCGCCGCAGCGCCGGGGGCGCCGCCGCCAGGGCGTGCCGGAGACCGGCCACGGTCGCGAGGCCGGTGATCAGGACGGTGCAGGCGAGGTTGCCCCAGATCCAGTACGTGTACGGGCGGACCGCCGCGGCGCCCTGGTAGTAGCGCTCGACCAGGAGGCGGTAGCCCTCCCACCAGTTGAATCCCGCGAGGGTGAAGCCGGCCGCGACGGCCGCCGCTCCGGCCAGGAAGAGGGGCAGCGGGCGCAGGGTACGGCTCATCAGCAAGATCGCGGCGGCGATCAGGGCGATGAGGGTGAGGCCGTAGGAGAGGTAGCACGTGAGGCCGAAGAGGAGGCCCGCGGCGAGGGCGGCCGGCGCCGGGGCGCGGACCGACCGGGTCGCGGCGAGCGCAAGGAGGGCCAGCGCCCAGGCGGCGACGGCGGCGAAGTAGCCGTCCGCGGAGGTGCCGACCCAGACGGCGGCCGGGGCCAGGGCGAGGAAGGGCGCGGCCCGGCGCGCGGTCGGTTCGTCGGTGAGGGCGCGCAGGGCGATGAGGGCGGCGGCCGCGGCGGAGGTGCCGAGGGTGAGGCACCAGATGCCGGCCCAGGCGCCGCCGCCCAGGCCGATGCGGTCGAGGCCGACGAAGGTGAGGACGGCGGCCGGTGGGTGGCCGGCGACATGGGCGGGCCAGGAGTCCGGGCCGTGGTGCAGAAGGATGTGGTGGGTGAAGTCGCGCAGCGCCGGGCCGAGCCGGTCGAAGCGGCGGATGACCGTCAGGTACTCGTACTCGGTGGTGAGGCGGCGGGCGATGCCGGTCTGGAAGCCGTCGATCAGGGCCAGCGACCAGGTCCAGGCCATGGCCGCGAGCCAGCCGGTGAGGACGAGGGAGCGCCAGGGCAGGCGGGCGGCCAGCGGGGGTCCGTAGGCGATGACGAGGACGGCGACGGTGAGCGCGGCGGGGGTGCCGGGGCCGACGTGCGGGAACCATGAGGCGTACAGCGGGGGCCAGTTGACGCGCAGATTGCCGGTGGTGCGCTGGATGAGGGTCCCGACGACGGCGGCGGCCGCGACGAGGAGGACGCCCGCGGCGGCGGCCAGCAGATCGGCGCGGCGCACGCGGCGTTCTTCGGAGGGCGCACGGCGGGCCGCACGGGGCGTCACACGAGGGGGCACACGAGGGGTCACACCGGAACGCTAGGGCGCCGGCGGGCCGTCACGGCTGCTCTGTCGCAGCGACGTCAGGGTTTCGTCATGTGCCGTAGCCGCCTGGGGGCATCGGTTGCGGCATACCGTCGAAGCGCGGCGGGGCACCCTCGTCGCGCGAACAGTCGAGGACACATGATGCGTGCCCGTCTCCCCGTGCCCACTCCCCCTACCTCGCCGTCCTTCTGGCGCAGTCCGCTGCGCGGCCCCCGGCTGACGGCGCTGCTCGGTGTCGTGCTGCTGGCCGGTATCACGCTGCTGTTCGTGACCGGGCTGCTGTCGTACGCCGCGTACAACCCGGATCTGGCCGGCGGCGTCAACGACAAGACGCCGGACAAGGGGCTGCTGGGCTTCTACCTGTTCCCCTGGCCGACCGGTCCGCACTGGCTCTACCGCCTCACCCAGGGGCTGCATGTCACCCTCGGCGTCGCGCTGGTGCCGGTGCTGCTGGCGAAGCTGTGGTCGGTGATCCCGAAGCTGTTCACGCTGCCGCCCGCCCGGTCGATGGGCCATGCCCTGGAGCGGCTGTCGTTGCTGCTGCTGGTCGGCGGCGCGCTGTTCGAGTTCGTCACGGGGATCCTCAACATCCAGCTGGACTACCTCTTCCCCGGGTCGTTCTACCGGCTGCACTTCTACGGGGCGTGGGTGTTCATCGGCGCGTTCGTCGCGCATGTGGTGCTGCGGCTCCCGCGCACGGTGCGGGCGCTGCGGGAGCGTACGGATCCCGGTGCGGAGGCCGATGACACGGGGCTGGTCGCGCCGCGGCCGGCCGCGCCGACCGTTTCGCGGCGCGGCGCGTTGTGGCTGGTCGGCGGCGGTTCGCTGCTGCTGCTCGCGACGACTGCGGGGCAGAGCCTCGGGGGGTGGTGGCGGCGTACGGCGCTGCTGGCGCCGCACGGTGGCGCGGATCCCGGGAGCGGCCCGAACGGCTTCCAGATCAACAAGACCGCCACGTATGCCGGGATCCGGCCGCAGGACACCGGTGACGACTGGCGGCTGACGGTCGAGGGCGGCGGCCGGCGGGTGCGGCTCAGCCGCGCCGAGCTGCTGCGGCTGCCCCAGCACGAATCGGCGCTGCCGATCGCCTGCGTCGAGGGCTGGTCGACGGACGATCAGCTGTGGAGCGGGGTGCGGCTGCGCGATCTCGCCGCGCTGGTGGGGCTGGGTGAGCGGCCGCCGGATGTCCTGGTGGAGTCGCTCCAGCTGCACGGGGCGTTCCGGCGGGCGGCGCTGCGCGCCAACCAGGTGCGCGACGGGCGTTCGCTGCTCGCGTTGCGGGTGGGCGGCGCGGAGCTGTCCGAGGACCACGGCTATCCGGCGCGGATCATCGTCCCGGCGGCGCCCGGCGTGCTCAACACCAAGTGGGTGGCCCGGCTGACGTTCGGGGAGCTGTGATGGGGCGGCGGGCACGGCTGAGGGCGTCGCTGGGGGCGTGGCTGCGGCGGATGGGGCGTCGCCACTGGTACGGCGAGGGGGCGCTGCATCTGCTGCTGATGCTCGCCTCGTTCGCGCTCACCGGATATGCGGGGCTGCGGCTGCTCGACGGGGACGAGTGGCCGCTGGTGGTGGTGTGGTTCGTCGGGGCGGCGCTGGTGCACGACCTGGTGCTGCTGCCGCTGTATTCGCTCGCCGACCGGGCGGTCTGCGCGGCCACGGCGGGGGCGGGGCGGCACCGTGCCTGGACGGCGTATGTGCGGGTGCCCGCCGTGCTGTCGGTGCTGTTGCTGCTGGTGTGGTTTCCGCTGATCGCGGGCTCGGCGGGCACCCCGGCCGGCGCGGCGGCGCGCTACGAGTTGGCCACCGGCCTGCCGGGGGAGGAGTTTCTCGCCCGCTGGCTGCTGATCACCGCGGGGCTGTTCGGGCTGTCGGCCCTGTTGCTGCTGGGCGGTGCGGCGGCGCCCCGGCTGCGCGGTGCGGCGGCGCGGGCGCGGCGGCGCAGGGCCACGAAGCGGCGCTCGGCACCCTCCGGCCGGTGATCCCCGGGCTCCGCCGCGCTCCACCGTTCCACGGCCGCCCAGCCGGCGGCGGCCGCGTACCGCACCAGCGCGGGCGTGCCCACCCGGGCCCAGGGGAAGAGCCCGCCCGCCGCGCCGCGCCCGCCGTCGACCCGTACCTGGACCCGCTCGTCGACATCCGCGGCCGTGGTTTCCACGATGAGCAGCCCGCGCGGGGCGAGCAGTTCGGCCGTCCGCAGCAGCAGGGCGCGGGGGTCGCCGCCGATGCCGATATTGCCGTCGAGCAGCAGCGCGGTACCCCACCTCCCCTCGTCCGGAAGGGAGTCGAAGACGGAACGGCACAGGGCGGTGCCGCCGATCGCGGCCGTGCGGGTCACCGCGGCCTCGCTCACATCGATGCCGAGCGCCCGGCGGCCCTGGGCGGCGAGGGCGGCGACGAGCCGGCCGGGGCCGCAGCCGATGTCGAGGACCGGGCCCTCGCAGCGGCGCAGCGCCGACTGATCGGCGGCGTCCGCGCCGGCGCACCAGCGCTCGACGTCCAGGGGCAGCAGCCAGCCGTCGGGACGGCGCAGGAACAGCGGACCGCGGCCGCTGCGCAGCGCGTCGGCGTACGGGTCGGCGCCCCAGGTGGGGGCGCCGTTCGTGGTGCGGCTCATCGTTCGGCGACCGCCGTCAGCCGGGCGAGGGTGGCGGCGAATCGTCCGCCCGGTGCGGCGGCCGCGACGCGCTCGGCGTCGGCGGCGGTGTCGACGTCGCGCAGCGGCGGCAGGTCCCGCACCCGGAGTCCGGCGTCGGTCAGCCGGGCGCGCTGGGCGGCGCCGGTACCCGGGGTCGACATCGGGACGCCGCGCAGCAGCCGGGGGTCGGGGTCGGCCAGGCCGAGTGCCCAGAAGCCGCCGTCCTCGGCCGGGCCGAACCAGGCGTCGCAGCGCTGCCAGGCGTCCGGTGCCAGTGCGGGGGCGAGGAGTCCGGCGGTGACCTGGGGGGTGTCCATGCCGAGGAGCAGGGTCGGGCCGGTGCTGTCGGCGAAGGCTGCCGCGAGCCGTTCGTCGAGGCCGCCGGCGCACTGCGGCCGCACCTCGAAGCCGGCGGGCAGCCAGGGCCCGGGGCGGCCTTCGAGGACGACGACGCGGCGGCGGGCGGGCATGGCGGCGACGGCCTCGAGGGTGTCGCGCAGGGCGGCCTCGGCCAGTTGGGCGGCCTCGTGGGGCGTATAGGGCGGGGTGAGACGGGTTTTGACCCGGCCGGGGAGGGGTTCCTTGGCGATGACCAGGACCGTGGTCGGGCCCGGGTCGGCCATGGGCGGGGCCTCGCGCATGCGCTCGTCGTTCATCGGGCCGCCTCCTGCGTACCGGTCCCCGTGCCGGGCGCCGTCGGTGGCTGCCGCAGCACGCCGCGCATATCGCGTACCGCGTGCCAGGTGCCGCGCCAGGTGCCGGTGACCTTGGAGCGGCCGGTGCGCGGGTGGTAGGGGACGTCGCGTTCGGCGATGCGCCAGCCGGCGTCGGCGGCCCGTACGACCATCTGGAGCGGATAGCCGCTGCGGCGGTCGGTGAGGCCGAGGCCGAGCAGGGCGGTGCGGCGGGCGGCGCGCAGCGGGCCGAGGTCGTGCAGGGTCAGGCCGGTGCGGCGGCGCAGCATCCGGGTCAGTGCGAGGTTGCCGAGCCGGGCGTGCGGGGGCCAGGCGCCGCGGCCCTGCGGGCGCCGGCGGCCCAGTACGAGGTCGTGCCGGCCGTCCTGTACGGCCCGTACGAACGGGGCGAGCAGGCCGGGGTCGAGGGAGGCGTCGCAGTCGCAGAAGCAGACGATGTCGGCGTCGGCGGCCAGGAGTCCGGCGTGGCAGGCGGCGCCGAAGCCGCGGCGGGGTTCGTGGACGACGGTGGCGCCGAGGTCGCGGGCGATCTCGGCCGAGCCGTCGGTGGAGCCGTTGTCCACGACGATCGCCCGCCAGCCGTCCGGGATGCGGGCCAGGACCCAGGGCAGCGCGGCAGCCTCGTCCAGGCAGGGCAGGACGACGTCCACCGGGGCCGGGCGTGGTGTGGTGAGGGCCGGGGCGGCCGGGGCGGCCCGCATTCCGTCCCGGGCGAACTCGGCCATGCCTTCGGCGAATCCGGTCTCCGCCCGCCAGCCGAGCTCGTCGGCGATCCGCCGCGACGACGCCGTGATGTGCCGGACGTCGCCGAGGCGGTACTCCCCCGTCACGACCGGCTCCGGCCCGCCGCACGCCCGGGCCAGCGTCCGGGCCATCTCCCCTACCGTGTGCGGCTCTCCGCTGCCGGTGTTGTACGCGGTCAGCGTCCCGGCATCCCGGCCTGTCAGGGCATCGAGCGCCACCGCGTTGGCCGCGGCGACGTCCCGTACGTGCACGAAGTCCCGCCGCTGGCCGCCGTCCTCGTACACGGTCGGTGCCTGGCCGCGGGCCAGCGCCGAGCGGAAGAAGGAGGCCACGCCGGCGTAGGGGGTGTCGCGGGGCATGCCGGGCCCGTAAACGTTGTGGTAGCGCAGCGAGATGGCGCGGCCGCCGGTGGCGCGCGCCCAGGAGGCGGCCAGATGCTCCTGGGTGAGTTTGGTCGTGGCGTACACATTGCGCGGGTCGACGGGCGCGTCCTCGCCGACGAGTCCCGGGCGCAGCGGCGCACCGCAGGTGGGGCAGCGCGGCTCGAACCGCCCGGCGTCCAGGTCGGCGGCCGTACGCGGTCCCGGCCGCACCACCGCGTGCTCGGGGCAGGTGTAGCGGCCCTCGCCGTAGACCACCATCGACCCGGCGAGCACCAGGGCGCCGACCCCGGCCGCGGCCATCTCGGCGAGGAGTACGGCGGTGCCCAGGTCATTGCAGCCGACGTAGTCGGGCGCGTCCGCGAAGTCCTTGCCCAGGCCCACCATCGCCGCCTGGTGGCAGACCGCGTCCACGCCCCGCAGGGCCTCGGCGACGGCCGCCGCGTCCCGTACGTCCGCGACGATGCGGCGCTCGCCCGGCCGTGGCGGGGGCGGCTCGGGGTGGGCCGACGGCAGGAGCGCGTCGAGGACGACGGGCTCGTGCCCGCGGTCCGCCAGCGCCGCGACGACCTGCGATCCGATGAATCCGGCGCCGCCGGTGACCAGTACACGCATGCCGGTCACGCTAAGCGCGGTGCGGCGTTCCGGCCCGTCCGGCGGACGGTGCGTCATGGGTCCGTAAGATCCCCGGCCCCGGCGCCGGCCGCCCGCGGAGGTGCCTGGACGGCGATTTGATAACAGAGCGCCATGACGGTATTTCGGTCCGGCATATGGCGCATATGCTCAGGTCGGGGGCGGTTTCCCCCGCATGCTGCCGCATCTGATGACCCCGTCGGAGTACACCTTGGCCGTGTCCCAAACCGAGCAGTGCACCGGCTCCCGGGTACTGTTCACGCTCCCGTATGCCGTGATGGCCGCGGTCAGTGCGGGGGACCTGCTGGCGGGCCCCGGGCTCGGGCTGCTGCCGCTGGTCTCCCTCGGCCCCGCGTTCGCCGGGCTGGTCGGTGGCTGGCGGCGGACGGCCCGCACCGGGCTGATCGCGGCCGTCCTCTGTGTCGGCCTGAGCGTCTACAGCGACCTGTTCGAGGGGCGGCGGGGGCTGACCGCGCTGCTGACGGTGGCCGGGGTCACCGCGGCGGGTGTGGTGGCCGCGGTGATGCGTCAGCGCCGCGAGGCGGAACTGGCCAGCGTCCGGTCGATCGCGGAGGTCGCCCAGCGCGTCCTGCTGCGCCCGGTGCCGCGCGGCGCGGGCCCGCTGCGGATCGCCGTCTCCTACACGTCGGCGGTGGCCGAGGCCCGGATCGGCGGGGACCTGTACGAGGTGGTGACCTCGCCCGGCGGCGTACGGATGATCGTCGGCGATGTGCAGGGCAAGGGGCTGGAGGCGGTGGAGACCGCGGCGGTGGTGCTCGGCGCGTTCCGCGAGGCGGCGCACGACGAGCCCGACCTGTCCGCGGTCGGCGAGCGGGTGGAGCGGGCGCTGAACCGGCACCTGGCGGGCGAACGCTTCGTCACCGCGGTGCTGGCCGAGGTCGGCCAAGGACCGCGGGCCACCCTCCTCAACTTCGGCCACCCGGCCCCGCTGGTCGTCCGCCCCACCGGCGCGGTCGCGTTCGCCGCCCCGCCCGACCGCGCCCTCCCCCTCGGCCTCTCCGACCACGCGTCCGACGCGCCCCCGCCGCTCCCCTACGAGGTGCCGTTCGCCCCCGGTGACCAGCTGCTCTTCTACACCGACGGCGTCACCGAGGCCCGCGACGCGGCGGGCCGCTTCTACCCCCTCGACGAACGCGCCGCGCTCCTCAAGGACCCGGACCCCGAAGGGGCGTTGCGCGCGGTGCGCGAGGACCTGGTCGAGCATGTCGAGGGGCCGTTGCACGATGACGCGGCGATGCTGCTGGTGCGGTACCGGGAGGGGCACGGGGACTGACCGCCCGCGGGGAAGCGCCCGGCGTACCGTGCACGTGCCGGTACCCCTGAGCGAAGGGAAGTCCGTACGTGCCCCAAGCCGAAGAGGACGGCTTCCGCGACCATGTGGCTCCCGGGAAACCACCGTGCAGCGGCCCGACGATCCCGACCCGAGCTGTCGCCGGCACTTCACGGCCTGGCGCCTGGGCGGGAATCTTCTGGTCGTGGGGCCGGGCCCGGACCTGTTTTCCTACGGCGCGTTCGAGCACGCCGTCGTCCATGTCCGCGCGCTCGCGCCGGATGCCCCGGTCCCGGACGGCGAGGGGCTCTACGACTTCACGGACCCGTCGTGAGCCCCTGCCGCCCGCGCGGTGCGGACGCACCGGCTCAGCTCTTGGCCTTCGCTTCGCTGCGGAGCCACCGGAGCAGGGCGGGGTTCTCGACGGTGGTGATGACGCCGAGGGTGGTGCGGACGTGGCGGTCGTCGTCCAGCAGGGCCAGCATGCTCGCGGCCAGGTCCACGCGGGCGGTGAACCTGCCGTCGGCGTGCCCCTCGACGAGGGTGTAGTCGGTGACCGACGGCAGGTGGTAGAGGCCGCTCGGGCGCAGGATCGTCCAGTCCAGATCGCTGGCCCGGACCAGCTCTTCCATCCGCCGCATGTCGTCGTAGAGCGTCTTGCCCATCACCCGCGTCACATAGGGCAGAAGCACCCGGTTGAACAGGAACCCGCCGTCGGAGTACGGGTGCGGGTCGACCCCGCTGGAGCTGACCACGGCGAGCCGGCGCACCTGGTGCCGTGTCATCGCGGCGACGATATGGGCCACGCCGCGCGAATAGGTGGTGATCGGCTCCTTCCCCGGGGGCACCCCGAGCGTCGACAGCACGGCATCCCGCTCCGCCACGGCGGCGTCGACGGCCACCGGGTCGAGCACATCGGCGCCGGTCACCTCCAGCCGGTCATGGCGCAGCGGAAACGCGTCCGGCTGCCGGGTGACGGCGGTGACCCGATGTCCGGCGGCGAGTGCCTGGCCGGTGAGCAGGCGGCCGGTGGGACCGTTGGCTCCGAAGACCGTGATACGCATGAGTGTGTCCTCCCTGGTTGCTAGGCCTGCTGGTGAACGGTCCCGGGAGCGGTGCGGAGCGCGCCGAGTGCCTGCGCCCACGCCAGCAGCTCGTCGACCAGCTGGTGGACCTCCGCCGTGTGCGGCTCCCGTGGCTGGAAGTCGGCGAAGTTCACGAAGTCCTCGCGCAGCGACAGCGCCACCTGCGGTCCGATGTCGGCCATCCGCAGCACGCCCGCCTGTGCACGCAGCTTCTGCACGGCCATGACCGCGCCGAAGACGCCGTAACCGACGTAGGCGACCGGTTTGCCGCCCCACTCCTGGTGGAGGTGGTCGATGGCGTTGGCCAGGGCGGCGGGCGGGGCGGTGTTGTATTCGGGGGTGACGATGATGAAGGCGTCGCAGGAGCCGATCCGTTCGGCCCATCTCCGGGTGTGCGGCTGCCGGCCCGGCACCCTGGCCGGCGGGACCGCTTCGTCGAACAGCGGCAGCGCGTGGTCGGCCAGGTCCACGAGGTCGAAGTCCGCGGCGTCGCCGGCGTGTGCGGCTGCCAGGTCCCGTACCCATGACGCCACTTGGTCGCCGATGCGGCCGGGGCGGGTGCTGCCGATGATGATGCCGATCCTGGTCATGCCCGATTCCTTGTCATGTCTTGTTCGGGTGGGTGTGTGCGGGGTGCGCCGGGGCCGGTATGCCGGATGCGGCCGGGGCGGCGAGGGGGTCACGGTCGGTCCGGGGCCCGGCGGGCCTGCCGCGTCTCGCGCAGGACTGCCCAGGCGTCCGCCACGGGGCCCACATGCCCGAGCTTGTCGGGGTTGCTCACCGTGCGGATCGTCTGGATCTGCCCGTCGAGGATGTCGAGCGTCCAGGTGTTGATGACCTTGCCGTCCCGGTCGCGGAAGATCGCGCCCGGCCGGCCGTTCACCTGGTGCGGTTCCACGACGCCGCCGATCCGGACGAACGGCGGGAGGAGGGCGGCGAGCATCCCGGACACCTGGCCGACGCCGAAGAAGCCGGTGGCCCACTGCGGGGCCTTGCCGCCGCTGTCCGCGACCATCTGTACGTCGGCGGCGAGCAGGGCGCGCAGTCCGTCGACGTCCCCTTCGGTGAAGGCGTCGAAGAACCGCATCGCGAGTTCCTCGCGCTCGCGCCGGTCGGCCTCGAACCGGGGCCGGCCCTCGTGCATATGGCGGCGTGCCCGCACCACCAGCTGACGGCACGCCGCCTGCGAGCGGCCCACCGCCGATGCGATCTCGGGGAAGCCGAAGTCGAACACCTCCCGCAGCACGAACACCGCGCGTTCGAGCGGGGTGAGCCGTTCGAGCAGCAGCAGGGCCGCCATCGACACCGAGTCGGCCAGCTCGGCCGCGCGCTCGGGGTCCTCGTAGGGGTCGGTCAGCAGCGGCTCGGGGAACCACGGCCCGACGTATTCCTCGCGCCGGACGCGGGCCGAGCGCAGCACGTTGATCGAGACGCGGGTGACCACGGTGGCCAGGAACGCCTTCGCCGAGGCGGGAGGGGTGGGGGACGCCTCGTAGCGCAGCCAGGTCTCCTGGACCGCGTCCTCGGCCTCGGTCACGCTGCCCAGGATCCGGTAGGCGATCGAGAACAGCAGCGGCCGCAGCTCCTCGAACTCCTCGGCCCGGCTCACTCCGCCCCCTCCGCACCCGGCCGGGCCGGCCACCGCCCCGGGACCCCGGTTCCGCCTGCCACGAACACCCGCATGACCCTCACCTTCCTGACGTACGCGTCTGCCTCTGTCCCTCAGGACAAGACAGCCCGGCCGTCTGTGACATGGCGGGGAAAGTTGCGTGGTACAGGCCGCGGTGGCTCCGGTGGGCACGTGGCGGCGCTCTGTCCGAGATGTCCGTCGCCTTGTCCACGAGGCAAGACATTCATCCGTCAATCAACAGTTTGTTTATGATCTGGGGACCTCACCCACCCTGCCGGAGCCCACGCATGCCCACACCCCTGCCCGCCGCCGCCCCCAGGCCGCATCCGCTGCACGCACTGAGGGCCACCGCCTTCGCGATCGGCGCGCTGTTGCTGCTGGTCGGAGTGGGGGTGCTGCTGCACCAGCCGCTGCTGATCCCGCCGCTGGCGGCCAGCGCGGCGCTGGTGCACGGCGCCCCCGGGCTGCCGATCTCCCAGCCGCGCAACCTGGTCGGCGGCCAGCTGCTCTCCGCTGTGATCGGCTTCGCCACGCTGGCGGTGACCGGGAGCACCGGCTGGGGCGCGGCGATAGCCGCCGGGCTCTCGCTGGGCGTGATGATGCTCACCCATCTTTCCCACTCCCCGGCCGCCGCCACTGCGGTGATCGTGGTGCTCCAGGCCCCGCATCCGGTGCCGTTTCTCCCGCTGCTCGCGCTGGCCACGGCGCTGCTGGTGGCGATCGGCCTGCTGCCGGGCCGCATCGGCGGGCACCCCGTCCGCTACCCGGTCGCATGGTGAACCCGCCGTTCGACGGCTCGCGGTAGCGCGACGGTCACCGATCGGCGTCAGCCGGTCTGCTGCCGGAGATCATCTCCTGAGGAACGGGCGGCGCCGCTCCGGCCCGGACCTCACCTCCCGGATCTCACCTCCCGGTTCCGTGCATCGGTCCCGCATCTCCGCACCCGGTCCGGCGTCCCGGCATTCGGGCATCCCCAGGCGGTGCGTTCACACGAGCGGCACCCCCGTGTAGTTCTCCGCCAGTTCGGCCGCGGCATGCGGTGAGGTGGCGATGCGGTCGAGCTGGGAGAGCTGGAGCCGGGTCTCGAAGGGGCTCTGGTCCGGGTCGGCGTGCAGCGTGGTGGTCATGAAGGACGAGAAGTGCTCGGCGCGCCAGACGCGGCGCAGGCAGGTGGCGGAGTAGGCGTCGAGGAGGTCCGTCGAGCCGGTGTGGTGCAGGTGGGTGAGGGCGCGGGCGAGGACGGTGACATCGGCGACGGCGAGGTTGAGGCCCTTGGCGCCGGTGGGCGGGACGATGTGCGCGGCGTCGCCGGCCAGCAGGAGGCGGCCGTAGCGCATCGGTTCGGTGACCGAACTGCGCATGGGGAGGACGGATTTGGCGGTGATCGGGCCGCGCTCCAGCTTCCCTGAGGTGCCGCCGGGGGTGTCGAGGGCCGAGCGGGTCTCCAGTTCGTCCCAGATGCGGTCGTCGGGCCAGTCGGCCAGGTCGGTGCCATTGGGGACCTGGAGGTAGAGGCGGCTGACGGTGGGCGTGCGCATGCTGAAGAGGGCGAAGCCGCGCGCGGAGTGGGCGTAGATCAACTCATCGGAGGACGGGGGCACTTCGGCCAGTACGCCGAGCCAGGAGTAGGGGTAGCTGCGCTCGTAGGTGCGGCGTTCATCGGCGGGGACGGCGTTGCGGGCGACGCCGTGGAAGCCGTCGCAGCCGACGACGTAGTCGCAGGTGAGGGTGTGCTCGCGGCCCTCGTGGAGGTAGCGGATGCGGGGGCTGCCGGCGGCCGCGCCCGTCACGCTGAGCGCCTGGGCGCCGAAGAGCAGGGGCGGTCCGGAGGCGAGCTGGAGGGCTATGAGGTCCTTGACGACTTCCGTCTGGGCGTAGACGGTGACGCGGCGGCCGCCGGTCAGGGCGGGGAAGTCGAGGCGGTGGGCGCGCCCGTCGTAGCGCAGCTCGATGCCGTCGTGGACCAGGCCCTCCCGGTCCAGCCGCTCCCCGGCGCCGCAGGCGCGCAGTACGTCGACGGTGCCCTGTTCGAGGATGCCGGCGCGCTGGCGCCGCTCGACGTAGGCGCGGTCGCGGCTCTCCAGGACGGTGCAGTCGATGCCGGCGCGGTGCAGCAGGCGGGCGAGCAGCAGGCCCGCGGGGCCGCCGCCGATGATGCCGACCGTGGTGTGGCGTGGGCCCGTCACCTGGGGGTTCCTTCCGTGAGGTGGGCGAGGAGGGCGGCGAGCACCGGAGCCGGGCGTTCGACGTTGGCGAGGTGGGCGGCCCGGGGGAGCTCGAGGAGGGTCGCGTCCGGGATGCCGTCGGCGAGTTCCCGGGCGTGTGCGGGTGGGGTGGCCGGATCGTCGCGGCCGGCGATGACGAGGGTGGGGGCGGTGATACGGGACAGGTCTGCGCGGAGGTCGTAGTCGGCCAGGGCGTCGCAGCAGGCGGCGTAGCCCGCGGGCGACACCGTGCGGCGCAGCGCGTCGACCAGGGCGGTGGCCTGCGGGGAAGCGGCGAAGGCGGGGGTGAACCAGCGGGTGGCGGCCGTGTCGGCGACCGGACCGGTGCCTCGCTCCCGGACGAGCGCGGCCCGTTCGTGCCAGGCGGCGGGTGCGCCGAAGCGGGCGGAGGAGCAGATCAGGGCGAGGGAGGCGAGGCGTTCGGGGTGGTGCACGGCGAGCCAGGCTCCGACGGCGCCGCCGAGGGAGACGCCGGCGTAGGCGAAGCGGTCGATGCCGTGGGCGTCGGCGAGGGCCAGGACGCGGCGGGCGAGGCCGGGGACGGTGGTGGGGGGAGTCGGGGTGGGGCGCGGGGAATCGTCGTGGCCGGGGAAGTCCCAGCGGAGGGTGCGGAACCGGTCGGCCAGGGCCGGGAGTTGGGGGTCCCACAGGCGGTGGGAGGTGCCCACGGAGGGGCCCAGGATCAGGGGCGGGGCGTCGTCGGGGCCGTCCACGGTGTGGTGCGGGAGCGGGGCGGCGGGTGAGCGGGTCATGGTGTGGGCTCCTGCGGGTGGTGCGCGGGGCGGGCCAGGGCGCGGTCGACGAGGGGGCCGGCGGCGCCCAGGTAGGCGGTGGGGTCCAGGAGTTGGCGGAGGCGGTGTTCGGGGAGGACGCCGGGGAGGAGGTCGTGGGCGAGGGCCTCGTACAGGTCGACGCCCTCCGTCGTGGTGCGGCGGGCCGCCGTGTCGACGAGACGGCGGGCCTCGGCGCGGCCCGTCAGGGGGGTGAGGGCGGCGGCGAGGCGTTCGGTGACCACCAGGCCGGCGGTCAGGTCGAGGTTGTGCCGCATGCGGTCCGGGCGGACCCGTAGCCCGTCGGTCAGTTCGGCGGCGTCCCGGGCCGCGCCGCCCACCAGGCGCAGCGCCTCACGCAGCGGCTGCCATTCGGCGTGCCAGGCGCCGGCCGGGCGCTCGTCCTCGGCGGCGAGGGACCCGTACAGCACCGCGGCCAGCGCCGGGACCTGGCGGGCGGCGGCCGCGATCAGGGTGGCGCGCACCGGGTTGGCCTTGTGCGGCATGGCGGAGGACCCCCCGCCGCCGCCCTCGGCGAGCTCGCCGATCTCCGTACGGGAGAGGGCCAGCACATCGGCCGCCATCTTGCCGAGGGCTCCCGCGGCGAAGGCGAGCGCGCCGGCGAGGTCGGCGACGGGGGTGCGCAAGGTGTGCCAGGGCAAGACGGGTTCGGCCAGGCCGGTCTCGGCGGCGTATGCGGCGAGGAGCCGGGTGGCGGGGTCGGGCCCGGTCTCCGCGTATGCGCCGAACGCCGCGAGGGTGCCCGCGGCGCCGCCCAGTTGGGCGGGGAGCGCGGCGCGTACGGCGGCGAGCCGGTCGTCGGCATCGAGGACGAGGCTGCGCCAGCCGGCGGCCTTGAGGCCGAACGTGGTGGGCACCGCGTGCTGGGTGAGGGTGCGCCCGGCCATGGGGGTGTCGCGGTGCCCGGCGGCGGTACGGTGCAGCGCGTCGGCGGTGCGGCCCAGGTCGGCGCGGACGGCGTCCAGGGCGCGGGCGCTGACCAGCATGGTGGCGGTGTCCAGGATGTCCTGGCTGGTGGCGCCCCGGTGGACGTACGCGGCGGCGTCCGGGTCGCGGGCGGCGACGGCGGCGGTCAGGTCGGCGACGAGCGGGACCACCGGGTTGCCGGCGGCGCGGGCCCGCAGCGCGAGGTCGCGGGAGTGCGGGGTGCCCGCCGCCGCGGTGACGGCCGCGGCCGCCGACTCCGGGGCGAGTCCGAGGGCCGCCTGGGCGCGGGTGAGCGCGGCCTCGGCGTCGAGCATGGCGCGCAGATACGCGGCGTCTCCGGTGCGGTCGGCGACGGCGGAGCCGGCCCAGGAGGGACTGAGTAGCCCCAAGTCAGCCTCGGGATAGGGGACTTGGGCGGTCGGGTCCGGCGCCCGTCCTCCCCGCTTGTCATCGGAAGGCAAGGAAGACCGTCTCCTCGTGGGTGCCGTCCTCGGCGCCCTGCAGATGGATGTCGAACCGGTAGCGGCGGGCCGGGCCGTCGGGGCGGGCGAGGAGGGTGCGCGCGCGGTCGGCGGGGAGCCGGGAGAGCAGCGGGTCGGCGGCGTGGGCCGTCTCGTGCCCGGGGAAGTAGATGCGGGTGAAGAGGTGGTGCAGCAGTCCGCGGGCGAAGACGCAGACGGCGAGGTAGGGGGCGGCGTCGGGGCGCCCGGCGGGGGCGGTGGCGGGCAGGGTGCGCAGGGCGTAGTGGCCGTCGGCGTCGGTGGGGACGCGGCCGAAGCCGGTGAACTCCACGCCGTCGCGGCCGGTGATCGCGCCGGTGGCCGGGTCCCGGCGCAGCGAGCCGGGCGCGCCCGACAGGCCGCCGTCGAGGCCTGCCTGCCAGAACTCCAGCAGGGCGTCCGGCACGGGGTCGCCGGCTCCGTCCCGTACGTATCCGTGGACGGTGACGGTGTCCGGGTGGCCGTCGGGCGCGATGCGGTCGCCGCCGGGGAACGGCAGGGCGTAGCCGTAGAACGGGCCGATGGTCTGGGACGGGGTCGGGGGCAGCGCGGCGGTGCGGCGGCCGGCCGGGGTGGCGGGGGACATCAGCGGCCTTCCTCGATCCAGGTGGCGGACGGGCCGTCCAGGACGATGTCCCAGCGGTAGCCCAGGGACCATTCGGGGCGGGACAGTTCGGGGTCGTAGGCGGCCACCAGGCGGGCACGGGCGGCGGGGTCGGTGACCGAGGCCAGGATCGGGTCGTAGGGGAAGAGCGGGTCGCCGGGGAAGTACATCTGGGTGACCAGGCGTTGGGCGAAGGCGGAGCCGAAGAGCGAGAAGTGGATATGGGCCGGGCGCCAGGCGTTGTCGTGGTTGCGCCAGGGGTAGGCGCCGGGCTTGATGGTGGTGAACGCGTAGCGGCCTTCGTCGTCGGTCAGCGTCCGGCCGACGCCGGTGAAGTGCGGGTCGAGCGGGGCGGGGTGCCGGTCGCGCCGGTGGGCGTAGCGGCCGGCGGCGTTGGCCTGCCAGATCTCGACGAGCTGGCCGCGTATGGGGCGGCCGGTGCGGTCCACGATGCGGCCGGTGACGGTGATGCGTTCGCCGAGCGGCTCGCCCGCGTGCTGCCGGGTGAGGTCGGCGTCGAGATCGGTGATGTCGGTGATGCCGAAGGCGGGGCCGGTCAGTTCGACGGCCTCCGGGTCGGCGAACGCGGCGATCTCGACGAGCGGGCGGCGCGGGTGGCGGGAGGCGCTGCTGCGGTACGGGGGGTAATCGCGGGCGGGGTGCTCGGGAGCGGGAGCGCCCGCGGCACGGGCCCGGGCCGCCGCAGTCTCGAGCGCGGCGATCTCGCGGCTGATGCCGGACCGGCCGGTGCGGCCGGGCTCGTGGGGGATGGCGGACTGGCGGGTGGCGGGTGCGGTCATGGGCCCTCTCCGTGAGGTGGTGCGGATACGGCTGTTCGGCGGCTGGGGCATCTCGGCGGATCGGGGTCGGACAGGTCCTGGGGCGCGTACACAAACTTCCGTTGTGCGGACGGGCCCTGGGGCGTGTCCGCAAACTCCCCTTGTGCGGACTCGGCCTAGGTCGTGTCCGCTAACTCCCGTTGTTGCCCGTAGGGCGGGCTCGCGGCGTCTGGTGCACTGCACTCGCTTCGCTCGCTCCGTCTCGGCTCTTCGATGCGATCCCCGGATGCCGAGCTGCATCGCAAGGCGCAGGTGCGCCCGCAATGGGGGTCCCCCCGCGCCCTTAAGGCGTGGGGGAGGTTCTCTGCGGGTGAGCCGACAACGCCGCGTGGGGGTGCCCCCAGCGTTAGCTGGGGGAGTGCCGTGCCAGACGCCGCGATCCAGGCGGGAGTTTGCGGACACGACCTAGCGCTCCAGTACCACCGCGAGTCCCTGGCCCACGCCGATGCACAGCGTGGCGAGCCCCGTGCCGGAGCCGGCGGCCGCCAGCCGGTGGGCTACGGCGCCGGTGATCCGGGCGCCGGACGCGCCGAGCGGGTGGCCGAGGGCGAGGGCGCCGCCGTGCGGGTTGACGAGGGCCGGGTCGAGTTCGGGCAGGCCGGCGAGGCAGCCGAGCGCCTGGGCGGCGAACGCCTCGTTCAGCTCGACGGTGCTCAGGTCGGTGAGGCGGCGGCCGGCCTTTGCCAGGGCGCGCGGGGCGGCCTCGACGGGGCCGAGTCCGAAGTACTGCGGCTCCAGGGCGGTGACGGCGCTGCTGCGTATTCGGGCGAGCGGCGCGCACCCGGTGGCCCGCAGTCCCCGCTCGTCCATCAGCAGCAATGCGGCCGCGCCGTCGTTGAGCGGCGAGGAGTTGCCCGCCGTGACGGTGCCCTCCCCGGCCGCCGTCCCCGGGGACCCCCGCCCCGCTTCTCCCCCAGCCGCCGGCCGGGGGGACCCCCACCTCGCTGCGCTCGCCTTGCGGAAGGCGGGCGGCAGCGCCGCCAGGGCCTGGAGGGAGGTGTTCTCGCGGATGCTTTCGTCGCGGAGCAGGGCTGACGGGTCCGTCCCGTACGGCACGACCTCCGCGTCGAAGGCGCCGTCCTTCCAGGCGCGGGCCGCCTTTTCGTGGCCGGCCAGCGCGTAGGCGTCCTGCCGGTCACGGGTGATGCCGTACCGGTCAGCGATCAGCTCCGCGCCCTCGCCGAGGGCGACGGTCCATTCGTCGGGCATCTTGGGGTTGGTCAGCCGCCAGCCCAGGGTGGTCGAGTGCAGGGTCCCTGGCGCGGCCGGAAAGGCGCGTTCGGGCTTGGGCAGCACCCAGGGGGCGCGGCTCATCGACTCCACCCCGCCCGCGATGGCCACCGAGGCATCGCCGAGGGCCACGGCGCGGGCGGCCTGGATGACGGCTTCCATTCCGGACCCGCACAGGCGGTTGACGGTGACACCGGGCACGGTCACCGGCAGCCCGGCGAGCAGCACCGCCATCCGGGCCACATCGCGGTTCTCCTCGCCCGCGCCGTTGGCGTTGCCCAGGTAGACGTCGTCGATGGTGGCCGGATCCAGTCCCGGGGCGCGGTCCACCAGGGCCTTGACGACATGAGCGGCGAGGTCGTCCGGGCGGACGCCGGAGAGCGCGCCGCCGTACTTGCCGATGGGGGTGCGAACGGCGTCGACGACGAAGACGTCCCGGGGGCGGTCGGTGATCAAGAGGCCTCCTTCAGGGCACGCAGGGCGGCGAGTTCGGCAGCGGTGGGCGGGGCGGTGACGCCGATCCGGTCGGCCTCCTTGAGGTCCCAGCCGGTGGCGTCCCGTACCTGATCGACCGTCACTCCCGGATGCAGCTCGGCGAGGACGAGTTCCGCGGTGTCCGGGTCGGGGCGGAGCACGCCGAGGTCGGTGATGACCGCGGTCGGGCCGGCGCCGGGCAGGCCGAGGGCCGCGCGGTCGCCGGGGCCGCTGCCGTGGCCGAGGGTGGTGACGAAGTCGAGTTCCGGGACGAAGTTGCGGCGGCTGTGCCGGAGCACCATCAGCACCCGACCGCAGTTGGCGGCGATCTCGGGGGCGCCGCCCGCGCCGGGCAGCCGCCCTTGGGGCCTGCCGGGGCCGCGGTCGACGAGGGTGGTGTTGATATTGGCGAACCGGTCGACCTGGGCGGCGCCGAGGAAGCCGACATCGATCCGGCCGCCCTGCAGCCAGTAGTTGAAGATCTCCGGTACGGACACCACGGAATCGGCGGTGTCGGCGAGTTCACCGTCCCCGATGGACAGCGGCAGCCGGGTCGGCTTGGAGCCGAGGGTGCCGGACTCGTAGACGAGCACCAGGTCCGGATTGACGGTACGACGGGCGAGGTTGGCCGCCGTACTGGGCAGTCCGATGCCGACGAAGCAGGTACGGGCGTCGGCGAGCGCGCGGGCGGCGTTGATCTCCATGAGCTCGTCGGGGGTGCAGGCGGGGGCGGCGGGTTCTGTGAGGGTGACCGTCCCGGAGGTCTCGGGGGTCTCGGGGGTCCCGGTGGTCTCGGAGGTCTCGGAGGTCTCGGTAGCGGGCGCCGGGTCCGCCCTCCGCCCGCCGTCCCCCTCGGTGCGTACGGTCTCCGTCACCCACCGGCCGAACGCCTCCCGGTCCCGCGCGATCGCGTCCCACTCCCGGTAGAAGGCGTTGTCCCGGACCGAGTACCCGGCCGCGTACGAGGGGTGGGCGCCGCCGGGGACGACCGCGACCGCATCGACGACCCAGCTGGGCAGTACGACGCTCCCGGGGCGCGGCTCCAGCGTGTCGACGAGCTCCTCGACGGTGACCAGGACGCGCCGGGCGGCCAGTGCCGCCTCCTTCTGCACGCCGGTCAGGCCCCACAGCTGGACATTGCCGAGCCGGTCGGCCTGCTGCGCGTGGATGACCGTGACGTCGGGGTTGAGGGCGGCGACGGCGGCGAGCTCCTCGCCCGTGAACGGGCAGGTGACGGTGGAGACGGTGGGCGTACGGCCGGGGATGTCGCTGCCGCGGTAGCCGCGCAGCACCGCGAACGGGAGCTTCGCGGCGCCCGCGGCATAGCGGTTGGCCATCCCGGCGTGGCTGTGTTCGTCGATCTCGAGCGGGGCGGGCCAGCCGTTCTCGACGGCGTCCCGGAAGCGGTGCAGCGAGCCGACGCCCGGGTTGCCGCCCCAGGAGAAGACCAGCTTGCGGGCCGCGCCCGCCCCGATCAGCTGGTCGTAGACCACGTCCGGGGTCATCCGGGCGAGGGTGAGGCCCGTGATGTCCTGGCGGATGATCTCGTGCGCCGCCGCGAACGGGATCAGATGGGTGAACCCCTCCAGCGCCACGGTGTCGCCGTCATGGATCAGCTGCGCGACGGCGTCGTGCAGGGAGCGGATTTCGGCCATGTCCTCGCCTTCAAGTCCGGGGCATTCACGTCTGTTCGCACAGTGAACTAAAGTTCAGAATCAGACTGCCTCGAGTTTGAACCCCGTCCCGGGCCCTGTCAACGGTGTGCCAGGTACGGTTCCGACGAGATCGCCGCACCGTGGAGAGCCGATGAGCCACCCCGCACCCACCGACCCGTCGTCGCCGACACCGCCGCCGGAGGCGGTGGCCCCGCTGATGCGCAGCCTGACCGTGCTGCGTGCGCTGGCGGCCGGCGGCGGCCGGCAGGCGGTGGGCGACCTGGTGCGGGGCACGGGGCTCGCCCGTTCCACCGTGGACCGCGTGCTGAGCACCCTGACCCGGCTCGGCTATCTGCGCACCGAGGGCCGGGACGCCGTCCTCGCGCCCCGGCTGCTGGAGCTCGGCAACGCCTACCTCGCCGCCTCCGAACTCCCCGACCGGCTGGGCCCGCTCGCCGACCGGCTCGCCGACGAGCTCGACGAGTCGGTCTCGCTCGCGGTCCCCGACCGCGACGGGGTCCGCTTCGTCCACCAGGCGACCCGCCGCCGCGCCATGTCGCTCGCCTTCCGCATCGGCGATCTGCTCCCGGCCGAACGGGGCGCGCCGGGCGCGCTGTTCGCGGCGGCGTGGGACGCGGACGGCTGGCGGCGCTGGCGGCAGCGGCGGGCGGCCGACCCTACGGACGCGGGCTTCCCCGCCGTACCGCCGCGGCCCGCCGCGCAGGGACCTGCGACGGACGACGCATCGGGCGGCGGCTTCGAGGCGCGGGTGACCGCCGCCCGGACGGCCGGCTGGTCGCAGGACGACCAGCTCATCGAGCCGGGCCTGGTCGCGGTGGCCGTGCCGGTACGGGACCCGGAGGGGCGTACGGTCTGCGCGGTGAGCGTCGTCAGCCACACCAGCCGGCTGAGCGCGAACGGACTGCGGGAGGCGGTGCTGCCGCGGCTGCGGGAGACGGTGGCCGCCATGGAGTACGCCCTGAGCGCGCCGCCCGTCGCCGGCGCCGATGCCGACCCCGTAGCCGCGCATGCGAGCTGGATGCGGGCGTCGAAGCAGCAACTGGGCCCCGAGTTCGTCGAATCCGTGGCCCGCGGCCTGATCACCCTCACCGCATTCGGCACCGGCCGCGCCGCACTCCCCCTCACCGCCGTGGCCCAGGCCACCGGCCTGGCCCGCGCCACCGCTCGCCGGGCCCTGATCACCCTGGAGCACCTCGGCTACATCGCCACGGACGGCAAGCTCTTCCGCCCCACGCCGAAGGTCCTGGAGCTGGGTTTTGCGCATCTCTCCGGACTGACGCTGCCCGCCATCGCCCAGCCGCACCTGGCGGCGCTGGTCGAGCGGGTGCACGACTCCGCGTCGATGGCGGTGCTGGCCGGCGACGACATCCAGTACGTGGCCCGCGTCCCCACCGTCCGCATCATGAGCGTCAACATCACCCTGGGCACCCGCTTCCCCGCCTACCCCACCTCCATGGGCCGCGTCCTCCTGGCCGGCCTCCCCCCGGCCGAAGCGTCCGCCCGCCTCGCCCTCACCCCCCTCGAACCCCTCACCCGCCACACCGTCACCGACCCCCGGCGCCTGATGACCCTCCTGGAGTCCGTCCGCGCCGAGGGCTACGCCCTGGTGGACGAGGAACTGGAGGAAGGCCTGCGCTCCCTCGCCGCACCGGTCCACGACCGCACCGGCCGCGTCGTGGCCGCCGTCAACGTCTCGACCCACGCGGCCCGTTGCACGCCGGAGGAGGCCCGGGAAGCCATCCTCCCCGCGCTGCGCGACGCGGCGGCGGACATCGAGGCGGACCTCCGCGTGGCGGGCCGGTTCGTACGGATCCCGACGCGGTGAGCGGCCCGCCGGCCGCGCCGGCCGGCTGACGGTCGCCAGGGGCCGCGCCGCCGACGGGGCGGGCGGCCGAAGGGGCGGGCGGCCGGTGCGGCGGCCGGTGCGTCAGGCGGGCCATCGGGCGGGAGCGACCCCGGCGTTCCGACGACATCGCGCGCTTCGGCCTGGTACGGCGGCACCGGATCATCGGTCACGTCCGCAGATGACGTCTGAGGCAGCGCCGGGTGCCGCCTCGACAGACGGGCAGGCGGGCAGGCCGTCCGCAGGTGGCCGGTAGCAGCCGGGACCCGGGTCGCCGTAAACGAACCTGAACCCGCTCAAGGCGTACCACGCCTCCCGCGCGCACGCGGAGGTACGGAGACCCGCCGGCAAAGGAGGCCCACCGACGGGCCGTCAGCCCCGGCCGCGGCGGCCGGTCACCGCCACCAGCCCGATTGCCACCGCACCCAGCAGGCCCGCCAACGCGAAGGCGGTGAAGCCCAGTTGGTCGTTTCCGCCGGCCGCGAGGGCGCCGCCGAGCCAGGGGCCGACGACGGCGCCGGTGCGGCCGATGCCGGTGACCCAGCCCAGGCCGGTGGCGCGTTCCGCGGGCGGGTAGAGGCGGTCGGCGGCCGCGTAGACCATCGCCTGGGCGCTGAAGAGCCAGACGCCGGTGACGGCCACGACCACGTAGGTCAGGGCGAGCGGCAGATGCGCGCCCAGGAGCAGCGCGCCGGCGGCGGTGAGCAGGAACCACAGGGCGGAGACGGCGAGGGCGCCGAAGCGGTCGGCGAGGCGGCCGGTGATGAGCATGCCCGCGATGCCGCCCGCGTTGATGATGAGCAGGAAGCTGACCGAGGACGTCAGGCCGTAGCCGGTGGCGCGCATCATCTGCGGGAGCCAGGTGCTGACGCCGTAGACCAGGAGCAGTCCGCAGAAGGAGGCGAGCCACAGCAGCGGGGTCGCCCCGCGCATGCCGGGACGGAAGAGGGCGCGGATCGCGGCCAGGCGGCCCTTGGCACCCGGGGGCGGCGCATCGGCGGCGACGGGGCGGGCCATGCCGTAGCGGTCGGCGATGGCGTCGGCCTCGGCGGTACGGCCCTTGGCGAGGAGGACGCCGGGGGATTCCGGCAGCAGCCTGAGCAGCAGCGGGGCGGCGATGACCGCGGGCAGCACGCCGACCCAGAACACCGAACGCCAGCCGACCGCGGGGGCGAGGGTCAGGCCCAGGCCGGTCGCGACCATGCCGCCCGCGTGGTACGAGGTCAGCAGCAGGCCGGTGGCCAGCGCGGCGCGGCGGGGCGGCGCGAACTCCATCACCATCGAGAGGCAGAGCGGCATCAGGCCGCCGAGGCCGAGCCCGGCGAGGAAGCGTCCGGCGCCGAAGAGTGCGGGCGTGCCGGCCAGGGCGCAGGCGGCGGACCCGGCGGAGAACAGCAGCACGCTGGTGACCAGGACCGGACGGCGGCCCAGCCAGTCGGTGAGGGTACCGGTGGCGAGGGCGCCGATCAGCATGCCGAAGGTGGTCCAGCTGCCGATGGTGCCGGCCGCGCCGGGGGTGAGCCCGAGTGACGGGTCGTCAAGCATGTGGGGCATGACGGCGCCGTAGACGTTGACGTCCATGCCGTCGAAGAAGACGGCGAGCCAGCACAGCGCCAGGACGGGCGCGACGGAGCGGAAGGTGTGGCGGGTGGGGGCGGGGGCGAGGGAGATGTCCGTGGGGGACGCGGGCGTGCCGGTGGGCGACATGGCGACCTCGGATTCACAGCGGGCCGGGTGGCGCGCGAGCCATAAGGGATGTTCGCGGATGTTCGCGTGGTGAACTTTCGTTCGCTTAGCTAGCCGAGGATCCTGTCCCCCCGCCCCGGCGCTGTCAATGGCCCGCGCACCCGCCGCTATCCGCCGGTCGGCCCCTTCCCCGGGTCCCGCCCCGGCCCCTGCCCCGGGGCGGGACCCGGGCCGTCGCCGTCGCCACCGTCGCCGTCCGGAGCCCGGCGCCCCTCCCCCACCGCATGCACCCGCCGCTCCCGCTCCGCGCGCCCCGCGGCCGTGGCGACCGAGGGCCACACCCGGTCCAGGGCGGCATTCATCGCGGCCCCGACCAGCACGGCGAAGGCGGAGACGCCGGTCCACAGCAGTACGGCGACGGGCGCGGCCAACGACCCGTAGATCGTGGGCCCCTCGACGGTCGAGGTGAGGTAGAGCCGGAGCAGAAAGCTGCCGAGCACCCACATCGCGAGGGCGACGACGGCCCCGGGAATATCCTCCGGCCACGGCGAACGGACGGGCACCGACACGTGGTAGAGCGTGGTCAGAAAGGCCACGGACAAGATCAGCACGACCGGCCAGTACAGCACCCGGACGATATCGGCGCTGGCCGGCAGCCAGCCGACGACCGTGTCCGGCCCGGCCACCATCAGGGGCAGCGCGACGGCCCCGACGACCAGCGCGGCGAGATAGAGAACGAACGCCAGCAGGCGGGTCTTGACGATGCCGCGCCGCCCGTCGAGCCCGTACATGATGGTGATGGTGTCGACAAAGACATTCAGCGCCCGGGAGCCGGACCACAGGGCGATGGCGAAGCCGAGGGAGATGACGTCGGGGCGGCGGCCGGTGAAGACGTCGTTCAGCAGCGGCCGGGCGATCTCGTTCACGCCCTTGTCGGAGAGCACGGTGGCCGAGGCGTCGAGGATGTTCTGCCGGATGCTGTCGATGGTTTCGTGGCCGATCCACTGCTCCATGTAGCCGAGCAGGCCGATCAGTCCGAGCAGCAGCGGCGGCAGCGACAGCAGACAGAAGAACGCGGCCTCGGCGGCCAGCCCGGTGACGCGGTACTCCATGCAGGAGTTGACGATGTCCTTGAGCAGCAGCCATGCCAGCCGTCGCTTGGAGACGTTGCGGTAGAGGACCCGGGCCCTGGTCAGACGGCCCGCCGGCCGTTTGACTGGTTCGTTTGCTGGCGGCACCTCCTTACCGTATCTGCCATGGCAGCCAGCACTCACAAGGTCACGAACCAGCCCCCGCCGCTGGTCGGATACGACGTCTTCGCCTCCGACCAAGCGCTCACCGAGGCCGTCACGCGGTACGTCGAGGACGTACGGCTCGAGGAGGTACGGGAGGAACTGAGCCGGCTCGGGCAGGCCGCCGGCTCGGCACACGCCCAGCTGTGGGGCGAGCAGGCCAACGCCCATCCGCCCGTCCTGCGCACCCACGACCGCTACGGGCACCGCATCGACGAGGTGGAGTTCCATCCGGCCTGGCACCGGCTGCTGGGGCACGCCGTCACGTCCGGCCTCACCGACGCCTGGTCGCGCCCGGACGGTCACGTCCGCCGCAGCGCCGGATTCCTCGTCTGGAGCCAGGCGGAGGCGGGGCACACCTGCCCGGTGTCGATGACCCATGCGGCGGTGCCCGCGCTGCGCGCGGATCCGGAGCTGGCGGCCGTCTGGGAGCCGCTGCTGACCTCGCATGTCTACGAGCAGGAGCTGCGGCCGGCCGCCGACAAGGGCGGCGCGCTGGCCGGGATGGCGATGACGGAGAAGCAGGGCGGCAGCGACGTACGGGCCAACACCACACGCGCCGAGCCGCTGGCCGCGCCCGGCGAGTACGTCCTGACCGGGCACAAGTGGTTCTGTTCGGCGCCGATGTCGGATGTCTTCCTGGTGCTGGCCCAGGCGCCGGGAGGGCTGACCTGTTTCCTGCTGCCGCGGGTGCTGCCCGACGGCACCCGAAACGCCTTCCGTATCCAGCGGCTCAAGGACAAGCTCGGCAACCGCTCGAACGCCTCGGCGGAGATCGAGTTCGACGGGCGCAGCTGGGCGCGCCGGGTGGGCGAGGAGGGGCGCGGCGTGGCGACGATCATCGAGATGGTCGCGGCGACCCGGCTGGACTGTGTGACGGGGGCGGCGGCGGTGATGCGGCAGGCGGTGGCGCAGGCGGTGCACCACTGCGCGTACCGGGAGGCGTTCGGCGGGCCGCTGATCGACAAGCCGCTGATGCGCAATGTGCTGGCCGATCTGGCCCTGGAGTCGGAGGCGGCGACGACGCTGACGCTGCGGCTGGCGGCCGCGTACGACAGCGGCAGCGAGCAGGACCGGAACTTTCTGCGGCTGGCGGTCCCGGCCGCCAAGTACTGGGTGACCAAGCGGTGCACGCCGGTGGCCGCCGAGGCGCTGGAGTGCCTGGGCGGCAACGGCTACGTCGAGGAGTCGGGGATGCCGCGGCTGCTGCGCGAGGCGCCGCTGAACTCCATCTGGGAGGGCTCGGGCAATGTCCAGGCGCTGGACGTGCTGCGGGCGCTGCAGCGCGAACCGGCCGCGCTGAACGCCTACTTGACGGAGATCGGCACGGCGCGCGGCGCGGACCACCGGCTGGACCGGGCGATCAAGGGGCTGCTGACCGAACTCGCCGATCTGGACGGCATCGAGGCGCGGGCCCGGCGGCTGGTGGAGCGGCTGGCGCTGGTGCTCCAGGGGGCGCTGCTGGTGCGGTACGCGCCGCCCGAGGTGGCGGACGCGTTCTGTGGGTCGCGGCTGGGCGGCGATGCGGGGGCGGCGTTCGGGACGCTGCCGCACACCCTGGATCTGGCGGCGATCGTGGCGCGGGCGCGGCCCGTCACCGGCGACTGAGCCCTACGGGACGCGGGGCGGCCCGAGGGGCGGGCGCGGCGGCGGTTCCTCGCCCCCCGTGGAGGACGGAGGCCCTCCAGGGGGCGCGGACAGGGGGACCCCGCCGCCGCGCCGGTCAAGGAGCGGTGCCGCGCCGACTCGGCACCCCTCCCGGTCTCAGGGCCATCTCGGCGGGTCCGCCGCGGTCCGCCCGCGCCGCGCCGCGTCGATGGCCAGGATGAGGTCCCCGTCGGGTGCGTCCGGCCGGAAGCCGGCCAGCGCCCCACGGGCCTCGTAATAACGCAGGATCCGGCCCGCGTCCTCCCCTTCCGTACGGCCCGCCTCGCGCAGATCCACCACGAGGTCGGCGAAGGCCAGCGCGGGCAGCAGCCCGCCGACGCGGGCCACCCGGTCGAGCAACTGTGGTGCGCCGTCGATGACATAGCCGTCGACGGGCAGCGGCTGACGTCTGATCAGAACGTCGACCGCGGGCAGCCTGGGCACCCCGTAGTGGGCGGCCAGCCGGCCGGCACGCGCGATACGCAGTCCCTCCGTCGCTCCGATCACCACGACGCGCGGAGCGGTCACCCCCATGGTGAGCTCTCCTCCCGCGCCGTGCCCTGCGGATATGGCGGCGGCCGATGGAATCCCCGGCGGACAGCCGAGGCTCGCCGACGGGTGTCCGGCAAGCCTTGGCTGGGTTCCCCGCGCCCTTGAGGCGTGGGGAGGGATGCCATCGGCCGCTGGGATCAGGGTCCCGGTGCGCGTCATAGGCCACAACGGTTGCACTCGGTTGCAGCCGGTTGCCGCCGGCCGCGGTGGATCTGCCCAATGGACCTGCGTTTTCGGTCCGGTGACGGCACGATGGGCACGGGCCGCGGGAAGGCCACCCGTAGGCGGCCTCCGGTGGCCGCCGTGAGAGTTGCGCGACGGGAGCAGCGTGAAGGACACAGCGATCGGCAGCGCCGTCCGGTCGGCCCAGGACATCCGCGAGACCGCGCGCCGACTGGCCTCGATCCGGGAGGCGGCGCTCGCGGGCGAGCTGCCGCCCGATGCGCCGCCGGACGTGCCCCGCCCGGTCATCGGCGAATCCTGGTTACGGGCCATGGGATCGGGCGTCGACCCGGAACGGGACCGCGTCCAACAGCTCCTGTCCATGGCCGAGTTGGAGCAGCGACGGCACAATTCCCAGCTGACGACGGTGCTCCCGGTACTCCACGACGGACTGCTGGCGGCCGCCGACGCCGCACAGCAGATCATGGTCGTCACCGACGCGGAGGGCCGGGTGCTGTGGCGGGAGGGCAGCGCGCCGGTCCGGCGGATGGCCGACCGGCTCGGCTTCGACAAGGGCGCCGACTGGACGGAGGGCGTGGTCGGCACCAATGCGATCGGCACGGCGCTGGTGGCCCGGCGCCCGGTGCTGGTGCACTCCGCCGAACACTTCGTCCGCACTCACCACCAGTGGACGTGTGCCGCGGCGCCGCTGCACGACCCGCGCGACGGCCGGCTGCTGGGCACGGTGGACATCAGCGGCCCGGCGCACTCCTTCCATCCCACGACGCTGTCCCTGGTCTCCGCGGTCGCCCGGCTCGCGGAGGGCGAGCTGCGCACCCGGCATCACGCGTCCCTGGAGCGGCTGCGGTCGACGGCCGCCCCGATCCTGGCGCGGATCGGCGGCCGGGCGCTGGCCGTCGACCCGAACGGCTGGATCGCCGGGGTCACCGGCATCACGCCGCCGGACCGGGTGGCGCTGCCCAGATCGCCCCAGGCCGGACCGCTGTGGCTGCCGCGGCACGGCATGTGCACGCTGGAGCCGCTGCCCGGCGGCTGGCTGATCCGTATCGGCCGCGCGGAGCCGGCCGCCGGGCCCAGCCGGGTGCTGCTGGACGTCAGCGGCCGGGACGGCGCCACGGTTACCGTCACGGGGCCGGCCGGCGCCTGGTCGCACGAGCTGTCCCCGCGCCATGCGGAGCTGCTGTTCGTCCTCGCCACGCAGCATCCGCGGGGCCGCAGCGCCGCCGAGCTCGCCCAGGACCTGTTCGGGGACCGCGGCCGTACGGTCACGGTGCGCGCCGAGCTGTCCCGGCTGCGCCGCCATCTGGCGGGCGTCCTGGCGCACCGGCCGTACCGCTTCGCGGACGGACTGGAGGTGGAGCTGCGGCTGCCGTCGCGGCCCATGGAGCTGCTGCCGCACTCGTCGGCGCCGGCGGTGACGGCGGCGCGGCGGGGGTGAGGGGGCGCGTCGGGGACGGTGAGGCGCGCGCCAAGGCCCGGACCACTGCCGGACCGACCACATCGTGAACGGGCTGCTCACCACCCGGACAGCGATCGCGATGCGGTGGCCCCGGTACGGCGACGGCTCCTCATCGGCGAGGTGATGCGCTACTACCGGGCCTCGGACCCGGTCACCCCGCCAGGCACCCCACCCGATCGGCCGTCCGCCGTCGCCCCCTCCCCCGTGCGCGCCTAGCGTGCTGTCGGCGGACCGTGCGCGGCGGGGAGCACGGCCCCGGGAGGAGAGCGATGAGCCTGACGGGCCGGGTCGAGGAGCCGCGCGCGGAGCACCCGCCGCGCCGGCCCAACTGGGGCGTCATGGCCCTGGTCGGCCTCACCGGCTTCGCCATGCTGCGCAGCGGGCTGTCGGACGAGGCCGACGGCCCGCCGCAGCCGCACGGCGGCACCACGCTCACCCCCGTCGACGGCCACCCCTCCGGGCCGCCCCCGCTCGCCCGCTCCGCCGTCACCAGGGTGGACATCCCCTCGCTCCGGATCTCCGCCCCGCTGGTTCCGCTCGGCCTCGACAGGGACGGCCGAATAGCCGCCCCACCGGCCCGGAACCCCCGTCTCGCGGGCTGGTACACCGGCGCCCCGGCCCCGGGCGAACGGGGCACCGCCGTCATCGTCGGGCACGTCGACAATTACACCGGCCCCGCCGTCTTCTACCGCCTGGGCTCCCTCAAGAAGGGCCGGACGATCCGGGTGACCCGTAAAGACGGCCGCACCGTGGTCTTCGAGGTCTACGGCATCCAGGTATTCACCAAGAATCATTTCCCGGCCCGGCGGGTCTACGGCGCCACGGGGCGCCCCGAACTCCGGCTTCTGACGTGCGGTGGCGGCTATTCCGAGAGCGGCGGATACGCAGGCAATGTGGTGGTCTTTGCCCGGATGACGGGGACCGGTTCAGCGGTACCGTCCGATCCCGCCAACTCCCGGTGAAAGAATGACACTTCAGCTGATCGGAGATGTGGGGGGGGCACCGTTGTCCGAGCACGAGGGCGCACATGGCCTGGACGAAGACGAACTGGCGGAAATGGAATGGGCGGAGCGGCTCGATGAGGCAATTCTCGGCGATGACGACGAGCTGGACCTCTCGGGATATCAGCGGGACACCCTTCCGGAAGAACTGGGCGAACTCACTCATCTCACCAAGCTCGACCTGAGCGACAACAACCTCGCCGAGCTCCCGGAATGGCTGGGGAATTTCACCTCGCTCAGGGAACTCCATCTGAACGGCAACAGCCTCACCACGCTCCCGGAACCGCTGCGGAGGCTGACGGGCCTCATGGAGCTCGATCTGAGCGGCAACGGCCTCACCGCCCTCCCCGCATGGACGGGCGAGCTCACCTCCCTCACCCACCTCGATCTGCGCGACAACGCACTCGGTGAACTCCCCGAATCGCTCGGCAATCTCACCCGGCTCACCCGGCTCGGGCTGAACAGCAATGAACTCGCCGAGCTTCCCGCCACGCTCGGCAATCTCACATCCCTCACCGCACTCGACCTGAGCGCCAACCACCTCGGCGCACTGCCCGACCCACTGGCCGGCCTCGCCTCCCTCATCCACCTCGATCTCGGCTACAACCACCTCACCCGCCTCCCCGAATGGATCGGCCGCCTCACCGGGCTGAGCGGACTCCTGCTCCCTTGCAATCGCCTCACCTCGCTCCCGGATTCCCTCGGCGATCTCCCCGAACTCGCCTGGCTCGACCTGGACCGCAATGATCTGACCGCCCTCCCCGAATCGCTCGGCAATCTCACCGCGCTCACCGGCCTCAACCTCGGCGGGAACCGACTCGGCGCACTGCCGGATGCGCTGCCCGATTCCCTGGGCGGGCTCACCGCACTGACCCACCTCGATCTGGCGCACAACGACCTGGCCGCCCTGCCGGAATCGCTGGGGGAACTCACCGCACTCACCGGACTCATCCTGCGCGGCAATCGCCTCAGCGCGCTCCCGGCATCGCTGGGCGGCCTCACGGCGCTGGATCGCCTGTACCTCGACGACAATGAATTCACCGAGCTGCCCGCATGCCTCCGCGGCCTCACCGCCCTCACCCACCTGAACCTCGACGACAACGACATCGACGAGCTCCCCGCGTGGGTGGACGACCGCGTGGGCCTCTTCGTCCTCCACGACGATCCGTATTGCTGAGGAGCCGCACCGGACGGCGCCGGGCCCGCCGCGGCCGGCGCCGGCGCCTGTGATGTCCTGACCCCATGAGCCACTCGGTCACCACCTGGTACCTCGAGCAGACCTCGCCCGCCGACCTCCTCTTCGCCGCCGCGGGACCGCCGGCCGAGCAGGATGTCCGTATCGTCAGGTCCGAGGTGCCATCGCCGGAATTCAGCCGGTTCCTCTATACGGCGGTCGGCGGGGACATCCTGTGGACCGACCGGCTGGACTGGCCGTATGCGCGGTGGGCGGAACACCTGGGGCGCCCGGGCGTGGAGACGTGGGTGGCGTACGGGCGGGGGACGCCCGCCGGGTTCATCGAGCTGGATGCCCATCCGGAGGGGGCCGTGGAGATCGCCTATTTCGGGCTGCTCCCGGCCTTCCGGGGGCGCCGGATCGGCGGGTGGCTGCTCGCGTACGGCACCGAGCGGGCCTGGGACCTGGCCGAACGGTGGCCGGAGCGGGAGCGGACGACGCGGGTGTGGGTGCACACCTGCAGCGATGACGGCCCCCACGCGAAGGCCAACTACGAGCGGCGCGGGTTCCGGGTGTACGAGACCACGGTGACGCAGGAGGCCGAGGCGCCGATGCCGGGGCCCTGGCCCGGCGCCGGCCCCCTCACACCCTTCCCGGACTCCGCCGCAAGGTGACTCCGGAAGGTGATCCACGACACACTGTCTCGCGATCCGGGACAGTGATGTCCAAATCCTGGACGACGGTGGACTGGCCAGAGAACGGCGTGCCACGCTTCCGTCATGTCTAGAGCTGGAATTGCCTTGGTGAGTCGGCGGCACGTCGACCTCGGCCGCATGTCCAGCGCCATTTGTCGGGCAGGCTGACGAAGCGCTGACCAGGGCCGCGAGCCCCGGACAGCACCGCCGGCACCACCCGATCCCCCGCCGTCCCCATCGTCGCGGACGCGGCCGTACCCCGCCCTTGCAGCACACCACCGACGCGTTGCCGCGCGCCGCGTTTCGGTGTGTCCGCACAGGTCACGCGGGCATGCCGCGCCCGTCCGCCCCTTGAGCCCGCCCAGAAGGACGTACACCCATGGCCGCCGACACCCCGGATAACCCCCAGCCCTCGGCCGGGGCCGCCACGACGCGCCGCAAGGCCGGCCGCCACCGCGGCGAGGGCCAGTGGGCCGTTGGCCACTTCACGCCGCTCAACGGCAACGAGCAGTTCAAGAAGGACGACGACGGTCTCAATGTGCGGACACGCATTGAGACGATCTATTCCAAGGCCGGCTTCGACTCCATCGACCCCAACGACCTGCGCGGACGGATGCGTTGGTGGGGCCTCTACACCCAGCGCAAGCCCGGGATCGACGGCGGCAAGACCGCGATCCTGGAGCCGGAGGAGCTGGACGACAAGTACTTCATGCTGCGGGTCCGCATCGACGGCGGACGGCTGACCGTGCCGCAGCTGCGCGCCATCGGCGAGGTCTCCGAGCAGTACGCCCGCGGCACCGCGGACATCACCGACCGGCAGAACATCCAGTTGCACTGGATCCGCATCGAGGACGTCCCCGCCATCTGGGAGAAGCTGGAGAGCGTCGGACTCTCCACGACCGAGGCGTGCGGCGACTGCCCCCGAGTGATCATCGGCTCCCCCGTGGCCGGTATCGCGGCGGACGAGATCATCGACGGCACCCCGGCCGTGGACGAGATCCACGACCGCTACATCGGCAGCAAGGAGTTCTCCAACCTGCCGCGCAAGTTCAAGACCGCGATCTCCGGTTCGCCGGTCCAGGACGTGGTCCACGAGATCAATGACGTGGCCTTCGTCGGTGTCGTGCACCCCGAGCACGGGCCGGGCTTCGACGTCTGGGTCGGCGGCGGCCTGTCCACCAACCCCAAGCTCGCCCAGCGCCTGGGCACCTGGGTGCCGCTGGACGAGGTGGCCGACGTCTGGGCCGGCGTGGTCGGGATCTTCCGCGACTACGGCTACCGGCGGCTGCGCACCCGCGCCCGGCTGAAGTTCCTGATGGCCGACTGGGGCCCGGAGAAGTTCCGCCAGGTGCTGGAGGACGAGTACCTGGAGCGGAAGCTGATCGACGGCCCGGCGCCCGAGGAGCCCGCGCAGAAGTGGCGCGACCACATCGGCGTGCACCGGCAGCAGGACGGCCGGTACTACGTGGGGTTCGCCCCGCGCGTCGGCCGGGTGGACGGTGCGACCCTCACCAAGATCGCCGAGCTGGCCGCGGCGCACGGCTCCGACCGGCTGCGCACCACCGTCGAGCAGAAGATGATCATCCTCGATGTGACCGAGGACCAGATCGAGCCGCTCGTCGCCGGGCTGGAGGCGCTGGACTTCCAGGTCAAGCCGTCCCCGTTCCGGCGCGGCACGATGGCCTGCACCGGCATCGAGTTCTGCAAGCTGGCGATCGTCGAGACCAAGGGCCGCGGCAGCTCGCTGATCGACGAGCTCGAGCGCCGTCTCCCGGAGTTCGACGAGCCGCTCACCATCAACCTCAACGGCTGCCCCAACGCCTGCGCCCGTATCCAGGTCGCGGACATCGGTCTCAAGGGTCAGCTGGTCCTGGACGACGACGGCAACCAGGTCGAGGGCTACCAGGTCCACCTGGGCGGCGCGCTCGGCCTGGAGGCCGGGTTCGGCCGGAAGGTCCGCGGTCTGAAGGTCACCGCCACGGAACTCCCCGACTACGTCGAGCGGGTGCTGCGCAACTTCCAGGAGCAGCGCACCGACGGCGAGCGGTTCGCCCAGTGGGCGGCCCGCGCGGAAGAGGGTGCGCTGAAGTGAGCGAGCCCCGGACCGAGCGGGAGGCACACGTGAGCGTGCCTCGGCGCGTGGCGCCGGCTGGACTGAGGAGCCGCGCAGCGACGAAGGAGCGAGCAGTGACGAGGGAAGCCGGCGCCGCAGAGCGCGCCGAGGCTGAGCGGGAGGCACAGTGAGCGAGCGCGCCGCCCCGTTCTGCTGCCCGTACTGCGGTGATGAGGACCTGCGCCCCTCCGAGGAGGGTTCCGTCCGCGGTGAGGGTGCCGCCTGGGAATGCCGTTCGTGCAGCCGCGCGTTCCGGCTGAAGTTCCTGGGTCTGCTCTCCCAGGGGCTCTCCGCTTCCCCCTCAACTTCTGCTGGAGGTGCGTCGTGACCACTGCCACCGATCTGCCGCAGCTCGCCGAGCGCGCGGGCCGCGACCTGGAGGACGCGTCCCCGCTCGAGATCCTGACCTGGGCCGCCGAGACCTTCGGCGCCCGCTTCTGCGTCACCTCCTCCATGGAGGACGCGGTCGTCGCCCACCTCGCCTCGCGCGCCTTCCCGGGCGTGGACGTGGTGTTCCTGGACACCGGCTACCACTTCCCGGAGACCATCGGGACGCGGGACGCGGTGGCCGAGGTGATGGACGTCAACGTCATCACGCTGTTGCCCCGTCAGACCGTCGCAGAGCAGGACGCCGAGTACGGCCCGAAGCTGCACGACCGCAACCCGGACCTGTGCTGCGCGCTGCGCAAGGTCAAGCCGCTGGAAGAGGGCCTGACCGGCTACGACGCCTGGGCGACCGGGCTGCGCCGGGACGAGTCCCCGACCCGGGCGAACACCCCGGTCGTCGGCTGGGACGCCAAGCGCCAGAAGGTCAAGATCTCGCCGATCGCCCGCTGGACGCAGGCCGACGTGGACTCCTACGTCGCCGAGCACGGCGTGCTCACCAACCCGCTGCTGATGGACGGCTACGCCTCCGTCGGCTGCGCCCCCTGCACCCGCCGGGTCCTGGCGGGCGAGGACGCGCGGGCGGGCCGCTGGGCCGGCAGCAACAAGACCGAGTGCGGGCTGCACTGATGGCCGGACTCGGGAATTTTCCGGACACCTTGCAGGGCACTACAGATGTTCACGACATTGCGGAAGCTCAGGAGAAGCCGATGACGGGCGCCACGGTGTGGCTGACCGGACTGCCCAGCGCGGGCAAGACCACGATCGCCAATGCGCTCGCGGAGCGGCTGCGCGGCCAGGGCCGCCGGGTCGAGGTGCTGGACGGCGACGAGATCCGCGAGTTCCTCTCCGCCGGCCTGGGCTTCACCCGCGCCGACCGGCACACGAACGTCCAGCGGATCGGCTTCGTCTCCGAGCTGCTGGCGAGCAACGGGGTCACCGTCCTGGTGCCGGTGATCGCGCCGTACGCGGACTCCCGGGAGGCGGTGCGCAAGCGCCACCAGGCCGAGGGCAGCGCGTACCTCGAGGTGCATGTGGCCACGCCCGTCGAGGTGTGCTCCGAACGCGATGTGAAGGGGCTGTACGCCAAGCAGGCGGCCGGCGAGATCTCCGGCCTGACCGGCGTGGACGACCCCTACGAGCAGCCCGAATCGCCCGACCTGCGCATCGAGTCGCACACCCAGACCGTGCAGGAGTCCGCAGCCGCGCTCCACGAGCTGCTCGTCGAAAGGGGACTGGCGTGACCACCGCGACCATTGCTACCGAGACCGAGGGCGACAGCCCCTACGCCCTGTCGCACCTGGACGCCCTCGAGTCCGAGGCGGTGCACATCTTCCGCGAGGTGGCGGGCGAGTTCGAGCGGCCGGTGATCCTTTTCTCCGGCGGCAAGGACTCCATCGTCATGCTGCACCTCGCGCTGAAGGCGTTCGCACCCGCCGCGGTCCCGTTCTCCCTCCTGCACGTCGACACCGGCCACAACTTCCCCGAGGTCCTCGACTACCGCGACCGCACCGTCGAGCGACACGGCCTGCGCCTGCACGTCGCCCACGTCCAGGACTTCATCGACCGCGGTGAGCTGCGCGAGCGCCCCGACGGCACCCGTAACCCGCTGCAGACCGTGCCGCTGCTGGACGCCATCGAGAAGAACCGTTTTGACGCGGTCTTCGGCGGCGGCCGCCGCGACGAGGAGAAGGCGCGCGCCAAGGAGCGGGTGTTCTCGCTGCGCGACGAGTTCGGCGGCTGGGACCCGCGCCGGCAGCGCCCCGAGCTGTGGCAGCTCTACAACGGCCGCCACTCGCCCGGCGAGCACGTCCGCGTCTTCCCGCTGTCCAACTGGACCGAGCTGGACGTATGGCAGTACATCGCCCGCGAGAAGATCGAACTGCCCGCCATCTACTACGCCCACGAGCGCGAGGTCTTCGCCCGCAGCGGGATGTGGCTGGCACCCGGCGAATGGGGCGGCCCCAAGGACGACGAAACGCTGGAAACCCGGCTGGTGCGCTACCGCACGGTCGGCGACATGTCCTGCACCGGCGCGGTCGACTCCGACGCCGACACCATCGAGGCCGTCATCACGGAGATCGCCGCCTCGCGCCTCACCGAGCGGGGCGCGACCCGGGCCGACGACAAGATGTCCGAGGCCGCCATGGAGGACCGCAAGCGCGAGGGGTACTTCTAACCATGAGCACCACCAATGCTGTTGAGGGCGTCATCGACGCCGGCGCGACCTCGCTCCTGCGTTTCGCCACCGCCGGCTCCGTCGACGACGGCAAGTCGACGCTGGTCGGGCGGCTGCTGCACGACTCCAAGTCGGTGCTCGCCGACCAGCTCGAGGCCGTCGAGCACGCCTCCCGCAACCGCGGGCAGGAGGCGCCGGACCTGGCGCTGCTGACGGACGGACTGCGCGCCGAGCGCGAGCAGGGCATCACCATCGATGTCGCCTACCGCTACTTCGCCACGCCCCGGCGCCGGTTCATCCTCGCCGACACCCCGGGTCATGTGCAGTACACCCGGAACATGGTGACCGGTGCCTCGACCGCCGAGCTGGCCGTCGTTCTTGTCGACGCCCGCAACGGCGTCGTCGAACAGACCCGCCGGCACGCGGCCGTGGCCGCCCTGCTGCGCGTCCCCCATGTCGTCCTCGCGGTCAACAAGATGGACCTCGTCGACTACGCCGAGCCCGTCTTCGCCGCCATCGCCGAGGAGTTCACGACCTACGCGGCCTCGCTGGGCGTCCCGGAGATCACCGCGATCCCGATCTCGGCGCTGGCCGGGGACAACGTCGTGACGGCGTCGGCCAACATGGACTGGTATGGCGGCCCGACCGTCCTCGAGCACCTGGAGACGGTCCCGGTCGTCGCCGATCCCTCCGACGACCCCGGCCGCTTCCCGGTCCAGTACGTCATCCGCCCGCAGACCGCCGAACACCCCGACTACCGCGGCTACGCGGGCCAGATCGCCTCCGGCGTCCTGCGCGTCGGCGACGCCGTCACCGTGCTCCCCTCAGGGCGCACCAGCACCATCGAGGCGATCGACGCACTCGGCCAGGCCGTGGACGTCGCCTGGGCACCGCAGTCGGTGACCGTCCGGCTCAGCGACGATCTCGACATCTCGCGCGGTGACCTGATCACACCGACCGCCGCGGCGCCGTCGGTCTCCCAGGACATCGAGGCGACGATCTGCCATGTCGCGGACCGGCCGCTGACCGTCGGCCAGCGGGTGCTGCTCAAGCACACCACCCGCACGGTCAAGGCGATCGTCAAGGACATCCCCTCCCGGCTGACCCTGGACGACCTCTCCCAGCACCCGGCGCCGGGCGAGCTGGTCGCCAACGACATCGGCCGGATCGTGGTGCGTACCGCCGAGCCGCTGGCCCTGGACGCGTACGCCGACTCCCGGCGCACGGGATCCTTCCTGCTGATCGACCCGGCGGACGGTACGACGCTGACCGCGGGAATGGCGGGCACCGCCTTCGCGGAGGCGGCCGCGGAAGCCGCTCCGGCCGCCGAGGCGGACGACGACGGATGGGACTTCTGAACATGCTCAAAGACATGTTCTCCACCTTCGCGGTAGAGGGCGGCCGGATCGGCAGCGGCGCCCTCGGCAGTGGCCAGGGAGGAGTCGGGCGATGTGTGTGCTGACGATGCTCGACTCCGTACCCCCCACGCCCCCCTTCCGAAGATCCATCGAACCGCCGGGCGCGCCTTAGAAGGGCGCTCACCGCCCCGGCCCTCCGAGAGGAACCTCTCCCGTGTCTGCCGTTCGACACCGCCTGCTCGCGGCCGCCGTCTCCGTCCCACTCCTGGTCGGCGCGCTGGGCGCCTGCGGCTACGGCTCCGAGGCCAAGCAGGACACCGCCACCCGCATTGCCCCCAAGGGCCCCAAGACCGACGGGCTCGACAAGGTAAGAATCGGGTTCTTCGGCAACACCACGCACGCCACCCCGCTGGTCGGCCTCCAGAAGGGCCTGTTCCAGAAGGAACTGGGCGGCACGAAGGTCGAGGGCACTCCCTTCAATGCGGGCCCCGCCGAGATCGAGGCCCTCAACTCGAACGCCATCGACATCGGCTGGATCGGCCCCTCGCCCGCGATCAACGGCTACGCCAAGTCGCACGGCACCAGCCTGAAGATCATCTCTGGTTCGGCCTCCGGCGGTGTCTCGCTGGTCGTCAACCCCAAGAAGATCAAGAGCCTGGACGATCTCAAGGGCAAGAAGATCGCGACCCCGCAGCTGGGCAACACCCAGGACGTGGCACTGCTGAACTTCCTGGCCGGCAAGGGCTACAAGGTCGACGCCACCACCGGCAAGGGCGATGTCACCGTCCAGCGCACCGACAACAAGGTGACGCCGACCGCCTTTGAGCAGGGCTCCATCGACGGCGCCTGGGTGCCCGAGCCCACGGCCTCCAAGCTCGTCGCCGCGGGCGGCAAGACGATCCTGGACGAGAAGAAGCTGTGGAAGGACGGCAAGTTCGTCATCACGAACATGATCGTCTCCCAGAAGTTCCTCAAGGAGCACCCCAAGGCCGTCGAGGCGGTGCTGCGCGCTTCGGTGAAGACCAACGCCTTTATCCGGTCCCACCCGGAGGAGGCCAAGAAGGCGCTGAACGACGAGCTCGCCGCCCCTGATGTCGCCGGCAAGGCGCTGCCGGGCAACGTCATCGACCCGGCCTTCAAGAACATCGACGTCACCGATGACCCGCTGGCCGCCACCCTCCAGGAGGAGGCGGACCACGCCGTCAAGGCGGGCCTGCTCAAGAAGCCGGACCTCAAGGGCATCTACGACCTCACCCTGCTCAACAAGGTGCTCAAGTCCGAGGGCAAGCCGCCGGTCGACGACGCCGGCCTCGGCAGCTGACACTCCTCGATCCGTAGCACCGCAGTCCCCCAGGAGGTGACACCGATGACGACCACCACGCTCACCAAGCAGCCCGCCACGGCGACCCCGGCCGGCACCGAGACATACGCCGCTCGCATCGACCATGTCTCGAAGTCGTTCGGCCGCCCCGGCGCGCAGCAGCACGTGCTGGACGACATCAGCATCGATGTCGCGCCGGGCGAATTCGTCTGCCTCCTGGGGGCCTCGGGCTGCGGCAAGTCGACCCTGCTCAACCTCGTCGCCGGTCTCGATGCGCCGTCCGCCGGCAGCATCGAGACGCCCGGCGGCCGGCCCGCGCTGATGTTCCAGGAGCATGCGCTGTTCCCGTGGCTGACCGCGGGCCGCAACATCGAACTGGCGCTGCGGCTGCGCGGGGTGCCGCGCGGCGAGCGCCGCACCGAGGCCGAGCGGCTGCTCGAACTCGTCCGGCTCAAGGGCGCCTACGGCAAGCGCGTCCACCAGCTCTCGGGCGGTATGCGCCAGCGCGTCGCCATGGCCCGCGCCCTGGCCCAGGACAGCCGGCTGCTGCTGATGGACGAGCCGTTCGCCGCGCTCGACGCCATCACCCGTGACGTCCTGCACGACGAGCTGACCCGCATCTGGGAGGAGACCCAGCTGTCGGTCCTGTTCGTCACCCATAACGTGCGAGAGGCGGTGCGGCTGGCCCAGCGGGTGGTGCTGCTGTCGTCCCGTCCGGGCCGGATCGCCCGCGAGTGGCGGGTGGACATCCCGCAGCCGCGCCGTATCGAGGACGCCGCGGTCGCCGACCTTTCCATCGAGATCACCGAACAGCTCCGTGGGGAGATCCGCCGCCATGGCCAGCACTGATACCCAGGCCGAGACCAACGCCGCCCAGCCGGGCGACGCGGCCCCTGCCGAAATCCACGACGCCAAGGCCCGTGCCGCGGGCGATATCGCCGGTCTGGAGGCCGGGCTCGACGCCCTGGAATCCACCGTCGTCGACCGCCAGCCCTGGCTGCGCACCCTGACCTCCAAGGCGTTGCCTCCCCTTATCGCCATCGCGATCGTGCTCGGACTGTGGCAGCTCGCCTACCACTTCCAGCTCAAGCCGCACTTCCTGCTGCCCAGCCCCCTCGACGTGGCCCGGTCCCTGCAGGAGAAGTGGCTCCAGGGCACGCTGCTGGACTACGTGTGGACCAGCGTGTCCCGCGGCGCCCTCGGCTTCCTGGCCTCGGTCGCCATCGGTACGCCCCTGGGCCTGATCGTCGCCCGGGTCAAGGCGGTCCGGGCCGCGATCGGACCGATCCTGAGCGGTCTGCAGTCCCTCCCTTCGGTTGCCTGGGTACCGGCGGCGATCATCTGGTTCGGCCTGAGCGACGCCACCATCTACGCCGTGGTGCTGCTCGGCGCCGTCCCCTCCATCGCCAACGGCCTGGTGGCCGGCGTCGACCAGATCTCGCCGCTCTACCTGCGGGCCGGCCGCACCATTGGCGCGACGGGCCTGGCCGGCATCCGGCACGTCCTCCTCCCCGCGGCGCTGCCCGGCTACATCGCCGGCCTCAAGCAGGGCTGGGCCTTCTCCTGGCGCTCCCTGATGGCCGCCGAACTCATCGTCAACGCGCCCGACCTGGGCACCGGCCTGGGCCAACTGCTGGAACAGGGCCGCGAGACCGGCGACATGTCCTGGGTGCTGTCCGCCATCCTCCTCATCCTCATCGTCGGTATCGGTATCGAGCTGCTGGTCTTCGCGCCGATCGAGCGCCGGGTGCTGCGCAGCCGCGGCCTCCTCGTGAAGAGCTGAATCAAGAGCTGACCATGGACGCACGCCCCACTCTCCTCGTCATCGCCCACGGCAGCCGCGACCCGCGGCACGCGGCGACCGTCTCCGCGCTCTGCGCGCGGGTGCGGGCGCTGCGGCCGGGGCTGCGGGTCGAGGTCGGCTACCTCGACTTCAATGCGCCCAGCGTGCCCCGGGTGCTGGAGCGCCTCTCGGCCGAGGGCGTCCGGGACGTGGTGGCGATGCCTCTCCTCCTCACCCGCGCCTTCCACGCGAAGTCCGATATCCCCGCGGTGCTGCGGGAGGCCGCGCTGCGGCTGCCCCTGCTGACCGTTCATCAGGCCGAGGTGCTCGGCCCCTCTTCCCTCCTGACCGCCGCGCTGGAGCGGCGGCTGGAGGAGGCCGGGCTGCGGCCCGGCGACCGCCGCTCGACCGGGGTCGTACTGGCCTCGGCGGGCTCCAGTGACCCGGAGGCGATCGCAGTGATCGCTGAAATCGCGCGGGAGTGGCGGCGCACTGCCAACTGGTGTGCCGTGCGACCTGCGTTCGCCTCCGCATCTCTGCCCCGTACGGCGGATGCCGTGCGGGAACTACGGGCCGAGGGTGTCGGCCGGGTGGCCGTCGCCCCGTATGTCATCGCCCCCGGCTTCCTCCCGGACCGGATCGCCGCCGGGGCCCGCGAGGCCGGCGCGGACATCCTCGCCCCGGTGCTCGGCTCCGCCCCCGAGCTGGCCCGGCTGCTGCTGCGCCGCTACGACCAGGCGGCCGAGGCCCGCGTCCACCAGGAGCTGACGGCGCTGAGCGCCTGAGCGAAGCGTGGTGACGGGCCGGCCGGCGGACCGGCCGCCGCCACCGTCCGGGGCCGCGGCGGTTCATACGGTCGCCGCCTTGGCCATCCCCGGACGGAAATCGGCCCGGCCTTTCTCATAGACCGTGAGGCCCCGCGCCAGGTGGAGCGGCACCAGCACCAGCTCCACGATGAGGGCCTTCCAGGCGTAAACGAGGTTGACGGCCTTGGTCGCGTAGACGCAGGGGATGTTCAGCAGGACACCGGCGAGCGGGAGTCTGCGGCGACGGGCGGCGTAGATCAGCGGTGGCGCCGTCAGCACCAGCTCGGCCCCGGCCCACCAGGCGAAGGCCGACGCCGGGGGCTGATCGGTCGTCGCGGCCACCACGAACGGGGTGGCCCACCAGAGGGGCGCGGTGAGGATCTCGAGCAGGGCGAGCAGCACCCAGAGCGCCAGCAGCGGTTTGTGTACGATCAGCCGCCCGAGATGCAGCCGCACGTTCTGGCAGAAGCCGGCCATCCAGCGCCAGACCTGTTTGCGCAGATAGGTGAGGTCTTCCGGGTCGGCGGCCAGGGCCACGGCGTCGGAGACGTACACCGCCCGCCGGCCCGCGATCTGCTGCGACCACGTGTAGTCCATGTCCTCGACGATGGTCCGCTCCGGGAACCCGCCGAAGGCCACCAGATCGTCCCGCCGGAAGACCGAACAGCAACCCGAGCACACCATGGGGCTGTTGGCGCGCGCCTGGATGGGGCGGTGGAAGTGGAAGCCGAAGAGGTATTCGGTCGACCTTCCGCGCTCCCAGATCGTGCGGGTATGCCGCGTGCGGACCGTGCCCGCCGCGACCGCGACACCGGGGTCGTCGAAGACGGGGACGACCGTCTCGATGTAGTCCGGCGCGAGAACGGTGTCCGCGTCGACCGCCAGTACAAGGTCGGTGGTGCAGTGCGGAAGCGCGTAATTCTGCGCCTTCGCCTTGCTCCCGAGGTTGCGCGGCGGCCGAAGCACGCTCACGCCGTGTGACGCCGCTACCTCGCCCGTGCGGTCGGTGGAGGCATCGTCCACGACCAGGATCCGGTCAGGCGGCACCGTTTGGCACGCGAGCGATTCCAGTGTGGCCGGCAGCCCCTCCTCCTCGTTGTGAGCTGGGACGATGACGGTGATGGTGTGCATGCTGCGCTCCCCCTGTCTTACGGATCTTGCCGACTACGACGACGGTCAGGCCGATCACGCCGTAGACGATGGTGCTGATGCCGATGAACGGCAGTCCTCCGTGCATGTCACCGACCGTAGCCGGATGGGGCGTTGCATGGTTTTGGAGGCAGCCTCCTGTGGATAACTTCGCCACGTCCGTTCCCGGGCGCGAGTAGCGGCAGCAGACCGGTACCCGCGTTCAGCCGGCCTTCGGCCGCTGTATGCCGTCCTCTTCCTTCACCGGCCGCCAGGTGGGGTCGTTCTCCAGCGCCGCGTCCGCGGCAATCTGCATCCATCCGTGCTCCTCGGCGAACACCTCGCCGGTGCGTTCGTCCAGGGCTCGGCGGACGATGTCGCACACGTGGACCGGGCCGGCCTTGTGCACCGGGTCGACGATCACGGTGGGGTCGCCGTCGCCGTAGCCGGAGTATCCGAACCATCCCCAGTGGCCGCCGGCCGTATACAGGATCGCTTCCCCCAAGTAGGCGCCCAGGGCATGGATGTAGAGGTCTATGTGGTAGCCCTCCCGGGCCGCATACTCCAGGGCAGCGGTCTCCAGAGCGGGCAGGCTTTCGGGGCTGAAGTCGTGAGGGAAGTCGTCAGGCACGGGGAGCGCTCCCCGGCAGCCGATCTTGCCGAGTTCGAGGTCCATCTCGTCCAGCCATCGGGACAAGTACTCGCCCTCGTCGGGGAGGTCGTCGTCTTCCATGGCGGCCAGCGTACGAGCCCGTAATGCATTTGGGCCAAGTCGCTTGTGGGGGCGCTGCGTTGGTCGTCCGTCCGCGGCGGACGACAAATGACAAAGGCAAGGAGCTCATCGACTCCTTGCCACTCTCAAGGTATAGCGCACCGGGGGGCTTGTGGCAAGGCCCCGGTCATGTCGCAGAATCATCGACCTGAGCCACTAACTGCGGAAGTAAATGGGGATTGTGTTGATCGACGTGATCATTGCCGGCGGTGGGCCGACCGGCTTGATGCTGGCCTCCGAGTTGCGGCTGCACGGTGTGCACGTGGTCGTGCTGGAGAAGCTGGCCGAGCCGACAGAGCAGACCCGCGGACAGGGCCTGCACACGCGCAGCGTCGAGATGATGGATCAGCGCGGCCTGCTGGACCGGTTCCTCGCGGTCAGTGAGAAGTTCAGCGTCGGCGGTCTCTTCGGCGGCGTCATGAAGCCGTGGCCGGAACGGTTGGACACCGCGCACCCGTTCGGCGTCGCCACCCCGCAGCCGGTCACCGAGCGGCTGCTCAACGAGCGAGCCCTCGAACTCGGCACCGAGATACGGCGCGGCTGCGAAGTGGTCGGGCTGCACCAGGACGAGGACGGGGTGACCGTCGAGCTGGCGGCCGGCGCGGACCTGCGCGCGCGCTACCTCGTCGGGTGTGACGGCGGCCGCAGCACGGTGCGCAAGCAGCTCGGCGTGGATTTCCCCGGCACGCCCGCCACGGTCGAGACGCTGCTGGGCACCATGGAGGCGAGCGAGGACCCGGAGACGGTTGCCGCCGTCGTCAAGGAAGTCCAGAAGACGCAGCTGCGGTTCGGCTTCGTCCCGAGCGGGGACGGGACGTACCGCGTCATCGTGCCCGCCGATGGCGTGGCCGAGGACCGTGCGACCGCGCCGACCCTCGAGGAGTTCCAGCGGCAGCTGCGGGCCGTCGCGGGCACCGACTTCGGCGTGCACTCGCCGCGCTGGCTGTCCCGGTTCGGCGATGCCACCCGGCAGGCCGAGCGCTACCGGGTCGGCCGGGTCCTGCTGGCCGGCGACGCGGCGCACATCCACCCGCCGACCGGTGGGCAGGGGCTCAACCTCGGTGTGCAGGACGCGTTCAACCTCGGCTGGAAGCTGGCCGCCGCGGTCAAGGGCTGGGCGCCGGAGGGGCTCCTCGACAGCTACCACACCGAACGGCACCCCGTGGGCGCCCGCGTGCTGGACAACACCCGCGCGCAGATCACGCTGCTGGGGACCGATCCGGGTGCGACCGCGCTGCGGGAACTGTTCTCGAAGCTGATGGACTTCGAGGAGGTCAACCGGTACGTGACCGAGATGATCACCGCGGTCGGGGTCCGCTACGACTTCGGCGAGGGGCATGAACTGCTCGGCCGGCGGATGCGGGACGTGGAGCTGAAGCAGGGGCGCCTCTACGAGCTGATGCGCGGCGGCCGCGGGCTGCTGCTCGACCAGACCGGCCGGCTTTCCGTGGCGGGCTGGGGGGATCGGGTCGACCACGTCGTCGACGTCAGCGAGGAGCTGGATGTGCCGGCGGTGCTGCTGCGGCCGGACGGCCACGTGGCGTGGGTCGGTGAAGATCAGCAGGGTCTGGTCGGCCGGCTGCCGAAGTGGTTCGGCGCTGCCGCCAGCTGAGCGCGCGTTCGTCCCCGGGCAGTAGAGGATTCCCGAACGGATCAGATCCATCGGGATCAGATCCATCTCCCCGGGATTCCTGCCGCTCGGCTGCTGACACCCGGCGCCCGGTTCCGATGGAGCCGGGCGCCGGCTCGGGAACACAGAAAACCGCCGGCCGTCGCGCCCAGTGGGGGCGGGCGCGACGGCCGGCGGACGGTGCAGGGTGTTGGTTACTCGACGATCTTCAGGAGCTTGTTGGGCGTGCCGTCACCCGGGTTGCTGATCTTGTCGGGGGTGGCGCCGGCCGTCAGGGCCTTCTCCACGTCCGCGGGCTTGGCGTCCTTGTGGCCGGCCAGGTAGACCGCGGCCGCACCGACGACGTGCGGGGTCGCCATGGACGTGCCGGAGATCGTCTTGGTGGCGTCGTCGCTGTTGTTCCAGTCCGAGGTGATGTCGGAACCGGGAGCGTAAAGGTCCACCACGCTGCCGTAGTTGGAGAAGTCGGACTGCTCGTCCTTGTTGGTGCTGGAGGCGACCGTGATGGCCTCCTTCACGCGCGCCGGGGAGCCCTGGCCCGCGTCGGTGGACTCGTTGCCCGCCGCGACGGCGAAGGTGACGCCGGAGTCGATGGCCTTCTTGACGGCCGCGTCGAGCGCCTCGTCCGCGCCGCCGCCGAGCGACATGTTGGCGACCGAGGGGCCCTTGTGGTTCTTGGTGACCCAGTCGATGCCCGCGACGACCTGCTCGGTGGTGCCGGAGCCCTGGCCGTCCAGGACCTTGACGCCCACGATCTTGGCCTTCTTGGCGACGCCGTGCGCCTCACCGGCGATGGTGCCCGAGACATGGGTGCCGTGGCCGTTGTCGTCCTCGGCCTTGTCACTGTTGTCGATGGCGTTGAAGCCGTACGAGGCGCGACCGCCGAAGTCCTTGTGGCTGATGTGGACACCGGTGTCGATGACGTAGGCGGTGACGCCCTCACCCGCGCTGTCGGGGTAGTTGTACTTCTTGTCGCCCTGGGTGTCGGCCTGGTCGATGCGGTCCAGTCCCCATGACGGCGGGTTGTCCTGGGTGGCGTCGATGTGGAACTTCTTGTTCTGTACGACCTTGTCGACGGCCGGGTCGGCGGCGAGGCGCTTGGCCTCCTCCTCGTTCAGACCGGTCGTCGAGAATCCGTCGACGGAGGAGTAGCTCCGCTTGATCTTGCCGCCGTACTTTGCGGCGAGGTCGCCGCTCGCGGTCGTACGGACCGACTTCTTCAGCATGACGATGTAGCTGCCGTTCACGGCACCCTTGGCCTGGGCACCGTAGATCTTGCCCTCGGCGGGGGCGGGCGAAGCACCGGCGGTGACCGCGGTGATCGTGGCGATACCAGTGGCGGCAACTGCAGCGGTTATCGCCGTGATGAGCCGCTTCTTGCTGGAACGCTTGTGAGCCATTGCGAGGGTTCTCCTCGTTCGTGGTGTGGGGGGAAAGCGTTGCGCAATAGCCCGGAGAGACCGGAAGATCTGCGTCGGGCTGGCTCGAAACCCTGTCGGATTGACGGGACCAATTCAAGGCCCGCCCGGCCGTGTGAGATAGGCAACAGCCTTAAATAAATACGAAAGTTCACAGAATCGGGCAAAAGAAGTTGCGTAGTTGACGGAGCGCGACTCAACTCCCTTTACGTACGCGCAATGGAGGCGTAATAGAGGGCGCGTCGGCGGGCGGAGCCGCCGCCTGGCGCGCGCCTCCGCCCCAAGGGCTCACCTCTGGTAGCGCGCCAGCACCAAGTTGCCCTCGTCGACGAGACGTTGGCGCAAGGCATCCAGATCGATCGCACCGCTGTAGTAGTCCTGCAGACCGGGGGCGGCGACCTTGTCCTTCCACTCCGGGTAGCCGCGTACGGACTGGGCCGGCGCCGAGCGCAGGGCGCCGGCCAGAGCGGTGCCGGTGGCCCAGTCGTACTTGGCCACCCGCAGGGCCGGGTCCTTCAGGGCCTGCCGGCCGGTCGGCAGCATCCAGTCGCCCAGGGCCAGCCGGACCATGTTCCGCGGGCGCAGAAGGAAGTCGATGAAAGCCATCGCCTCCTCCTTGTACGGGCAGTCCTGCGCCACCGACAGGGTCTGCGGGCTCACGCCCTGGTCCAGGGCGGTGCCCTTGGGGGCCGGCAGTACCGTCCAGTCGAAGCCCTTGGGGGCCTGCTGGACGATCTGCTGACGGTAGGAGAACCCGAGCGGGACCATGGCATAGCGCCCGGCGAAGAAGCCCGGCAGGGTGTCGGCGCCACCCATGCCCAAGGTGGAACGGGAGGCCGTGCGCGCGACGTTGACCTGGTCGTGGATGGCGCGGGGCACCGCCTGGTCGACGGCGTCGAAGCGGACCTCCACCTTGCCGTCGGGGCGGCGGTGGAAGATCCGGCCGCCCGTGGACAGGGCGAGGTTGAGCGTGGCGGAGACCGGTTCCTTCAGCGGCCAGGCGACGCCGTAGTTGCCGCCGTGGGTGAGCCGCTGTGCCGCGTCCGCGAACTCCTCCCAGGTCCAGGGGTGTTCCGGGGTGGGGATCCGGACTCCGGAGTGGCTCAGCTTCCTGCGGTTGGCGATCAGCACCCGGGGTTCCTGGAGGAACGGGACGCCGTAGACCCGGCCGTCGAACGTGCCGGTCTCCCAGCTCTGCCGCGGGATGTCCGCCTTGAGGCGGGGCGGCAGCAGGGAGGTGAGGTCGGCGAGATCGCCGCCGTAGGCGAAGTCGGCGAGATCGTCGGTGGCGTCATGGATGATGTCCGGCGCCTCGCCGCCCTCGAAGGAGGTGAGCAGCTGGTCGTGGACGGTGGCCCAGGCGCCCTGGATGTAGCGCACCTGGACATGGGGGTGCCGGCGGTTCCACTCGGCGACCAGTTGCTTGTTGATCTTGAGGGAGTCCTGTTGCCAGGCCAGCGACTGGAAGCGCAGGGTGACCTTGCCGCCGGTCGCACGGCGGGGCCCGGCGGAGCAGCCGGGCAACAGGGCCGCGGCGGGCAGCGCGGCGGCGGCCGCGAGCAGCCCCCGACGGGGGAACCGGGCCGGTGCGGTCGCTTCGTTCCCGTCAGACGGCGACACTTCGCGCATCGGCCCTTCGCGCATCGGCTCTTCGCGCATCAGCTCTTCACCGCCCCGGCCAGCATCCCGCCCGTGATCCGCCGCTGGATGACGGCGAACAGGAGCAGGCTCGGAAGGGTGGCGAGCAGCGCGGCGGCGGCGAGCGGGCCGAGGTCGGCGACGCCCTCCGTCCCGATGAAATGGGTCAGCACGACCGGCAGCGTCTGTTTCTCGGGAGACTTGAGCAGGACCAGGGCGAAGAAGAACTCGTTCCAGGCGGTGATGAAGGCGAACAGCGCGGTGGCGACGATGCCGGGCGCGAGGAGCGGCGCGGTGACCGAGACGAGGGTACGTATCCGGCCCGCGCCGTCGACCGCGGCGGCCTCCTCCAACTCCGGTGGTACGGCGCGGACATAGCCGGTCAGCATCCACAGGGCGAACGGCAGCGACCACACCACATAGACCATGACCAGGCCGATCCGGGAGTCGACCAGGTGCAGGGTCTTGAGGATCAGGAACAGCGGGATGATCACCAGGACCAGCGGAAATGCCTGGCTGACGACGACCCAGCCGGTGGCCGCCCGGGCGAGGCGGTTGCGGTAGCGGGCCAGGACGTACGCCATCGGGGTCGCCAGCACGATCGCGATCACCGCGGAGGCCGCCGCGGCCAGCAGGCTGTTGCCCGCCGCCGCCAGCAGCGGCTGCTGCTCGAAGGCCTGCCGGAAGTTGTCGAGGGTGGGGGCGTCGGGAATCCAGGTGGGGTGGATGCTGCCCAGTTCGCGCGGTGGCTTGAAGGCGGTGGATATCAGCCAGAGGAAGGGGAACGCGAGGAAGGCCAGGTAGCACAGGAGCGCGGCGTACTGGCCGGTGCGGGTGGCGGTGCGCTTGGCGGTCGGGCGCCGGGTCGTACGGTGCAGTCGGCTCACTCGGCTCACTTGTCGTCGGCCCCCTTCAGCCGGCCGGCCAGATAGACGGCCAGCAGCACCGAGATCACCGCGACCATCGCCAGGCCCATGGCGGCGGCGTATCCGAACTGCCCGTAGCGGAAGGCCTCTTCGTAGGCGAAGAGCATCGGCAGCCGCGTCCGGCCACCGGGGCCGCCGTCGGTCAGGACGAAGACCAGGGCGAAGGAATTGAAGTTCCAGATGAAGTTGAGGGCGGTGATGGCGAGCGCGACGGGCTTGATGGCGGGCCAGGTGACCGTACGGAAGCGGCGCCAGGCGCCCGCGCCGTCCATGGCCGCCGCCTCGTGCAGCTCCTTGGGGACGTTCTGCAGACCGGCGAGCAGAGAGACGGCCGTCTGGGGCATTCCCGCCCAGACTCCGACGACGATGACCGCGGGCAGGGCGGTGGCCAGGCCACTCAGCCAGTCCCGGCCGCCGCCGGATCCGGCCAGGCCGAGATGGCGCAGCGTCTCGTTCAGGACGCCGGCGTCGGGGTGGTAGACCAGCCGCCACATGATGCCGACGACGACCTCCGGCATCGCCCACGGGATGATCGCCAGCGCCCGTGCCAGCCAGCGCAGCCGCAGGTTCACATTGAGCAGCAGGGCGAGGCCCAGGGCGAGGAGGAACTGCGGGACGGTGACCCCCAGGGCCCACACCAGACCGATCCGGAAGGAGTCCCAGAAGAGGGTGTCCTGGAAGAGATCGGTGAAGTTCAGCGACCCTACGAAACCGGTGGCCTGCGTGCGGCCCGACTGGGCGTCGGTGAAGGCCAGCCCGATGCCGTAGAGCAGGGGGCCGACGCTCAGCACCAGGATCGGGATCAGCGCGGGCAGTACGAGGAACCAGACGCCGTGGTCGCGCCGGAGCCCGGCGGCGCGGCTCGGGGGCGCTTCGGTGGACCGCTGCGGCGCGGTGGCGAGGGTCATGGCAGGGGCTCCCCGCGCCGTGTTCCCACCGTCGGCACTGCCGTCATCGCACGCCACCTCTCCCCCGTAGCCGGCGCCGTCATCGTCGTGACGCCGGGCACCGCAGTCAAGCTCCCGGCCGGATTCCTTGAGGGATCTCCCCGTCCGGGGCGTTTTCGCGACCTGCGACACTGGTCGCGATCACGCATCGCAGGAGGCACCACGATGACCGAACCGAGCCCCGGCGCCTTCACGGAGGCGCGTGCCCGGGACGTGCTGGCCGCGGCCGGGTACCCCGACGCGGCGGCGGACGCCCGACTGCTCTCGCTCGGCGAGAACGCCGTCTTCGCCCTCGGTGAGCGCGGGCCGGTCGTGCGGGTGGGCCGCAGCGCCGAACTCCTGGAGCGCGCCGAGCGGGAACTGGGCGTGGCCCAGTGGCTGGAGGCGGCGGGCGTGCCGGCCGTACGGGCCGCCGAGCCGTCGGCCTCCCTGGTCGACGGGCATCCCGTGACGTACTGGCAGCGGCTCCCGGAGGCCACCCGGCCCGCCGGGCCGGGCGATCTCGCCGAGCTGCTGAAGGTGGTCCATGCGCTCGCGGAACCGCCGTTCGCCCTCCCCCGCCGGGAACTCCTCGGCGGCGTCGAGCGCTGGCTGCGGCTGGCGGGCGATGCCGTATCGGCGCAGGACGCGGAGTATCTGCGCGGGCGGCGCGATGCGTTCGGGGCGGCCGCGTCGGCACTGGAGCCGCATCTGGGCCGCGGCCCCATCCATGGCGATGCGCTGCCCCGTAACGTCCATGTCGGGCCCGACGGACCGGTGCTGGTCGACCTGGAAACCTTCTCCTCCGATCTGCGCGAACACGATCTGGTGGTGATGGCGCTCAGCAGGGACCGCTACGGGCTGGCCGCGGAGGCCTACGACACCTTTGTGGCGGTCTACGGCTGGGACGTACGGGACTGGGCGGGCTGCGCCGTGCTGCGCGGGGCGCGGGAGACGGCGAGCTGCGCCTGGGTCTCCCAGCACGCGCCCGGCAACCCTGCGGCACTCAAGGAATTCCGTCGCCGGATCGCGTCGCTTCGCGAGAAGGACGCGACGGTGCGGTGGTATCCCTTCTGAGGATCCTGACTGAGGATTCCGAAGAGCCGCTCGGCCGCTGAGAAGCCGCTCGGGAGCCCACGGAAGACCCGCACAGGGGCTCGCTGAAGACCGGCCGAAGCCGTCCCGATACCCCTCATGCCTGATAGGGAATCAGCGGCCAGGCCGGTTCGACTATCGCCCGGGGGTCGCCGGAGCGCCGCAAGTACGCCTGGAACGAGGCGGCTTGTGCGGCCGCGGCCTCCTCCTGGAGGGCGTGCAGGGCACGCGGCGACGGGATGGCGACGGCCGGGTACTTCTCCCCGATGCGCCGGGCCACGCCGGCCGCGGCCGCCGCGTCGGCGCCCGCCTCATGGGCGCCGTCCAGCCGCACGCCGTAGTGCCCGCAGAGCGCCTGCAGCGCGCGCTTGCCCTTGCGGTAGCGGTCCACGTGCTTGTCCAGCACCAGGGGGTCGATGACCGGTGCGGGGGCCTGTCCGAGGCGGTCCGTCAGCGTCCGTACGCCGTGCCGCCGGCACTCGCGGTCCAGCAGCGAGAGGTCGTATCGCGCGTTCATCACCACCAGCGGGATGTCCGCGCGCAGGGCCTCGGCCAGCGCCTCGGTGATTTCCTCTATCGCGAGGGCTGGCGCGCGGCCATGCTCTCGGACATATGCGGTCGAAATGCCATGAATCGCCGCGGCCTCGTCGGGAATCGGAACGCCCGGGTCGAGCAGCCAGGACTGCTTTCCGGCCGCCCGGCCGTCCCCCTCCAGGCGGATCAGTGCGGCGGTGACGATGCGGTCCCGCTCGACGTCCGTGCCCGTGGTCTCCAGGTCGAAGCCGACCAACAACTCCTGATGCCAACTCATGCCGAAACCTCGCTTCGCCCGGCCTCGCACTGGCTCGGCGCGCGCCTCTCATCGGCTCTCTCGCTACGCTCGCTCATGCGGCGGCCCCTCCTTCGGTGGTACATCCCCCGTTGCCGATTCACTCTCCCACGCACCACTGACAATCCCCCGGCCGCCCGCCGCGGCAGGCCCCCTCACCCGCCCCCCGCCCCTACGCTGACCGCATGGACCTACGGCTGGCAGGACACGGCGCGCTGGTGACGGGTAGCAGTGCGGGGATCGGCGCGGCGATCGCCGAAACACTGGCGGGCGAGGGCTGTGACGTCCTCGTCCACGGGCGGGACGCGGCCGCCGCCGCTGCGGTCGCCGAGCAGGTCGCGGCGCACGGGGTGCGCGCGGAAGTGGTGCTCGGCGATCTGACGGAACCGGGCGTCGCCGAGCAGGTCGCGGTCACCGCACGCGACTTCGGGGCCCGCATCCTGGTCAACAGTGCCGGTCCGTTCGCCGAACACGACTGGGAGACCTCCGGGCCTGCCGACTGGCGGGCCGCCTTCGAGGGGAACGTCCTGCCGACGGTACGGGTCACCCAGACCCTGCTGCCCTCGTTGCGCCAGCACGGCTGGGGCCGGGTGATCACGATCGGCAGCCGGGCCCAGCGGACTCCGCCGCACGATACGGTCACCTACTCCGCGGCCAGGGCAGCGGTGGTGAACATGACCACGAGCCTGGCGCACCACCTGGCCGGGACCGGGGTCACCGCGAACTGCGTGAGCCCGGGGATCATCGTCACGGACGAGGAACGCATCGACGGGTCGGCGGGCGAGCGGCCGGGGCGACCGGGCCGTCCGGAGGACATCGCGGCCGCGGTCGCCTATCTGGCCAGCCCGCTCGCCGATTACGTCAACGGGATCGAGCTGCGGGTGGACGGCGGGATCACGGGGAGCCCGTAGGGCGACGCCTCACGACACCGGCCGCGAGTCCGCCCACACGCTCTCGAACTCCTCGCGGTAGGTCTCGAAGAGACCGTGCTCGCCGTCGCGCCCGTCCCGGCCGTCCGCCCGGACGATGTCGCGGCCGCCGCCGCGCAGCACCAGTACCGGCGACTCCATCCCCCGGCTCTTGCGGAGGTAGCTCTGCACCACCGCCAGGCCGTCCGGGCCGTCGCCGTCGACCAGATACGCCGTGAAGCGCGGGGTCTCGTCGAAGACCTGGATCTCGAAGGCACCCGGGTCGCGCAGCCGGGCCCGTACCCGCCGCATATGGAGGATGTTCATTTCGATGGAGCGGCTCATCTCGCCCTTCTTCAGGCCGATTTCGCGCTCCCGGCGGCGGACCGCGCTGCTCGCGGGGTTGAGGAAGAGCAGGCGGATACGGCAACCGGACTCGGCGAGGCGGACCAGGCGGCGGCCGGAGTAGTTCTGGACGAGGAGGTTCAGCCCTATGCCTACCGCGTCCAGACGGCGGGCGTCGCCGAAGAGGTCCTCGGCGGGGAGCTGGCGCTGGAGGCGCACCCGGTCCGGGTGGACGCCGATGACGTCGGCGTAGCGGTCGCCGACGAGGTCCTCCACGGCGTCGATGGGCAGCCGGCCGGAGATCCGGGTGCCGACGCCGGAGCCCAATATGTCGAGCAGCCGGGCGGAGGCCCGCTCCGCCTGGGCGAGCACGGTCTGGGACAGCGCGCGGTTGCGGGAGACGATGTTGCGGGCGACCTCCAGCTCGTCGAGGGCCAGCTCGACCTCGCGGCGGTCGTCGAAGTACGGCTCGAAGCAGGGCCAGTGCTGCACCATCAGCTCGCGCAGCTGGGGCAGGGTCAGAAAGCTGACGATGTTGTCGTCGGCGGGGTCCAGGAGATAGCCCTTGCGTCGGCTGACCTCGCGGACCGCGACCGCGCGCTGCACCCATTCCTGCCCGGCGGGCCCGGCCGCGGCGATCACCCATTCGTCGCCGTGCACCGGCTCGTAGATGGGGCGCAGTACGGCCGCCACCACGGCCCGCAGCCGTTGCTCGACCAGATTCAGCCAGATGTAGGCGCGTCCGGCCCGGCGGGCGCGGGTGCGCACCTCGCTCCAGGCGTCGGCGCCCCAGTCCAGCTCCGCCCCGATCTCCAGCGGTCGTGCCAGGGACACCGCACCGGGCGGTGCGTCGACGGAGCCGCCCTCATGACCCTCGTGACCCTCGTCACCAGGGGGCAACTCCAGCCCGCCGCTCACCTGCCACCGCCTTCCGAACCCCCGTGCCAACGATCAAGGCAGACTACTGCGGCGCGGGGGGCGGTGCAGCAGGATGGATCGACTCCGCTGCCAACTCCCCTGTTTCACAGGGCACGTTGCCCCCGGTACACGGAAGGGGAGTGAGCGGATTCATAGCCGTGACGTCGCAGGGAGCCGGGCGGGGCCGTTGCCGGCCCACGCGATGGGGTGTTTCGGCGGCCGGCCGTTGACCCGCGTGCCGGGGCGCCGCGGACGCATCGCCCCGGAGGCCCGCACGCCCCCGAACCCTGAAGCCTTGGTACGACCATCCGACATCGCGACCGATTGCCCACATTTCAGCGAAGATAAGGCGAAATTCGCCGTCCATGGATCATGTTGGGGAAGGATTTCACTTCGGTCCGCGGACGCGTGTCGTGGAGTCGCCGCAGCCCCCGACGAGAAGGTGGAAGAGTCTACGCATGCAGGTCTGGCCGGGACAGATGTATCCGCTGGGTGCCACCTACGACGGGGCGGGCACCAACTTCGCGGTGTTCTCCGAAGCCGCGAGACGCATCGAGCTGTGTCTGCTGCACGACGACGGTTCGGAGACCGCCGTCGAGCTGCGCGAGAGCGATGCCTTCGTGCGCCACGCCTACCTTCCGGGGGTGATGCCGGGGCAGCGTTACGGCTTCCGGGTGCACGGCCCGTACGAGCCGGGGCGCGGCCACCGCTGCAACTCCGCGAAGCTCCTGATGGACCCGTACGCGCGCGCGATGAGCGGCCGGATCGACTGGAGTGAGGCGGTCTACGGCTACCACTTCGGCCGGCCTGAGGCGCGCAATGACATGGACTCGGCGCCGCACAGCATGGCGTCGGTGGTGGTCAATCCCTACTTCGACTGGGGCGACGACCGCCCGCCGCGCACCGCCTATCACGAGACGGTGCTCTACGAGGCCCATGTGAAGGGCCTGACGATGCTGCACCCGGAGCTCCCGGACGAGCTGCGCGGCACCTATGCGGCGCTGGCGCATCCGGCGGTCATCGACCATCTGACGAAGCTGGGGGTCACCGCCCTGGAGCTGATGCCGGTGCATCAGTTCGTGCAGGACCACCGGCTGGTGGACGCGGGGCTGGCGAACTACTGGGGCTACAACACCATCGGGTTCTTCGCCCCGCACAACGCGTACGCGTCCTGGGGGGACCGCGGGCAGCAGGTGCTGGAGTTCAAGACGGCGGTGCGGGCGCTGCACCGGGCCGGGATCGAGGTGATCCTCGATGTGGTCTACAACCACACGGCGGAGGGCAATCACCTGGGCCCGACGCTGTCGTTCCGTGGGCTGGACAACGCCTCGTACTACCGCCTGACGGACGACAAGCGGTACTACATGGACACCACCGGGACCGGGAACTCCCTGCTGATGCGCTCCCCGCAGGTGCTGCAGCTGGTGATGGACTCGCTGCGCTACTGGGTGCAGGAGATGCACGTGGACGGCTTCCGGTTCGATCTGGCGGCGACGCTGGCCCGGCAGTTCCACGAGGTGGACCGGCTGTCGTCGTTCTTCGATCTGGTGCACCAGGACCCGGTGGTCAGCCGGGTGAAGCTGATCGCGGAGCCGTGGGACCTGGGCGAGGGCGGCTATCAGGTGGGGAACTTCCCGCCACTGTGGACCGAGTGGAACGGCAAGTACCGCGACACGGTGCGCGATCTGTGGCGGGGGGAGCCGCGCACGCTGGCGGAGTTCGCGTCCCGGCTGACGGGCTCGTCGGATCTCTATCAGGGCGACGGGCGCCGGCCGCTGGCCTCGGTGAACTTCGTGACCTGCCACGACGGCTTCACGCTGCACGATCTGGTCGCGTACAACGACAAGCACAACGACGACAACGGCGAGGACAACCAGGACGGCGAACGCTTCAACCGGTCCTGGAACTGCGGGGTGGAAGGACCGACCGACGACCCCTCGGTGCGCCGGCTGCGGGCCCGGCAGATGCGCAATTTCCTCGCGACGCTGATGCTGTCGCAAGGCGTGCCGATGCTCAGTCACGGGGACGAGTTCGGGCGCAGCCAGGGCGGCAACAACAATGCGTACTGCCAGGACAACGAGCTGTCGTGGGTGCGCTGGCCGGAGGGCGGCACCAAGGCGGGCGAGGCCGGCGAGCCGGATGAGGGCGAGGCGCAGGAGCCGGCGCCAAACAACGGCGAGGCGGCGGAGCCGACGCCCGACGAGGAGCGGGATCTGCTGGCCTTCGTCCGGCAGATGGTGTGGCTGCGGCGCAATCACCCCGTGTTCCGGCGGCGGCGGTTCTTCCAGGGGCAGCCGGTCGAGGGGACGCATGACGAGCTGTCCGACATCGCGTGGTTCACGGCCGAGGGTGAGGAGATGGGGACGGGCGACTGGCAGTCCGTCCACGCCAAGGCGCTGACGGTCTTCCTGAACGGCAGCTCCATCTCGGAGCCGGGCCCGCGGGGCGAGCCGGTCTCGGACGACTCCTTTCTGCTGATGTTCAACGCGCACGAGCAGGAGAAGGAGTTCACGGTTCCGGTGCACCACGGGCGGCAGTGGCAGGTGGTGGTGGACACCGACCGGCCGCGGGCGGCGGCGGACGGCCGGGGCGCCAAGGTCAAGGCCGGTGATCGGCTGGTGCTGACGGGGCGGAGTCTGCTGGTGCTGCAGCGGCCGACATGACCCGGCGGGCACCGGTGGTCACCCGGGCCGTCATCGCCACGGCGAGGATCAGCACCGCGGCCCCGACGGCCACCGCGAAGGCGGCGAACGGCCCGTGCGCGTCGGCGAGCCGCCCGGAAACGGCCAGCGCCAGGGCCTGCCCGCCGACCACGGCGCTGGTGAGGAAGGCCATCGACTCGGCCAGCCGGGTGGCGGGCACGGCCCGTTCGGTGAGGCCGAAGACGGTGATCAGATGCGGGGCGAAGGCCACGCCGAGGACCACGACGACCAGATAGAGCGCCCACAGCGTCTGGACGAACAGCAGCGGCGCCGACAGCACGATCAGCGCGGCGCCGGCCGCCCGCCACCGGCTCAGCAGCCCGAACCGGTCCGGCAGCAGCGCCAGCGACAGGCCCGCCACCGCGCTCATCACGCCCATCGCGGCGTAGACGAGTCCGGCCTGCGCGGGCTGGTGGAGCCGTTCGGTGAGCGCGGTGATGCCGGCCTGGCAGGCGCCGAACATGGCGCCCTGCAGCGCCATGGAGGCCCGCATGCCGTACACGCCGCGGGGCAGCCGGGTACGGGCCGGGCGGGCGGCGGGGCCCGCGGCGGGCCGCACCACGGTGGCCGTGCGGTGCAGCGCGAAAGCCGAGCCGCAGACGGCGAGCAGCACCGCGGCCAGCGCGAGCGCGACGGCGGGATGGGCGAGGGTGGCGGCCAGCCCGACCAGCGCCGGGCCGAGCACGAACGAGACCTCGTCCAGGGTCCCTTCGAAGGACAGCGCGGCGTTGACCATCCGGTCGTCGGCCCCCGCGCGATGGGCGAGGGCCACCAGGCGAGTACGGGCCAGCGGCCCGATCTGCGGCACGGTGGCCCCGGCCAGCAGCCCGATCACGGCCAGCGGTGGCGTCGCGATCCGCGCGAGCGAGGCCACCACCAGGGCCGTCACGGCGAGCGCGTTGAGCCAGCAGGCGGCCAGTACGACGGGGCGCTGCCCGCGCCGGTCGGCGAGGCGGCCGATCAGCGGCCCGGCGACGGTCTGCCCCGCCGCGAGCGCACCGCCCACCAGGCCCGCGGTGGTGAGCGAGCCGCTGGTCCTCGCCACCAGCAGCAGGCTGCCGAGCTGGCACATGGCGGTGGGGAGCCTGCCGAGGAAGGAGGCGACGGGCAGCAGCGGCCCGCCCAGGGCGATCACCTGGCGGTAGGTGGCGGTTGCGACGTTCATCGGGTGACGCTACCCGGGGCGGGGCGCCGCACCGTACACACCGGACGTACGAAGGGACACGGCGCTGGGGCCCGTCGGCTCGGAGGAAACGCCAATGTGGTGAGCGTGAGCGGATACCCCGGATTGGTGACACAACAAGCCGTCAATGGGGTACGGGTGTTCCCATGACGCAGCCTTCGAGACCGTCGCCGACCGCCACCTACCGGCTGCAGCTCCAGCCGGACTTCCCCTTCGCGGCCGCCGAGCGGGCGGTGCCCCAGCTGGCCGCGCTCGGCGTCTCCCATCTGCACCTCTCCCCCGTCCTGGAGGCGGTGCCGCGGTCCACGCACGGGTACGACGTGGTCGACCACACGGCGGTACGGGCCGAGCTGGGCGGCGAGGAGGGGCTGCGGGCGCTGGCGTCAACGGCCCGGTCGCACGGCCTGGGGCTGGTCGTCGACATCGTGCCGAACCACATGGCGCTGCCTGCCCCGGCCTCGCTGAACAGGCCGCTGTGGGAGGTGCTGCGGGACGGCCCGGCGTCCCCGTACGCCCGGTGGTTCGACATCGACTGGGACGGCGCGCACGGCGGCCGGGTGCTGCTGCCGGTGCTCGGCGGGCGGCTGGGCGAGGAGCTGCGGCATCTGCGGGTCGACGGCGAGGTACTGCGCTATCACGAGCACGCCTTCCCGCTGCGCCCCGGTACGCAGGACCTGCCTCTGGAACGCCTCCTGGAGGCCCAGTGGTACCGCCTCGCCTGGTGGCGGCTGGCCCGCAGCGAGCTCAACTACCGGCGTTTCTTCACCATTTCGGAGCTGATCGGGGTGCGGGTCGAGGACCCCGAGGTCTTCGACGCGACGCACGGCACGCTGCTGCGGCTGATCCGCGAGGGCGTCATCGACGGGCTGCGCGTCGACCATCCCGACGGCCTGGTGGACCCCGGAGGCTATCTGGCCCGGCTGCGTGCGGCCACCGGGGGCCGCTGGACGGTCGTCGAGAAGATCCTCACCGGCGACGAGCGGCTGCCGGACGGCTGGGCCTGCGCGGGCACCACGGGCTATGACGCGCTGCGGCACATCGACGCGCTGTTCGTCTGCCCGCAGGGCTCCGGCCGCCTCTTCTCCCACTACCGGGACTTCGTCACGCCGCTGGCCGACGAGGGCGGCGACTGGGAGGAGACGGTGCGCCGGGCCGCGTACGAGGTGGTCACGCACGATCTGGCCGCGGAGGTGGAACGGCTGGTGCGGACGGCGGTACGGATCAGCGCGCGGGCGCCGCGGCCGGGCGACCATGCGCCGTGGGCGCTGCGCCAGGCGATCACCGAGCTGCTGGTGCGGCTGCCGGTCTACCGCCCCTACGCCGCGGACCCCGGCCGCGCCGGGCAGGACGCGGCGATGCTGGGCGAGGCCGCGGCGCGGGCGCGGGCCGCGTTCCCGGTGCCCGAGGAGGCGCTGGCGGTGGATCTGATCCACGATCTGGCACTGGGACGGTACGGGGACCTGTCCCGCCAGGACGGCCCCGCGTCCGACGGCTCGACCGACGTCACCGACCCGGCCGACTTCGCCGCCCGCTTCGCCCAGACCGCCTCCGCGCTGCACGCCAAGTCCGTCGAGGACACCGCCTTCTACCGCTACCCCGTGCTGCTGTCGGCCTGCGAGGTCGGCGGCGACCCCGGAACACCCGCGCTCGGCCCCCAGGCGTTCCACGACTTCTGCGTCCGGATGCAGCGCGACTGGCCCGCCACCGGGACGGCGCTCTCCACCCACGACACCAAGCGCAGCGCCGATGTCCGGGCGCGGATCGCGGTGCTGTCGGAGTGCCCGGACCGGTGGCGCGACGTGCTGGGCCAGGTGGCCGGCGGCGGGGACGGATCCCTCATGGCGGGCGGCCCGGTGGATCCGATGGTGTCCTGGCCGGCCTGGCAGACGGTGTTCGGGCTGGGCGGGCCGTCCGCCGGTGGCCCGGTGCCCGCCGACCGGGTGACGCCCGCGGTCCTCAAGGCCGTACGGGAGGCCGGGCTGCGCACCTCGTGGACGGAGCGGAACCCCGAGTACGAGGAGGCGGTGGGGGAGTTCGTCCGCAGCGGGCCGTGCGGGCCGCCAGCCGGCCCCCTTGCCGCGCTGGACGACGAACTCGCCCCGTTCATCCGCGCGAATGTGCTCGGCACGACGCTGCTGCACCTGACCATGCCGGGCGTGCCCGACCTCTACCAGGGCACCGAGCGGGAGTACGCGGCGCTGGTCGACCCGGACAACCGGCGGCCCGCCACCTTCCGGCCCGAGCTGCTCGCCGAGCTGGACGGCGGGGCCGCGCCGGGCGATCTGTCCGCCGAGAAGCTCCGGTTGACGGCCGCCGCGCTGCGGCTGCGGCGCGCGCACCCCGAGTGGTTCGACGCCACCGCCGGGTACGAACCGCTGCGCGCGGAGGGGCCGGCCGCCGAGCACTGCGTGGCCTTCGGCCGCGGCGGCCGGGTGGTGACGGCCGTGACCCGGCTCTCGCTGCGCCTGGTGGAGACGGGCGGCTGGTGGGACACCGCGCTGCGGCTGCCGCCCGGCGGTCCCTGGCGCGAGCTGCTGAGCGGCCGGGTGGTGGCCGGGGGCACGGCCGTGGGGCTGAGCGAGCTGCTGGAGGTGTCGCCGGTGGCGCTGTTCGTGGCGGAGTGACGTGCCTCCTCAGGACGCGAGGGAGGTCCGGAGCAGGTCGGTGAACTTCGCGGCGGCGCCGGAAAGTTCGACGCGTGAGAAGACCGTGATCTCCCGGCGCCAGGGCGGGTCGGTGGGGACCGCGGCGCAGTCGAGGCCGGTGAGTTCATGGGCCGCCGTCAGGAGCACCCCGACGCCGGCCGCCGCCATCCGCACGGCGGTCGACGTGTGCTGCGTACGGACGGCGGTACGGGGTGTGAAGCCGGCCCGCTCGCATTCCAGATCCAGCCACCGCCGCCCGTCGACGACCGGCTCCAGACTGCACCGCACCCACGGCCGGTCCGCCAGGTCGGCGAGGCGTACGGGCTGCCGGGCGACGAGCGGGTCGCCGCGCGGCACGACCAGCACCATGTCCTCCTGCCCGACGGCGGTGACCGGTCCCGGCCAGTCCTTGGGGCGCGGCCCGACCGCCACATCGGCGACGCCGCGCGCCATCTGGTCGTAGAGCTCCTCGGTGGTGGCGTATTCGTGGAGGACCAGGCGCACGCCGGGGTGCTCTCGGCCCCAGCGGGCGCACACCGGGGGCAGCACGCCGATGGCCTGTGCGTGCACCGTCGCCAGATGCAGTTCGCCGCTCTCCGCGCCGGCCGCCGCCAGCGCCGCGCGGCGGGCCTGCCGGGCGCTGCGGACCGCGAGTTCGGCGTGCGGGAAGTAGGCGCGCCCCATCGCGGTCAGCCGCACGCCGCGGGTCATCCGCTCCAACAGGGCGCCACCCGCCTCCCGTTCGAGGGCCTTGATCTGGTGCGAGAGCGCGGACTGGGTGACGTGCAGCGCCTCGGCGGCACGGGTGAAGGACTCCTCCTCGACGACCGCCACCAGGTATTCCATCTGCCGCAGGCTCATGTTCCGTCCCCTCCCCGAGGCGCACCCCACGCCGTATGCACACGGCTCATCGCTCCCATAGAAACATTGCCTTGGACTCATTGCCGCAGGTGGGCGGAGTCTTGCCCCATGAGCGAGCACAGAAGTGACGGCATGAGTGAGCGCATGGCGGAGGCCTCGGACACGGCCGACGTCATCGTCATCGGCGGCGGCACCGGCGGCTACGGCACCGCCCTGCGCGCCGCGTCCCTGGGCCTGCGGGTGGTGCTGGCCGAACGCGATCTGATCGGCGGCACCTGTCTGCACCGCGGCTGCATCCCCAGCAAGGCGATGCTGCACGCGGCGGAGCTGGTGGACGGCATCGCGGAGGCGCGGGAGCGGTGGGGGGTGAAGGCCACCGTGGACTCCCTGGACTGGCCCGCCCTGGTGGCGACCCGGGACGACATCGTCAACCGTAACCACCAGGGAGTGGCCGGGCACTTGGCGCGCGCCGGGGTGCGGGTGCTGCGCGGCACGGCGCGGCTGACCGGGCCGCGTACGGTCCGGATCGAGGGCGCCGGGGAGTTCACGGCACGGCGCGGCATCGTCCTGGCGACGGGCTCCCGGCCGCGGCTGCTGCCGGGGCTCACGCCCGATGGCCGGCGGGTCGTCACCAGCGACGATGCGCTGTTCGCCCCGGGGCTGCCGGCGTCCGTACTGGTCCTGGGAGGCGGCGCGATCGGCGTCGAGTACGCGTCGCTGCACCGCTCGATGGGCGCCGACGTCACCCTGGTGGAGGCCGCGGACCGGCTGCTGCCCCTGGAGGACGCGGACGTGAGCCGGCATCTCGTCCGCGGGCTGAAGAAGCGCGGCATCACGGTCCGTACGGGTTCCACGCTGTCCGGCGCGCGGCTGCTGGAGGACGGGGTGCGGGCCACGGTGCGCACCCCCAAGGGGGAGGAAGTCGTCCTGGAGGCGGAGCGGTTGCTGGTCGCCGTGGGGCGGACCCCGGTGACGGACGGGCTGGACCTGACGGCGGCCGGGCTGTCGACGGACGAGCGGGGCCATGTCGTACCCGCCGACTGGTCGCGGCTGGAGACCGCCGTACCGGGCATCCATGTGGTCGGCGATCTGCTGCCGCCGCCGTCACTGGGGCTCGCGCACGCCTCGTTCGCGGAGGGGCTGCTGGTCGCCGAGACGCTGGCGGGCATCCCGTCGCCCCCGGTGGACTACGCGGCCGTCCCCCGGGTGACGTACTCCTCGCCCCAGACCGCGTCGGTCGGCCTGACCGAGGCGGAGGCCCGCGCTCGGGAGCTGCCGGTCCAGGTGAACACCATGCCGCTGACGGCGACCGCGAAGGGCATGGTGCACGGGCAGGGCGGCATGGTGAAGGTCATCGCGGCGGCGGACGGGGCGGGCGGCGAGGCGACCGGGGTGGTACTCGGCGTCCATCTGGTCGGTCCGCATGTCTCGGAGATGATCGCGGAGAGCCAGCTGATCGTGGGCTGGGACGCCGAACCGTCCGATGTGGCCCGGCACATCCATGCGCACCCGACGCTGTCGGAGGCGGTCGGCGAGGCCTTTCTGACGCTCGCGGGGCGGGGGCTGCACCAGCACTGAGCGGCAGGCGCTGAGCGGCACGGGGCCGGCCGATCAATTCGGTTGCGTCCGGGCGTACGGCTGGCAACATGGCCCCGTACGCCCGTTTTCCCTCACCCTTTTCCTCGACTTTCCTTCAGCAAGGAGCCCGGAATGCGCCGATTCCTCGGAACTACTCACCGCCCTATCCGGACGACAGTTCTCGAGGACTCCACCTTCCATGGCACGTTCCCTGCTCCCTTCGCACACCCTGAACATCGGGATTCTCGCCCACGTCGACGCGGGTAAGACCAGCCTCACCGAGCGGTTGCTGTTCGACACCGGTGTCATCGACCGGCTCGGCAGCGTCGACGCCGGTGACACCCGCACGGACACCGGCGAGCTGGAGCGGCAGCGCGGTATCACCATCCGCTCCGCCGTCGCCTCCTTCACCGTCGGCGACGTTCAGGTCAATCTCATCGACACCCCCGGCCACTCCGACTTCACCGCCGAGGTCGAACGCGCCCTGGGGGTGCTAGACGGCGCCGTACTGCTGCTGTCCGCGGTGGAGGGCGTCCAGGCCAGGACCCGGGTCCTGATGAAGACCCTGCGGCGGCTGCGGCTGCCCACCCTCCTGTTCATCAACAAGATCGACCGGGCCGGCGCCCGGGGCGACGCACTGCTGGCGGACATCCGCCGCCTGCTGACCCCCGTCGCCGTACCGATGACGTCCGTTGCCGGGCTCGGCACCGCCTCGGCCTCCGTCACGCCGTACGACCTGACGGAGGCTCACGCCCGCGGCCGGATCGCCGAAGCGGTGGCCGAGGTCGACGAGTCGCTCCTGGCCCGCGTGGTGGACGGGCCGCCGCCGACCGCCGACCGGGTGCGGGCGGCGCTGGCCGCCCGCACGGCCGACGGTTCCCTGCACCCGGTGTACTTCGGTTCGGCGCTCGGCGGGCAGGGCGTCGGCGCGCTCGTCGAGGGGATGGCCGGGCTGATTCCGCCGGCCGCGGTGGCGGCGGACGGAACGCCGCGGGGCACGGTCTTCGCCGTCCATCAGCCGCCCGGCGGCGAGCGCACGGCCCACCTCAGGCTCTACGGCGGCGAGCTGAAGCCGCGTCAGCAGGTCCTCCTGCACCGGCGCGCGCCGGACGGCGGCTGGGACGCGTACACCGGCCGGATCACCTCCCTCGAGGTGGTGGGCCGGGCGCCCGGCGGCGAGGGGCCGCTCACCCCGGGCAATATCGCCGTGCTCCGCGGGCTGCCCGGCATCCGTACCGGCGACCGCCTCGGCCCCGTGGAGGAAGCCGACGAGGCGCTGTTCCCCTCGCCCACCTTGGAGACGGTCGTCCGCGCCCAGGATCCGGCGCGCGCCGCCGCGCTGCGCGCCGCGCTGCTGGCGCTGGCCGACCAGGACCCGCTGCTGCGGGCGCGCCCGGCGGCCGACGGCGCGACCTCGGTACTGCTGCACGGCGAGGTGCAGAAGGAGATCATCGCGGCCACGCTCCGCGACGAGCGGGGCATCGAGGCGGCGTTCACGCCGAGCCGGGTGGTGTGTCTGGAGCGGCCCTGCGGGGTCGGCGAGGCGTCGTACGAGATCGCCAGGCGGGGCCATACGGGGCACTGGGCGACGGTGGGGCTGCGGGTCGAGCCGGGTGCCCGCGGCTCGGGCCCGGTCTTCGCCTACGAGACGGAACTGGGCGCGCTGCCGCACGGCTTCCACCAGGCCATCGAGGAAACCGTACGGGCGACGCTGCGGCGGGGGCCGCGGGGGCTGGCGGTGACGGACTGCCGGGTGGTGCTGACCCGTTCCGGTTTCATCGGCCCGATGAGCACGGCCGGGGACTTCCGTGCCGTCACACCGGACGTGCTGCTGCGTGCGCTGCGGCGGGCCGGGACCCGGATCTACGAGCCGTATCACGCCTTCGAGGCGGAGCTGCCGCTCGATGCGCTGGCCGCGGTCACCGCCCGGCTCACGGCGCTGGGCGCGGAGCTCGGCGAGACGGCCGGCGGACGGCACACCTGGCTGGTCCGCGGGGCGCTCCCGGCGCGGCAAGTGCAGCAGGCCGAGGGGATGTTGCCCGGCCTGACGCACGGCGAAGGGGTGTGGAGCTCGTATCCGTCGGGCGATCGTCCGGTGCGTGCGGCCGGGGCGGCGGGCCGGGCGGCCGCGGAAGGCGGGCGGGCATGAAGCGGCCCGGCGGGCCGCTCAACGCTGAAGAGCGGCCCGGTCAGCGCGGCGTCAGCACGTAGTCGACCCGGCCGAACGTGATGTGGTCGCCCGGCCCGACCGGCACCTCGCCCACCACTCGGCGCCCGTTGACGCAGGTGCCGTTGGTGGAGCCGAGGTCGCGCAGCATCCAGCCGCCGCCCGTGCTGCGCAGTTCGGCGTGCGCCCGGGAAACCGTCTCGTGGTTGAGCCGCAGGCCCACCCCGGGCGCCCGCCCTATGAGCAGCGGGAAGGGGCCCGGCTCCGGCAGCAGAAGCTTCGGCAGCCGTTCCATGCGCCAGGCCCGGCGCACCCGGATGTGGAACGCCGACACCCGGCCGACCGTGCGCAGTACCGCGCCCTGGACCTTGCCGCGGCTCTCCAAGTCGGCGGTGGCCAGGGCGAGATCGTCGTGCTGCTGGGCGGTGAGGACGAGTTCCAGCCTGCGCAGGAAGGTGTCCTGGGACAGCCGTCCCTGCGCCGCGCCCTCGCGCAGCAGGTCGAGGGCGCGTTCCCGGTCGGCGTCCGACGGGCGCGCCGGTCGTGCGGGGAACTCGAGCGATGTCATGCCGTGATTCTCCGGCCACCGCGAGCCGGTGTCCAGGCGATGTGTGCCTCATAGGCGGTCGGAGGCGGAAGCGGGGTCCGGAGGGGCGGAGGGGGCCGCCGGACGGGGCCACCGGGCGGAGTGACCGGGGCCGCGCCGTCGCCGGGTCGCGGCGAGGTCGGTCCGGCGGCGGAATGGCGCAATTACCGGCGTGAAGTCGCGCATGTCGCCACGTCGGGGTGTCGGGCGGGCGGACGGCGTGCTTTCTTCGTCTGGAGGCCGGGAGCGCACCACGTCCCCCGCGGGGAGCGAACGAAGGAGGCAGCGCCGTGCTGTTCGAGGTATGGGCGCCGAGCGCCGGACGGGTCACGCTCCAGTGGGCGGGCGAGCGGGCCGGCGAAGCGCCGCTCCCTCTGGAGCGCGATGCGGGCCGCGCCGGCTGGTGGCGCGTCACGGCGCCGGCCGGCGACGGCGACCGTTACGCCTACCGCCTCGACGACGGCCCGCCGCTGCCCGATCCGCGCGCCGTCCGGCTGCCGGAGGGCCCCGGCGGCCCCGGCGCGGTCGTCGACCACGGCCGGTTCACCTGGCGGCACCCTTGGCCCGGCCGTCCGCTGCCCGGCGCCGTCCTCTACGAGCTGCACATCGGCACCTACACCGCCGAGGGCACCTTCGACGCTGCCGCCGAGCGCCTGCACCACCTCGCCGACCTGGGCATCACCCATATCTCCCTGATGCCGGTGTGCCCGTTCCCCGGTACGCACGGCTGGGGTTACGACGGGATCGCCCCGTGGGCGGTGCACGAGCCGTACGGCGGGCCGGACGGCCTCAAGCGGTTCGTGGACGCCGCGCACGGCCACGGCCTCGGCGTCGTCCTCGACGTCGTCCACAACCATCTCGGCCCCTCCGGCAACCATCTCCCGTCCTTCGGGCCGTACTTCACCGACACCCATCACACGCCCTGGGGGACGGCGGTCAACCTCGACGCCCCCGGTTCCGACGAGGTGCGCCGCTACTTCATCGCCAGTGCGCTCGTCTGGCTGCGCGACTACCGGATCGACGGGCTGCGGCTGGACGCCGTCCATGCGCTGCACGACTCCCGCGCCCGGCACTTCCTGGCCGAACTGTCCGCGGCCGCCGACGCGCTGGCCGGGCACCTGCGGCGCCCGCTGTTCCTGATCGCCGAGTCGGACCGCAACGATCCGCGCACCACCGCCCCCCGCGCGAGCGGCGGCCACGGCGTGCACGCCCAGTGGAACGACGACTTCCACCACGCCCTGCACACGGCCCTCACCGGCGAATCCCAGGGCTATTACGCCGACTTCGCGCGCACCCCGCTGGCCGCCCTCGCCAAGACGCTGACCGGCGGCTTCTTCCACGACGGTACGTACTCCAGCTTCCGCGGCCGGACCCACGGCGCCCCGCTCGACCCGCGCGTGACACCCCCGTACCGCCTGCTGTCCTACGCCCAGACCCACGACCAGATCGGCAACCGCGCCGTCGGCGACCGCCTCACGGCCACCCTCTCCCCCGGCCTCCTCGGCTGCGCCGCCGCGCTGGTCCTGTGCTCACCGTTCACCCCGATGCTCTTCATGGGCGAGGAGTGGGGCGCACGGACGCCCTGGCAGTACTTCACCGACCATACGGACCCGGAGCTGGCCGAGGCGGTACGGGCAGGACGCCGGCGCGAATTCGCCGCCCACGACTGGGAATCCGCGGCCGACGACTGGCCCGACCCGCAGGATCCGGCCACCCGCGCCCGCTGCGTCCTGGACTGGACCGAACCGGACGGCGCGCCGCACGCCGATCTCCTGGACTGGCACCGCACCCTGCTCCGCCTGCGCCGCGAGCTGCCCGCCCTGACAGATCCGGACCCCTCCCTTACCCATGTCTCCTACGACGAGGCGGCCCGGTGGCTGCTGCTGCGCCGCGGGCCCGTCCGGGTGGCGGTCAACCTGGCACGGGACGCCGAGGCCTCCGTCCCGGTGCGTACGGACGCCGCCCCCGCCCCGACGCTGCGCGTGCTGGGCAGGTGGGGGGCCGGGGGCGGGCCCGACGGTGCGGGGGTGGTGCGGGTGGGGGCGGAATCGGTGGTCGTGGCGACGGAAATCCCCTGATGAAGGGCGTGACGCCGGACATAAGGGTGCCGATCAAGCACCTCTTTGGGGCGATAACGGCGAAGACGGCGAGGCAATTCCGGACGGGGGATAATTTTCCCACGGTTTCACCGCTCACCAGCAAATCCCAGCCGCCGCCGAACGTCGATTCAAACCCATCCGCAAATCGACACCCCCGTCCACGTAACGCCATACACTCGATGCAATCGGTACACGGAACACACAGAAAATACAGAAGGCGCAGAAGATACCGACATCTCGCGCCCTCTGCGGGCCCCCCGGCCCCCTCCACCTGCACCACCCCGCGCCGGCCACTCCGGCACCCGCACAGATATGCCCATACAGGGCCCGTACCGGGCTTTTCCCTGAGGGTTGCCCCGTAGCTACCATGCGAGGGGATTCATCACCCAGAGGCGAATAAAGCCGCCGGGGAGCGATCGTGAGCGTAAATTGCGGCCAGGTAAAAACCCGGTCGGCAGGTTGCCTGACGCTCCGCCGACGTGATTGCATCCTGCGAGCACGAGTCGTCGCTATTGACGCCCGACCTCGGGCGGGACGCGACTGCCGAAATCGTCCTGATTCGCTTTGCCCGGCAATCCGCCCGGTATGAGTACAGGAACTCAGAGCATTGAAGGGAAAAGCACGCCATGCGTAAAGGCTTCACCTTTGAGAACGACGCCTGCGAGATTTCCGACAGCGAGCTGGACGGCATTTCCGGTGGTCTCGCCAGCGCCGGCGGCGAGGTGGCCGGTCACGGCGTCGCCGTGAACATCGGCGATGTCGTCGGGACCGCCCAGTCCCTCGCGCCCACGCTGCCCGTCTCCCAGGTCGCCGGCCTGGCCACGGTGGCGACCACGGGCGTCTGAACACGGCTTCTGCGACACGGTGTTATCACCGTCATCGCTCGGCCCACCGGTGCAGCTGGGCACCGCCAGGGCCGACCGGACCCCGGGACCTACGTCCCGGGGTCCATTGTCGTTTTCGGCGACCGGTCGGCAGTCGCCGCTTTCGCGTACGGACGGGTCGCGCACCGAACTACTGGGGGCCGCTGCCGCTCGTCCGAGACGAACTCACGCCTGCGCCGGGCCACTTCAGAGCGAGCCGCCCCCTCCATCGTGCCCCGACGCCATCGGCTGATGACATCAAGATGCGCTCTTGACACCGAGTGCCACATGAGGCAGCTTGTGCCGCATGAGCAATCAGCAGCGCTGGACCGCCGAGCAGATCCCCGACCAGAGCGCGCGCGTCGTCCTTGTCACCGGGGCCAACAGCGGCCTCGGCCTGGCGACCACCCGGGCGCTAGCCCGCAAGGGCGCGCACGTGATCCTCGCCGTACGGGACGAGGCCAAGGGGCGCCGGGCGGTCGCGGAGATCACCGCCGAGCAACCCGCCGCCCGGCTGGAGGTGCGCCAACTCGACCTGGCGGACCTGGACTCGGTCCGCGCCTTCGCCGAGCGGCTGCACGCCGACCGCGCGCACCTGGACGTGCTCATCAACAACGCCGGCGTGATGGCGCCGCCCCGGACCCTCAGCGCGCAGGGTCACGAAGTGCAGTTCGCGGCCAACCACCTCGGCCACTTCGCGCTCACCGGCCTGCTGCTCGACCTGCTGGAGGCCGGGGACAACCCCCGTGTGGTCACGGTGAGTTCGCCCAACCACCGGCAGGGAACCCTCTTCTTCGATGACCTCTCCGGTGAGCGCAAGTACTCGCCCATGGGGTACTACAACCAGTCGAAACTGGCCAACGCCGTCTTCGGCTGGGAGCTCCACAAGCGGCTGACCGCGGCCGACAGCCCGGTGCGGAGCCTGCTCGCCCACCCCGGCTACACCTCGACCAACCTCCAGACGAGCGCGCCGGTCGGCATGGTGAAGCTGCTGTTCGGCCGCCTCCTCCTGCCGCTCGCCCAGTCACCGGACCGGGGCGCGCTGTCTCAGCTGTACGCGGCGACCGCCCCCGACGCGGAGGGCGGGCAGTTCATCGGCCCTGACGGCATGGCCGAGCTGCGCGGCGCGCCGAAGCGGGTGGAACTGGCCCCGAGGGCCTCCGACGCCGAGACCTGCCGCCGGCTGTGGGAGCTGTCGGAAGAGCTGACCGCCGTGCGGTTCGCGTGCAACGGCTCGGCGCCACGGCCCTGATCGATGCGGCCCGCGGCGTTCCGGACTTCGGCCCCGTGCGGCCTAAGCCGAGAATTCCTCGACGAAGGCCGCGTTGAACGCCTGCAGGTCCCCGGGCTTCCGGCTGGTGATCAGGGTGTTCGGGCCTGCGGTGCAGATGCTGACCCGTTCGTCGACCCAGGTGCCGCCGGCGTTGCGGATGTCGGTCCGGAGGCTGGGCCAGGACGTCAGCGTGCGGCCGCGTACGACATCGGCCTCGATCAGGGTCCACGGCGCGTGGCAGATGGCGGCCACCGGCTTGCCCGCGGTGAAGAACGACGCGACGAAGGCCACGGCCTCGGCGTCCAGGCGCAGCGCGTCCGGATTGGCCACGCCGCCGGGCAGCACCAGGCCGTCGAACCGGGCCTCGGATGCCTCGCCGACGGTCAGGTCGACGGGAAAGCTGTCGGCCCGGTCCAGGTGGTGGAACGCCTGCACCTTCCCCGCCGAGGTGGAGACCAGCTTCGGCGTGCCGCCCGCGTCGGTCACCGCCTGCCACGGACCGGTCAGCTCGACCTGCTCGGTACCCAAGGGAGCAACCAGGAACGCCACCCGCATAGCGCACTCACGTCCGTTCGTGTCGGTGGGCGGGGAAGCGGTCGCCCGTCCCTCCTCACGACCATAACGGGGCACGTCGGATCGCTCATCCGCTGCGCGAGCGGTGGCATCGCGGTGCGCGCGAAGGTGCCCGGATGAATTCCCGGGTGCGGCCGCGGGGCTCGGTCACTCGGTGACCCGCTCGCCCGATCGTCCATTCCATGGGCAAGTGGCGGACACTATGTCCATGCCCCTGCATATCTCGGACCTGCTGGCCCGGCCGGATCTGAATCTGTCGGTCACCTACGACGTGCCGCCGCGGCTGTTGGCGCGCACCGTCGAGGCGGCGACCGTCTCGGATCTGCTGGTCCCCGGCAAATGGCTGCAGGGCGGTGAGCTGCTGATGACCATCGGCCTGCTGCTCCCGATGGAGCCGGCCGCCTGCCGGGCGTACGTACGGGATGTCGCCGAGGGCGGCGCCGCGTGTCTGGCGCTCGGGCTGGGGCAGGGGCTGCCGTATCAGGAGGCGCCCGAGCCGCTGGTGCGGGCCGCCGAGGAGGCCGGGCTGCCGCTGCTGACGGTGCCGGACGAGGTGCCGTTCATCGCCGTGACCAAGGCGGTTTTCGACGCCCGGGCCGATGAGCAACGCGAGGTGCTGCACCGGGCGTTCGCCACCCAGCGGCGGCTGACGGCCGCGGCGGCCGGCGACGGGCTGCGGCCGATGCTGGAGGAGTGGACGGCCGCCACCGGAGTGGGCGCGACGGTGCTCGATCCTCTGGGGCGGCTGCTCGCGGCGGGCGAGCGGGAGACGAGCCCGCCGCCGGCGGAGGCCCGGGACCTGATCGAGCGGGTCGCGGCGCGGGGCCTGCGCGGCAGCGCCTCCAGTACGGCGGCGGGGCGGCAGCTGGAGGTCCAGCCGCTCGGCGCCCGGCGGCTGCGCGGGCTGCTGCTGCTCACCGGCCGCCCGGACGACGCCGCCCGTTCGGTCGTACCGGGGCTGGTCTCGCTGCTCTCGCTGGAGCTGGAGCGTCGCCATCTGCGCGATGAACCGGAACGCCGCCGCAGGTCGGCGCTGCTGTCGGAGCTGCTGGCCGACGAGGAACTGTCGGCCGGGCGGGCCCGCGACATGCTGGCCTCGGCCGGTCTGACCGCCGAACGGGTGCGGGGGGTGGTGGTCGAGGCCGGCGACCGGAGCGGCGGTACGGGGCGCGGGACGCCGGCCGCGCGGCCCGCCGAAGACGCCGCCCACGACATGGCCGCCGACCTCGCGCTGGCGATGCCCGGCGGGCTGGTCAGGGTGACGGACGGGGTCATCGAGGCGGTCGTCGGCGAGGACCTGGACATCCGCGATGTGCTCGCCCGCTTCGCCCCGCGCTGCGCGGCCGGGATCGGTCCGGCCACCGCGCCCGAAGCGGTACGGGTCTCGCTGCACCAGGCGACCGGGCTCCTCGCCGTCAGCCGGTCGAGCGGTGAGCCCGCGGAGGCCCGGCAGAGCGAGGCCAGCAGGCTGCTGCTGGACCTGGGCGACCGCCGTACGCTGCACGGATACGCCGACACGGTGCTCGGGCCGCTCGATCTGGCGGACAACGGCGAGGAATTGATTGCCACTCTGGCGGCCTGGCTGGAGACCGGCGGCGCCTGGGACGCCACCAGCCGGCGGCTCGGCGTGCACCGGCACACCGTACGCAACCGCCTCGACAAGGCCATGGACCTGACCGGCCGCCGCCTCGACGACCCGGACGACCGCTTCGACCTGTGGCTGGCCACCCGGATCCGGCGCGGCGGCACCCCTTCCCCCGGCCCCGCCGGCACCCCGGCACCGCCCCCGGCCCCGCGCGGCCGGTAGCCGCAACGCGCCCGGCGCCAAACGCCCTTCATTCTCACCCCGGCACCGTCTTTACTTCGACCATGGCTTACGAGATCCGCAGCATTCCCCCGGGTACCGTCACGGCACCCACCGCCGGCCCGCCGCCGGACCAGGACCGCGGTCAGCGGCGCGGACGCGGCACGCTGGTTGCCGTCAGCGATCTGCACGTCCGCTACGACGAGAACCGCGACATCGTCGAGCACCTGCACCCGGAGTCCGACGACGACTGGCTGCTGATCGCCGGTGACATCGGCGAAAACATCGCCGACATCCGCTGGGCGCTCGCCCTCCTCAGCAGCCGCTTCGCCAAGGTCGTGTGGACACCGGGCAATCACGAACTCTGGACGACCAGCAACGACCCCGTACAGCTGCGCGGTGTCGCCCGCTACGACCATCTCGTGGAAATCTGCCGGGAGTTGGGGGTGCTCACGCCCGAGGACCCGTACCCGGTCTGGGAGGGCGAGGGCGGTCCGGTCGTCATCGCGCCGCTCTTCCTCCTCTACGACTACTCGTTCCGGATGCCGGGGCTGGACTCCAAGGAGGCGGCGCTCGCCGTGGCGGAGGAGGCCGGAGTGGTCTGCACCGACGAGCACTTCCTGCACCCGGACCCCTATCCGACGCGCGAGGCGTGGTGCCGGGCGCGGGTGGCGGCCACGGAGGCCAGGCTCGCCGCCGTTCCCGAGGATCTGCCCACCGTGCTCATCAATCACTTCCCCCTCGTACGCGAACCCACCCGGCCGCTGTGGCACCCGGAGTTCGCGCTGTGGTGCGGCACCGAGGCGACCGCCGACTGGCCCCGCCGGTTCCGGGCCACGACGGTGGTTTACGGCCATCTCCACATCCCCCGGCTGCTGATCTGCGACGGCGTGCCCCACCAGGAGGTCTCCCTCGGCTACCCGCGCGAGTGGCGCCGCCGCTCCAGCGCGCCGGGCCGCCCGGTGCAGATCCTGCCCGCCACGACCGCGGTCACCTCCGACGCCACCGGGACCCGCGCATGATCGACAAGCTGCTGCCGCTGCCCATCCGGGCCGCCGAGGCCTTCGAGGACGACCCGCTGTCCGCGATGTTCCCCGAGGAACGGGCACTGGTGGCGGGCGCGGTCCCGCAACGGCAGCTCGAATTCGGCACCGTACGCCGCTGCGCCCGCACCGCACTGTCGGAACTGGGCATCGACCCCGCCCCCATACTCCCCGGCCCCGGCCGCGCCCCCCGGTGGCCGGACGGCATCGTCGGCGCGATGACCCACTGCGCCGGCTACCGCGCCGCGGCGGTCGCCCGCGCCAGGGACATCGTCACCCTCGGCCTGGACGCGGAACCCAACAAGCCGATCGACGACCCCGGTGTCATCGACCTCGTCACCCTCCCCGGGGAACGCACCCAGCTCCCCCGCCTGGCGGCGCTCGAGCCCGACGTCGCCTGGGACCGTCTGATGTTCAGCGCCAAGGAGTCCGTCTACAAGGCGTGGTACCCCCTCACCGGCCGCTGGCTCGGCTTCGAGGACGCCCACATCACCCTCGACCCCACCGACGCCACCTTCACCGCCCGCCTCCTCGTCCCCGGCCCGGTGGTCGCCGGAACGGCCGTCGAGGAATTCAGCGGGCGGTGGATGGTGGGCGCGGGGCTGGTGATGACGGCGATCGTGCTGCCTGCGTGAACCGAGGGAGTGCGCGTCCGACGCCCGCGGCCTGAGTCTCCGTCACCTCACCGTGGGTGTCCCGCACAGGCGTCGGCGCCAACGGAAGTGCGTGGCCGCGGTGGCGGACGGACGGATCGGCACCGCCGGCTGCGGCCCTTCTCCGGGCGGCCGGCGGTGCTCTGCGTTCCTCAGGTTCGGCCTTGAAGTGCCCCGACGGGCGCCGCGGGGCCCCGCCGTTCAGCGGAAAGGGCCGTCGTCGGCGAAGGCGTGGGCGGCGAAGCGCTTGCCCATCCGGCGGTAGGCGGCGGCGGTGGGGTGCAGCCCGTCGGCCAGTTCCGCCGCCTCGTCCGGGCCGAGCAGCTCGCGTCCGTCGAGATAGTGCAGGTGGGGATCGCGTGCCTGCCGGGCCGCCACGATCCGGGCCAGCTCGGCACGGACCACCGTCAGCGTCAGGGCCCCGTCGGCCACATCGGCCGGTTCGCCGAGTGCCGTGATCTTCCCGTCCGGGCCCATCGTGGTCGGGCCGGGAGTCTCCTCGAGGGCCGGGCAGCTCACCGGGGACATCAGCAGCAGCGGGGTGTCGGGGTGCTTCTCCCGGATCGTGTCCAGGAATCCGTGCACCGCCGGGCCGAACGTCCGCAACCGGAAGGCGGCCAGGCCCACGATGTTGATGCCCACCTTGAGGCTGATCAGGTCGGCGGGCAGATCGCGGATCGTCCGGGCGACATAGGGGTCCAGCAGCTCGTTGCCCGCCTGGCCGAGGTTGATCACCTCCACTCCCCCGAGCCCGGCCGCCACCACCGGCCAGGTGCCGGTCGGGCCGTCGGCTTCGAGGCAGTGGCTGATGGAACTGCCGTAGTGCACCCAGCGTCGCCGCCCGTCCGGCAGGGGCTCCAGCACCTCGCCGTCCGCGCGCAGGGCAACCAGTTCCGTGGGCGTCTGCTGCGGCAGCCACAGCTCGACGTTCTTCATGCCGGCCGGCAGCCCGTCGAACCGTACGCTCCCCGGCTCACCCGGGATCAGCCGTTGCGCCCCGCCGGGACCCGCCATGCGCATCACATTGCCCACCGGCGCCTGCCGACGCCCGGCCGGGGCACCGTCCACCAGCAGCTCCAGCATCCCGGTCGGACGTGGCTCCGGGTCGGTGTCGAGCTGCCCCGTGGAGGTGAGCACCTCCAGCTCCACGGCACGCGCATCGGTACGGAACACCAGCCGCACGCCGGAGGGCATCAAGGTCACCCCGTAGACCGACGGGTCCTGGTACTGCTCCGTGGTCCACGCGGGCAACCGGCGCGGCATCACCCCCGACCGCGTGATCTCCAGGTCCAGTGCGCCCCGTAGCTCCACCGGCCCGTCCACCAGCGGAACCGTCCTCATTGCCACCGCCACCACTCCTGCCACAGGGGAAACGCCCTCATGCCGGATACCCGTCGGAACCCACGAGTTTCCCCTCGCCGCCCCTGACACACCGGCACACCGCGCAATGCGATCCTCATCTTCGCTGACACGAAGCTACTGATCACCGATTTTCGATGCCAACGATCACCCTTCACCGGCACAGGGCACCGCCTCGGAGACCGCAGCGCCGCACCGCCGCATCAAATCGACACGCCATCGCCTTTGTGCCCGTCATAAAACCATGGTGCACGGGCCGGTCCGTCGATGAGACTGCGCAGGTGAGCCACCACGACCCCTGCCCCGGCCGGTACGAGAGCTGCCCTGCCCCCGCCGGCTGCCCGCCCTCGCGCGCCGCACGAGCCCGGTGTCATGACCTCCCACATCGGGGCACTCGTCCGGCAGCTCGACGGCGAGGCCGGCGCGTCCTACGACGCCCGCGCGGAACTGATCTGGATCGGCCCCGAGGCCATCCCCGCCATCATCGACGGGCTGCCTTTCCTCGGCGGTTTCGGCCGGCTGACCGCCATCGAGGTCTTCGAGGAGGTGGCCGACCCCCGCTGCGGCCCCGCCCTGATCGGCCTGCTGCACAGCGCGGACCCCACCGTCCGGGAGTGGGCGGCGATGGCCCTGGCGAACCTGGAGATCGACGGCGCGGTCGAGCCGCTGCGTCGCGCCTACCGCGCCTGCCTGGAACGAGGCACCCCGCCCGACTGGACCGAGCCCGGCGGTATCCGCTGGGCCCTCAACGCGCTCGGCGCCCGTACCCCCGCTGACCGCCCGCCTGCGCGGCGCGGCCGGCGCGGAGAGCCCCGGCTGGCCCGTCGCCCACCTCGCGGCGGTCACCAACGACCTCGCCGACCACGACCAGGTGATCCTCTACTCCCAGTTCTGGAAGGTGGAGGGCAAGAAGACGTACGGGATCTCCGCGACGAGTCCGCAGTGGGAGCTCGACTGGACCGCGCCCTGGGAACGGCTCGTCGAGGAGGCCCGCACATGGTCCCTGCTGGAAGCCGCCGAAGCCCCCGCCGGCGAGAACGTCTTCGCGTACCCCGCCTGGATCGACCGCAGCGACTTCCAGCCCTGAGCCCGCCTCCGCACCGCGTCACCGACACCGGGCGCCGAGGTCGCGATGTCCGTCCCGATGCAATACCGCTGGTCGGTGGGGGTGGGGTAGCCAATCCCCCTTCGAAGACGTGGCCGAGGTGCGCGCCGCACCGCGCGCACCGGACCTCGGTGCGCACCATCCCGTGCGAGTGGTCAGAGATGAGCTCCACGGCATCCGAGTCGCGCGGGTCGTAGAAGCTCGGCCAGCCGCCATGCTTCGCTGGTTCACGCTACTTCCCGTGATATCAGCCGTGGGCGGACGCCGCCCCGCCCACCGGGTTCATTCTCTGCCCCGGCATCGCGCCGTGGCAGAGCGTCGGGGAACAACTGAGCCCGGGAGTACGCACGTCAGCAGCAGGCCGTCCATCGCGAACAACTGTGGCAGCAACGCGAGTTGGCCCGCCGGCAGCGGGCCGCCGAAGCGGAACGCAAGCGCCAGGACCGCGAGCGGCAGCAGGCGTACGTCGCCCATCAGACGCAACTCGCAGCCGACCGCACAACCGGAGTCGAGCACGAGGCCGACCAGCTCCGGCAGCTACAAAGACGTCATCGCCGGTCCGGTCCCACCGCAGCGGCGGCCGTGAAATGGCCTGCCGCAGCGGCCGACCTACTGCGGCCGGATAGTGGAGCGTGGCGTGGGCCTCGGCCGAACCCGATGGAATCCCCAGGGTCGAGAAACCGCGTCATGAGCTCGTCCCCTTCGGCATAGAGTCGGCACAGCGTGAGCACCGCCCCTGGAGTCTGATCGACGCGTATGCCGTGGCGGAAGCAACGACGCCGGATACCACCAGTCCTCGGAGCCTGCCTGCCAACAGACCCGCCCCCGTGCTCAGACCGGCCTGCGGGCAAGGCGCTGCGACAAACTCGACGTCACGGCAACGAACGTTCCGTCCGGGGAAAGGAAGCCAACGATGAGTCCGCTGAGTCTGGAGAAGGTGCAGCAGGCTGCGCCACCGCTGGTGAGCCTCTACAAAGAGGCCGGGGTCAGCCTGCGCAAGCACGGGCTGCAAGGGCAGCGAGCCACGGTGTACCTGGTGATGGACCGGTCGGGGTCGATGCGTCCCTACTACAAGGACGGGACGATGCAGCATCTGGCCGAACAGGTGCTGGCCGTCTCGGCGCACCTGGACGATGACGGTGTTGTCCCGCTGATGTTTTTCTCCACCGATGTCGACGGGGTCCATGAGATCGGTCTGGACAACTACGCGGGGCACATCGCTGCCTTGCACGAGCAGTTGGGCCACATGGGGCGCACCCACTACGAGGCCGGGATGGATGCTGTGCTCGATCACTATCTCGCCTCGGGTACGACCGTCCCGGCACTGGTGATCTTCCAGACCGACGGCGGACCCACCAGCCGCCCCGCCGCCGAGAGGTGGCTGTGCAAGGCGGCAGCGTTGCCACTGTTCTGGCAATTCATCGGTTTCGGCGACCCTGACGACCGGGATTTCGAGTTTCTCCACCGCCTGGACGAACTTCCCGTACCGAGCCGCCGGATCGTCGACAACGCAGGCTTCTTCGCCGCCGGTACCGATCCTCGCTCGCTGTGCGATGCCGACTTGTACGACCGGCTTCTGGGGGAATTCCCTGCCTGGCTTGCCGCTGCCGGGCGTCGCGGCATCCTTCCACTCTGATCGCTGAGCCGGATCCGGGGGCGCGGAGCGCCTACGTCAGTGCGGCGGAGGCGGTGCGGACGCCGCCCGGAGGCTGATCGAGGGCATTCGGCCATGCACCGCTTTCTTGGCCACGAGTAACGTGGCAGTGCGCTGTGCCCAGGAAGGACTGGCTGAGCTACGGGTGCTGAAGCTCGAAGCGATCTGCAAAGCGCCATGGCCCCTACGGCTTCCCGTGCCTGCGGCGATGACCCCGCCGTGAAAACCGAGGCGACGCCATGCAGGGTCCGCTCCCGGTATGTGCCTGGCCGAACCTCTGGGGTACTCACGTTGACCTGCTCCCGGTACCGCCTGGGGTCGTCTCGGAAGGTGCTCGCCCGGGTTGGGGGCTGCTCCCCCAGTTCAGGCGGTTCCCACGTCCTCTGTGGTCATTGCCAGCAGGACCAGGGCGTCATACTCGGCCGTCCCGGGCGGGGCTTGGTAGATCAGGATGCGCTGACCGTCACCGGCACGGGTGAGCACCTCGTTGGCGAGTCTGACCGGACCGATCGCCGGGTGCCGGAACGCAGTCTCGCCCCCTCGCTTGACCCACACCTCGTGCCGACGCCACAGAGCGGCGAACTCACCGCTGGCCGAGGACAGTTCGGCAACCAGCGCGGCGGTACGCTCCGGCGCGGTCAGTTCAGCGGTGTGCAGGTGTGCGACGCAGTTACGGGCTACCCGGTCCCAGTCGGCGAACAGCACGCGCGCAGCCGCGTGCAGAAAGGTGTACCGGATCGTGTTGCGCTGCCCTGCCGGCCAGTCACTGAGCCCCGGCATCAATACCAGGCCCTCGGGATTGGCGGCCAACACATCGTTGACCTCGTCGAGTACGTACGCCGGGCTGGGTCGGACCGACTCCAGCAGCAGCCGCAGGCCAGGGCCGGCCTGTTGGGAATCGGCCGGCCGGCGACGCGGTGTCCGCCCGCCCACCTGGTCGGCAAGACCGAGCAGGTGGGCGTGCTCGTCAGCGCTCAGGCGCAGAGCCCGGGCCAACGCGCCCAGTACCGCGTCGCTGGGCGCAGTCTCCCGCCCCTGCTCGATCCGGATGTAGTAGTCCACGCTCACGCCGGCCAGCGCAGCCAGCTCCTCGCGGCGCAGCCCAGGTGTGCGCCGGATGCCCGGACCGGTGGGCAGCCCGACATCGGCCGGGCCGATCTGCCCGCGTCGGACCCGAAGAAACGTGGCCATCGCGTTCACGGCTTCGATTCTGCCACCGACAGATCCGCGCCTGGGTGGCTGTGGCACACCTAGGAACCATGCGGCCTCCCCTGTCCCGATGCGGCGGTGCAGCCTCGCATCATGACCAACGCGATCATCATTGGCGGCGGCTCCGGCATGGGCTTTGCCCTGGCCCGGAACCTGCTTGCCGAAGGCATGGATGTAACGATCGTCGGCCGGTCCGCGAGCCGCCTCGCGGCGGCCCGGGCGGAACTCGAGCCTGCAAAGCGGGGGGAGATCAGCACGTTCGAGGCCGACCTGGCGCGGGAGGAGGACGTGGCCGAACTGTTCGCGCAGGTGGAGCGAGTGGACCATGTGGCGGTCACCGCCGCGGACGCGACGGGCGTGTACGGGCGGACCGCCGACGTCGCCACCGCAATCGCACGGTCCGTCGTGGACACCAAGCTGCTCGGTGCCTGGCTGATCGGCAAGCACGCGGCCGGGAAGGTCACCGGCTCGATCACCTTCACCTCGGGCATCAACGCCTACCGGCCGAACGGGTCGAACACGATCATGGCTGCAGCCAACGGTGCGCTCGCATCGCTGGCCTACGGGCTGGCGATGGAACTGGCACCTACGCGAGTGAATGTGATCTCCCCTGGCTGGGTGGACACCCCCATCTGGAGCCAACTCGGCATGGACAAACAGGCAGCCTTCGCCGAGCTGGCCGAGCGACTCCCGGTCCGGCGTGTCGGCACCCCCGACGACATCGCCCAGGCATTCTTGTCGTTGATGCGCAACGGGTTCATCACCGGGACCGTGCTGCACGTCGACGGCGGACACCGCATCACCTGATCCGGCACCCGGACATCCGGAACCCGAGTTCAGGTCCACTGGGCGGCGCACCCCGCGACCCGAAAAACCTGTGGCCCGAACCCCGCTACGGAAATCAGCCGGGCCTCGGCAAGGACTCCGTGGAGAACAAGCTGAAGACAGCGGTCTGCAAGTGCCGCTTTCGGCACGCTCGGCGCACTGGGACGAACACCCCACCCGTCAGGGGGATTTCCCTATCGTGATCCTTGGGCAGGACGGCCGGCTGCCACGAGACAGAGCAACGTACCGAAGGCCCAGTAAGGACACGGAAGGGAGCAAGCACCCCCCCACGGGCATCACCGACCGGATCAACGCCGCCGCACGGGCCCGCCGGCAGCCGCAGGTCCGTAAGCGCCGGCAGTAGCGGGCCACCACCGGGGGGGATCACGGTCGGGACCCGCGCCCGGTTCGGCTGCACCGCACCGATCGGTTCCACCCACGACGGGGCTTCCGCCGCCCGACTGGGCAGCTTCCCCCGGTGCCGAACCCGGCGAACCCCATCCGTGGGCAAGAGCGTCCTATGTGGTCACTGCACCAGGTGGACTTGGCCGTTAGGTGGACTTGGCCGTTAGGTGGACTTGGGCGTCGCGCGGACACCGAAGTGGACGTACCGGCTGCCGTCGGCGAGCGCGTAGAACACCACAGGAATCCACGCGTCCTTCTCGTTGCGGCGGCCGGCGAAGACCGTCTTCACCGGCGTGTGCGAGACCGGGGTCAGGTGCCAGACCAGCGGGTCGAAGGTGCCCGCCAGGCCGTCCGCGCCCTCGTACGTCAGCCGCAGTGTGCCCGGGCCGCCGTCGCCGGCGGCGATGGTCATCAGGAAGCCCTCGCGCTTGTAGCCGCCGAGGAACGGCTCCGTCTCCACCGCCACGGGTTCGGAGGCCGGCGCGAAGCCGGGCATGGTGACCCCGGCGAGTTCGGCGCAGAGCTCGCGGCAGAGCGCCTCGAAGACCTTGGGCGCGGCCCCGCCGCCGTTGGTCAGCAGGGCGATGGCGAGGCCCTTCTCCGGGATGGCACGCAGGTAGGCGAGCTGGCCGAAGGTGCTGCCGTCGTGCCCGAAGCCGCGCGCGCCGTCCCACTCGAAAAGGCCCCAGCCCAGTCCCCAGTGGGCGCCGAGGAACCACTGGTCGGGCATCTCGACCTCGCGGGTCAGCATCGCGTCGACCACGGCGGCCGGCAGTACCCGGGTGCCGTCCGGCGCGGCTCCGCCGTCCACGAAGGCCCGCGCGAACCGGGCCACGTCGGCGGCGGTCGCACTGATCCCGCCGTACGGGCCGGCCGAGCGCGGCATCATGTTCCACAGCGGGGTGGGAACGGGGGTCTCGCCCGGCTCGCCCATGTGCCCCATGGCGGCCCGGAAGCGCAGCACCTCCTCGGGCAGGGTCATGGTGTGCTCCAGCCCGAGCGGGGCGAGGAGCAGCTCCTTGAGCGCCTCGTCCCAGGTCTGGCCGGTGACCACCTCGACGATCCGGCCCAGGACGTTGTAGGCGGTGCTGGAGTACGACATGGTGACGCCGGGCGGGTTGGTCAGGCCGACGGTCCGCGCGCCCTCGATGTAGCGGGCCAGGCAGTCGTCGCCCCGGCCGGTGTCGTTGACGTAGTCACCCTCGATGCCGCTGGTGTGGTTGAGCAGCTGGCGCGGCGTGATCGTCCGGGTGGCCCCGGCGTCGGCGACCGCGAAGTCCGGCAGGACGTCCGCGACCGGCGCGTCGAGGTCCAGCTTTCCTGCGTCGGCGAGCAGCACCACCATGGCGGCGGTGTAGCCCTTGCTGACGGAGCCGATCTGGAACACGGAGTCCGGGGTCACCGCCACGCCGGTACCGGTGTGCAGGATGCCGGCGGCCACCTCGTGGATCTCGCCGCCGGCGAGCACGGCGAGGGCGGCGCCGGGGATGTGGTGGGCGGTGAGGAGCTCGCCGAGCCGGGTCTGCCAACGGGCGGTGTCGAACCCCGGGGCGCCGTCGCTCACGCCCAGCGCGCGGTTGACCGTACGGGCCACGTCACGGTCGGTGTGGTCCAGGATCTTGGCCACCTCCTGGTCGACGAGCCTCGACACGTCCCGGCGCAGGTTTTCCGACATGCTTCTCTCCCTCATGGTCATGGTGGATAAGGCGCGGGTGGGGCGGGGACGGTGCCCGGGGGGCTAGCCGGCGCTGCGGGTCCGCCGGCCGATGAGCCCGGTCAGCGAGGCGACCGTCGTGCGCGGCGGCTGCCGGAGGTCGCGGTCCGGGTGCAGGACGGTGCGGAACGCCGCCCAGGCGAGTGCGCCGAGGGCGAAGCCGTAGCAGGAGACCAGCCCGTGCCCGTTCTCCTGCGCGAACCACATCGCCAGCCCGAGCACCGGCACGCCGAGTGCCAGCAGCCGGTTCTTGCGGACGGCCCGGCTGCGGCTCGTGCCCTCGTCGTCGGAGCCCTTCCCGGCGGCCTCGCCGGCGTTCTCGTCGGCGCCGCCGCGCAGCAGCAGGGCCGCGGCCAGCGTCGCGCCCAGGAAGTAGGTGGCACCGGAACTGCCGGCGAAGTTGCGGGGGTCGGTGCTGTGGGAGGTCTGGCCCCACAGTCTGTCGATCTGCTCCGGCAGCAGGATGCCTGCGGCGAACAGGCCGAGCGTCAGCGGCGCACCCCAGAACCAGTCGGCGAAGGCCGCGACGGCGGCGAGGGTGGCGATGTTCCAGGCCGCCCCGCCGAGGCCGCCGTTCTGCATGAAGACCGAGGTGACCACGCGCCACCAGCCGGACTTCGACGGGTCCGCGTCGAGCGCGCCCATCGCCCCCGACCAGCAGAGCTGGAGGGCCACCCCGGCGAGCGCGAGCCCGGTCAGGCCGACGCCGGCCCAGGGGATCCGCCGCCGGCCCAGTGTGCTCCGGCCGACCAGGGCCAGACCGCCGTTGAACATCAGCACCATCAGTGCCGCCGTGGTCACGTTGAACAGCAGGATGTCCATCGTCACCGCCCCCTCCCCGTCGTGTGCGATTTCGCTGATCAGGACATTAGCGCGACCCGGCGCTTTTTCAAACAGTGTTTGAAGACTGCCACGGCTCGCTAGACTGCGGCCGTGAAGTTGACCGCAGACCTGATCATCGACGCGGGGATGGCGGTGTTCGCCCAGACCGGCTACCACGGCTTCTCCGTGCGCCAGGTCGCGGACCGCCTCGACGTGCACGCCGGCAGCCTCTACTACCACGTGCCCAGCAAGGCCGCACTGCTCCAGCTGATGGCCGACCGGGTGGCCGGGCAGGCATACGACGCCGGCACCGCCGCCCTGGCCGGACTGCCCGCGCAGGCAAGCTGGCCGGCGCGGGTCACGGCGCAGGCCGTCGCCCTGCGACAAAGCATCCGGCAGCACCCCGGCGGGGCGATCATGCTCGCCGGCAGCCCGAAAACCCTCAGCCCCGGCGCGCTCTCGCTGATGGAACGGCTGCTCGCCACCCTCGCCGAGGCCGGCGTGCCCCCGGAGCACTGCGGCACCGCCGCCGACACCGTGCTCAGCCACGTCACCGGTTACGTGCTCCAGGAACAGAGCGAGCCACCCGCGGTGCCTGTCACCGCCGAGGACGTCACCGCCCTCCACCGGAGCTTCCCCCGGACGGCGGCCGCCACAGCCGCGCACGGGCCGGACGAGAAGTTCACCCGCAGCCTGGACCTGCTCTGCGCCGGCATCGGGACGCTGATCCGGCCGCCGTCCGAAGGAGCACCGTCCGAAGAACCCGACCGGCGGAGCCGGCTGTCGGGCGCTTCGGCCACGCCGACTCGTCGCTGGTGACAGAAAGGGTGCCGAATGAGCACCTGTGACAAGTCGAATGCCCAGGCCGTCATGCCGACGTGACCCGGCACACCCCGGAAGCACGGCCGGGTGCGCCGCCTCGGGGCAGCGCACCACACCTCGGGCTCGGTGCCGACGGCCTCTGCCTGCGCGAGCAGGTTGAGCGCAGGGCTCCGATCGTTGACTCGCCCGGTCAGCCCTCGTCCGGGATCAAGCGCAGGGCGATCGAGTTGATGCAGTACCGCTGGTCCGTGGGCGTCGGGTACCCCTCCCCCTCGAAGACGTGGCCGAGGTGCGAGCCGCACCGCGCGCACCGGACCTCGGTGCGCACCATCCCGTGCGAGTGGTCGGAGATGAGTTCCACGGCATCCGAGTCGCGCGGGTCGTAGAAGCTCGGCCAGCCGCAGTGGCTCTCGAATTTGGTGTCGGAGCGGAAGAGTTCGGCGCCGCAGGCGCGGCAGGAGTAGCTGCCTGCGGTTTTCGTGTCGGTGTATTCGCCGACGAAGGCGGGCTCGGTGCCGGCCTCACGGAGGACGTGGTACTCCGCGGGGGTCAGCTCGGCGCGCCACTGGTCGTCGGGCTTGTCGATCTCGTAGGGCATCTGGGCCTCCTCAGCTCAGCCGGCCAGGCGGGTCAGGATGGCGGGGCCGAGGTCGGTCACATCGCCCGCGCCCATGGTGAGAACAAGGTCGCCGGGCTTGGCCATTCCGGCGATGACGTCCGGGATCGCTTCCTTCGCGCTCTCCGCGGTGACATCGGCACCCGCGGCACGCGCGGCGTCGATGATCAGGGCGCTGGTGATGCCCGGGATCGGGTCCTCGCGGGCCGGGTAGATGTCCAGGACGACGGAGCCGTCGGCGAGGGCGAGCGCCTGGCCCATTTCCGCGCCGAGCTCCTGGGTGCGGGAGAAGAGATGCGGCTGGAAGACCACGAGGACGCGGGAGTTCTCGTCGGCGGCGCCGCGGATGGCTTCGAGGTCGGCGGTCATCTCCGACGGGTGGTGGGCGTAGGAGTCGATGACCTGGACGCCGGCCGCCTCGCCCTTGAGCTGGAGGCGGCGGTTGACACCGGTGTACGTGCCGAGGGCGGAGGCGAGGTTGTGCGGCGGCAGATCCAGGGCGACGCCGGCGGCCAGGGCGGCGACGGCGTTGTGGGCGTAGTGCCGGCCGGGGACCGAGACGGTGAAGGTGAGGATCTTGCCGCTGGTGAGGGTGACGGTGACGTCGCTGGTCAGGCCGCGGGGGTTGACCTTGAGGATGCGGACGTCGGCGTCCTTGGACTCGCCGTAGGTGACGACCTCGATGTCGAAGCGGCCGGCGATCTTCTCGGTCAGCTCGCGGGCGCCGGGGTGGTCGGCGGAGATGACCAGGGTGCCGCCGGGGCGGATACGGCCGACGAACGTCTCGAAGGACTCGTAGATCTCGTCCATCGAGGCGTAGTTGGCGTGGTGGTCCAGCTCGACGTTGAGGACGATGGCGACCTCGGGCGCGTACTTGTGGAAGCTGCGGTCGCTCTCGTCGGCCTCGGCGACGAAGATCTGGCCGGCGCCGTGCTCGGCGTTGGAGCCGGGGACGTTCAGGTCGCCGCCGATGGCGTAGGACGGTTTGAGGCCGAGGGAGGTGAGGGAGACGGCCAGCATGGAGGTGGTGGTCGTCTTGCCGTGGGTGCCGGCCACGGCGATGGGGCGCAGGCCGTCCATGAGGGCGGCGAGGGCGTCGGAGCGGTGGACGACCGGGATGCCGCGCTCCTGGGCGGCGGCCAGCTCCGGGTTGTCGGGGCGGATGGCGGAGGAGACGACGACGCAGGTGGCGTCCGCGGCCAGATGATCGGCGGCGTGGCCGATGTGGACGGTGGCGCCGAGGTCGCGCAGGGCCTGGGCGGTCGCGGAGGCCTTGGCGTCGCTGCCCGCGACCCGGGCGCCGCGCTGCGCGAGGATCTTGGCGATGCCCGACATGCCGGCTCCGCCGATACCGATGAAGTGCGGCCGGTCCATCGAGGCTGGGATGGCGGGTGCCATGGGTGGTCTCCCTGAATCGTCATCGTCGCGTGCGGTCGTGCGGTCGTGCGGTCGTGCGGTCGTGCGGTCGTGCGGATCTTGCTGTGGTGCTGTGGTGCTGTGGATGATTCTCGCACCCGGCGGTGACAGGGCGGGGCGGCACGGTCGCACGGCGGTGTTCACGGCGCTCAGCGGCGGATCAGGCCCCGGGCGGTGGCGGCGGCGACCGCGGAGGTACGGGAATCGACGCCCAGCTTGGAGTAAATGTGAACAAGATGGGACTTGACGGTCGCCTGGCTGAGGAAGAGCTGCTTGCTGATCTGCGCATTGGACAGGCCGTCGGCGACGAGCTGCAGGACCTCGGTCTCTCGGCGGGAGAGCGCGGTGGCGGGGGTGCGCATGCGGTCCATGAGGCGCAGCGCGATGGTGGGCGCGAGCGCGGATTTGCCGGCGGCGGCGGTGCGTACGGCGGCGGCCAGTTCCTCGGGCGGGGCGTCCTTGAGGAGGTAGCCGGTGGCGCCGGCCTCGATCGCGGCGAGGATGTCGGCGTCGGTGTCGTAGGTGGTCAGGACCAGGACGCGGGGGGCGCCGTCGCGGGCGGTGATGGCGGCGGTGGCCTGGGAGCCGAGCATCTTGCCGCCGAACTGGAGGTCCATCAGGACGACGTCCAGGTCGAGCTGCGCGGCGAGGCCGACGGCGCCCTCGGCGGTGGGGACGTCGGCGACGACCTCGAAGTCCGGTTCGGTCTCCAGGACGGCGCGCAGTCCGGCGCGTACGACGGGATGGTCGTCGGCGAGCAGCAGCCGGATGGTGGGGGTGCCTCCCTGCTCGGGGGCGTGCGGGGCGGTCACGAGGTGGCCTCCGGGCTGACGGGCGCTGCGGGGCAGGGCAGGGTGACGGCGACGGCGGTGCCCTCGCCGGGCGCGGATTCGACGGCGAGGGTGCCGTGCAGCGCGCGGGCCCGGGCGCGCATCGCGGCGAGGCCGAAGCCGGTGCCGGAGGCGGCCGCGGAGCCTGGGGCGGGGACGCGGGACGGCACGAAGCCGGCGCCGTCGTCGACGACGTCCAGGGCGACCTCGGTGTCCATGTAGCTGAGGGTCAGCTCGACGCGGTCCGCGGCGGCGTGCTGGACGGTGTTGGCGAGCGCGGACTGGGCGATGCGCAGCAGGGCGACCTCGTGCGGCGTGGGGAGGTCGGTGGGGGCGCCGGAGACATGGCAGTGCACGGCGAGGCCGGAGGTGCGGGCGGTGGTGGCGCAGAGCCGTTCCAGGGCGGCGGGCAGCGAGCCGGCCTCCAGATCGGGCGGGCTGAGGGCGCGCACGAAGCGCCGGGCCTCGGCGAGGTTGTCGACGGCGGCCGTACGGGCCTGGCGGACATGGCCGAGGGCCGTCTCGGGGCGCTCCGGTATGGCGCGTTCGGCGGCCCGGAGCAGCAGCTGGATGCTGGAGAGGCCCTGGGCGAGGGTGTCGTGGATCTCGCGGGCCAGCCGCTCGCGCTCGGCGAGGACTCCGGCGGCGTGTTCGGCGGTGGCGAGGTCGTGGCGGGCGGCGGTGAGCTCCTCGATGAGGCGGCGGCGCGCCTCGCTCTCCCGGTAGAGCGCCTCGTAGCCGAGGACGACGGCGACCGCGACGGCCGCGCCGAGGACGGGGCCGACCACCGTGCCGACGCTGAGGGTGTGGGTGTGCCAGCCGAATCCGGCGATGGCGGCGGCGGTGGTGGCCGCGACGACGGGCAGCGCCGCGCGCAGCGGCAGCAGATGCAGCTGGACGAAGAACAGCGGGAAGGCCAGCCAGACGCCGTCCGGGGTGAGTGCCAGCAGCACCATCCACAGGAGCACGACGGCCCCGAGCCAGAGGCCCGCGGCGGCGGTGGAGGTGCGGATGCGGGGCAGCGAGGGCCCCATGGCGTACAGGGCGAAGAGGGCCACGGCGGTGACGATGACGGCCGGGGCGTCCGCGGTGTGATGGGCGACCGCCCGTACACAGGCGAGCGCGAGCAGCGCGGCCACCATCAGGTGGAGGCAGGTGCGCAGCACCCGCAGCACGGGGGTGAGGGAGTGATCGCTCCCGGCTTTCTCGGTCACGGCCTCTTCAGGCTACGGGCCGGTCCGACCTGCGGCATCAATCGAAAGGTGGAGCGCGGGCCGCATCTTTCGATACGGGCGGCCCCCTCCTGAGCGCGATGTGCGGGGCCGTGGCCGTGGGCGACGGTGGGGTCAGCCGTCGGGCAGTGGGGCCCGGCGGCCCCGATCCGAGGATGGCAAAGCCTGTGTTCGTCGCCTGGAGAGACCTGAGGTTCGCCAAGGGGCGGTTCGCCCTGATGGGCACCGTCATCGTGCTGATCACGGTGTTGGTGGGCCTGCTGTCGGGCCTGACAGCGGGGCTGGGCCGGGAGAACACCTCGGCGGTCACCGCGCTGCCCGCCGACCATCTGGTCTTCTCGGCGCCTCCGGAGGGCAGCGCCGTCTCGTTCACCGATTCGCGGCTGCCGGAGCGGACCGTCGAGGACTGGGCGAAGGTGCCGGGCGTACGCGGCGCCGAGCAGCTGGGGATCGCCACGACGAAGGCGGAGGCGGGGAGCCGAACGGCGGCGGTGTCGGCATTCGGGATCCGATCCGGGTCGCCGCTGGGTCCGGGCGGGACGGGCGTCGGTGACGGCGAGGCGGTGCTGTCCGAGAAGGCAGCGGAGTCGCTGGGTGTACGGGCCGGTGACTCGCTCACGCTGGGCGGGCGCAGGGTCGAGGTGGCGGCGGTGTCGGGCGCGGCGATGTACAGCCACACCCCGGTCATCTGGACGTCGCTGGGGGACTGGCGGCGGCTGCCCGGCGGCTCCGGTGGCGCGACCGTACTCGCCCTGTCCGCCAACGGGTCGGCCGATCTGGCCGCCGCCGACAAGAGGCTCGGCACCCGGACCGTCACGGCCGACGACGCCCTGAAGGCGATCGGCTCCTACAGCGCCGAGAACGGCTCCCTCCAGCTGATGCGCGGCTTTCTGTTCGCCATCTCCGCGCTGGTCATCGGCGCCTTCTTCACGGTGTGGACGATCCAGCGCAGCGGCGATGTCGCCGTCCTGAAGGCGCTGGGCGCCTCGACCGGCTCCCTGCTGAAGGACGCGCTCGGCCAGGCCGTCGTCCTCCTGCTGATCGGTACGGGCCTGGGGACGGCCGTTGCGGCCGGAGTGGGCGCCGCCGTCGGGGGCACCGTGCCGTTCGTGCTCGACCCCGCCACCGTGCTGATACCGGCCCTGATCATGATCGCGCTGGGTGCCGTCGGCGCCGCGCTGTCCATCCGCCGCATCACGTCCGTAGACCCGCTGACCGCCCTGGGAAGTGCCCGATGAGCCTCGAACTGACCGATATCACCCTCACCTACCCCGACGGCGGCGGCCGGCTGACCGCACTGGACGCGGTGTCGCTGGCGGTGCCGCCCGGCCGGATGACGGCGGTGATCGGCCCGTCCGGCTCCGGCAAGTCGAGCCTGCTGGCGGTGGCCGCGACGCTGATCACTCCGGACCGCGGGCGGGTGGTGATCAACGGCACGGACACCACGGGCCTGAGCCGCGCCGAGCTGACGACGCTGCGCCGCACGGCCATCGGCACGGTCTTCCAGCAGCCGAATCTGCTGCCGTCCCTGACGGCCGCCGAGCAGTTGCAGGTGATGGCCCATCTGGACGGCCGCTCCCCCCGTAAGGCCAGGTCGCGGGCGCTGGAGCTGCTGGCGGCGGTCGGCCTGGAGGGGCAGGCCGGCCGGCGCCCGCACCAGCTGTCGGGCGGCCAGCGGCAGCGGATCAACATCGCGCGTGCGCTGATGAACGAGCCCGCCGTCCTGCTGGTGGACGAGCCGACCAGCGCGCTGGACCACGAGCGGGGCGCCGCGGTGCTCGATCTGCTGACCACGCTCACGCATCGGCGCGCGACCGCGACGGTGCTGGTCACCCACGACCGTTCGCATCTGGCCGCGGTGGACGAGATCGTCGAGGTGCGGGACGGGCGGCTGAGCGCTCCGCTGCCGGCATGAAACACCGCGGGCCGGGCCACGGGTTCGCCGTGGCCCGGCCCTGATCCGCCGCCGGACACGCCTTAGGGGGCGTCGTTGACCGGATCGTCGGGTGCGTGCGCGAAGAGTTTGAGGACCGGCACGCCGACCTTGTGGCGGGCTCGGGAGGCCCAGTCGCGGTGGAAGAACTCCTCGACGAAGTGCGGGGCGGTCAGCACGATCACCTCGTCGGCGTGGGTCTGCTCGACGACGGACTGCAGTAGGTCAAGCGGGTGCTCCTCGACCACCTGTCCGACGGCCTCGGCCCCGGTGGCGCGCAGTGCGGTGAGGGTGTGGGTCAGCGCGCGCTCGACCGGAAGCTCCGCGGTGGTCTCCGCGCCCTCGCGCACCGCGTCGTCGAATTCGCCCAGTGCGACGTCGTCGATGGCCCGCAGCAGGACGTCCTGCTTGCCGCGCGGCTGCATCAGCACAACGAATGATCCCTGGTCATCGCCGTGCAAGGTGCTCACAAACTCCACGTCGGCCGGCGTCAGCGGCTTCTCGATCATCAATACGCTCGTGAACACGACGGACGCCCTTCTCCTCTTCGGGCCCGCTTGGCGCGCGCCCACAGAAACCATCCTGCCCCGTCGCCACACGGGACCTGTTGGCCTTTAGTGTGCCCAACCGAAGCTAAGCGGAACTGATAATTCCGCTCATTGTCACGACCGACGGTATCGGGTGAACAGGAACCCGGCCTCCTCCAGAACGGAGGCCAGGACGAACCGTTCGGGAACGAGCACCGCGGGTCCGTTCATGATCCTCGGCGCACCGCCGACGGCGACCACCGGAGCCAGCGACAGACACATCTCGTCCAGCGCCCCGGCCGCCGCGAACTGCCCCAGAAGCGACGGTCCGCCCTCGGTGAGCAGCCGCTCGTGCCCCCGCTCGGCGAGCACCCCCGCCACCCGCGCCGGATCCACACCCAGCCCCTCGCCCGCGAAGAGCACCTCGGCGCCCGCCGCACGCGCCTCGTTCACCCGGTCCGCCGGGGCGCCCGCGCCGGTCAGTACGAGGGTGGGCACCAGGGGCTCGGTGAACAGCGGCAGCGTGAAGTCCAGGCCGAGCCCCGCGGTCACCACGACGATGGCGGGGGCCGGTCCCTGGCCCGCGGCGGCCCGCCGGGCGGCGAACGCCTCGCGCGCGCGAGCCGGCCGGTAGCCCTCCTGCCGGACCGTTTCCGCGCCGGCCACCACCGCGTCCGCAAGGCCGCGCAGCACGCCGAAGATCCGCATGTCGGCGTCGCTGGACAGCGGCTGGGAGCGGCCCTCGTGATGGGCCGCGCCGTCCATGGACGACACCATGTTGGCGCGCAGCCAGCCGGTGCGGCCGGCCCGTACGGGATCGTCCGCCGCCGGATACGCGTAGGCCTCGGCCAGCTCCTCCAGCGTCCACTCCCGGTCCGTGGTGTCCGCGGGCACCGCCCCCGACGTGGGGTTCTCGTCGCCGCGGGCCACGGCGGCCGGGACGGTTTGCTGAGCGAATGGTGGATACAGGCGTCGCATGGCGGCAGTGTGACATGCCTCGCTCACCGGGCCGAGGGGTCCGGCGGAGCGACTAGGCTGGACGGCTGTGTCGTCGTCTTCCCAGCCCTCGTCCTGCCAGCCCGCCCCGATAGCCGGAGCGCCGGCTGACGGGAGCGATGCGGCCCCCACCGCCCTCACCGCACGCGCGCCGCAGGTCCCGGCCGACCGTCTGGTCGCCGAGATGGTGCCGCCGCCGCGTTTCCAGGGCGCCCGCTTCGACACGTACATACCCGACGCCAAACAGCCCAGCCAGGTCGAGGCCGTCCAGGTGCTGAGCGCCTTCGCCGCGAGCATCCAGGGCGGAGCGGGCGCCGACGGCACGGCGAAGCGACGCTGGTTCGCCAAGACCCCTAAGAAGGCCGCCCCCAAGGGTCCGCGCGGTGTCTATCTGGACGGCGGCTACGGCGTCGGCAAGACCCATCTGCTCGCCTCCCTGTGGCACGCCACCCCCGCCCCGCCCGAGCGCAAGGCCTTCGGCACGTTCGTCGAGCTCACCAACCTCGTCGGCGCCCTCGGCTTCCAGCAGACCATCCGCACCCTCGGCGAGCACAAGCTGCTGTGCATCGACGAGTTCGAGCTGGACGACCCGGGCGACACCGTCCTGGTCTCCACCCTGCTCGGCAAGCTGGTCGACTCCGGCGTGGCGCTGGCCGCCACCTCCAACACGCTGCCCGGCAAGCTCGGCGAGGGCCGGTTCGCCGCCGTCGACTTCCTGCGCGAGATACAAGGCCTCAGCGCACACTTCCGCCCGCTTCGCATCGACGGCGAGGACTACCGCCACCGCGGTCTGCCCGAGGCACCCGCCCCGTACGACGACGAGACGGTCACCCGCGTCGCCTACCGCACCCGCGGCTCCTCGCTCGACGACTTCCCCTCCCTGCTGGACCACCTCTCCAAGGTCCACCCCAGCCGCTACGGCGCGATGTGCGACGGCATACAGGCCGTCTGCCTCACCGACGTCCAGGCAGTGCCCGACCAGTCCACCGCGCTGCGCCTGGTGGTCCTCGCCGACCGGCTCTACGACCGCGAGATACCGGTGCTGACCTCCGGCAAGGCCTTCGGCGAGCTGTTCAGCGACGAGATGCTGCGCGGCGGCTACCGGAAGAAGTACTTCCGCGCCATCTCCCGGCTCACGGCGCTGGCGCGCGACGCGGGGGCGCTGGTCGCGCGCTAGGTGTATTGATCCGCAGCGTTGTTCACGCGGGTGATGGGCGGTTTCCCGTCCAGTGCGGTGTGGCATCGGTGGTGGTTGTAGGTGTGGAGGA
>NZ_JBIWOD010000017.1:0-202306 GCF_044767545.1 Streptomyces sp. NPDC101227 | reverse complement strand
TTTCCGACTGTATCAGATCCGATTTCGTTCCGTTTCCGGTTCGAATTCAGTTCCGATTCCCTGTCGGGGTCACTACTTTAGCGGAATTCCTCGGTCACTCATAATCGAGTCCCGGTGCGAAATTCGCATGCCGAAATTGTTCCCGGTGAGGGGCCGTGCAGTAGTGGTGTGCCGCGAAGCGGCGGGATGGTCGCCCGGGGCCTGTCGGCTCCGTGGCAACTCGAAGAACTTACACGATCCTATGGGTGCGGCACGACTTGGGGGTGCGTCCGCGGTGGTTCGAGCTATGCGCACGCTCCACGTGGTGGGCTTGGGAAAATCGGTCGAGCACAGCCGGCCGCGCCGGAGCAATCCAGAAGACCACAGTTCAGGCGCTCGTTGCGCCCGTCGACGCCATGACTGTGGCAAGCCGCCAGCCCCTCTCAGGGCCCGCCAAAGACTGCCTGAGGCAGCCCCCGGAGCAGGCAGCGCCGGAGCTGGGCGTCCTACGGTCCTGAACATTTGCACCGGCAGGGCCGGATGGCTTCCCCCCGGCCGAACGGCCGCAGCAGGTCATGGCACAGCTGCTCCGCGGATGGGACCTCAGGTGCCGGCCGGGTCGCCTGGGCAGCCCGGCGCGATGAGCGAGTCGGTGAGGCGGTCGGCGATCTCCTCCGTCAGGGGGGCGTGCCCGAGGAGGAAGCGGTACCAGAACACCCCGTATACCTGATCGACCATCAGGTCGAGATCGCGGTCGGGGGGCAGCTCGCCGCGTTCCCGGCCGCGGGTGAGCACCTCTCGCAGCGCGGCCCGTCGGGTGCCGGTGAACGCCTGCATCAGCTCGGCGAGATGGGGGTCGCGGGCCGCTTCGCGTACGAGGGTGTGCAGGGCGGGGGCGGTTGCCGGGTCCTGGGCGCCGGTGAAGGTCGCGGCGACGACGGCGCGGAGGTCGCCGTGGAGGCTGCCGGTGTCGGGCGACGGTGCCGCTTCTTCCGCACGGTCGGTGAGCGCCTCCAGCAGGACGGCGCCTTTCGAGGGCCACCAGCGGTAGATGGTCTGCTTCCCCACTCCCGCCTCACGCGCGATCGCCTCCACCGTGACGGGGCTGCCCTGCGCGGAAGCAAGGAGGCGCAGCGAGCCGTCAAGGATCGCCTGGCGGACGTGTTCGTTGCGGCGTCGGCCGGTGTGGGGGCGGTGGTCGTCCATCACTCGATCCTCGGTAGTCGGCGGCTGGCCCTCGGCCTTGATTCTAAACCCTTGACGAGACTGACAGTCTCGGTAATGCTTTGTCGAGACCGATAGTCTCGTTAAATCGACAGGTGAGGGCAGGTCATGCTGCAGAACGGTTCGAAGGAACTGAGCGGACATCGCGTAGTCGTCATGGGCGGCAGCTCCGGCATCGGCGAGGAGACGGCAGCGCGGTTCGCCGCGGACGGTGCGGAGGTGATCGTCACCGGGCGCAGTCAGGAACGGCTGGACCGGGCGGTCGAGCGCATCGGCGGCAAGACGACGGCGTATCGGATGGACGGTGCCGACCAGACGGACATCGACGGTTTCTTCGCCCAGTCCGGGCCGGTCGACCATCTGGTGCTGGCGCTCAGCAGCTCTGCGGGCAGTGGCCCTTTCGCGCAACTGGACTTGGCGGACCTCGCGGCCGGCTTCGACGGCAAGTTCTGGCCGTACGTACGCATCCTGCAGGCTGCCCTGCCCCGGATGCGCCGGGAGGGTTCGGTGACCCTGGTCGGCGCGGCGTCGGCACGTGCGGCGTTCCCCGGCACAGCGGGACTCGCCGCGATCAACGGCGCGCTGTCGGCGATGGTGCCGCCGCTGGCCGTCGAGCTGGCCCCCTTGCGGGTCAACGCGGTCTCGCCGGGCGTCATCGACACCCCTTGGTGGGACCGGGTTCCGGCAGAGCAGCGCAAGGAGCTCTTCGACGGACTGGCCGCCACGACGCCGACCGGCCGGGTCGGCCGAGCGGAGGACGTTGCGAGCGCCATCCGGATGCTCGCCGGGAACGGCTTCATCACCGGCGTGGTGCTGGACTGCACCGGCGGCGCCAATCTTGCGACGGGTCGCTGAGTCTGAGCCGTCGGGAAGCGTCTGGGTTCCGCCCCTTGGTTCTCAGTCGCCGGCTTGACCGGTCGGCGCCATTCCATGGCGGTGGCCGACGGGTCGGCAGACAGCCTGAGAAATCCTTCGGCGCGATCGGTGTGTTCGCCGCGATTCGGCTGGTCACCCGGCACGAACTGGACGCGCCGTGCAACTCGCGCATATGCCACCACGAGAGTGCGGCGGGACGGGCGTCCGGCCCCGGCATGTCGTGGATCTCCTGGAGCGGGCCGGTCCTGCGATCGCCGCGCCGGCGAGTCCCGCCGCGTGCCAGACATGGCGTACCGGGCGACGACCTTGGCTACGCCGCCCATCCAGACCGGGGTGGCACCGGCGAGGCGTGTGCGGTCGACGGTGAGCGCGCCGCGGGGACCCCGCTGCTCAAGGCGGCGCCCGAGGTACGGATCTACGACACCGTCTGAGCGTCCGAGAGGCCATTGCCATGTACGAGGTACAAGCACTGCTGCGCGAGTACGACCGTTCCCGCACCTACACCGATGAGCTGTGGAAGGACCTCGGCGCGGACGAGGTGACCTGGCGCCCGCACGAGGAATTCAGCGCGATCGGCTGGCACCTCGGGCACCAGGCCCTCGTCGCCCACTTCATGATCCGCAACCTGACCGCCGCCGAGCCGAGCCCGGACCCGGACCTTGACGGCCTGATGGACTCGGCGAATCCGGAGAAGTTCCGCGGCGCCCTACCCACCGTCGAACGGCTCGCCACGTTCCGCGACACCGTCGCCGAACGCGTCCACGCCCGTATCGGCGCCATTGCCGCGGGCGAGGTCGGCGCCCCCACCCAGATGAGCATCATCGCCACCCACCTGCTGATCGCGCTCATCAACCACGAGTACCAGCACGACCAGTGGATCTGCGAGGTCCGAACCGAGCATCTTGGACGCGCGCTCCCGCCCGACCCCGTGTCGGACTACCTCGGCCGTGTCGACGGCTACCTGGTCCTCAACCCCTTCGGGTGAGGGCCTCGCCCGACCCGCGGGAGGCGACCTACTGCACGGAGGTGTCCACGAGTTGACAGGACGTCCCCACCACCTCCGTCCGCCCCGCCGCCACGCGCCCGGCGAGCGCGTGGGAACGGTCGAGGAGCAGGTCCAGCGGTGCCGGATGCGTTCGGGGCGGCGTGCTGGTCAGGTGGGCGGGGGCTCCTGCCATGAACCGTTGGTTGCCCGCCATCGGCATCACGAAGGCGTCGTCCGGAGTTGTCGGTATGAGCCCGTCGGTCATTAGTGAGGCCTACGATTCGCTTGCCGGCGCACGAGACGCAGAAGGACACACCATGAAGGTCAATCGCGACGAGTCGGCACTGGACGACCCGGTGGGCTAGTCGCTCCGCGGCGCCCACGCCCATCTGGCCCGTCGGCGCGGCGAGGCCGCCACCTATCTGCCGGACGTCGCGACCTTCGCCGCGGGCCCTGTCGCACCCGGCCCGTCCGCGTGGGTCGATCTGGCCGCCCTGCTCGGGTGCGGTGAATTCGCCGGCATGTTCAGCTGCCCGGCGACGCCACCGGACGACTGGGAACCGGTCTTCTCCCTCGCCGGCCTCCAGATGATCCGTCCCGTGACCGGCGATCCCGGCTCCACGGCGGCCGTCGAGCCGCCTGCGGCTTCCGTCGTCGAGCTGGGGGGCGCCGACGTCCCGGACATGCTCGCCCTCACCGCACGGACACGTCCGGGACCGTTCTGGCCCCGCACGTACGCACTCGGCACCTATCTGGGCGTCCGCGAGAACGGCGAGCTCGTCGCCATGGCGGGTGAGCGGCCGCGCCCGCCCGGCTGGACCGAGATCAGCACGGTCTGCACCGCCCCGAGGCACGCGGGCGAGGCCACGCCGCCCGGTTGGTGCGCGCCCTGACCGCCCGCATCGAGTCCCGCAACGAGCGCCCCTTCCTGCATGTCGCCGAGGCCAACTCTCCGGCCCTCGCGCTCTACCAGCGGCTCGGGTTCGAGGTGCGCAGGCCGGTGACCTTCCGCGGCTTCCGGACACCATGGTTGACCTGCGGAACGCCGTAATTACTGCACGCTGCCGGACCGACGCCCAAAGCCATAGGCCGGTCGCAGGGACGCGGCCGGGCCGACTCGATGGCCGATCAGAACGAGCGTCATCGCAGCGTCAGCAGCCCGAAGGTTCGTGATGCCGCTGGCGAAGGCCACCATCGCTCCTCCCGAAAAGCGCAGGTCAGGGAGGATTCAGCAGGGACCACACGCCTTCACTCGCTGCATGCCGGGAAACGTGGCGAGCACCTGAAGAATCCTAAGAAACCACAGCTCAGGCGCCCTTGGCTGCCTTCTCCAGCACCACGACGCACTCCACATGGTGCGTCATCGGAAACAGGTCGAACGCCCGCATCCGCCGCGGCACATACCCCGCCTCGCCGAAGTACTTCAGGTCGCGGGCGAGGGCGGCCGGGTCGCAGGCGACGTAGGCGATGCGGCGGGGGGTGAGGGCGGCGAGGTGGTGGACGGTCTTCTTGCCGGCGCCGGCGCGTGGGGGGTCGAGGACCACGAGGTCGACGTCGGTGATGCCGGTGCGGGGGAGGATCGCCTCAACCTTGCCGTGTTCGATGCGTACGCGGTCGAGGTCCTGGAGGTTGTGGCGGGCGTCCTCGACGGCGCGCTTGCCGGATTCGATGCCCAGGACGGCGCCCTTGTCACCGACGCGTTCGGCGAGGGCGCCGGCGAAGAGGCCGACACCGCAGTAGAGGTCGAGGGCCATATCGCCCTTCTTGGGCATCAGGCCCTGCATGACGGCATCGACGAGGAGGTCGGCGGCCTTCGGGTGGACCTGCCAGAAGCCGCCGTTGCCGACGCGCCAGGTGCGGTCGGCGGCGCGTTCGCGGACGAAGGGGCGGCCGTGGACGCGGTGGACCTGTTCGTCCTTTTCGCCGATGCGCAGGACGGAGACGGGCTTGTCGAGCTCGACGATCGGCAGGCGGCCGCCGGGCTTGGGGGTGAGGATGACCTGGCGGTCGTGGGAGCCGGTGGCGGCGATCGCCTCGATGGTGGCGATGGTGGGCCAGTCGCGCTTCTCGATGCCCAGCTCGGAGACGCCCGGGGCGGCGATCATGCAGTGGGTGATCGGCTCGATGTCGTGGGAGCGGTGCTTGCGCAGACCCGCGTGGCCGTCGGCGTCCACCGCGTACTGGACGCGGGTGCGCCACGCCGGTACCTCGCCCTTGGCGACCTTGTCGCCCGGGGCGGGCTCGACGGTGCCGTCCCAGCGCGCGTCCTCCGGTGAGAGGCCGGCCAGCCGCTCCAGCTGTTCGGCGATGACCGAGCCCTTCAGGCGGCGCTGGGCGCCGGGCGCGGCGTGCTGCCAGTCGCAGCCGCCGCATTTGCCGGGGCCGGAGAACGGGCAGGGGGCCTCGACGCGGTCCTTGGCGGCGACGTGGATCGTCACGGCGTCGGCGCGCAGGAAGCGGTCGCCTTCGTCGCCATGGGTGATGCGGGCGGTGACGCGCTCGCCGGGGAGGGTGTGGCGTACGAAGAGGACCTGGCCCTCTTCCGTACGGGCGACGCAGTGGCCGCCGTGTGCGACGGGGCCGACCTCGACCTCGTACTCCTCGCCGACCAGCGACTTCTTCGGTTCTGTCTGCATGGCGGGGAGGGCTCCTGGGGTGCGGGACGGCAAGACGGTGACGGCCGGCCTCCGGGCGGGAGGCCAGCCGTCAAGTTTACGTCCCGTGGCGCGGTGCGCCTTACTTCTCGACGGCCGCCACTTCTGGACGGCCGCTACTTCTCGACAGCCGTTACTTCTTGACGGCCGCCTTCTCCTTCTTCGGCTGGGCGGCCACCGGGCCGCGCCGTACCGCACCCGGAGCGCTCCACTCGGCGCGCTTGCGGGCCCGCAGCTTGGCGGCCTCGGAGGAGTCCAGCTGCCAGGGCACGGAGGTGACCATGACGCCGGGGGTGAACAGGAGGCGGCCCTTGAGGCGCAGGGCGCTCTGGTTGTGGAGGAGGTGTTCGTACCAGTGGCCGACGACGTACTCGGGGATGAAGACGGAGACGGCGTCGCGCGGGCTCTCCCGGCGCAGCGACTTGACGTAGTCGATGAACGGGCGGGTGATCTCGCGGTACGGGGAGGCGAGGACCTTGAGGGGGACCTCGATGCCGCGGCGTTCCCACTCCTCGCGCAGGGCCTTGGTGTCGGCCTGGTCGACGTCCACGCTGACCGCTTCGAGGGTGTCGGAGCGCATCAGCTTGGCGTAGTTCAGGGCGCGCAGGGTGGGCTTGTGGACCTTGGAGACCAGGACGATGGAGTGGACGCGGGAGGGGCGTACGACGTCGTCGTCCGGGGTCTCCTCGGCGGCGATCTCGTCGGCGACGCGGTCGTAGTGGCGGCGGATCGCGCTCATCGTGACGAAGAAGATGACCATGCCGAGCAGGGCCACCCAGGCGCCGTGGGTGAACTTGGTGAGAAGGACGACCACGAGGACGAGGCCGGTGAAGAAGGCGCCGAAGGCGTTGATGGCGCGGGAGCGGTGCATCCGGTGGCGCTTGGCCGGGTCCTTCTCGGTCAGCAGGTGGCGGTTCCAGTGGCGGACCATGCCGGTCTGGCTGAGCGTGAAGGAGACGAAGACGCCGACGATGTAGAGCTGGATGAGGCGGGTGGAGTCCGCGCCGTAGAGGTAGGTCAGTACGGCGGCGGCGCCGGCCAGCAGGACGATGCCGTTGGAGAAGGCGAGGCGGTCGCCGCGGGTGTGCAGCTGGCGCGGCAGGTAGCGGTCCTGGGCGAGGATCGAGCCGAGCAGCGGGAAGCCGTTGTACGCGGTGTTCGCGGCCAGGAAGAGGACCAGGGCGGTCGCGGCGGCGAGGACGATGAAGAGGAACGAGCCCTTGCCGAAGACCGCCTCGGCGACCTGGGAGATGACCGGGTTCTGGGTGTAGCCCGAGCCGAGCGGCTTGCCGTGGTCGAGGAGGTCCTTGGCCGGGGTCTCCGCCATCTTGACGTGGGTGGTCATGGCCAGCGCGATGATGCCGCAGAACATGGTGACGGCCAGGCCGCCCATGAGGGCCAGCGTGGTGGCGGCGTTCTTGGACTTCGGCTTGCGGAAGGCCGGCACGCCGTTGGAGATCGCCTCGACGCCGGTGAGCGCGGCGCAGCCGGAGGAGAAGGCGCGCAGCAGGAGGAAGATCAGGGCGAAGCCGGCCAGGCCGCCCTGTTCCGCGTGGATGGTGTAGTCGGCGGTGGGGGCCTTCATGCTGTCGCCCAGGACGAGGCCGCGGACGGCGCCCCAGACGATCATGATGAAGACGCCTGCCACGAAGATGTAGGTGGGGATCGCGAAGAGCTTGCCCGACTCCTTGACCCCGCGCAGGTTCATCAAGGTCAGCAGCACGATGATCGCGATCGCGCAGAGTGTCTTGTGCTCGACGACGAAGGGGATCGCGGAGCCCAGGTTCTCCACTCCGGAGGAGATGGAGACGGCGACGGTCAGGACGTAGTCGACCAGCAGGGCGCTGGCGACGGTCAGACCGGCCTTGGGGCCGAGGTTGGTGGTGGCGACCTCGTAGTCGCCGCCGCCGCTCGGGTAGGCGTGCACGTTCTGCCGGTACGACGCCACGACGGTGAACATCAGCACCACGACCGCGACCGCGATCCAGGGGCTGAAGCTGTAGGCACTGACACCCGCCACGGACAGGACGAGCAGCACCTCGCCCGGCGCGTAGGCCACGGAGGAGAGCGGGTCGGAGGCGAAGACGGGGAGTGCGATGCGCTTGGGGAGCAGGGTTTCCCCGAGCTTGTCGCTGCGCAGTGCGCGCCCGATCAAGATCCGTTTGGGCACGTCGGTCAGTTTGGACACGGAGAGGATGCTAAGGGTTGGTCAAGGCCCATGCCCACCCGCCACCCGCACGGGTGGCCGCCGCGAAGTGCGCTGCGGCACACCTGACCTGCGCGGCGGCGCCCGGGAACGCGGCACCCGCACATAATCCGCACGTCACAGGCACGTTTCGCCCACGGGATTCCTGATGCGGGTGGTGTGCGTGGTTTTCGTCACGGCCGCTCCCGGGTGGCCGGTATCAGCCCTGCCGGGCGTCGGCGCGGCGCGGCCGCCGGGCCAGCAGATCGCCGAGCCCCTCGCGGGTGGCGGCCAGCAGCACCCGGTCCTGGGGCCGCAGGACGTATCCGTCGCCCAGTTCGTGGACCAGATGCGCCCGCTCCCGCTCCGCCGCCGGCTGCGGCGCGCCCGCGGCGGCGTCCGCTTCCGCCTCGGCGGGCGCGGAGGTGTCCACGGCCAGCACCCGCAGCCGCCCCGGCCGCAGCACCTCGGCGACCGTACGGCCCTCCAGGGCGGCATGGCCGCGTACCTCGACGCGGGCCACGAGCAGCACCCGGCGCTCGACGGGGATCGCCCCCAGGATCTGCCGGCCCATCATCGCGCCGGCGAAGGCCGGTGCCGCCAGAAAGGAGGTGCTGCGGCTGCGGGTCAGCGCGTGCGGGTGGGCGGCGCGCAGGGTGCGGTAGACGACGGAGGCGAACCGGTCGTCGAACAGCCGTAGCGTCACCCGCAGCCGGGGCTTGACCGAGCGGGCGTAGAGGGCGGCCTCCAGGTTGGTGGTGTCCTCGCTGGTCAGCGCGAGCAGGGTGTGCGCCCGGTCGACCTTCGCGGCCTCCAGGACGCCCTCGTCGGTGACGTCCCCCAGAACGGTGGGCACCCGCAGCCGGCGGGCCAGCGCGATGCCCCGCGCCTCGGGGTCGGCCTCGATGCACACCACCGGGATGCCCAGTTCGTGCAGCCGGGTCAGCACGCGGGTGCCGACCTTGCCGAGCCCGAGCAGCACCACATGCCCGGACAGGCCGCGCGGCGGCCGGCGCAGTGCGGAGGCGCTGCGGAAGGTGCCCAGGCCCTCGAATGCGGCGGCGACCAGCACCGGCAGCAGCAGCATCCCGGTGAGCCCGGACAGCAGCTGGATGATCTTGCGGGGCGTCGACTCGCCGATCGCCGGGTCGTCGATGGCGAAGAGGTCGAGGAGGGTGAGGTAGGCGGCGTGCAACGGTTTCTCGCCGGCGAGGGTGGAGGCGACGGCCAGCGCGAGTACGGCGCCGACGACACCGGCCAGCGACCAGCGCAGCCGCCGGGAGAAGAGGGAGGCGAGCGGGGCGCCCCGGCCGCGCAGAAGGCGCGGGCGCACCGTCCGCCCCGGGTAGGAGACGGTCTCCAGGACGATGGTGTTGCGCCCGTCGGCCGCCGCGGCCGTCCCGTCGTCCGGCAGCAGCACCGGGCCCTCGTCGCCGGCCGCCGAACCTGGCGCGGGCACCGGACCGTTGACGGCGGCCGGATCGGTGGCGGAGGCGGAGAGCACCGCGAGGGTGCACAGACCCGGGGCGGCCGGCTGCCCCGGTGGCACCGGCGGGCGCTCCACGGCGCGCAGCAGCAGCCCGTCCGCCTCGATGACCTTGCTGGTCCCGGCGACCGCGGTGGCCGCCAGCGCCGGGGCGACCGTGTCGGCGTCGGACAGCACGGTCGTGAAGGCGTCGGCGCTCCCCGCGTCCTCGCCGGGGGAGGCGACCGTCGCGGCCTGGTCGAGCAGCGCCTCCAGATGCTGGCCCAGTTTCCGGTTGTAGAGCCGGATGACCAGCCGCAGCCGGGGGTTGAGGCGGCGGGCGCGCAACGCGGCGTGGATATTGAGCTCGTCGTCGTCGTAGACCAGCGCCAGCGCACCCGCCTCGGCGATGCCCGCCGCCGTCAGCGCGGCGTCGTCGGCCTCGGCCGCCTCCAGGATCCGCAGCGGCTCCTCCGGTGTCTCGTCGCCGTCGTCCGCCCCGGCGGACGCCATCGCGTCGTTGGCCGGCGGAGAGGTACGCGCCACCGCCGCCGACACCCTGCCGAGCAATGCCGTGGCGCGGCCGAGCGCGCGGGCCGGCGGCGGAATCCGGGGCCGGTGCGGCTCCCGGGCGGAGGGGACGACGAGGGTCACCCGTTCGCGGTAGACGTCCTTGAGTTCCGCGGCGAGCCGGTGCGCTAGCGCATCGTCACCACAGACCACCATGTGCGGGGCGTAGGAGCCCTGTTGGGGCTGCTGAGGCAGGTTGGGCACACCTCGTAGCGTGCCTTACGGGCGCCGCGCGGCGCAGCCCGGCGCGCATTACCGGCGCATCGCCCATCCGGGACCGCATCCGACCGGGGTCGACCGCGCCCCTTACCAGGGACGGCATTACGGCTACGGTTGTACCGGACCGCGCCGCGCCCAACGCGCCCGTTGACGCGTACGAGGTCCCGGTCGCGAGCCGTAGCTTCGTGACCGCGAGCCGTAGCCGCGTGTCGCCGGCACTCGGAGAAGAAAGAGTTGAGCAGGGTGTTTGGGCAGGTCAGCGCGCTAATTCAGGGCACGGGGTAATCAGCATGCACATCGTCATCATGGGGTGCGGTCGCGTGGGCTCCGCGCTCGCGCAGACCCTGGAGAGCCAGGGGCACACGATCGCCGTGGTCGACCAGGACCCCACCGCCTTCCGCCGCTTGGGCTCCACCTTCGGCGGCCGCCGGGTGACCGGCGTCGGCTTCGACCAGGACACCCTGCGGGAGGCCGGCATCGAGGAGGCGGGTGCCTTCGCCGCCGTCTCCAGTGGCGACAACTCCAACATCATCGCCGCCCGGGTGGCCCGCGAGATGTTCGGCGTCGAGAATGTCGCGGCCCGCATCTACGACCCGCGCCGCGCCGAGGTCTACCAGCGCCTGGGCATCCCCACCGTCGCCACCGTCCGCTGGACGGCCGACCAGATGCTGCGCCGGCTGCTGCCCTCGGGCGCCGAGCCGATGTGGCGCGACCCCAGCGGCGGCGTGCAGCTCGCCGAGGTGCACACCTCCCCGGCCTGGGTCGGCCACAAGATCAGCAAGCTCCAGGAGGAGACCGGCGTCCGCGTCGCTTTCCTCACCCGGCTGGGTGAGGCGATGCTGCCGACCTCGCAGACGGTGCTGCAGGAAGGCGATCTGGTGCACGTCATGATGCGCACCGACGAGGTCGAGAAGGTCGAGGCGGCATTCGCCACGGGTCCCGAGGAGGCGCACGCATGAGGGTCGCGATCGCGGGGGCCGGCGCGGTGGGCCGGTCCATCGCCGGTGAGCTGTTGGAGAACGGCCACGAAATCCTGCTCATCGACAAGGCGCCGACCGCCATCTCGGTCGAGCGGGTGCCGCTGGCGGAGTGGCTGCTGGCCGATGCCTGCGAGATCACCTCGCTCGACGAGGCGGCGCTGCAGCGCTGCAATGTCGTGATCGCGGCGACCGGTGACGACAAGGTCAACCTCGTCGTCTCGCTGCTCGCCAAGACCGAGTACGGCGTGCCCCGGGTCGTCGCCCGGGTCAACAACCCCAAGAACGAGTGGCTCTTCAACGAGTCCTGGGGCGTCGATGTCGCGGTCTCCACGCCGCGTCTGATGTCGGCCCTGGTCGAGGAGGCGGTGAGCGTCGGCGATCTCGTACGGCTGCTGCGCTTCAGCCACGGCGACGCCAACCTCGTCGAGCTCACCCTGCCCCCGGAGGCCGCACTGGCCGGTACCCGGGTCGGCGACGTGGAGTGGCCCGAGGACACCTCCCTGGTGACGATCATCCGCGGCACGCGGGTGCTCACGCCCAACAAGGAGGACGCGCTGGAGGCGGGCGACGAGCTGCTGTTCGTGGCGGCGCAGTCGCGCGAGGAGCAGCTGGAGGACCTGCTGTCGGTGCGGCGGACGGACGCCTAGGTCCACCGGACGGCGTCCGGCACCGCCCGGCACACGCCGGGGCCCGGGAACCGAACGGTTCCCGGGCCCCGGCGTTTCGTTGTGTGTCAGCGGCGGTGGCGCGGCCCCTGCGGGCGCTCGGCGGTCTCTGAGGCGGCCTCGTCCGCGAAGCCCTGGAAGACGTCGTCGGCGACGGCGTCCAGGATCTGGCGCTCCTTCGCGGCCTCCCGCTCAGCCTTCTCGCGCTCTTCCTCCGCCTCCATCTCGGCGAAGACATCGATCGGCGGCGGCGCCTTCGTCAGGAAGACCCAGGTCAGCCAGACCGCGAGCAGGAACGGCGGGAGCTTCAGCGCCACCAGCACCCAGCCGAGGTGCTCGGTGTCGCCCCACCAGTACAGCGGGAAGAGGATCGCGCACTTGGCGAGCAGGATCAGTCCCCAGGCCCAGCTGGCCTTGGCGTATGCCTTCTTGCGGCCCGGGTTGCGGGTGCGCCAGGAGAGGTTCTCCTTGAACACCGGGCCCAGGATCAGCCCGATCAGGGGGACGCCCGCGAGCGTGGTGAGGATGTAGGCGAGGGCCAGCCCGAGGGTGTAGAGCATGCCCGGCAGATAGAAGTCCTTGGCGTTGCCGGTCATCATCGCGAACACCACGCCGAAGGCCACTCCGAAGACACCGCTGAAGGCGTGCTTGACGGTGTCCCGGCGGACCAGGCGTACGGCGGTGAGCGCCAGGGCGACGGCCAGCGCGGCGATCGCCGAGATGTGCAGGTCCTTGTTGACCGTGAAGATCGCGACGAACAGCAGGCCGGGGAGGACGGTCTCCACCGTGCCGCGGATGCCGCCGAAGGCCTCGAAGAGCGCCTTCTCGGTCGCCGCTCTGGCGTCGGCGTCCGGGGCGGCGTCGGCAGCGGCGTCGGCTGCGCGGTCGGTGGTCGGTCGGTCGGTGGTCGGTCGGTCGTGAGACGTCACCGGCTACTCCTGTCCGAGCGGTCGGAGTTCGTACTTCGGGTTGAAGAGCACCCGGCGTCCGTGGCTCATGGAGACCCGGCCCGAGGCGATGAGCTTACGGCCCGGCTCTATCCCGACGATGGAGCGGCGGCCGAGCCACACCACATCGAGCGCGGCGGAGCCGTCGAACAGCTCCGCCTCCAGCGCGGGCACACCGGCGCGGGGCCGCAGCGTGACATGCCGCAGGGTGCCGGTGACCTTCACTATCTGGCGGTCGTCGCAGTCGCAGATGCGCGTACAGCCCGCCGCCTGTGTGTCCTGCCGCAGCTCGGCACTCTGCAGCTCCTCCTCGGAGGACGACAGCCTGTCGAGCATCCGGCGGAAGCGACCGGCCGGCTTCTCGGATCGGGTCCCAGCACTCATAACCCCAGCGTACCGGTGGCCCCCACCGGGGATCACGAGCCGCTCGGCAAGCCCTTTGCCTCGTGCTCGGCCCCCGGCCCGGCCCCGCCCCTCACTGCTCGAACCGGTACCCCATCCCCGGCTCGGTAATGAAGTGCCGCGGATGCGAGGGATCGCGCTCCAGCTTGCGGCGGAGCTGGGCCATGTAGACCCGCAGGTAGTTGGTCTCGGTGCCGTACGAGGGGCCCCACACCTCCTGGAGCAGCTGCTTCTGGCTGACCAGGCGGCCCTGGTTGCGGACCAGGACCTCCAGCAGGTGCCACTCGGTGGGGGTGAGGCGGATGTCGCGGCCGCCGCGGTTGACCTTCTTCGCGGCGAGGTCGACGGTGAAACCGTCCGTCTCGACGATCACCTCGTCCTCGGCCGGGCCGGTGGGCTCGGCCCGGCGTACCGCGGCCCGCAGCCGGGCCAGCAGCTCGTCCATGCCGAACGGTTTGGTGACGTAGTCGTCCGCCCCCGCGTCCAGCGCCTCGACCTTCTCGTCGGAGGTCTGGCGGGCGGAGAGCACCAGGATCGGCACCCGCGTCCAGCCGCGCAGCCCCTTGATCACCTCGACGCCGTCCATGTCGGGCAGCCCGAGGTCGAGGACGATGACGTCGGGGTGGCGGGCGGCGGCGAGCTTGAGGGCGGTGGCCCCGTCGGGGGCCGCGTCGACCTCGTACTTACGCGCCTTCAGGTTGATCACGAGGGCGCGGACGATCTGCGGCTCGTCATCGACCACAAGCACCCGGTTCACTGGCGTTCTCCCCTTTGGTTACGGTCTCTCGGTACCCGGCGGGCCGGGCCCGCGGGGGAAGTGGTGGGGGCGGTCTGGGTGGCCGGGCTCATGTGATGGCCTGGGCGGGAAGGCCGGGGCGGACGAGGGGCCTGCCGGCCGCGGCCGACAGGGTCAGCACCATGGTCATACCGCCTCCAGGGGTGTCCTCGGCTGCGAGCGTGCCGCCCATCGCCTCCGCGAAGCCGCGGGCCACGGCGAGGCCCAGCCCCACTCCCGCGCCGCGCGGGGCATCCCCGTAGCGCTGGAAGGGCTCGAAGATCCGGCCCTTGGCGCTGTCCGGGACGCCGGGTCCGCGGTCGGCGATCCGCAGCTCCACCCGGTCGCCGAGCGCGCTGGCGGAGACCAGCACCGCCGCGCCGTCCGGGCTGTACTTCACGGCGTTCTCGACGAGATTGGCGACAGAACGTTCCAGCAGCCCCGGGTCGACGGCCACGATCGGCAGCTCCTCGGGGATGTCGAGGGTGACGCTGCCCTCCGGTACGCCGCCGAGCGCCATCGGGACCACCTCGTCGAGGTCGATCTCGCGGATCAGCGGGGTGACCGTGCCGGTCTGCAGCCGGGACATGTCCAGCAGGTTGCCGACCAGGTGGTCGAGCCGGTCGGCGCCCGCCTCGATGCCCGCCAGCAGCTCCGCCTCGTCCTCCGGGGACCAGGCGACGTCATCGGAGCGCAGGGAGGTGACCGACGCCTTGATGCTCGCGAGCGGGGTGCGCAGATCGTGGCTGACCGCGGCCAGCAGCGCCGTCCTGATCCGGTTGCCCTCGGCCAGCTCGCGGGCCCGCTCCGCCTCGCCCACCAGCCGCTGCCGGTCCAGTACGACGGCGGCCTGGGCGGCGAACGCGGCCAGCACCCGGCGGTCCTCGGCGGGCAGCACCCGGCCGGTCAGCGCCAGCGCCATGTGGTCGCCCACCGGCATGTCGACGTCGGCGTCCTCGGGGCGCAGCAGCGGCTCGCCGTCCTTGACGTCGCCGGCGCGGCCCGCACACGTCCACGGGTCGACGTCGCCGGCGCGTTCCAGCAGCACCACCGTGTCCATGCCGAACGTCTCGCGTACCCGCTCCAGCAGGGCGTCCAGCGTCGTCTCGCCGCGCAGCACGCTGCCCGCGAGGAAGGACAGGATCTCCGACTCGGCACGCAGCCGGGCGGCCTGGTGGGTGCGGCGGGCGGCGAGATCCACCACCGAGGCGACCGACACCGCCACCGCGAAGAAGACCGCGATGGCGACGATGTTCTTGGGGTCGCTGACCGTGAGGGTGTGGGTGGGCGGCGTGAAGTAGAAGTTGAGCAGCAGCGAGCCGACCGCGGCCGATGCCAGCGCCGGCAGTTGCCCGCCGAGCAGCGCCGCGACGACCGTCAGGAAGAGGAAGAGGAGGACGTCATTGGCCAGCCCGGGGCCGTTCGTGATGCCGGTGAGCAGCAGCGAGAGCAGCGCCGGACCGGCCACGCCGACCAGCCAGGCGGCCAGGATCCGGGCCCGCCCCAGCCGCACCCCGCGCGCCACCGGCAGCCCCCGGCCCTTGGCCACCTCGTCGTGCGTCACGATGTGCACATCGAGGTCGGGTCCCGACTCGCGGGCGACCGTGGCCCCCACGCCCGGTCCGAAGATGTACTGCCAGGCCTTGCGGCGACTCGATCCGAGCACGATCTGAGTGGCGTTCACCCCGCGCGCGAACTCCAGCAGGGCGAGCGGGATGTCGTCCCCGATGACGTGATGGAACGTACCGCCCAGGTCCTCCACCAGCGTGCGCTGGACGGCGAGTTCCTTGGGCGAGGCCGAGGTCAGCCCGTCGCTGCGCGCGATGTAGACGGCGAGTACCTCGCTGCCCGAGCCCTTCGCCGCCATCCGGGCCGCGCGGCGGATCAGCGTACGGCCCTCGGGGCCGCCGGTCAGCCCGACGACGATGCGCTCCCGCGCCTGCCAGGTGGAGCGGATCGAGTGCTCCGCGCGGTACTCCTGCAGGTATTCGTCCACCCGGTCGGCGACCCACAGCAGCGCCAGCTCGCGCAGCGCGGTGAGGTTGCCCGGCCGGAAGTAGTTGGACAGGGCGGCGTCGACCTTGTCGGACTGGTAGATGTTGCCGTGCGCCATCCGGCGGCGGAGCGCCTGTGGCGACATGTCGACCAATTCGATCTGGTCGGCGCGGCGGACGACCTCGTCCGGGACGGTCTCCTGCTGACGCACACCCGTTATCGACTCGACGACATCCCCGAGCGACTCCAGGTGCTGGATGTTGACGGTCGAGATCACATCGATCCCGGCTTCCAGCAACTCCTCGATGTCCTGCCAGCGCTTGTCGTTGCGCGACCCGGGGATGTTGGTGTGCGCGAGCTCGTCGACCAGCGCCACCGCCGGCCGTCGTTCCCGTACGGCGTCCACGTCCATTTCGGTGAATGACGTGCCGCGGTACTCCAGATCCCGGCGCGGGATGTGCTCGAGTCCGTGCAGCATCACCTCGGTACGCGGCCTGCCGTGGTGCTCGACGAAGCCGACCACGACATCCGTACCGCGCTCCATGCGCCGGTGCGCCTCGGACAACATGGCGTACGTCTTGCCGACGCCCGGTGCCGCGCCGAGATATATCCGTAGCTTGCCGCGTGCCATGGCCCCATTGTCTTACGTGAAGGCCGCCCCCACCGGGCTGGGCCTGCTGCGACCCTACAGACCCCACAGGGGGACAAAAGCCGCAGGTGGCGGCTTCGGGTGCGGTTTTGACGCGACTCTGATACACGGGCCGCCGCACCGTGGTCCGGAGACGCCCGCCCCCCTGCGCGGGCCCGTCCCGCCGCGCGGACCGGCCGCCGAAAACTCCGTCGCCCGGGCGCGCACCGACTGCGAGGATGCCCGCATGGCCGAGTTGCGTACCGCTCATACCTCCGCCCTGGACGCCGCCACCCTCAAGGCGGCCCGCACCCTGCTGTACGACGTGTTCGACGACATGACCGCGGAGGACTGGGAACACTCGCTCGGCGGTATCCATGCGCTGGTCCACGAGGACGGCGAACTCATCGGCCATGCGGCCGTCGTCCAGCGCCGGCTGCTGCACGGCGGCCGGGCGCTGCGCTGCGGCTATGTGGAGGGCGTCGGCGTCCGCGCGGACCGCCGCGGCCGGGGCCACGGCGCCGCCCTGATGGACGCCCTGGAAAGGGTGGTACGCGGCGCCTACGACCTCGGCGCGCTGGGCGCCGCCGAGGACGCCGCGGACTTCTACGCGGCGCGCGGCTGGCAGCTGTGGCGCGGCAGCTCCTGGACCCTGAGCCCGGACGGCATCCGCCGCACACCCGACGAGGACGGCTGCCTCTACGTCCTGCCGGCGGCGGCCGCGCTCGACCTCGACGCGGACCTCGCCTGCGACTGGCGCGAGGGTGACGTCTGGTAGCCGCGGCCTTCCCGGGCGGCACCCGTACGACCTGCGGACTGACGGGCGGTCACGGCACGCGGCCCGGTTCCGTTGCGCGGCCGCGTACCTCACGTACATGGGGTACGTGAGGTACGGGAGGCAACGGGACACCGACCGCTTTCGGCGGGCGGGAAGCCCCGGCCACGAGGCCGAGTTCGGGTCCGGCCGGGCTCAGCGCGTCGCGGGGGCGGCGCCTTCGGAGGCGGTGGACGCCGGACTCCCGGGCCCGCCGCTGCACGACGGACCGGCCTTCGTCGCCTCCCGCCGGCCGCCATCGGCTCCCGCGTCCACGTCCACATCCCCGGCCACGACCGTGCCCGCATGTGGCGTGCTCCGGCGCGTGGTGACGGCCGCCAGCACCAGTGCGACGAGCGTCAGCGCGGCCGAGGCGAGCGGGAACCAGTGGCTGCCGAGGACGGTGAGCGCGAGGCTGCCGACACCGCCCGCGGCGGCCATGCCCAGGTAGAGAGCGCTGCTGTTGAGGGAGATCAGCAGCGGCGCGTTGGGCGGGTCGAGGGAGGCCAGGCGGTGCGGCAGCGCGACGGCGACCGCCCAGGCGGCGAGCGGGGCGAGTGCGGCGTAGATCAGCGCGCCGGTCATCGTGGCGGAGGCCCAGGGCAGGACGAGGAACATCGTCGCGGCCAGTGCGCTGCCGGTGAGCTGGACGATGCGTACCCCCAGCCGGTCCACGGCCCGGCCTCCCAGCCAGTTGCCGGCGACCGAGGCGACTCCGGAGACGAGCATGATCAGGCTGAGCCGGCCGGCGTCGCCGCCGGTGGCAGGGCGTACCGCCGTGCCGAGGAAGATGTAGACGACGTTGATGGCCAGGAAGAACGTCAGGGTGGTGGCGGCGGCGCCCAGGACGCGGCGATTGCGCAGCGGGACGAGGCGGGCGCGCAGGCCGGGTGCGGCGGTGGGGGCCGGCAGGCCGCGCAGCAGGAGGGCGAGGCCCAGGAACGCGGCGGCCCCCAGGACCACCACCAGCCACATCGTCAGCCGCCAGTCGGTGCGGCCGATGTAGGTGCCCAGGGGCACGCCGAGCGCGGTGGCCACCGTCATACCGCCGAGGACGGTGGCCAGCGCGCGGCCGCGCCGCTCGGGCGGTACGAGGGTGGTGGCCACGGCGTTGGCGGTGGGCGTGTAGAGCGCGGCGCCGGCCGCCGCCAGCACCCGGGTGGCCAGCAGGACCGGATAGTTGGGCGCCACGGCGCTGAGCGCATTGGCCACGGTGAAGACGGTGAGCGCGGCCAGCAGCACACCGCGGCGCGGCCATCTGGCGGCGGCGGTCGCGAGCACCGGGGCGAGCACCGCGTAGGACAGGGCGAAGACGGTGACCATCTGGCCGGCCGCCGGGACGGAGATGCCCAGGTCGCGGGCCACGAGGCCGAGGATGCCGGCCATGACCATGGAATCGGTGCCCATGGCGAAGGTGCCCAGGGCGAGCAGCAGCAGACGAAGACGCACGGAAGTCCTTCCCAGCACGGAGGGGAGAGGGCGGGTAAGTTTGACGTGCGTCAAACAATAGAGACTGTTGGATGATTGTCAAACAATTTGGGGAGAGGGAGCCGGGAGGGAAATTAGGGTGTGCGGGTGCAGAGGAGCGACGGAAGGAGGCCGCGGTGAGCGGCGGCGCTGCGGATGACGGCGAGGGTGTGCTGCTGGAGCAGCCGGAGACCGCGGACATCGAGCTGGTGAAGGTGCTGCATGCGCTCGGGGATCCGACCCGGCTGCACCTGTTGCGGATCTACGCGAGCGGCGAGCAGTACGACTGCTCTTCGGAGCGGCTGGGACTCGGCCATCTGCACAAGTCAACGGTGTCGCACCATATGCGGATCATGCGCGAGGCCGGGATCACCTCCACGCGGGTCGTCGGCCGCAACCGCTATGTGCAACTGCGCCGCGCCGACCTCGGCACAAGGTTTCCCGGCCTGCTGGAGGCGTTGCTGACGTCCCTTGAGGACGAGGCCCTTTAGGACGAGGGCCCTTTAAGGGGTGCCCGAGGCGCACTCCCCCACCGTCGGGCGTACGGGCGTACGGCGGCGACCAGCCGTACGCGGCTGAACACGGCACGACGGGCGGCCCCGGGAACATCTCCCCGGTACCGCCCGCCGCGCCGACCGCTCAGCCCTGGCTCCGCACCAGCTCCTTCAGCGCGATGTTCAGCTCGAGGACGTTCACCCGCGGTTCGCCCATGAAGCCCAGGGCGCGTCCCTCGGTGTGGTCCTCGACCAGCTGCCGGACCTTGCCGGCGGGAAGGTGGTTCTCCTGGGCCACCCGAGCGGCCTGCAGCCGCGCGAACTCCGGGGAGATGTCGGGGTCGAGGCCGGAGCCGGAGGACGTCACCGCATCCGCCGGGACCTTCGACTCGGGGACCCCGTACGTCGTGGCGACCCACTTCTTGCGTTCCTTCACCGCCCTGATCAGATCGGTGTTGGTGGCACCCAGGTTGGAGGCACCGGAGACCTGGAGGTCGTACTGCGTGTTGACGCCGTTGGTCTTGTTGCTGCCCAGCCCCGCCGACGGGCGCGGCTGGAAGAACTTCAGGTCCGGTATGGGATTTCCGGCCTTGTCCCGGCCCTTGTCGTAGCGCTGGCCGATCAGCGAGGAGCCGACGGCATTGCCCCGGTAACTCACCTCGGAGCCGTTGGCCTTGCCGGCGAACGCCGCCTGCGCCACTCCGGTGACCACCAGCGGGTAGATGACCCCGCAGACCACGGTCAGTACGAGCAGGGCGCGCAGCCCCGCCCCGATCAACCGGGCGGTGTTGCTTACGGAGTTGTTCATGGCGGTCACCCGATTCCGGGGATGAGAGAGATGAGCAGGTCGATGAGCTTGATGCCGATGAAGGGGGCGATCAGGCCGCCGAGCCCGTAGACGGCGAGGTTGCGCCGAAGCATCTTGTCGGCGCTGACCGGGCGGTACTGCACGCCCTTGAGGGCGAGCGGCACCAGCGCGATGATGATCAGCGCGTTGAAGATGATCGCGGAGAGGATCGCGGAGTTGGGGCTGGAGAGCCGCATGATGTTGAGGGTGTCCAGGCCCGGGTAGGCCACCGCGAACATCGCCGGGATGATCGCGAAGTACTTCGCGACGTCGTTGGCGATGGAGAAGGTCGTCAGCGCCCCGCGGGTGATCAGCAGCTGCTTGCCGATCTCGACGATCTCGATGAGCTTGGTCGGGTTGGAGTCCAGGTCCACCATGTTCCCGGCCTCCTTGGCGGCCGAGGTCCCGGTGTTCATGGCCACACCGACATCCGCCTGCGCCAGCGCCGGAGCGTCGTTCGTCCCGTCGCCGGTCATCGCGACCAGCTTGCCGCCCGCCTGCTCCCGCTTGATGAGCGCCATCTTGTCCTCGGGCGTCGCCTCCGCCAGGAAGTCGTCCACCCCCGCCTCATCCGCGATCGCCTTCGCCGTCAGCGGGTTGTCGCCCGTGATCATGACGGTCTTGATGCCCATCCGGCGCAGCTCGACGAAGCGTTCGCGCATGCCGTCCTTGACGACGTCCTTGAGGTGGATGACGCCCAGGACGCGCGGACCGCGCTCGTCCTCCAGAGCGACCAGCAGCGGCGTGCCGCCGGCCTGCGCAATGGTGTCGGTGAGCTGCTGGGCGTCGTCGGCGACGGTGCCGCCGCGCTCCTTGACCCAGGCGATCACCGAACCGGTCGCGCCCTTGCGGACCTTGCGGCCGTCCACGTCCACGCCCGACATACGGGTCTGCGCGGTGAACGGGATCCACTCCGCGTCCACCAACTCACCCTGGTGCCGCTCGCGCAGCCCGTACTTCTCCTTGGCGAGGACCACGATGGAGCGGCCCTCGGGCGTCTCGTCGGCCAGCGAGGACAGCTGCGCGGCGTCCGCGACCTCCGCCTCGGTCGTCCCCCGTACGGGCACGAACTCGGCGGCCTGGCGGTTGCCGAGGGTGATGGTGCCGGTCTTGTCGAGCAGCAATGTCGATACATCGCCCGCCGCTTCGACGGCGCGTCCTGACATCGCCAGGACGTTGCGCTGCACGAGCCGGTCCATGCCGGCGATGCCGATGGCCGACAGCAGCGCGCCGATCGTCGTCGGGATCAGACAGACCAGCAGCGCGAGCAGCACGATCATGGGCTGTTCGGCGCCGGCGTAGATCGCGAACGGCTGGAGGGTGACGACCGCCAGCAGGAAGACGATGGTGAGCGACGCGAGCAGGATGTTCAGCGCGATCTCATTGGGGGTCTTCTGCCGTGCGGCGCCCTCGACGAGGTTGATCATCCGGTCGATGAAGGTCTCGCCGGGCTTCGTCGTGATCTTGATGACGATGCGGTCGGAGAGGACCTTCGTACCGCCGGTGACGGCCGAGCGGTCGCCGCCCGACTCCCGGATCACCGGGGCCGATTCGCCCGTGATCGCGGACTCGTCCACCGAGGCGACGCCTTCGACGACATCGCCGTCACCGGGAATGATGTCGCCGGCCTCACAGACGACGAGGTCCCCGATGCGCAGCTCGGTACCGGGTACCTGCTCCTCCGTCGCACCGCTCAGCCGGCGCGCCACGGTATCGGTCTTGGCCTTGCGCAGGGTGTCGGCCTGCGCCTTGCCGCGGCCCTCGGCGACCGCCTCGGCGAGGTTGGCGAAGATGACGGTCAGCCACAGCCAGACCGCGATCGCCCAGCCGAACCAGTCCGAGGGGGACGTGCACGCGAAGATCGTGGTCAGCACGGAACCGACCTCGACCACGAACATCACGGGGGACTTGACCATCACCCGCGGGTCGAGCTTGCGTATCGCGTCCGGGAAGGACTTGACCAGCTGCTTGGGGTCGAAGAGACCGCCGCCCACACGGCCGTCGTCGGGCTTGTGCCCGCTGGGGACGTCCTGGTGCGGAGCGCGCGTCGGAGTAGCTGTCGAACTGGAGGCCATGGAGCCGGGCCCTTCCGGTTTCACAGGGGCGGTCATGACAGACCCTCCGCCAGCGGCCCGAGGGCCAGCGCCGGGAAGTACGTCAGACCGGTGATGATCAGGATCGTGCCGACGAGCAGCCCGGCGAAGAGCGGCTTTTCGGTACGGAGGGTGCCCGCGGTCTCGGGGATCGGCTTCTGCTCGGCGAGCGAGCCGGCCAGCGCGAGCACGAACACCATCGGCAGGAAGCGGCCGAGCAGCATCGCCAGACCGATCGTGGTGTTGTACCAGGGGGTGTTGGCGTTCAGTCCGGCGAAGGCGGAGCCGTTGTTGTTGGCGCCGGAGGTGAACGCGTAGAGCACCTCGGAGAAGCCGTGCGAACCGGCGCCCATGGCCTTGGTGTTGAGAATCGAGCCCAGCGCGTCCGGCAGCACCATGGACGCGGCGGTGAAGCCGAGCACCAGGGTGGGCGTGATGAGGATGTAGCAGGCGGCGAGCTTGATCTCGCGGGTGCCGATCTTCTTGCCGAGGTACTCGGGCGTACGGCCCACCATCAGGCCCGCGATGAACACCGCGATGATCGCCATGACGAGCATGCCGTAGAGGCCGGATCCCACGCCGCCGGGGGCGATCTCACCCAGCATCATGCCGAGCAGCTGGATGCCGCCGCCGAAGGCGGTGAACGAGGAGTGGAAGGAGTCCACTGCTCCGGTGGAGGTCAGGGTGGTGGCCACGGAGAAGATCGCGGAGGAACCGGTACCGAACCGGGTCTCCTTGCCTTCCATGGCGGCGCCCGCGGCCTGCAGGGCCGGGCCGCCGTGAGCGAACTCGGTCCACATCATCAGGGCGGTGAAGCCGAGCCAGATCACGCCCATGGTGGCGAGGATCGCGTAGCCCTGCTTCACATTGCCGACGAGCCTGCCGAAGGTGCGGGTCAGCGCGAACGGGATGACCAGGATCAGGAAGATCTCGAAGAGGTTGGTGAAGGCGCCGGGGTTCTCGAAGGGGTGGGCGGAGTTGGCGTTGAAGTAGCCGCCTCCGTTGGTGCCCAGCTCCTTGATGACCTCCTGGGACGCCACCGCGCCGCCGTTGGTCTGCTGGGTACCGCCCATGAACTGTCCGACCTCGTGGATGCCGGAGAAGTTCTGGACGGCGCCGCAGGCCACCAGGACGATGGCGCCGACGACGGCGATCGGGACGAGCACCCGTACGGTGCCGCGCACCAGGTCGGCCCAGAAGTTGCCGAGGTCGCCCGTACGGATGGGGGTCCCCCCTGCTCGAGCGGAGCCGAGGGTTCGGGGGAGGGCGAAGCCGCGGACCAGGGCGATCGCGATGGCCATACCGGTGGCCGCGGAGACGAAGTTCTGCACCGCGAGCCCGGCGGTCTGCACGACGTGGCCCATGGCCTGCTCGCCGCTGTAGGACTGCCAGTTGGTGTTGGCGACGAAGGATGCGGCGGTGTTGAACGCCTGGTCCGGGCTGATCGAGGCGAAGCCGAGGGACAGCGGCAGGCCGCCCTGGAGGCGTTGCAGCAGGTAGAGGAAGAGCACACCCGCCGCGGAGAAGGCCAGAACGCCGCGCAGATAGGCCGGCCAGCGCATCTGGGCGTCCGCGTTGGCGCCGATGCAGCGGTAGATGATCTTCTCGACGCGGAGGTGCCTGGGGGAGCTGTAGACGGCGGCCATGTAGTCGCCGAGCGGACGGTACGCCAGGGCCAGCGCCGCGATCAGCGCTATCAGCTGGAGCACACTTGCGAGAACGGGGCTCATGTGGCCCGCTGCGGCAGCAGCAGTCGTCACCTTAGAACCTCTCCGGGAAGACGAGGGCGAGGACCAGGTAACCGAGCAGGGCGACGGCAACGATGAGGCCGACGATGTTCTCGATGGTCACAGCTTCGCCACCCCCTTGGCGACGAGGGCCACCAGCGCGAAGACCGCGACCGTGACAACGACGAAGGCCACGTCGGCCATCGTGTGCTCCTAGAGGGACGGGGGATGAGGACCCCCAAAGCAAAGCGCCCTTCCGACGTCATATGACCGCCATTGACGCCTCCCTTACGGCCATTAGCGCTCCGTTGACGAATTCCATACGCGTGCCGACCTGACCTGCACAAACACCAAGGGCCCGCACCCCCTCAACGGGGATACGGGCCCTCACGACCCTCGCGATCCGGCCGACCTGGGCGCATCCGCGCGCCGGCCGGTCCGGGGATGTGTCAGCGGATCTCGGTGATCTCCGGACCGCGCTCCAGGCGGTCCACGCCGCCGCCGAAGCGCGAGCCTCCGGCCGCGTCCTGCTGCACACCGTCCGGCACCATCTGGGCGTCGTCCGGCAGCTTCAGGACGATCGGGTCGCGCGGCGCCATCGGGGCCTCGCCACGGACGATCACGGTGTCCCGGAAGATGTGCTCCAGCACCCCGGCGGCCTGCGGCTGCACCGCGCCCTGCCCGGAGATCACACCGCGCAGGAACCACCTGGGGCCGTCGATGCCGACGAAGCGCACGACCTGCACGCCGTTCGTCCCGTCCGGCAGCTGTACGGGGACCTGCGCGCGCAGCTCCCAGCCCAACGGGCCCTCGACCTCGTCGATGGCGCCGCCCTGCTGGGTGATGCCGGAGGCGATCTCCTCGCGGACCTCGCCCCAGATGCCTTCGTTCCTGGGGGCGGCGAAGGCCTGCAGCTGTACGGCGCTGTCCTGCAGCACCACGGTCGCGGCGACGATCGCGTCCCCGGCGACCTCCACCCGCAGCTCCATGCCCTCGACACCGGGCACGAACAGACCGCCGAGGTCCACCCGGCCCTCGCCGGGCTCCTTGACCTCCGACGAGTCCCAGGGGCCGTCGGGCCGCGGCGCGGGCGGGAGGTTGAGCCGCTGCTCGCTCGCCTCGTCCTCGTCGGCGTCGCTCACCGCTGCCTCCTCGGCGAGCGCGGTGTCCTGCGTCGGCTCCTCGTGAGCCTCGTTCTTCTTGCGACGTCCGAACACGTCACTATCCTTCCCGGTCGGCACCGACCGACGCGTATCCATTCCCGCCCGTGGAGCCACCCACCGCCGCATGACCGCCGGTGGAACCAAATCCCCCCTCGGCCCGCGCCGAGCCGGGAAGTTCCGCCACCTCGTGGAAGCGCACCTTCTCGACCTGCTGGACGACCAGTTGGGCGATCCGGTCGAACCTCTCGAACCGCACACTCTCGCGCGGGTCCAGATTGACCACGATCACCTTGATCTCCCCACGGTACCCGGCATCGACCGTCCCGGGAGCATTCACCAACGCCAGGCCGCACCGGGCGGCGAGACCCGAGCGGGGGTGCACAAATGCCGCATACCCATCGGGCAGTGCGATCGACACCCCGGTGGGCAGCACGGCGCGCTCCCCCGGCGCCAGCTCGGCGGCCGCGGTGGTCACCAGATCCACACCCGCGTCACCGGGATGCCCGTACGACGGAACGGGCACCTCCGGATCCAGCCGCCGCAGCAGCACATCCACCGGATTCCGTACCTGACTCACGGGTTCACCTCGAAGGCACGCGCTCGCTTGACCTGGTCCGGGTCGGCCATCGCCGCCTGGATCTCCTCGGTCCGTCCGTTGTCGATGAAGTGATCGACCTTGACCTCGATGAACACGGCCTCCGCGCGCACCGCGACCGGGCCTTCGGGCCCGCCTATCCGGCCCACGGCACTCGAGTAGATCTTCCGGCCGTGCACCGCGGTGACCCGCGCGTCCAGGTGCAGCACGGTGTCCAGCGGCACCGGCAGCAGGAAGTCCGTCTCCAGCCGGCCGGTCACCGCGATCACCCGCAGCAGCCAGTTCAGCGAGCCGAGCGTCTCGTCCAGCGCGGTGGCCAGCACTCCGCCGTGCGCGAGGCCCGGGGCGCCCTGGTGGGCCTCCTTGACGGTGAACTCGGCCCGTACGCTCACACCGTCGCCGGCCCGCGCCTCCAGGTGCAGGCCGTGCGGCTGACCCGTACCGCAGCCGAAGCACCGGTCGTAGTGCGCGCCGAGGAGTTCGCCGGGTGCCGGCGCCTCCGGATGCCGCACCGGAGCGACGGCGTCCTTCGGTGGCGTCAGCCGCCCCCTGGGTTCGTCAGTTCCACTCACGAGTGCAGACCCTACCCGCGCGCGTAACGGGCCCGCGCCGCCGTGCCAAGCTGGAGCCATGCAGTCGTACGAAGAACGCCTCACCGCGCCCCGGTCCTGGTGGGTGATCGCCGCGCTGATCGGCGTCGCCTGCGCCCTGATGCTGCTCCCGCTGGGAACGCTGCCGATGCTCGGCGGGCTGATCGGCGGCGCGGCGCTCTCGGCGGTGGCGGTGAGCTCGTACGGCTCGGCGCGGATCCGGGTGGTCGGCGACTCGCTGATCGCGGGTGACGCGAAGATCCCGGTGGCGGCGCTGGGCGAGGCGCGGGCGCTGGACGCGGACGAGGCGCTGGCCTGGCGCACGCACAAGGCCGATGCGCGGGCCTTCATGCTGCTGCGCGGCTATATCCGTACCGCGGTGCGGGTGGAGATCACCGATCCCGGGGACCCGACGCCGTACGCATATCTCTCGACGCGCGAGCCGGAGCGCCTGGTGGCGGCGCTGGCGGCCGTACGCGCCTGACGGCGCGGCGGTCGGCGCCCAAGGGGCCGTCAGGCCCGTAGGGGGCCCGGAAGGGCGTCCCAGGGGACCTGGGCGGCGCGCAGGTCCTTGCGGATCTTGTGGGCCAGCCGTCCCGTGTCGCGGCGGTTCATGAACGCGCCCACGGCGGCGCCCACCAGGAACGGCGTGAGGTTGGGAAGGTTGCGCAGGGTGCGCTTCATGACCTGCTGACGCAGTTCGCGCCGCATCTGCGCGCCCAGCGCGATGTTCAGGGTCGCGGGCTTGGTGATCTCGATGCCCCGCTCCTCCGTCCAGGAGGTCAGCATGGCCATCGCGCGCTGTCTGCGGTTCCCCGGGGGCCGCAGGCCGTAGACCTCGTGGAGCTCGGCGATCAGCTTGATCTCCACGGAGGCGACGCCGACGATCTCGGCGGTCAGCTCGTACAGCATGGCGGGCGGTGCGGGCAGCATCGCCGCCGCGCCCACGCCCGCGCCGACGGTGGCGGTGCCCTTGCAGGCACCCGCGACCAGCTTGTCCGCCAGCTCCTCGGGGGTCAGGCCGGGAAACTGCGCGCGCAAGGTGGCAAGGTCGCGGACCGGGATGCGCGGGGCGGTGTCGACGATCCGGTCGGCGATGGCCGCGACTCTCGCCCGCGCGCCGGCGCGGCCGGTCCGGGCACCGCGGACGGCCGTGGCCCCGAGCGAGGCCGTGCGGCCTCTCCCCCGCTCTCGGCTTCGCCCGAGCGGGCGGTGCCCCCACTGCGGTGTGCCGGTCGTCCGCTCCGCGGGCAGGGCGGTCGGGTCGGCGGGCACGGGCGCGTTTTCTTCGCGTGATCGTGCGCCGGCCGCCGGACCTTTCTCGCCCCTTGGTCCCTTACGGAACGGGTTCACGCCTGGCACGGCGTCGGCCGTTCTCAGGCCGCGCAGTCGCGGCAGATCGGGTTGCCGTTCTTGTCCTCCGCGGCCAGCTGACTGCGGTGGTGGACCAGGAAGCAGCTCATGCACGTGAACTCGTCCTGCTGCTTGGGCAGCACGCGCACCGCAAGCTCTTCGTTGGACAGGTCCGCGCCGGGCAGTTCCAGGCCCTCGGCCTGCTCGAACTCGTCGACGTCGACGGCCGAGGCGGACTTGTCGTTCCGCCGCGACTTCAGTTCTTCGATGCTGTCCTCATTGAGGTCGTCATCGGTCTTGCGTGGGGTGTCGTAATCCGTAGCCATTTTCGCTCTCCCCCTCTGGGTGTCTGCGGTGTCTCAGCGCTCGTAACGCGTGAGAGGCCGGACTTGTGCCCGACCTGAGGCGGAGATTTTGCCTCACATCAAGGTCTGTTACTCAATCGACACCCAACCGCACCCCTGAAGAGGTGATCGGTTTGGATGGCGATCAGGACCGTACACGGTCCGAAAGTCGCACCTCGCGCAGCCCATCACGTGTACTTCCCGTGATCAGGCCCCCGGGAAACCCGGATTTTCCCGGCTTTCTACCAGGTATTTTGATCACTCACTGTAGATGGCCGGAAATTCGCGCTTGTGAGGGATCACACACGCCCCGGGCGCCGGAAGGACCGGCCGAATTCCGCGCAAAGCGAACTCGGGGCGAAGGATCCATGGTGACCGGCCTTCTCGTCAAACCGGGAGGCGAGGCGGTGTACGGCCGTCCGGCGGGCGATCATGCGCACGCATGTCCGAAACCGTCGGAGAGCCCGCGCGACGCCTCCAGCGGCCGCACAGCCCCGCGCACGGCCCCGCCGGGCGCCACGCGACGATCGCCCGGCGCCCGGCGGGCTCAGAGCGGCAGGACGACCCGCACCACCAGCCCGCCGCCCTCGCGCGGCTCGGCCGTGATGCTGCCGTCGTGGGCACGCACCACCGAGCGCACGATGGACAGGCCCAGGCCCACGCCCTTGTCGCTGCCGGTGCGCTCGGTGCGCAGCCGCCGGAACGGCTCGAAGAGGTTCTCGATCTCATAGGCCGGGACGACCGGCCCGGTGTTGGAGACCACCATGACCGCGCAGCCGGGCTGCGGCTCCGTACCGACCTCGACCCATCCGTCCTCGGGGACGTTGTAGCGCACGGCGTTCTGGACGAGGTTCAGCGCGATCCGCTCCAGCAGGACGCCGTTGCCCTGGACGAAGACCTGCTGGCGGACGCCGCGCAGCTCCACGCCCTTCGAGTGCGCCTCCTCGCGGGTCTGGTCGACGGCCTGGGCGGCGACCTCGGAGAGATCGACGGGCTTCTTGTCGACGACCCTGTTCTCGCTGCGGGCGAGCAGCAAGAGTCCCTCCACCAGCTGCTCGCTGCGCTCGTTGGTCGCCAGCAGCGTCTTGCCGAGCTGCGCGAGCTCGGGGGACGCGTCCGGGTCGGCGAGCTGGACCTCCAGCAAGGTGCGGTTGATCGCCAGAGGGGTACGCAACTCGTGCGAGGCATTGGAGACGAAGCGACGCTGCGACTCGAAGGCCCGGTCCAGGCGGTCCAGCATCTCGTCGAAGGTGTCGGCGAGCTCCTTCAGCTCGTCGTCGGGCCCGCCCAGCTCGATCCGCCGGTGTAGATCGGAACCCGCCACCCGCTGGGCGGTGCGCGTGATGCGGCCCAGCGGGGAGAGCACCCGGCCTGCCATGGCGTAGCCGAAGGCGAAGGCGACGAGGGTCAGGCCGAGCAGGGCGAGGAGGGAGCGGTTGAGGAGGGTGTTGAGGGCCCCCGCACGCTGGTGCTGAAGACACCCGGCGACCGCGCTGTTGAGCTGATCCACGGCAATGACGGGGGAGGACAGCCCGCGGCAGCTGGCGCTTTCGATCGTCAGCTCCTTCGCGCCCACGATCTTGAAGGGGAGCTGGTTTCCCATGCTCAGCGCGTCGGCGGCCAGCATGTAGATGATCGTCAGCAGCACGATGCCGGCCATCAGGAACATGCCGCCGTACAGCAGCGTCAGCCGTATCCGGATCGTGGGCCGCAGCCAGGGGAACGGCCGGATGCTGGTCGGCGGCCGGGGGTCCCAGGTGGGCTTGGGCGGGGTGGCGGGGGGCGGCGTGTGCGCCTTGGAGAACGAAGGCAGGGAAGGCATCGCCGGTCAGATCCGGTATCCCGAACCGGGGACGGTGACGATGACGGCCGGCTCGCCCAGCTTGCGGCGCAGCGTCATGACCGTGACCCGGACGACGTTGGTGAACGGGTCGGTGTTCTCGTCCCAGGCCTTCTCCAGGAGCTGCTCGGCCGAGACGACCGTGCCCTCGCTGCGCATCAGCACCTCCAGCACCGCGAACTCCTTCGGCGCGAGCTGGACCTCCTTGCCGTCGCGGAAGACCTCCCGGCGGTTGGGGTCCAGCTTGATGCCGGCCCGCTCCAGGACGGGCGGCAGAGCGACGGTCGTACGGCGTCCCAGAGCGCGCACCCGGGCGGTCAGCTCGGTGAACGCGAAGGGCTTGGGAAGGTAGTCGTCCGCGCCGATCTCCAGGCCCTCCACGCGGTCGCTGACGTCACCGGAGGCGGTGAGCATCAGGACCCGGGTGGGCATGCCCAGCTCGACGATCTTGCGGCAGACGTCGTCGCCGTGCACCAGCGGCAGGTCGCGGTCGAGGACAACGACGTCGTAGTCGTTGATCGCGATCCGCTCCAGGGCGGCAGCGCCGTCGTAGACCACGTCGACGGCCATGGCCTCCCGGCGTAGTCCGGTGGCCACAGCATCGGCGAGCAGCTGCTCGTCCTCGACGACGAGTACACGCACGTCGCTAGTCCTTCCTCAGGGCCCGCTTGGGCAGGGCACAACATCACTCAGAGCCCTTCCATCCTGCCCCGAAGAGCCATAAACCGGCGGTAAGAGGGGGGCGGAGGGGTTCAGGGCGGGCGCCGGATGCCGGATGGCCAGATTCCTGGACGGGTTGAGGTTTCCGTGAGGTTTGGGGTGGGGAGGACGTCTGCACACCCGCGATCACGCCCTGTTGGCGTCATTTGACGGCTGATCCACCGCAGGGACCACGCCGTGATCGACCCACCGTCGGCACACCCCTGTGCCACCGACCCACGACGAGGGGGCGCACCATGGACGCGTTCACCGCAGGCATTCTGCAGCGCATAAAGAACACCGAAGCCGATCTGGACCGTGCCCGTGCGTCGGGCGACGACTTCCTCGCCGAGGTCGAGCAGGCAGAGCTTGAGGACCTGCAGCGTCTGGCCACCGAGCATGGCGTGAAGGTCGGCGCGGTCAGCACCGCCTGACCTTCCGGCCGTTCACGACGGGAGCGCCCCGGCACCGCAGGGCTGGTGCCGGGGCGCTTTCGTGCGTCGGTGAGCCCGTCGGCGGGGCTCAGTCGTGCCAGGCGCCGAGCTCGTCCAGGAGGGGCTGCAGCTGCCCGAACAGGGCCGGGGAGGCGGTCACGGCCAGCTCGCCGGAGGGGGCCCGGCCCGGACGGCCGCCGGTGAGCAGGCCGGCCTCCTCGGCGATCAGCACGCCGGCCGCCAGGTCCCAGGGGTTCAGGCCGCGCTCGTAGTAGGCATCCAGCCGTCCGCAGGCCGCATCGCACAGGTCGATCGCGGCCGATCCCCCGCGCCGGATGTCGCGGACCTGCGGCAGCAGGGTGCGCACCACCTCCGCCTGGGCGGCCCTGCGCTCGGTGAGATAGCCGAAGCCGGTGCCGACCAGCGCCTGGGAGAGCGGCGGCGCGGGCCGGTGGCGGATGCGCTCACCGTTCTTGAACGCGCCGCGCCCCCGTACGGCCTGGAAGGTCTCGCCGCGCATCGGGGCGGCGACGACGCCGACGACGGTCTCCCCGTCCTTCTCGGCGGCGATGGACACCGCCCAGGAGGGCAGGTCGTAGAGGTAGTTGACGGTGCCGTCGACGGGGTCGATGACCCAGCGGACGCCACTGGTGCCGTCGACGCTGGCGCCCTCCTCCCCCAGGAACCCGTCGTCGGGGCGGCGCTCGGCGAGGAAGGTGGTGATCAGCTTCTCGGAGGCGAGGTCCATCTCGGTGACGACGTCGATGGGGCTGGACTTGGTGGCGGCGACACCCAGGTCGGCGGGCCGGCCGTCGCGCAGCAGCGCCCCGGCGCGGCGGGCGGCCTCCAGGGCCAGCTCGAGGAGTTCGTCGTGCAGGGCGGCCGTCTCGGCGGTCTCGCCGGCGTCATCGGCGGGCGTCGGGTGGGAGTGCAGCGGGTCGGGCACGTTGCTCCTTGCTCGGACGAGCAGTGGTCGGGGGCGTACGGGGGGGCGCGTACGGGCAGCGCGTACGGGCTTACGCCGGGGCCTGCGTGACGGGGCCCTGCCAGTCCGCGCCGGCGGCGGCCGGGCGGGGCGCACGGGCGGGGCAGCAGCCAACCGGGCACAGGTCGTGGGAGGCGCCGAGGGCGCCCAGGGCGCAGCGCTCCGGGGAGCGGCCACGCTCGGTGGCCGCCCGCTCCAGGAGGAGGTCGCGGACGGCCGCGGCGAACCGCGGGTCGGCGCCGACGGTGGCCGACCTGGCGACCGGCAGCCCCAGCTCGGCGGCCTTGGCGGTGGCCTCGGTGTCGAGGTCGTACTTGACCTCCATGTGGTCCGAGACGAACCCGATGGGGGCCATGACGACGGCGGAGGCACCCTCGGCGTGCACCGTCTCCAGGTGGTCGCAGATGTCCGGCTCCAGCCAGGGGATGTGCGGGGCGCCGCTGCGGGACTGGTAGACGAGCCGCCAGGGGTGCTGCACACCGGTCTCCGCGTGCACGGCGGCGGCGATCTCGCGGGCGACGTCCAGGTGCTGGGCGACATAGGCGCCGCCCTCGCCGTCCTGGGTGTGCTCCGCGGGCGTACCGGAGGCATCGGCGGCGGCCGTGGGGATGGAGTGCGTGGTGAAGGCGAGGTGTGCGCCCTGGCGTACTTCCTGGGGCAGCCCGGCGAGCGAGGCCAGTACGCCGTCGATCATCGGGCGGACGAAGCCGGGGTGGTTGAAGTAGTGCCGCAGCTTGTCGATCGCCGGCACGGGCAGGCCCTCGGCCTGGAGGGCGGCGAGCGCGTCGGCGAGGTTCTCGCGGTACTGCCGGCAACCGGAGTACGAGGCATAGGCGCTGGTCGCCAGGACGGCGATACGGCGATGGCCGTCGGTGACCATCGTGCGCAGGGTGTCGGTCAGATAGGGCGCCCAGTTGCGGTTGCCCCAGTAGACCGGCAGGTCCAGGCCGTGTTCGGCGAAGTCCTTGCGGAGCGCGTCGAGCAGCTCGCGGTTCTGGGCATTGATCGGGCTGACGCCGCCGAACAGGAAATAGTGCTGACCGACCTCTTTGAGGCGCTCACGGGGGATGCCGCGGCCGCGGGTGACGTTCTCCAGGAACGGGACCACGTCGTCGGGGCCTTCGGGACCACCGAAGGACAGCAACAGCAGGGCGTCGTAAGGGCGGGGGTCGCACTGTTCGGGCATGTCGTCGATCCTGCCACCTTCGCCGTGCCGCGGCGGGCGGGACCCCCTGCGCGCCTGGTGGACGGTGGCGGAAAATCCGGAGGTGGCCGGCGCGCGTGCACCCGTAAGCTGTATCGGCCCTAGTCGTTCCTTACCGGCTGTATTCCTCAGCGAATCTCGGTCCTCACCTGGCGGAGCACCCCGTTGCCCAGTCCCTACCGCGCCATATTCGGCCGCCCCGGCACGAAGTCCTTCTCCGCCGCCGGGCTGCTGGGCCGGATGACGCTGTCGATGATGGGCATCGGCATCGTCACGATGATTTCCCAGCTGACCGGGCGCTACGGCCTGGCCGGGATGCTGTCCGCGACGATCGCGCTGTCGGCCGCCGCCATCGGCCCGCAGATATCCCGGCTGGTGGACCGGCACGGCCAGCGGCGGGTGCTGCGCCCGGCCACCCTCTTCGCCCTCGTCGCGGTCGCCGGTCTGCTGCTGAGCGCGCAGCAGCGCTGGGCGGACTGGACGCTGTTCGTCTTCGCGGCGTGCGTGGGGTGCGTGCCGAGCGTGGGCTCGATGGTCCGGGCGCGCTGGGCGGAGATCTACCGGGGCTCGCCGCGGGAGCTGCACACCGCGTACTCGTGGGAGTCCATCGTCGACGAGATGTGCTTCATCTTCGGCCCGATCCTGTCCATCGGGCTGTCGACGGCCTGGTTCCCGGAGGCCGGGCCGCTGCTGGCGGCGTTCTTCCTGGCGGCCGGCGTCTTCTGGCTGACCGCGCAGCGCCGTACGGAACCGATGCCGCATCCTCGCGAACACCACACCAAGGGTTCCGCGCTGCGTTCGCGGGGGCTGCAGGTGCTGGTGCTGACGTTTGTGGCAACGGGGGCGATCTTCGGGGCGGTCGATGTGGTGACCGTCGCCTTCGCCGAGGAGGTGGGCCACAAATCCGCCGCCAGCCTGGTGCTTGCCGTCTATGCCCTCGGGTCGTGCGTGGCGGGCGCGGTCTTCGGGCTGCTGCATCTCAAGGGGCACCCGTCCCGGCGCTGGGTGGTGGGGGTCTGCGCGATGGCCGTCAGCATGGTGCCGCTCCAGCTGGTGGGCTCGCTGCCGCTGCTGGCGCTCGCGCTGTTCGTCGCGGGGCTGTCCGTCGCGCCGACGATGGTGACCACCATGGCGCTGGTCGAGGAGCATGTGCCGCAGGCGAAGCTGACCGAGGGCATGACGTGGACGAGCACCGGGCTCGCGGTGGGCGTCGCGCTCGGCTCGGCGGCCGGCGGCTGGGTCGTGGACGCCTTCGGGGCGGCCCGCGGCTATCTGGTGCCGGGCACGGCGGGTGTCCTGGCCGCACTGGTGGCGTTCGCCGGCTACCGCAGGCTGCGCCCGCAGCCGACGCCACGGGAGCCGGGCACCCCGGTCGCCGGGTCGGGCCCTGCCACCGTGCAGCGGAGCGACGAGCCGGTCAGGTAACCGCCGTCGCGCCCCTCTGCACCGTCGGTACCGCGGGCCGCCCCTCTGGACCGTCGGAAATCCCCGCGCCCCCTCTGGACCATCGGCGAAACCGACTTCCCCCTCTGCTCCATCAGCGAGCCCGACGCCCGTCTGGGCCCGTCCGCGACCGGCGGTCGTGTTACCGGCGGTACGACATGTCCGGGAGCCGGGCGATTCCGGCCAATTCCTTGATCATGTGATTCCCGTCACCCCGCCTGGATGTCGTGTCGGTGGCTGACATCATGCGCTGACACCAACGGCGGCCGAACTCGGCCTGCCCGCGCGGAGGGAGGGGACGTCACCATGGCAGCCAGCAACGCCGTCGGCGGCTCGGGAGGGCGCGGTCCCAGTGGACCGTGGCGTAACTGGGCGGGCAATGTCACCGCCCGTCCCGCCCGGAGCGTGGCCCCGGCAAGCACCGAGGAACTGGCGGCCGCCGTGCGCGCCGCCGCCGACGACGGGCTGACGGTGAAGGCGGCCGGCACCGGCCACTCCTTCACCGCGGCGGCCGCCACCGACGGGCTGCTGATCCGCCCCGACCGGCTGACCGGCGTACGCGCGGTGGACCGCGAGGCCGGGACGGTCACCGTGGCCGCCGGTACGCCCCTCAAGCGCCTCAACGAGACGCTCGCCGCGCACGGGCTGTCGCTGACCAACATGGGCGACATCATGGAGCAGACGGTCTCCGGTGCGACCAGCACCGGCACCCACGGCACCGGCCGCGACTCGGCCTCCCTCGCCGCCCAGATCACCGCCCTCGAACTGGTCACCGCCGACGGTTCGGTCCTTGCCTGCTCCGCCAAGGAGAACCCCGAGGTCTTCGACGTCGCGCGGCTGGGACTCGGCGCACTCGGCGTGATCACCGAGCTGACCTTCGCCGTGGAACCGGAGTTCCTGCTGACCGCCCGCGAGGAGCCGATGCCCTTCGACGAGGTGACCGACCGCTTCGACGAGTTCGTCGCCGAGAACGAGCACTTCGAGTTCTACTGGTTCCCGCACACCGGCAGCTGCAACACCAAGCGCAACAACCGCAGCCAGGGCCCGGCCGCGCCGCCCGGAAAGCTCAGCGGCTGGGTCGAGGACGAGCTGCTGTCCAACGGCGTCTTCCAGGTCGCCTGCGCCGTCGGCCGCGTCATACCGGCCGCGATACCCGGCATCGCCAAGATCTCCAGCCGCGCGCTGTCGGCCCGTACGTACACCGACATCCCCTACAAGGTGTTCACCTCGCCGCGGCGGGTGCGCTTCGTGGAGATGGAGTACGCGCTGCCCCGCGAGGCCGCCGTCGCGGCGCTGGGCGAGCTCAAGACGCTGGTGGAACGCTCGGACTTCAAGGTGAGCTTCCCGGTGGAGGTGCGCCTCGCCCCCGCCGACGACATCCCGCTGTCGACCGCCTCCGGCCGGGACACCGTCTACATCGCCGTGCACATGTACCGCGGTACGCCGCACGAGGCGTACTTCGCGGCCGCCGAGCGGATCATGACCGCGCACGGCGGCCGGCCGCACTGGGGGAAGCTGCACACCCGCGACGCCGATTACCTCGCCGAGGCCTATCCACGGTTCGGTGAGTTCACCGCGCTACGCGACCGGCTGGATCCGGAGCGCCGCTTCACCAACGGCTACCTGCGGCGGGTCCTGGGCGACTGACGACCACGGCCGGCGGCCGACACCCCGCAAGGGGGCACCGGCCGCCGGCCGTTCCGGGCGTAGACCCGGGCGGTCAGGAGGCGTCCGGCGCCGGAGCCTGCTGCTGCCCGGCGCCGTCCGGGTCCGACTGCCCGCCCTGGTCCTGGCCGCCGGTCGAACCGGCGCCGCTGTCACCGCCGGTCTCGCTGCCGCCACCGGAGGAGCGGCTCGGGGACGGCTCGCCGGACGGGGACGCCTCGGGATCCGACGAGCTCTTGCCGCCGTCGGACGGGGTCGGCGACGGGGACTGCGCTCCGCTGCCGGACTCGTTTCCGCTGCCGGTCTCGCCGGAGCCGCTGGGGTCCGGGGTCGGCTCGCCGGTGTTGCCGCCGTGCCTGCCATGGCCGGTGGAGCGGTCGGGTTCCGGCGTTCCGGGGCCGCTGGGCTGCTGGTGGTGGACCCCTCCCACGCCGGTGAGACGGCCCAGCGTGGTGCCCGTCTGACCGCTCGGCGTCGACCCGGTCATCAGCTCCGTAGCGGTGACCGTGCCCATGGCGAGCACGAAGACGGCGAGCGCACCGAGCGCGGGCCGCTTCCAGCCGCGCAGCCGGGTGCCGTAGGTCGCGGCGCTGATCTCCTCGGGCTGCCCGGCGTGCTCGGCCTCGCCGGGCGCGGGCAGTACGGCGGTGACGTCGCCCGCGCGGGGAGCCGCGTGGCCCGGCGCCGCGTTCAGGTCGTCCAGGCGCGGCACCAGCTGCGTTCTGTCGGTGGGCCGGCCGCCGCCGGCGGCATCGGCCGGGCACAGCATCCGCGTCGCCTCGTCGGACCGCGGCGCGGGGTGCGCGCCTGCGGGGTCACGGCGGTACGCCTGGGCGGCCTGCGGAAGCAGCTGGGTGCGGTCCGTATCGGGACCGGGAGTCTTGGCGGCGACGGCGGTGATGTCATCCGGCGCGCCCTGTTTGTCGAAGGTCGGCAGCACCATCGTGCGCTGGGCGCGGGCCGCCGCTCCGGTTGTGGATCGAGGGTGGGAGGAAGCGGAGCGGCGCGGCTTCGGCCTGGTGGTGACCGACGCCTCCTTGAGCTGTTCGCCGGTGCGCCGGAACAGATGCTGGAATATCGAGCCGCCGGTCGTGGCCACGACACTGACCAGACCCGCGCCGATGATGGTTCCGTAGACGCCGAGCCGGCCCGCGAGATACGCGGCGATGGCCGCCGCGAGTGCGCTGCCGGCGACCTGGGCGACGCTCAGGTCGATCCGCTTCCTCTTCTGCTTCCTGTCGTTTTCGGTTTCTTCGTCCATCTCCTACCTTTGATAGCCCCTTCGATCCAGCTTGCATGGAGAAGTGACCTTTTGGCGAAGTGGATAGTTCCAGTTCTGGAGATTTTGTGAATCTCGCCACCCGTGACGACGGTCGAGAGATCGACAAGACGACCCAACTCCGTTTCCGCAACAGAAGTTCAGCGGCGCGGCGGTCCACTTCAGTGGCCCAAATGGAGTACTGTGACGAGCCCTGGCCCGGGATCCCGTCCGGCTGCCCGGATCCACGGGAGGGGCCCTGAAGGCGGCACTCGACCCGAGGCGCCGTCGCTCGGCACGGGTGATCGTTTACCGGGCAGGCGACATGGTCACCGGGCATTGCAAACTGGTAACCGTGTCATGAACGGCGTTTCTGGGCCAAGCCTCGACTCGCCGGGTAACTCGGCAATGTTGTGGCAGGCTGCACCCGGGCAGGCCACACTCGACTAGCGGAAGCAGCGACGCACGTGACGTCGGCAGGCACCACCCGGGAGGTCCCCATGCCCGAACTGCGTGTCGTGGCCGTCTCCAACGACGGCACACGGCTGGTGCTCAAAGCTGCGGACAGCACCGAGTACACGCTTCCGATCGACGAGCGGCTGCGCGCCGCGGTCCGCAACGACCGCGCACGGCTGGGCCAGATCGAGATCGAGGTCGAAAGCCACCTGCGTCCGCGGGACATCCAGGCGCGTATACGAGCCGGTTCCTCCGCTGAGGAGGTCGCCCAGCTCGCCGGCATCCCCGTTGACCGGGTGCGCCGCTTCGAGGGGCCGGTCCTGGCCGAGCGTGCGTTCATGGCCGAGCGGGCCCGTAAGACACCCGTGCGACGTCCCGGCGAGAACACCGGCCCGCAGCTCGGCGAGGCGGTCGCGGAGCGGCTGCTGCTGCGCGGCGCCGACAAGGACAGCGTCCAGTGGGACTCCTGGCGACGGGACGACGGCACCTGGGAAGTGCTGCTGGTCTACCGCGTCGCGGCCGAGCCGCACTCCGCGAGCTGGACGTACGACCCGCCGCGGCGGCTCGTACAGGCCGTGGACGACGAGGCGCGGGCGCTGATCGGCGAGAGTGACGACACGCCCGAGCCGAGCTTCCCGTTCGTACCGCGTATCGCGCGGCTGCCGCGCGACCGGCCGCTGGACCGCGCCCTGGACCGCCAGACCCCGGACCGCGGCGAGCGGGCCGAGCGTGCGGCGCAGGCCGGCGGCGAGGAGAGCGGCCCCAGGGTCGCGGAAGAGGCCGTCGGTGAACGCGAGCGGGACTCGCTGACCAGCCTGCTGGAGGCCGTGCCGAGCTTCCGCGGTGACATGGTCGTGCCGGAGACCGTCAAGGCGCCGCAGGGCGAGGAGGCGGTGGAGGAAGAGCTGGAGGAGCCCGCCGCACCGGCGGCGAGCGCGAGCGCGGGCGCGGGTTCCGCGTACGCCGATGTGCTGATGCCGCGGGCGGTCGCCGGGCACCGCGACCGGCTGACCGGGACGACGGACCGGCAGGCCGAGGCGGACGGCGTACGGCCGGGCCGTCGGGCCGCGGTGCCGAGCTGGGACGAGATCGTCTTCGGCACCCGGCGCAAGAAGCCGGAGTAATCCCACGACAGACGCGCCGCCCGCCCCTGGATCCCAGGGGCGGGCGGCGCGCTGCCGGGGCACGCACGGCCCCGGGCGGGGCTCAGCCCGGCTGGGGGCCGGTGGCCACCGGGCGGGACGGGTCGTTCGACCATTCGCTCCAGGAGCCGACGTACAGCGCGGCGGGGATGCCGGCCACCGCCAGGGCGAGCACCTCGTGGGCGGCGGAGACGCCGGAGCCGCAGTAGACACCGACCTCGGCGTCCTCCGTGGCGCCCAGCGACGCGAAGCGCTTGGCCAGCTCCGACGCATCGCGGAAGGTGGTGCCGCCTTCGGCGACGTTCTCGGTCGTGGGCGCGGAGACAGCGCCGGGGATGTGGCCGGCGACCTTGTCGATGGGCTCCACCTCACCCCGATAGCGCTCGGCGGCGCGCGCATCCAGGAGGACGCCCCGACGCGCCAGAGCGGCCGCTTCGTCCGCGGTCAGCAACGGCAGCGCACCAGGCGCCGGCGTGAAGTCACCGGCTCGCGGAGTCACCTTGTCGACACTCATGGCCCCGCCGGCCTCCTTCCAGGCCGCGAGGCCGCCGTCGAGTACCCGGACATCGGGATGACCCGACCAGCGCAGCAGCCACCAGGCGCGCGCCGCGGCCCAGCCCTGACCGCCGTCGTAGACGACCACGGCACGGCCCGCACTGACGCCGGCCGCACGCATGGCATCGCCGAACGCGGCGAGATCGGGAAGCGGATGGCGGCCGGCCGGACCGGGAGCCGAGGCCAGCTGACTGTCGAGGTCGACATAGACCGCACCGGGCAGATGCCCGGCCTCGTACTCCGGGCGGCCGGGCGGGCCGCCGAGCTGATAGCGGACGTCGAGGAGCACCGGGGCGGTGGACCCCGCCAACTCGCTCGCGAGTTCGGTAGCGGTGATGATGGCATTCATGGGACTCATCCTTGCGTAGCGATGACTACGTAGAGAAGGCAGGATCCCACCCTCCGTATGGCGGAGTTGCGCAAGTTGACGCCGCCACCGAATCGGAAGCAAACCAGCAAAACGGGCATTCTCCCTCGTGAACGCGCCAAGGACGGCGCGGCCGGGGCGCACAGCAGGTCACAGGGTGCGAGCATCTGCTCGGGACCCGCGCCCGTACCCCCCATGGCCAGCACCCCGATGCTCCGAGGAGTAAGTGACGATGACGACCGAGGCAGCGACTCGGCGGATGCCCGGCGCGCCCTGCTGGGTGAGCCTCCTGGCACACAGCTTGTCCGCCACGCAGGAGTTCTACGGCGCCCTCTTCGGCTGGGAATTCCGCCCGGGGCCGCAGCATTTCGGTCCCTACGCCCGCGCCTACCTCGACGGCCGGGAAGTGGCCGGGGTCGGCGAACTGCCGGGCGATCGTCATCTCCCCGTCGCCTGGACCACCTACCTGGCGAGCGATGACGCGGATGCCACCGCCGAGCAGATCCGTTCCTGCGGCGGCACGGTGGGCGTGGGCCCGCTGGACGCGGACGACGCGGGACGGATGGCGATCGGCTCCGACCCCGAGGGGGCGATCTTCGGCATCTGGCAGGGCAGGTCGATGATGGGCACCGCGGTCAGCGGCGAACCGGGCACCCCGGTGTGGAACGAACTGGTCACCCGCGAGACCCGCGTCGTCGAGCCGTTTTACGAACGGGTCTTCGGCTTCGAGCCGGAGGCCGTGGCCGCGACCGACTTCGACTACGTGACGCTGCACATCAAGGGACAACCGGTGGCGGGGATCCACGGCGTGGGGGACGCCCTGCCGCGGGACCGGGGGCCGTACTGGATGACGTACTTCGCCGTCCCGGACACCGACGCCGCGGTGCGCCGGGTCAACGAACTCGGCGGACGGGTACTGCGGCCGCCGCAGGATTCCGCATACGGCAGGCTCGCGACGGTCACCGACGGCGAAGGCGCCTCGTTCACGATCATCCAGAAGCGCTGACGGCCCGCGCGCAGGGGCGGTTCAGCGGGGCGCGTCGACCGGCAGGACATCCGGGGAGAGCGCGCCGGCGCGGGCGGTGGCGGAGGTCTGCCGACTGCGGTGATGGCGCCGGCACAGCACCTCGTAGCCGACCTCGGCCTGTGTACGCGTCGCATCGCGGCCGGCGACATCGCCGACGACGACCTGCGCGCCCTCCACGACCATCCGGCCGTCGACGGTACGCGCATTGTGCGTGGCGCGGGCTCCGCACCAGCACAGCGCCTCGACCTGCAACACCTCTATCCGGTCGGCGAGTTCGACCAGCCGCTGGGAGCCGGGGAAGAGCTTGCTGCGGAAGTCGGTGGTGATGCCGAACGCGAAGACGTCCAGACCGAGGTCGTCCACGACGCGGGCGAGCTGGTCGACCTGGTCGGGTGCGAGGAACTGCGCCTCGTCGGCGATGACGTAGTCGACCCGGCCGCCGGAGGAGATCCGGCCGACTATGTGGGCGTAGAAGTCCATGTCATCGGCGGCCTCGACGGCCTCGGTGACCAGGCCCAGGCGGGAGGAGAGCTTGCCGCGCCCGGCTCGGTCGTTCCGGCTGAATATCAGCCCCTGGAGCCCGCGTGCCGAGCGGTTGTGCTCGATCTGCAGAGCGAGGGTGCTCTTTCCGCAGTCCATCGTTCCGGAGAAGAACACCAGCTCGGGCATGGGAGGTAGCGGGCCTTTCGGGCTCGTGGGGAGGGAGGGGCGGAAGGGGCCGGGGACGGTCAGGTACGGACTTCCAGGAGTGGCACCAGTTGCTCCGCCGGGGTCATCGAGCCGTGCAGCCCGACCATCGCCGACTCGCCCCGCTCGCGTTCGGAGGCGATGATCGCCATGTCGGCGTGCGCCACCGCCACCACATCACCGATCCGGCCGCGCACCCGGTCGTCGACACGCGGGCCGAACCACCCGGCGGCGATGGCCTCTTCGCGGCTGGCGACCCACATCTGCTCGCCGACCACCTCGCGCCAGATGGCGAGGACATCGCCGGACGCGCCGGGTTGCGCGTACACATGACGGGCCCGTCCCTCGCCGCCCAACAGGCGTACGCCGGCGCTCAGTTCCCAGTCCTCGTCGAAATCGATCCGGTACTCGGGGCCGAAGGGGATATCGATCATGCCGTGATCGGCGGTGATGTAGAGGGCGGAGCGCGGCGGGAGCTGCTCGGCCAGTCGCTGCGCGAGCCGGTCGACGTACATCAACTGGCCGCGCCAGGCGTCGGAGTCGACGCCGTAGCGGTGTCCCTTGCCGTCGACCTCGGAGTAGTACGTGTAGACCAGCGAGCGGTCGCCGGCGGCGAGCTGTTCGGCGGCGAGGTCCATCCGCTCCTCGGCGGAGAGCCGGCCGTGGAACGTGCCGCCGCTGAGCGCCACCTTCGTGAGCGGGGTGTGCTCGAAGTCCGGCGCGGAGACCTGGCAGGTGTGGATGCCCGCGGCGTCGGCCAGCTGGAAGACGGTCGGATGGGGCTGCCAGACGTGCGGGTCGGTCCACGGGCGCCAGCGCAGCTGGTTCATCAGCGCACCGGTGTCCGGATCCTCGCAGGTGTAGCCGGCCAGGCCGTGGACGCCCGGGGGCAGACCCGTACCGACCGAGGCGAGGGACGTGGCGGTGGTGGCGGGGAAGCCGGCGGTGAGCGGGCGGCCGGTGCCGTTGAACGAGCTGCCCAGGAGGGAGGTGAGGAACGGCGCCTCCTCCGGATGGGCGCGCAGCAGTTCCCAGCCGAGACCGTCGATGAGGAAGACGCAGGCGCGGTCGGCGGGGGCCAGTTCCATCCCGGTGGCGAGCTCCCGCAGCCCCTGGCCCGCCGTGATGGTGGGCAGCAGATCGGCGAGCGAGCCCGTGCCGTACTGCGGCACCGGGGCGGTGAGCGGGTCGAGAGGTGCCGGTTCGGGCCAGGCGGGGGCGGTGTGGACCATCAGCGGGAGCTGGTGGTGGCCGCGGTGGCCTCGGAGAGCGCCTGGGCGAAGGTCAGCGTCTCGCGGACCGAGTCCGGGCCGTCGCCGGCCTCGCTGACCCGCAGCGAGAGATCATCGGCGGTCGAGGAACCCGTATAGCCGTGGTCCGCCTCGCAGTTGGGGTCGCCGCAACTGGCGGGCTCCAGGTCCAGGCGGGCGACGGCGCCCCAGCCGATGGTGAGGACGACCTCGCGGGGCAGCTGGCCGGGGGTGTACGACTCGGGGTTGGCGACCACGCGGCTGAGCACCACCGACGAGATCCGGCCGAGCTTCACGGACTCGGTCGAGGTGGTGGCGTACGGCGAGGGGCTGGTGGCGTCGGCAGCCTGCTCGTCGGTGTGGCTGACGATGAAGCGGGTGCCGGTCAGGACCAGGACCGTGACATGGCGGCGGACCTCGTTGGCATCGAAGGTCGTTTCCTGGTGCACGAGGTACGACACGACCGGTTCGCCGCCCACCGCGGCCTGCACCGCCTCGGCCACGAGCGTCGGGTAATAGCCACTGCGCTCGATCGCGGCGCGCAGCCCCTGGGTCGTCGTACCGGTCTTAGCCATGGGGTCCATCTTACGGGGCGTACCGGGGCGCGAGAGCCTCAGTAGACGGGCAGGCGGCGGGGGCCGAGGTCGGTGGTGGCGGGGGGCCGGGCCAGGCGGACGGCGGCTCCCAGGACGGAGAGACCGTGCGGTGCGACGACGACCGGCTCGAGGTCGACGCCGACGACCTCGGGGTGATCATCGACCAGCCGGGAGACGCGCAGCAGGAGCTCGGCGAGGGCGGTGGTGTCCACGGGCTGTGAGCCGCGCCAGCCGAACAGCAGCGGGGCGGCGCGGATCGACCGGATCTGGTCGGCGACATCGCGGTCGGTGGCCGGAATCAGCCGGTGCGAGATGTCGCCGAGCAGCTGGGAGGGGGCACCGGCCAGCCCGAAGGAGAGGACGGCGCCGGCGGCCGGGTCGATGGCGGCGCGGACGACCGTGTCGACGCCGCGCGGCACCATCGCCTGGACGACCGGGCGCAGCTCTTCGGGCGAGCCGAGGAAGTCGGTCAATTCGGCATAGGTGCGGCGTAGTTCGCGTTCGCCCGCGATGTCCAGACGGACGCCGCCGAGGTCGGCGCGGTGTCGCAGATGGGGGGCGGTGGTCTTGAGGGCGACCGGGTAGCCGAGCCGGGCGGCGGCGCGGAGGGCGGTGTCGGGGTCGGGGGCGGGCAGGGAGGGGCGGGTGGGGATGCCGTAGCGGGCGAGCAGGGCCTCGGCGTCGGGCGCCGGCAGTGGGGCGGAGCGGCCGGGGCCGGGGCCGAGGCGGTCGAGGAGCCGGTCGATATCGGCTCCGGCGGCCGTCTCCTGGATGTCGTCGTACTCGGGCACCCGGCCGGGCTCGGCGGCTTCGCGGCGCCAGGCGGCGTAGCGGACGGCCTCGGCGAGCGCCCGGACGGCCCGCTCGGCGGCGGGGTAGGCGGGGATACGGACGGGGGCGGGGCGGCGGCGGAGCGGGGCCGGGGGCGGGGGCGCCGTTTCCTGGGGCGGCCGTGGGCCGGAGGAGGGCGGGTACGGGGGGCGCGGGGGGTATGTGGGCTGGGGCGGCGCCTGGACGGGGGCGCCCGGATGGGGCGGCGCCGGGGAGCTGGAGGGGGCCGGCGTCTCGTCCCGGGGCGAGGGCGGCGGCCCGGGTGCCTCTCCCGGGGCGGCCAGCGTCTCGGCCAGGTCGTTCATCGCCAGGTGGACGACCGTCACGGGCTTGGCGGGGTCGGCCGCGGCGGCGGTGCGCAGGGCGGCGGCCAGGGCCGTGCCCTCGCTCGCGCCCGGAACGGCGCCTTCCCCTTCGCCCACCCAGGGGATGGCCGTCACGACGACGGCATCGCAGCCGTCGCCCGCGAGCGACTGGGCCAGCGCGGCCCGGAAGTCGTCCGGTGTCGCCGTGGGGGCCAGCACATGCGGCCGCAGCGGGCGCAGGCCTTCGGTCAGGCAGGCGTCGTAGGCGAGCAGCGCGAGCGATTCGGAATTGCCCAGGATCGCGATGCGGGGCCCGGTGGGCAGCGGCTGGGAGGCGAGCAGCAGCCCGGCGTCGATCAGCTCGGTGATCGTATCGACGCGGATGACACCGGCCTGCCGCATCAGGGCGGCGACGGTGCTGTCGGGGATCCGGACCGTGGGAACGGCGTGGCCCAGCGGGGCGGTGCCGTTGTGCCGGGCGCCCTTGGCGACCACGACCGGCTTGACGGCGGCCGTACGGCGGGCGAGCCGGGCGAACTTGCGGGGATTGCCGATGGACTCCAGATAGAGGATCACCACGTCGGTGTCCGGGTCGTCGTACCAGTACTGGAGGAGGTCGTTTCCGGAGACGTCGGCGCGGTTGCCGGCCGAGACGAAGGACGAGATGCCGGCGATGCCGCCGTCACCGGGGCCGCGTGCGTGCAGCCCGCTGAGCAGGGCGATGCCGATCGCCCCGGACTGGGTGAACAGACCGATGTGGCCCGCGCCGGGCATCTGTGGCGCCAGGGAGGCGTTCAGCCGGACGGCCGGGGCTGTGTTGATCATGCCGAAGGCGTTGGGCCCAATGAGCCGCATGCCGTACGAGCGGGCCTGGCGGAGCAGGGCCCGCTGCCGCTCGCGGCCTTCGGGACCCGCTTCGGCGTATCCCGAGGACAGGATCAGCACGCCCTGGACTCCGTGTTCGCCGCAGTCGCGGACGACCTCGGGGACATGGTCGGCGGGCACGGCGATGACCGCCAGGTCGACCGGGTCGGGGATCTCGCGCAGCGAGCGGACGGCGGGGACGCCTTCGGGGTCGAGGCGGTCCATGCCCTCGGGGAAGGCGTGGTTGACGGCGTGGGCGCGGCCGGTGAAGCCGGAGTCGAGGAGGTTGCGCAGGGTGGAGCGGCCGACGCCTCCGGGGGCGCGGCCCACTCCGATGACGGCGACCGAGCCCGGGGCGAGCAGCCGTTGGACGGAGCGGGCCTCGGCGCGCTGCTCCCGGCCGCGCATCACGGCCATGGACTGCTCGGTCGGCTCCAGGTCGAATTCCAGCCGGACCACGCCGTCCTCGAAGGTGCGCTTCTGGGTGTAGCCGGCGTCCGTGAACACCTTGATCATCTTGGAGTTCGCGGGCAGCACCTCGGCCGCGAACCGGCGGATGCCGCGCTCACGGGCCACCGCCGCGACGTGCTCCAGGAGGGCGGAGGCGACACCGCGGCCCTGATGGGCGTCCTGGACCAGGAAGGCGACCTCGGCCTGGTCGTCCTCGGGGTCCTTGGCGGGCAGCCCCTGGTCGTTGATCCGGTCATAGCGGACGGTGGCGATGAACTCGCCGCCCACCGTGGCGGCGAGGCCGACGCGGTCGACGTAGTCGTGGTGGGTGAAACGGTGGACGTCACGGTCGGACAGACGCGGGTAGGGCGCGAAGAAGCGGTAGTACTTCGACTCGTCCGAAACCTGCTCGTAGAACGAGACCAGCCGCTCGGCGTCGTCGGGGGTGATGGGGCGGATCTGCGCCGTGCCACCGTCGCGCAGCACCACGTCGGCTTCCCAGTGGGTCGGGTACGCGTGATCCGGCTGCGTCTGCATGCGGATAAGCGTACGGCGGGGCACTGACAACCGGCTCGGCATGCGTACGCTCGGTTTCAACGGAGCGTTGCCGGAGCGCTGCCGGAGCACTCCGGCAGCGTGAGAGACTGGTCTAGACAACTGTCACGTGACTTGAAGGGCATCACCATGGCTGAGCGCCGCGTCAATGTCGGCTGGGCAGAGGGCCTGCACGCCCGCCCCGCCTCGATCTTCGTCCGTGCGGCCACCGCGGCCGGCATCCCGATGACGATCGCCAAGGCCGATGGCAACCCCGTCAACGCGGCCTCCATGCTCGCCGTGCTGGGCCTGGGCGCCCAGGGTGGCGAGGAGATCGTGCTGGCCTCCGACGCCGAGGGCGCCGAGGCCGCGCTCGACCGCCTGGCGAAGCTCGTCTCCGAGGGCCTGGAAGAGCTCCCCGAGACTGTCTGAGTCGAGTCCTTCGGGATCCTTTTGCTTTCTCTGCCCGCGACCCCGCGGCGGCGACCCGAAACGGTTGCCGCCGCGGGGTCGTTTTATTGACGGCGAGGGCGTGGGCAGCGGGCATGGATCAACCGCGGGACGGAATTGCATGCAGTCGCTGAAACCGATTCACCGTACGGGCATACCGAAATCAGGGATCGCCGATTATCCGGGCGGACGCGCAGCGCGGAAATACCGGCATCACGAATAACGGGCACCATTACGCACCCCGCGGAAAATCCCGCACCCCTTTGTATACAGACCTCATGTTAATTACGGGCACGCGCCGTGTTGACGGGCCGTTTCGCATCCCTCACCGCGGCTGCGGCAGTCCGCAGCCGGTACACCGGAAGGGAGCGTTCGATATGAGTCGCCATCAGGGCGCGGGCCCGCTCCGCATCGCCCCTGGCCACCGCGTCCAGCACCGCGCCGTGTTCCTCCCACGAGTCGGTGGCCCGCGCGGGGAGTTCCACGGCGTACATCCACTCGATCTTGCGCCGTAGCTGCGTGAGCAGCGCCGTCAGACTGGGGCTGCCCACCGCCTGGGCGAGCGTCTCGTGGAACCAGCCGTCCAGTTGGCGCACGTCCGCGGGGTGACCGTGCCGGGCCCGCTCGCGGCCGAGCCGTACGAGGCCGCGCAGCACCTTCAGGTGGGCGGGGCTGCGGCGGACGGCGGCACGGGCGGCGCCCAGCGGCTCCAACAGGGCGCGGATGTCCAGCAGATCGGCCGCTTCCTGCTCGGTGGGCTCGGCGACGCAGGCGCCCGCATGCTGGCGGGTGGTGACAAATCCCTCGGACTCCAGGGTGCGCAGCGCCTCGCGGACCGGGACTCTGGAGACGCCGTAGCGGGCCGCGAGAATTTCCTCGATCAGCCGGCTCCCCGGCGCGAGCGCGCCGGAAACAATGTCATCGCGAATCGCCGTGCACACCGCATGCGCGGAAAGATGGCCTCGCATCGTCCGTGCCTCCGCCGTAATTCCCGGGAAACGCCGCCGATCGGCGGGTTTTCCGTGACTCTATTCGACCGGGACGACTTTTCCGACGGGCTCCGGGAATTCGGCGATATTTTTTGGCCAGGTGCCCGGACGGCCGGCGGCGGCCGACCGCCGGATACGCGGAAGCCCCGGCCGACGGCCGGGGCTCCACCAGGACACGCGGGGTGTCAGACGCCGACGCCGTGCGAGCGCAGATACGCGATCGGGTCGATGTCCGAACCGTAGTCGGGGCCCGTGCGGGCCTCGAAGTGGAGGTGCGGCCCGGTGACGTTGCCGGTGGCGCCGGAGAGGCCTATCTGCTGACCGGGGGTGACGGTCTGGCCGACCGAGACCCCGATGGACGACAGGTGGCCGTACTGGGTGTACGTCCCGTCGTGCATCTTGATCACGATGTTGTTGCCGTACGAGCCGCCCCAGCCGGCCTCCACGACGGTGCCCGAGCCGACGGCGTGGACGGAGGTGCCGGTGGCGGCGTGGAAGTCGATGCCGGTGTGACTGCCGGAGGACCACAGGCTGCTGGAGGCCTTGTAGCCGGTGGAGATGTAGGAGCCGGCTATCGGGGCGACGAAGGCGTTGAGCCGCTTGCGCTCCGCCTCGCGGGCCGCGCGCTCCTTGGCCTCCCGCTCCGCCTTGGCCTTCGCCTCGGCCTTCTTCTTGGCGGCCTCGGCGAGCCGCTGGGCCTCGTCGGCCGCCTTCTTCGCCGCGGCCTCGGCCTTCGCCTGCACTGCGGCGGCCTCGGCGGCCGTCTGCTGCGCGTCGGCCTGGGCCTCGACGCGGCTGGCGAGCTCGTCGCCCATCACGACGGCCTGCTGCAGGCCGGTGTCCTCGGTGTGCATCTCACCGCTGGCGGCCAGCGCCGGCGAGGCGACGGAGGCGACGACGCCGGTGGCCGCGAGGGTGGCCATCCCGGCGATCTTGCGGGTCGTACGGGCCGTGCGGCTGGCACGACGATGCTTCCCGGTGGCACGGGTGAACGCCATCTGGTGGCTTGTCCTTTCCTTCCTTCTCGCCTACCGGGTTAGCTGACGGGTTCGGAGCAGGAAGGTCTCCTACGGGCTCCTCCGAAGAGGGGCCCGATTCACCCCAGGGGACATGTGGGTCCCCGGCTCCCCTGGCTCGCGCCGTACGGGGACTCGGCGATGACTGTCCGGTGCCACTGTTGTGGCGGACCTGTGACGAACAGTCGGACCGACGCTAATCGGGACATCTTTCAATCGGCAAACAGAACCTGCCCTTTGTGCCGTACGCCACAAGGACACCGGGCAATCAGACGCAATATTCCGGACATACGACGGCTCCCGTGGCGGTCGTGCACCACGGGAGCCGTTGCGTCGATCGATGGCCGTCTCGTCACCCGGCCGGTCCCTGACGGTTTGTCAGGCAGTGGGTCTCAGCCGCTGACGACCGTCACCTCGCCGATGCCCAGTTTCCTGACGGGCTCCGCGATCTGCGCGGCGTCACCTACCAGGATCGTCACCAGGCGGTCCACGGGGAACGCGCTGACGGCGGCCGCGGTCGCCTCGACCGTCCCGGTCTCCGCGAGCCGGGCGTACAACTGTGCCTGGAAGTCGTCCGGGAGGTGCTGCTCCACCTGGTCGGCGAGGGTGCCCGCGACGGCCGCCGCGGTCTCGTACTTCAGCGGCGCGACCCCGACGAGGTTCTGCACGGCCACATCCCGCTCGGTGTCCGTCAGCCCCTCTGCCGCGAGGGTGCGCAGCACCTGCCACAGATCCTGCAGCGCCGGCCCGGTGGAGGCGGTGTCCACCGACCCGCTGATGGCGAGCATGGCGGCGCCGCTGCCGTCCGCGGAGGAGCGCAGCACCTGGCCGAAGGCACGCACCCCGTAGGTGTAGCCCTTCTCCTCGCGCAGCACCCGGTCCAGCCGGGAGGTGAGGGTGCCGCCCAGGCAGTACGTGCCGAGCACCTGCGCGGGCCAGACCCGGTCGTGCCGGTCGGCGCCGATACGGCCGATCAGCAGCTGCGTCTGGACGGCTCCGGGGCGGTCGACGATGACCACGCGGCCGGTGTCGTCGGCGGTGATCGCCGAGGGCTTCAGCGGCTCGGTGGTGGAGCCGCGCCAGGCGCCCAGAGTGTCGGCGAGCGCCGCGTCCAGGTCGACGCCGGTGAGGTCGCCGACGATGACGGCCGTGGCCGTGGCGGGCCGCACATGGGCGTCGTAGAAGGCGCGGACGGCCGGGGCGTCGATGCGCTCGACGGTCTCCTCGGTGCCCTGGCGGGGCCGCGACATCCGGGACGTGGCCGGGAACAGCTCCTTGGACAGCGCCACCGCGGCCCGGCGCGCCGGGTTGGCGAGCTCGTGCGGGATCTCGTCGAGGCGGTTGCGTACCAGCCGCTCGACCTCGCTTTCCGCGAAGGCGGGGGCACGCAGCGCGTCGGCGAGCAGGCCGAGCGCGCGATGCAGCCGGGACACCGGCACCTCGAGGGAGACCCGCAGGCCGGGGTGGTCGGCGTGCGCGTCCAGGGTGGCGCCGCAGCGCTCCAGCTCGGCGGCGAACTCCTCGGCGTCGTGCTTGTCGGTGCCCTCGGACAGGGCGCGCGACATGATCGTGGCGACTCCGTCCAGGCCCTGGGGCTCGGCCTCCAGAGGGGCGACGAGGTTGATCTCGACGGCAACGACCTGCTGGCCGGGGCGGTGGCTGGTCAGCAGGGTGAGCCCGTTGGCCAGTTGAGAGCGCTCGGGGGCCGGGAAGGCCCACGGCTTGGGCGCGCCGCCCTTGGGCTGGGGGTGGAAGTCCATGGTGGTCGCGGCGGAATCTGCGCGGGTGGTGGAGTCGCTCACCGGTCCGCCTCCTCCTTCTCGGTGTCGGCGGCCGGGTCGGCCGGGGCGGTCGGCTCCGTGGGCTCGTACACGAGCACCGCGCGGTTGTCGGGGCGCAGCCGGGCCTTGGCGACCGCCTGCACCTCCTTGGGGGTGACGTCCAGGACGCGCCGGACGGCGGTCAGCGCGAGCTGCGGATCGCCGAACAGGACGGCGAAGCGGCACAGTTCGTCGGCGCGGCCACTGACCGTGGCCAGGCGGTCCAGCCATTCGCGCTCCAACTGGGCCTGCGCGCGCTCCATCTCCTCGGGGCTCGGCCCCTCGGCGGCGAAGCGGGCCAGCTCCTCGTCGACGGCGCTCTCGATGGCGGGGACCTCCACGCCGCCCGACGTCTTCACGTCCAGCCAGCCCAGCGAGGGCGCACCGGCCAGCCGCAGCATGCCGAAACCGGCCGCGACGGCGGTGCGGTCGCGGCGCACCAGGCGGTTGTAGAGCCGGGAGGACTCGCCGCCGCCCAGGACCGTCAGCGCGAGGTCCGCGGCATCCGCCTCACGGGTGCCGTCGTGCGGCAGCCGGTAGGCCGCCATCAGGGCGCGGGAGGGCACTTCCTCCTCGACGACCTCGCGCAGCTCGCCGCCCATGACCTCGGGCAGCGAACCGTCGCGCGGCGGCTGTTTGCCATTGTGCGAGGGGATCGAACCGAAGTACTTCTCCACCCAGGCCAGCGTCTGCTCGGAGTCGATGTCCCCGACGATCGACAGGACGGCGTTGTTGGGCGCGTAGTACGTACGGAAGAACTCCCGCGCGTCCTCCAGAGAGGCCGCGTCCAGATCGGCCATCGACCCGATGGGGGTGTGGTGGTACGGGTGTCCCTCCGGGTACGCCATGGCCGTCAGCTTCTCGAAGGCCGTGCCGTAGGGGACGTTGTCGTAGCGCTGGCGGCGTTCGTTCTTGACGACGTCGCGCTGGTTCTCCATGGACTCGTCGTCGAGCGCGGTCAGCAGCGAGCCCATCCGGTCCGCCTCGAGCCAGAGCGCGAGCTCCAGCTCGTGGGCGGGCATGGTCTCGAAGTAGTTGGTGCGCTCGAAGCTCGTGGTGCCGTTCAGCGATCCGCCGGCGCCCTGGACGAGCTCGAAGTGGCCATTGCCGTTCACCTGCGCGGAACCCTGGAACATAAGGTGCTCGAAGAGGTGAGCCAGGCCCGTACGGCCCTTGACCTCGTGGCGGGAGCCGACGTCGTACCAGAGGCACACCGCTGCGACGGGGGTCAGGTGGTCTTCGGAGAGCACCACGCGCAGGCCGTTGGGCAGCCGGTGCTCGGTCGCTGTCAGGCCGCCGGAGCCGGCTTGTTCTGTGGCCGTGTGACCCATGGGCATGTACGTCCCTTCGATCCGCTTGCGAGGAAGTTCTGTCACTGTATGCAACCGCGCCGACATCTGGCGAAGTTCCCGGACGAGCGGACCCGTACGGAGGGCCTGCGCGGCGGCCCCGAGACGCCGAAAGGGGAGTCGCGGTCGGCGTTGTCAGTGGGGCGGTCCACAATGGTCCGCGTCAGACTCAGGCAGACTCACGGGGTGATCCGCCGGCTGATCGATCCGATGAGTGATCGATCCGCCGGCCGACCGGCCCGCCAGACGGGCGACCGGCAATTGCGGTCCGCCCGGCAGTGTTGACCGACCCGAGCATGTTGATCCCACATCGGCAGTAGACGCAGCAGAAGGAGCCGCAGCCGCGATGGCCCGCCGCAGCACGAAGACCCCGCCGCCGGACGACTTCGAGGAGAGGATCCTCGACATCGACGTCGTCGACGAGATGCAGGGTTCCTTCCTTGAGTACGCGTATTCGGTCATCTACTCCCGCGCCCTGCCGGACGCCCGCGACGGCCTCAAGCCCGTGCACCGCCGCATCCTGTACCAGATGAACGAGATGGGCCTGCGGCCCGAACGCTCGTACGTCAAGTGCGCCCGGGTCGTCGGCGAGGTGATGGGTAAGCTCCACCCGCACGGCGACGCGTCCATCTACGACGCGCTGGTGCGCATGGCGCAGCCGTTCTCGATGCGGCTGCCGCTGGTGGACGGCCACGGCAACTTCGGTTCGCTGGGCAATGACGACCCGCCGGCCGCGATGCGTTACACCGAGTGCCGGATGGCCTCGGCGACGTCCCTGATGACGGAGTCCATCGACGAGGACACCGTCGACTTCGCGCCGAACTACGACGGCCAGGAACAAGAGCCGGTCGCCCTCCCCGCCGCGTACCCGAACCTCCTGGTCAACGGCACGTCCGGCATCGCCGTCGGGATGGCGACGAACATGCCGCCGCACAACCTCGGCGAGGTGATCGCCGCGGCCCGCCATCTGATCAAGCATCCGAACGCCGATCTCGACACCCTGATGCGCTTCGTTCCGGGCCCCGATCTGCCCACCGGTGGCCGGATCGTAGGCCTGGGAGGCGTGCGGGATGCGTACGAGAAGGGCCGCGGCACCTTCAAGATCCGTGCCACGGTCACGATCGAGACCGTCACGGCACGCCGCAAGGGTCTGATCGTCACCGAACTCCCCTTCACCGTCGGCCCCGAGAAGGTCATCTCCAAGATCAAGGACCTGGTCGGCTCGAAGAAGCTGCAGGGCATCGCGGATGTGAAGGACCTCACGGACCGCCAGCACGGTCTCCGGCTGGTGATCGAGGTCAAGAACGGCTTCAACCCCGAAGCCGTTCTCGAGCAGCTCTACAAGCTCACGCCGATGGAGGAGTCCTTCGGCATCAACAACGTCGCACTGGTGGACGGCCAGCCGCTGACGCTGGGCCTCAAGGAGCTGCTGGAGGTCTATGTCGACCACCGCTTCAACGTGGTGCGGCGGCGCAGCGAGTTCCGGCGCAGCAAGCGGCGCGACCGGCTCCACCTGGTCGAGGGCCTGCTGACGGCGCTGGTGGACATCGATGAGGTCATCCGCCTCATCCGCTCCAGCGACAACAGCGCCCAGGCCAAGGAGCGGCTGATCGAACGATTCTCCTTGAGCGACATCCAGACGCAGTACATCCTCGACACCCCGCTGCGCCGGCTGACGAAGTTCGACCGCATCGAGCTGGAGTCGGAGCGCGACCGGCTCCAGGAGGAGATCGAGAAGCTGACGCAGATCCTCGAGTCGGACGCCGAGCTGCGCAAGCTGGTCTCCGGCGAGCTGGCCGCGGTCGCCAAGAAGTACGGCACGGACCGGCGCACGGTCCTGCTGGAGTCGGCGGGACCCGCCGTCGGCGCGGTGCCGCTGCAGGTGTCCGACGACCCGTGCCGGGTGCTGCTGTCCTCGACGGGGCTGCTGGCGCGTACGGCCACCGGGGAGGTGCCGTTCGACGCGGAGGCCAAGCGGGTCAAGCACGACGCGATCGTCTCGGCGGTGCCGGCCACGACCCGCGGCGAGGTCGGCGCGGTGACGTCCACCGGGCGACTGCTGCGCATCCCCGTGATCGACCTGCCGCAGCTCCCGGACACCGCTGCGGCGCCCAGCCTGTCCGGTGGCGCGCAGATCTCGGAGTTCCTCACCCTCGAGGAGGGCGAGGAACTGATCTGCCTCACCACGCTGGACGAGTCCTCGCCCGGCCTGGCGCTCGGCACGGAGCAGGGGATCGTCAAGCGCGTGGTGCCCGACTACCCGTCCAATAAGGACGAGTTGGAGGTCATCACCCTCAAGGACGGCGACCGCATCGTGGGCGCGGTGGAGCTGCGAACCGGTGACGAGGACCTGGTCTTCATCTCCAGCGAGGCGCAGCTGCTGCGCTATCCGGCCTCGCAGGTACGGCCACAGGGTCGGCCCGCGGGCGGCATGGCGGGCATCAAGCTGGGCGAGGGCGCGAAGGTGATCGCGTTCACCGCGGTCGATCCGGCCGCCGAGGCCATGGTGTTCACGGTCGCCGGCTCGCACGGCACCCTGGACGACTCGGTGGCCACGGCCAAGCTCACGCCGTTCGACCAGTATCCGCGCAAGGGCCGGGCGACCGGCGGTGTGCGCTGTCAGCGGTTCCTCAAGGGGGAGGACTGCCTGACCATGGCGTGGGCCGGAGCCGCGCCGGTGCGGGCGGCGGACGCCAAGGGCGCGCCGGTGGAGCTGCCGGAGGTGGATCCGCGCCGGGACGGCTCGGGCGTCCCGCTGACCAAGCCGGTGGGGGCACTGGCGGGGCCCGTGTAGGCGGGGTCGGTGTAGTAGGCGGGGTCGTCGTAGGCGGAGCGTCGCCGAGCGGCCGGCCGGTCCTTGGGGACCGGCCGGTTCGCGGCGTGGGCGGGGCGAGCGATGGGCGGGGCGAGCGCTGTTCAGGAGTCCGCGGGGGCCGGGGGTGTGCTGCGGCTGCGGTCTGCAAGCCCTGACCGGTGGCTACTCCTCGCGGGAGGCCACGTAGCGCAGGACGCCCCACATGCTGTGCTCGGAGGTTTCCGCCGGAGTGTCGTCGCGGCACGTTGTCAGCTCTTTCCGCAGAGCCGCCGCGTCGATCCCGCTGCCGATCAGGACGAGTTGGGTGCTGCGCTCTTCGTCACGCCCCCAAGGCGAAGGGTAGAAGCGCAGAAAGTCGCCCACAGCGTGCACGCTGAACTTCTGCCGGCTGCCCGGGACATCGAAGTGGACGAAGCCCTTGATGCGGTAAAGGCCGGTGGGCCGACTGTCAAGGAAGTCCATAAGCCGACGCGGATTCATCGGCTCGGCTGAGGTGAACTCCACACTTTGATAGGCGGTGTGGAGGTGAGCACAGGGCTCACTGGGACCGTGGTCATGGCCTTGGTGCTCGTCGGGCGGGTGGCCGGGGTCGGCAGCCGCATCCACACCGCTGTCGCGAAGCAGATCCTCGAAGGACAACTGCCTGACCGCCGCGTCGAGGTCCTCGCCTGCGCCCCGGTCGAAGAACAGCTCCGGGTCGATGCGCCCGTAGGCCGTACAGACCACGGGCCTGCCCGGCGCGAGATACCCCAACGTGTCCATGAGCTCCTGACGCGCCGCGTCCCCGATCCGGTCCGCCTTATTGAGCACCACAAGATCGGCGATGCCCACATGCCGGTCAAGTTCGGGGTGCCGGCTACGGGTTTCCGCGAACTCCGCGGCGTCGACGACCTCCACCAGCCCGCCGTAGACGATCCGGTCGGTCTCGCTGGCGAGGATCATCCGGATGAGTTCCTCGGGCTCGGCCAGCCCACTGGCCTCGATGACGATCACGTCAATACGGGCGGCCGGGCGGGCCAGCCGCTCCAGGTAGGTGTCGAGTTCGCTGGTGTCGACCGCGCAGCAGAGACAGCCGTTGCCGAGCGAGACCATCGAGTCGACCTGCCCGGCCACGGTCATCGCATCGATCTCGATGCTGCCGAAGTCATTGACGATGGCACCGATGCGGGTTCCGGCACCGGCGCCGAGCAGGTGGTTGAGGAGGGTCGTCTTGCCCGACCCGAGGAAGCCCGCGAGTACGACGACCGGAATCTGTTGCATGGCCAAGGTGGGGCGCCTCCATGGTGCGGGTGGCGAGCCGCACGGGATGGCGGCGGACGAGCTGTCGATCGTAACGGACCCCCGCTGACGCTCCCCCGGCCACGGCGGCCTCGCCGTCGGCGCGCGGCCGGGCCACCCTTGCGTCCCGCCGCCGGGCGTCTGGCGCGGCCGCGGGCAGCAACTGCGGGCGCGGGCGGGCCCACATACCGGGCCGCCGGCCGGATGATCTCCGGATCCCCGGCCTGCTTCAGGATCGGCGGGCAGAGGGGGACACCGGCCGGCGAGGAACCACCACAGCGGATCAGGTTAGGCTTACCTTCGTGAGCTTCTGTGCTACCGCTTCCCGCGAAACGGCCGAACCCGTCGCCGGGACCGCGGCGACCGCCCGCACCTGGCTGCTCATCGAGCAGACCGGTCCCTGGGGTGCCCATGCGCTGACGGACAGCCACCTCGATCCGCACCTCGGCAGAGCCCTCGAGGCCGCGACAGACGGTACGGCCGTACGCGTCGCCCTGATCCGTCGGCCCGGACGGCATGCCGACCGCCACGGCGTCCCCCGACGCCGACTGTTCGTCGCGCACACCGCGCCGGGCCGCTCCTGGATCCGCACCACCACCCTCAGCGACCCTAGTGCCGCCCTCGGGCTGGACTTTGCGGCGCTGGGCGCCGGGGACCACCGAGGCCTCTGGGAGCCGTACACCGGTGACCCTCTGGTCCTCGTCTGCACCAACGGCAAGCGGGACCGTTGCTGCGCCGTTCTCGGTCGGCCTCTGGCCGCCGAGCTCTCCGCCAGCGGCACCGAGACCTGGGAGGTCACCCACATCGGAGGCCACCGTTTCTCCCCCACGCTCTTCGTGCTCCCGTACGGCTACGCCTACGGGCGGGCGTCGGCTGATCTCGTCAAGGACGCCGTGGAGGCGGCGCGCAATGGACGGATCACGTTCGACCACTGCCGCGGCCGTTCCGCGTGGGACCGGCCGGCGCAGGCCGCTGACCTGGCGGTTCGCGAGCTGATCGGGGAGGAGCGGGCGGACGCACTCGACGTCGTACGGACCGACACGGTGAGGCCCGAACCGGGGCGGGCCGACGACCGGGCGCCCGTGGGTGGGCCGCTCCCGGGAAGCACCACCGCCTGGTCCGTTTCCGTCGCGCACACCGACGGCCGCGCCTGGCGTGTTGCCGTTGAACAGCGGACCGACGGTGCTCCGGCGCCCGCTAGTTGTGGTGCGCCGCTCGGTCCACCGGCGCGTATGACGGTCACCTCCATCACCGCCGTCTCGGGCGGCGCCGCTACGCCGCGCTGCCCCTCGCTCCTCCTTCCGGTCTCCTGACGCCGCCGACCGCTCCTGCTTCCCGCTCGCCGGGCGACACCTACGGCAGCGTTTCTCTGTGGGTGGCCCCGCGATGCTCTGTGCCGTGCTGCGCGTCAGCACCAGCCCCAACGCCACCCCGAGCGTGACCGCCAGCGCCAGACTGCCCAGCACCGGTCTCACTACTTCCACCACGGTGATCGGGCGCCGCGCCCCCTTTGATACCGTGCTTCGTCGCTCTCCGCCCCGATCCCGCATCGACCACATGGCCGCTCCCTCTCCGCGTATTCCGCACGCCCCGCTCTCGGCCTCGCACTCTCTGCAGCGCGCTGCGATTGCCGGACGGTACGAGCCCCTGCAACTTCACGCTGCGAGGCTATGCGCACACAATTCGCCACCGAAAGGCCTGTGGATAACTCTGCGTAACATCGCCCCCGGAGCCCCGGGGTGCATGGGAGTCGCTCCCCGACCACCGTCCGCATCCGGCATGGGAGGGATTACCGACCCGGTCTCCTCCGCGCTTACTGTTCGTTCGTATGGGCGAGAAGGACGAACCGGCCTCACGCCCGAGCGCCGCACGGCCCTCGGGCCACGTGCCGCGCGCCGAGGCCTCCCTGAGGGTCGCGGGCAGCGCTGAACGACGCCGCAGCAAGCCGTCGGCCGCGAAAGGCGCGTCCCCGGTCGGCCGGCCACGCGCCACCAGGCTGCGTCTGGGCTGGCCGCGCCGTGTCTTCTCCCAGGTACTGCTGATGCAGCTGGCCATCGCCAGCGGTGTCACAGCGCTCGCGACCGGCCTGTTCCTCGCCCCGCTCAGCGCCGAACTCGACGATCAGGCGATGCGCCGCGCACTGGCCATCGCCCAGACCACCGCCGCCGAGCCGCGCCTCGACGACGCCCTGAAGTCCTCCCGCCCGACGCAGCAAGGCCCGGTCCAGGATGAGGCCGAGCGGATTCGCGCCGCCACTGGCGCCGAGTACGTCGTGATCATGGACCAGCGCGGGGTGCGCTGGTCTCACCCTGACCCGGACGAGATCGGCCACCACGTCTCCACCGACCCGAGCACCGTGCTCGCCGGCAAGCAGGTCATGCAGATCGACGAGGGCACGCTCGGTCGGTCCGCCCGTGGCAAGGTGCCGCTGCGCAACAAGGACGGCAAGGTCATCGGGGCCGTATCGGTCGGCATCTCGTACGAGAGCGTGCAGGAGCGGCTGCTCTCCACCGTGCCCGAGCTGCTCGCCTACGCGGGCGGAGCCCTCGCCGCGGGCGCGCTCGCCGCCTATCTCGTCGCCCGCCGCCTGCAGCGACGTACCCACGACCTGGCCTTCTCGGACATCTCCGCACTGCTCACGGAACGTGAGGCGATGCTGCACGGCATCCGTGAAGGGTTCCTCGCGCTGGACAAGCGCGGCCGGATCCGCCTCATGAACGATGAGGCGCAGCGCCTCCTCGACCTGCATGCCACAGACACCGGACGCCCCTTGGACGAGAGCCTGCCACCGGGCCGCACGGCCGACGTCCTTGCCGGCCGGGTCTCTGGTGCCGATCTGCTCGCCGTCAGCGGGCAGCGTGTCCTGGTGGCGAATCGCATGCCCACCGATGACGGGGGCGCCGTGGTCACCTTGCGTGACCGCACCGAACTGGAGCGACTGGGCCGGGAACTGGACGGCACCCGCGGTCTGATCGATGCTCTCCGCGCCCAGGACCACGAGCACGCCAACCGGCTGCACACACTCCTAGGGCTGCTCGAACTCGGGCTGTACGAGGAGGCCGTGGATTTCGTGACGGAAGCCGTGGGCGTGCACCGGGCGACCGCAGAGCAGGTCACCGAGCACATTCGCGATCCGCTGCTGGCCGCGCTCCTGGTGGGCAAGGCCACAGTGGCCACCGAGCGCGGCGCCTCGTTGCACCTCTCCCCCACCACGTTTCTGCCCGACCGCCTGGTCGACCCGCACGGCTTGGTCACTGTCCTGGGCAACCTCGTCGACAACGCCCTGGACGCCACGGCGGGCCGGCGGGACGCGCGGGTGGAGGTGGAGGTCCACGTGGACGGCCGGACCGCCGTCGTCCAGGTCTGCGACAACGGCCCCGGCGTGCCCGAGGCCCGTCGCGCGCAGATCTTCACCGAGGGCTGGACGACCAAGGAACCACCGGCGCATGGGCAGCGCGGCATCGGTCTGGCGCTCGTTCGCCGCCTCGCAGAGCGCTATGGCGGCAGCGTCTCGGTCGGCGAACGCGTCGGAGGTGGGGCGGTCTTCACGGTGACGCTGCCCGATGCGCTGTCCGAAAAGCCTCCGGAGTCGACGCATGAAGCCTCGCGTCGCGAAAGGCGTACGGACGACGCTGTCTCCGCGAAGCCCGGCAGCACCAATGGCTCTCAGCAGCCGGCGAGCGCCGATGATGCGGCGGACACCACGGGAGCGGGCCGATGATCGACGTATTGGTCGTGGACGACGACATGCGGGTCGCGGAGATCAATGCCGCGTATGTCGCCAAGATCGCGGGCTTCCGCGTCAGCTGCTTGGCCCACTCCGCCGCCGAGGCGCTGGCCGCCCTCGACACACACCCCGTTGACTTGATCCTCCTGGACCACTACCTCCCCGATGAGACGGGCCTCCAGCTGGTGGCCGATCTGCGGCGGCGGGGTCTGCTCACCGACGTGATCATGGTGACTGCGGCCCGTGACATCGCGACCGTGCAGGCCGCCATGCGCCATGGCGCGCTGCAGTACCTGGTCAAGCCGTTCACCTTCGCCGGCCTGCGCTCCAAGCTGGAGGGATACGCGGCGCTGCACCGTACCTTCGAGAGCGGCGGCCAGGCGGAACAGTCCGAAGTCGACCGAATCTTCGGTGCTCTAGGGGCTGCCGGTGCGGGCAGCACCGAGCTGCCCAAGGGCCACTCCACCGCCACCGCCGACCGTGTGCGCTCGGTGCTGCGCTCCGCGGACGCCCCGCTGTCCGCGCAGGACGTCGCCTCCCAGGCGGGGCTGAGCCGGCAGACCGCCCAGCGGTACCTCAAGCTCCTGGAACGCACCGGCCGGGTCCGCCTCACCCTCAGGTACGGCGAGACCGGCCGCCCCGAGCACCGTTACGAGTGGGTCTAGGGCTCGGCACGCGGAGAACGAGCCGGCGTCACCGTACGGCGCAGGCCTGCCGCACGAGTGCCCTAGACGGCCCCCGCCCCGGTGAGCGCCCGGACCTCCGTCTCCGCGTGACGGGCTTTGTCGGCTGTCTCCGGGGAGAGCGCCGTTCCCAGCCAGCCCATGAGGAAGCCGAGGGGGATCGATACGACACCTGGGTTCTCCAGTGGGAAGTAGGCGAAGTCCAGACCTGGGAAGAGTGACTCCGGAGCACCGGACACCACCGGTGAGAGCACGACCAGGGTGAGTGCCGGGATCAGGCCGCCATAGACCGACCAGACGGCGCCACGGGTGGTGAAGCTGCGCCAGAAGAGCGTGTAGAGCAGAACGGGCAAGTTGGCCGACGCCGCGACGGCGAACGCCAGGCCCACCAGGAAGGCGATGTTCAGGCCCTGGGCCAGCAGCGCGAGGCCGATGGCGACGGCGCCGACGCCCACCGCCGCGATACGCGCCACGGCCACCTCGCTCCGCTGGCCGCCCCGCGTCGCGCTTCGCGAGCGCCGTAGCGAGGCGTACAGGTCGTGGGCGACGGAGGCGGACGAGGCGAGGGTGACGCCGGCGACGACGGCGAGGATCGTGGCGAAGGCGACGGCGGCCACGATCGCGAAGAGAACCGTTCCTCCAGTCGAACCGGCGCCGCCGCCCAGTTGCAGGGCGAGCAGCGGAACCGCGGTGTTACCTGCCTTGTTGGACGCGCGGACGGCGTCGCTGCCGAGCACCGCGGCGGCCCCGAATCCCAGCACGATGGTCATCAGGTAGAAGCCGCCGATCAGGCCGATGGACCAGACGGCGGAGCGGCGGGCGGAGCGCGCCGTGGGGACGGTGTAGAAGCGGGCCAGGATGTGCGGCAGCCCTGCGGTCCCGAGGACGAGTGCGAGGCCGAGGCTGATGAAGTCGAGCCGGGATGTCCAGTCGTCGCCGTACTTGAGTCCCGGTGCGAGGAAGTCACTTCCGTGGCCGCTGCGTTCGGCGGCGGTGTTGAGCAGCCCGTTGATGTCCCCGTGAAAGCGTGCCACCACCAGAGCGGTCAGTGCGATGGCACCTCCAAGGAGGAGCACGGCTTTGACGATCTGGATCCATGTCGTGGCCCGCATGCCTCCGAAGGCGACATAGACGACCATCAATGCGCCGACGCCGATCACCGTCCAGGTACGGGCCTGTGCGCCCGCCCCGTCGAGAAGCAGCGCTACGAGGCTGCCGGCGCCCACCATCTGGGCCACGAGGTAGAGCACGGAAACGGTGACGGAGGCGGCGCCGGACGCGATACGGACGGGGCGTTCGCGCATTCGGGCGGCGAGGACATCGGCGAGGGTGAACCTGCCGCAGTTGCGGACCAGTTCGGCGACCAGGAAGAGGACGACGAGCCAGGCGACGAGGAAGCCGACGCAGTAGAGCAGGCCGTCGTAGCCGAAGAGGGCGATCAGTCCCGAAACGCCGAGGAAGGACGCGGCGGACATGTAGTCCCCCGCGATGGCGAAACCGTTCTCCATGGGCGAGAAGAGCCTGCCGCCGGCGTAGAACTCCTCGGCGGAGCCGTGCCTGCGGCGGCTCGCCCATGTGGTGATCGCCAGGGTGACGGCGATGAACACGCTGAACAGGGCCAGCGCCAGGGTCTGGTGGTCGCCGGTCAACGGGCGTTCCTTCCGGTCAGTTCCTGGGTCTCCCAGCGGATGTCGAGCGCCGCGCTGTCCCGGCACAGCCTGGCGTGCCGCGCGTAGGCCCAGGTGAGCAGGAAGGTCGTGGCGAACTGCCCGAGTCCGGCGAGCATCGCGACGTTGAGCGCGCCGGCGACGCGGTGCGCCATCAGGCCTGGTGCGGCGGTGGCCGCGATCACGTAGGCGAGGTACCAGGCCAGGAAGAGGGCCGTGGCGGGAACGACGAAGCGCCGGTAGCGGCGTCGTACCTCCTGGAAAGCGCCACTTCGCTGCACCGCCAGGTAGACCTCGTCGTGGGTCGCGGGCCGCGGCTCCGGTACCGGCGCGGGTGTCCGCACAAGGTCCGGCGCGCACCGTTCGCCGGTCGCGCCGTTGTCCAGCCCGCCCCACCGGTCGGCGTGCGCGTCGCACCAGGGGTCGTCGTCGTACCAGGGGTCGTCGTCGCACCGTACGTCGCCGGGCTCACCGGCCGCTCTGCCGTCCTGCTTGTCCACCGAACACTCCTTGTTGCACGGGCCTGTAGACCGTGGGGCCAAGGATGGACAGAAAGGAAGATCCGGGACTCTTCATTCCGAATGCTTCACTGAATCAGGTGGGTTATCCGGGCGGCTGTGCGAGACCGTGGCGGTAGGCGTAGCGGATCGCCTGGGCCCGGTCCCGCAGCCCCGCCTTGGCGAAGAGGTTGTTGATGTGGGTCTTCACGGTCGCGGTGGAGACGTGGAGCGTGCGGGCGATTTCCGGGTTCGACTGCCCCTCTGCGACGAGACGCAGCACCTCCGTCTCGCGGGCGGTCAGCCCGTCCGGCGGGACGTCCGGCGACTGCGGCCGGGGCGGTACGGGCTCCGCGAGGCGCTCCAGGAGGCGGCGCTGGATCTTGGGCGACAGCCCGGCTTCGCCGGAGAGGACGTCGTCGATGGCGCGGACGATCTCGTCGCCGTCCGCGTCCTTGGTCAGATAGCCGCGGGCGCCGGCCTGGAGGGCGGGGAAGAGCGAGTCGTCGTCGGCGTAGGTGGTGAGCACCACGACCTGGGTGCCCGGGTGGTCCGTACGGATGCGGCGGGTCGCCTCGACGCCGTCGCAGCGCGGCATCCGCAGGTCCATCAGAACAACGTCAGGGGCGAGTTCGGCGACCATGCGGACCGCCTCTTCGCCGTCCGCGGCGGACCCGACGACCTCGATGCCCGGCAGCAGCCCCAGCAGCATCACGATGCCCTCACGCACCACCGTCTGGTCGTCGGCGACCACCACGCGTGCCTCCGTGCGTGCCGTCATGCGGGCACCCTCAACCGCACCACGAAGCCCTCCTCCTCGGGACCGGACTCCAGTGTTCCGCCGAGGAGTTCGGCGCGCTCCCGCATCCCGAGCAGACCGTACCCGGCGCCGCTCCGCGCGAGTTCGGCGGGCGCGCCGCTGCCGCCCGAGTCGCGTACCTCGAGCCCCACGTCGCCGTCCGCGTATTCCAGCCGCACGCTCACCCTGGCGCCCGGGGCATGCTTGCGTACGTTCGTCAGCGCCTCCTGGGCCACCCGCCGGAGCGCGAGCCCCGCTTCCGCCGGGACGGTGCGCCGCTCGCCCGTGACGTCCAGCTGTGCGCCCTCAGCGGCCGTCAGACGGCGCAGGAAGTCCTCGATGGGGATCATGTCCCCGCGCAGGGCCGAAAGCGCCTCACGCGTCCCGTCAAGCCCTTCGCGGGCCATTCCCCGGCACGCGACCACCCGCTCCAGGATCTGATCACGGTCTGCCTCGAGGTCGGTGCTGCGCTGGATCAGCTGCCGCGCCGCCTCCAGGTGCACCAGCTGGGCGCTGAGACTGTGGGCGAGTACGTCGTGGATCTCGCGGGCGATCCGGCCGCGTTCGGCCAGTGCGGCCGTCTCGGCCTCGGCCGTGCGGGCCGCGCGTTCCTGGGCCAGCAGCCGCTGGGCGTTGCCGCGTGCCTCGGCGTCCAGCCGTACGACGTAGCCCGCCAGCGCGAGGCCCACGGTGGTCGTGGTGGTCGTCAGCCAGTTGTCGCTGTTCATCGTGGCGAACGCAGCGAGGGCGGCGGCCGAGCACGGCAGGGCGACGCTCAGCGGCAGCCGCTGCATGGCGGTGATGGCGCACGCACACCACAGCACGACGGCGGCCGTCCGCGCCCCGGCGAGGTCGAACCCGAATGCCGCGGCCTCCAGCAGGACGAACAGGCCGACGGACGGCCACAGGCGGCGTGCCAGGGTCGTACGCAGGAAGCCGCGGAACACCAGCATGGTGGCGACCATCCCCGCGGCCGCCGCCCCCAGACCCCAGCCACTGAAGGCACCCCCCGCCAGGGTGGTCCACAACAGACCGGCCGCCACCAGGACACGGATCGCCCGTCCGACCCACAAGCGGGCGGCGCCGGTGCCCTCACGGGAGAGCGACTCCCGCAGGGGCCAGCTCGTCCAGGGATTCGGCGGCACGTACGGTCCTTCGGAGGTGGCAGGTGGTTCGGGGCGCGCGGCGGGCATCAGCCGGCAACGGGGACACGGTACGTCCGCCGGGTGGCCTGCGCCCGCCAGGCGAGGACTCCGGCCCGGGACAGCAGCATCGCGGCAACGGAGAGGGTGATGGCCGGGCTGCCCTGGTGGACGTCCATGAGCCGGCCCACCCCCATGGCTGCCATGCGGACCGCCATCCCGCACAGCCATACGCCGGCCGCCGCCCAGCTTCCCTTGCTCCACACCTCGCCATCCGCGTCGGTCCAGATCCGGGTGGTCCAGGCCCAGCCGGCGCCGCTCGCCAGCGCTATCAGGAGCTCCACACCGAGCAAGGTGACGGAGGCCGTGCGGTGGGCGGGATCCAGGAGTCCGGGCTCCCGGCAGGCCACGACCGCAAGGACGAGGGGGATCAGCCACCACTTCTTGTCCGCCGAGCTGATGCGCTGCACCGTGAACTGCCGGACGAATACGAACACGACAACCGCGGTGATCATGACGATGGTGAGCACGCCGCTCATGGCCTGGGCCTCCGTAGGACGGGGAATTGACGACGCTCCCGACGCTACGGAGAGGGCCTCGCCGGCCGGATCGGAGCAGGGGTGGGCGGCGGGTGGAAATCGCGACGGGCGCCTCTCCACCCGGGGGTGGAGAGGCGCCCGTCGGGGTTCGCGGCCAGGCTCAGGTGTCGATGCGCGAACGGTCGAGCGTGGAGGCCGAGTTGGTGATGAACTCCTTACGGGGGGCGACTTCGTTGCCCATCAGGAGGTCGAACACCTTCTCCGCCGCTTCGAGGTCGCTGATGTTGATGCGGCGCAGGGTGCGGTGCCGCGGGTCCATCGTCGTCTCGGCGAGCTGGTCGGCATCCATCTCACCCAGGCCCTTGTAGCGCTGGATGCTGTCCTTGTAGCGGACGTTCTTGCGCTGGAGCTCGAGCAGCGTCTGGCGCAGCTCGTTGTCCGAATAGGTGTAGATGTACTTATCCTGCCCCTTCTTCGGGTTGATCAGTTCGACGCGGTGCAGCGGCGGGACCGCGGAGTAGACCCGGCCCTGTTCGACCATCGGCCGCATGTAGCGCTGGAAGAGGGTCAGCAGCAGGGTGCGGATGTGGGCGCCGTCGACGTCGGCGTCGGCGAGGAAGATGACCTTGCCGTAGCGGGCGGCGTCGATGTCGAAGGTGCGGCCGGATCCGGCTCCTATGACCTGGATGATGGAGCCGCACTCGGCGTTCTTGAGCATGTCCGAGACCGACGACTTCTGGACGTTGAGGATCTTGCCGCGGATCGGCAGCAGCGCCTGGAACTCGGAGTTGCGCGCCAGCTTCGCGGTGCCGAGTGCCGAGTCGCCCTCGACGATGAACAGTTCGCTGCGGTCGACGTCGTCGCTGCGGCAGTCGGCGAGCTTGGCCGGCAGGGAGGAGGACTCCAGCGCCGTCTTCCGACGCTGGGCCTCCTTGTGCTGACGGGCGGCGATGCGCGTACGGGCCGCGGCGACGATCTTCTCCATGACGGAGCGCGCCTGCTGCTTGTCGTCCCGCTTGGTGGAGGTCAGGAACGCCTTGAGTTCCCGGCTCACCACCTGGGCGACGATCCGCGAGGCGGCGGAGGTGCCGAGCACCTCCTTGGTCTGGCCCTCGAACTGCGGCTCGGCAAGCCGTACGGTCACCACCGCCGTGAGGCCTTCCATGGCGTCGTCCTTGACGACGTCGTCCTCGGCGACCCGCAGCAGCTTCTGCGTACGCAGCACCTCGTTGACGGTCTTGGTGACCGAGCGCTCGAAGCCGGAGACGTGTGTGCCGCCCTTGGGCGTGGCGATGATGTTGACGAACGACCTGACCATGGCGTCGTAGCCGGTGCCCCAGCGCAGCGCGATGTCGACGGCCAGTTCCCGGGTGACTTCGGTGGGTGTCATGTGGCCGCGGTCGTCCAGGACGGGCACGGTCTCCTTGAAGCTGCTCTGGCCGGTCAGGCGCAGGACGTCGCAGACGGCCTTGTCCTGGGCGAGGTACTCGCAGAATTCACTGATGCCGCCGTCGTAGCGGAAGGTCTCTTCCGTCTTGCCGGCACCGTCGATGCCGCGTTCGTCGCGGACGACGAGGGTGAGGCCGGGCACCAGGAAGGCCGTCTGGCGGGCGCGGGCATGCAGCGTCTCCAGGGAGAGCCGGGCGTCCTTGAGGAAGATCTGCCGGTCGGCCCAGTAGCGCACCCGGGTGCCGGTCTTGGCCTTGGTGACGCGCTTGCCCTTGATCAGGCCGTTGGCGGGGTCGAAGGGGGCGTCGGGGCCGGACTCGGTGAAGATGCCAGGGACGCCGCGGCGGAAGCTGATGGCGTGCGTCTTGCTGTTGCGGTCCACCTCGACGTCGAGTCGCGCGGAGAGCGCGTTGACGACCGAGGCACCGACGCCGTGCAGGCCGCCGGAGGCTGCGTACGAGCCGCCGCCGAACTTTCCGCCGGCGTGCAGCTTGGTCATCACGACCTCGACGCCACTCAGCCCGGTCTTGGGCTCGACGTCCACGGGGATGCCGCGGCCGTTGTCACGGACCTCCACCGACCCGTCGTCGTGGAGGATCACCTCGATGTGGTCGCAGTAGCCGCCCAGCGCCTCGTCGACGGAGTTGTCGATGATTTCCCACAGGCAGTGCATCAGGCCGCGACTGTCCGTCGAGCCGATGTACATGCCAGGACGCTTACGGACGGCCTCCAGACCCTCGAGGACGAGCAGATGCCGCGCGGTGTAGTTGGATCCGTCCCGGTCTGCCCCGGTCAGCACTGCGGTGGACGGCACGGACATCTCGGCGGTCACGCGGTTCGCTCCTCGCTGAATTTCTGGCAGTCCGCATTCCGCGGACTCGGTTGTGGCGGTGTCGCCGGTGAGAGGGTACCGAGGCCTGGTAGAGCCGATGTGACGCCACCCGTAAGCACGTCCATGGTAGTAGGTTTTCGCTCACACGTTCGATCCCTCGATAGTATGACGTCCGAGTGACGTGCACATCACGTTCCCTTCGAGGCATGAACCATTTAGGCTCCGGGCACGTCCTCATCAACAACCGGCAAGCCAGCCGGGAGGACGGAACCCAACAACCAACGTGACGCAGACCACCACGCAATACGGCTCATTCGCCGCCACCCGGCAGCACCCGGCCCCCTCGAAGAATTTTTTTCGAGGAAAAGGCACAAGCGGGAACGTTTTCGGCCTGGTTGGATGTTGACCCTGGTACGACAGCTCGTCGAGCTAGAGAAGAGGCGACGTGACTACTGTTCTGACACCCGCGAGCCCGCTGACGGCCGCTGACCGCTGCGACCGCTGCGGCGCCCAGGCATACCTGCGCGTCGTCCTGATGTCCGGCGGCGAACTGCTCTTCTGCGCCCACCACGGTCGCAAGTTCGAGCCAGAACTCAAGAAGATCGCCGCGGAAATACAGGACGAGACGGAGCGGCTGACCGCCTCTCCAACGTCCGCGTCCGATGAGGAACGCTGACACTTCGCATCCACGACGAGCGAACAGCGGCCTGAGGCCGTGCGGCGGGCGGTTCCCCCGGCACAACCGGGGGGACCGCCCGCACTCGTACGCTCCGTCGTGCCCCACTGCTCCACGCCCCCTCACCCGGCGGCCTCCCGCTCACCCGGCACCGTGCCCGGACACCGCGGGAAGGAGCGCCGAGGCACGCGTATAAACACCCGGGCTGCCTGCCTTTCCGCAGCCGGTCCCCCATGACACCAGTCCCACCAGGCGCCCGCGCACCACCAGCGGCCCGCCGCTGTCCCCCTGGCAGGCGTCCCGCCCGCCCCCCGGCTCACCCGCACACAGCATGGATTCGGGCTTGTACGTACCGTCGGCGTTGCCGGGGTAAGCCTTGGCGCAGACCGAGTCACTGAGCACATTCACGTCGGCCGACCGCAGCCGCGAGGCATAGCTGCCCTCGCCGGTCATGTCCCCCCAGCCGTAAACGGTGGCCGCATTGCCTGCCTGATAGGCGGAGTCTTCTTGGCGCGCTATGGGAATCGGCCGGTTACTGACGGGCTTCGGCAGCGTGAGAACGGCCATGTCGCCTTCGTTGGTCCAGCTGTCATACGCCGGGTTCACCCAGACCTTCGCGGGCTTGAGTTCATGGCCACCACCCTGGGTGAGGTTGTCGCGTCCGATGACGATCCGCAGATCGGTCACCTGCTGCCAGGGCACGCCCAGCACCTCCCTGCTCAGACAGTGCGCGGCGGTCACCACCGTCGAACTGCCGACCAGGACGCCGCCGCAGAACTGTCCGGAGCGCGCGGCGCCGAACCGTTCGTGGGAGGCGAGGGCAACCGCCCATGGGCTCTGGGAGAGGCGTACCGGCGTACCGCCGACCACGGAATCGTCCGCGGTCGCGGCGGTCGGCAGGGCGAAGACCAGTGCGAGGGCTCCGAAAGCAGCGTGGGACGGGCGCATACGGACTCCTGACTCTGGGGACAGTGGTCGCCCACCCAGAGTGACCCAAACGGAGGTCCCCCGCACCCGGACGGCGGCGAGCCCGGCCCCTCCACGAAGGAGGAACCGGGCTCGCGGGGCGGTCCGTGCCCGTTCGGCTAGTCGAGGTAGTCGCGCAGCACCTGGGAGCGCGACGGGTGACGCAGCTTGGACATGGTCTTGGACTCGATCTGGCGGATCCGCTCGCGGGTGACGCCGTAGACCTTGCCGATCTCGTCCAGCGTCTTGGGCTGGCCGTCGGTGAGGCCGAAGCGCATGGAGACCACGCCGGCCTCGCGCTCGGAGAGGGTGTCCAGCACCGAGTGCAGCTGCTCCTGCAAGAGCGTGAAGCTGACCGCGTCGGCCGGGACGACCGCCTCGGAGTCCTCGATGAGGTCACCGAACTCGCTGTCGCCGTCCTCGCCGAGCGGGGTGTGCAGCGAAATCGGCTCGCGACCGTACTTCTGGACCTCGATGACCTTCTCGGGGGTCATGTCGAGTTCCTTGGCCAGCTCCTCCGGGGTGGGCTCGCGGCCCAGGTCCTGGAGCATCTGGCGCTGGACGCGCGCGAGCTTGTTGATGACCTCGACCATGTGGACGGGGATACGGATGGTGCGGGCCTGGTCGGCCATGGCGCGGGTGATGGCCTGGCGGATCCACCACGTCGCGTAGGTCGAGAACTTGTAGCCCTTGGTGTAGTCGAACTTCTCGACCGCACGGATCAGACCGAGGTTGCCCTCCTGGATCAGGTCCAGGAAGAGCATGCCGCGGCCGGTGTAGCGCTTGGCCAGGGAGACGACCAGACGGAGGTTGGCCTCCAGGAGGTGGTTCTTGGCCCGGCGGCCGTCCTCGGCGATGATCTCCAGCTCGCGCTTGAGCTTGGGTGCGAGCTTGTCGGAGTTCGCCAGCTTGTCCTCGGCGAACAGGCCCGCCTCGATGCGCTTGGCGAGCTCGACCTCCTGCTCGGCGTTGAGGAGCGGGACCTTGCCGATCTGCTTGAGGTAGTCCTTGACCGGGTCGGCGGTGGCGCCGGCCGCGGCGACCTGCTGCGCGGGAGCGTCGTCCTCGTCGTCGTCGGACAGAACGAAGCCGGCGTTCTCGGCGCCCTCGGGGGCGTCGGCCGCCTCGCCCTTGCCGGGCGCCGGGGTCTCCTCGGTGGCCTCGTCGTCGAGCAGCTCGTCGACGTCCTTCTTGGCCGCGGTCTTCTTGGCGGTGGTCTTCTTGGCGGTCGCCTTCTTGGCGACCGTCTTCTTGGCTGCGGTCTTCTTCGCCGCTGCCTTCTTGGCAGGCGCGGACTCGGTCTCACCGGCCGGGTCCGCCATGGGGGCGGCGGCCGCGGTGGTGGCCTTCTTCACCGTGGCGGTCTTGGCCGCGACGGTCTTGGTGGCGGTGCGCTTTGCCGGGCTCTTCGCTGCGACGCTCTTGCGGGTGCGCTTGGGCGCCTCTGCGGCACTGACCATCAGCGTCACACCCTCCTCGTCGAGGATTTGGTTGAGGCTGCGCAGAACGTTCTTCCACTGGGTTGGCGGAATCTGGTCAGCCTCGAAGGCCCGACGCACGTCATCGCCGGCGATCTGCCCATCAGCCTTTCCCCGCTCGATGAGCGCCATCACAGACTCGGACTCGGCGATCTCCGGCGGGAGCGTACGGGATGTGCTGGCCGACACGAACAACCTCTCGGAACGATGGAAACGGCTTCCGACCCCGTCCAGTGTGGATCGGAGCCGACGACCGCCGGTAGGGGATGGACCGACGGCGCGGGAGCAGCCGGGGAGTTGAACAGCGTCACGAACGCCGTCCGTATTCCCTCCTCGGCCATCACCTCTTAAGTCATCGCGCTTCCCCGAAGAGCGTTACGCCCAATCCGCGTGGCCCGAGTCACACCCCATAACGACCCATTCCCAGTCATATGACATGCAATCCTCCTAAGGTCCATCGTCGGACCCGGGCGACGCCCCGGATCCGACGATCTCGCGTGCCGTCGACGCATACGGAGCACCCCGCCCGTAGGGGGCGCGTGGCAACCGGCCACCGCGGCGCCTACGGTCCGTACGCGTTCGGGTACGGGCCCTCAGTGCTCGCGGGGCGCGGGGACGACGTGGTCGACGGGCGCCCCGGTGCCCTGGCCGCCGGCGTCGCTGTGGGCCGCGAGGAGCTGACGCATCGCGGACTCGGCCGCCGTGGCGTCGCCGGAGCCGATGGCGTCGACGATCCGCATGTGCTGGCCCACGGACGTCTCGATCGGGCGCTCGCAGCCGCCGGACGGACCGCCGGAGACATGGAGTGCGGAGCTGACGATCCCCGAGAGGTGCTCGAGCATGCGGTTGCCGGCGAGCGACAGCAGCAGGGTGTGGAACTCGACGTCGGCGCGGCCGAAGGTCACGGTGTCGCCCTGGGCCGCGGAGTGGCCCATGATCTCCACCATGTCGGCGAGGCGCTGCTGGATGTCCTCCCGGCCGTGGCCGGCGGCGAGGCGGGCGGCGAGCGGCTCGATGGTCCAGCGCAGCTCGCACAGCTCGCGGCGCTGGTCGTCGCGCTGCGGCCCGTAGGCCCGCCACTCGATGATGTCGGGGTCGAGGAGGTTCCAGTCGCTGACCGGGCGGACTCGGGTGCCCACGTTGGGGCGGGCGCTGACCAGGCCCTTGGCCTCGAGGACGCGCAGCGACTCGCGGACGACGGTCCGCGAGACCTCGAAGCGCTGGCCGATCTCCTCGGGGACGAGTGGGCGGTCGGCGCCGAGATCGCCGGAGACGATCATCTGTCCGAGCTGCTGGACGAGTTGGCCGTGCAGGCCGCGGCCGCGGCTGCCGGCGGCTCGGCGGCCGACCCGGCCCATCTCTGCTTCGGAACCGTCCCAAACCGGGGAGACGCGCTCGGTGCGATCCACGCCTGCCGCGTTCACGGCGGCATTGGCGCCGTTGGCGTAGGGGTAGCGGTCAAGCTCGCCCGGACCTGCGAGGCCGGTGTCGCCGGGGCGAGCCGCGGTCATCATGGTGTGCGCAAGGGTACTCACGCATCCTTTGTCGGCGACACCCTGAACACCCTTGAGGTCTTTGGTGAAAAGCACACGAAAGGGTGATCGCCCGTCATCTCTCAATTGACGCTTTATCGGAAAGAAACGCGCCGCCTGCGGTGAGTTGTGGACAGCGGCGCAACAACAGGGCTGCGAAACGGGCGTCATACGGCGTCAGCGCGCCCATCCGCGGAACATCGTGAGGGCATACGCGCAGACCAGCACGGTCAGCGACAACGCCATTGCGCTGCCTACGGGTTGGGTCGCAAGGCGTACGGCGACCGATACGGCCTGATCGATTCCGGACGGCCACCGATAGAGAGCCGACGACCCCAGTCGTCCCGGCAGCCCCACCAGTGAGTGGGTCGCAGGTTCGGCGATCACGCGCTGCACGAGTGGCAGGACGACGACGGGTACGGCGAGTACGGCGGCCAACCCCATTGCGGTGGACCGGAATACGCCGGCGGCCAGCACGCCCGCCCAGGCGCAGCCGATCAGCAGGCCGATCCAACCGGCGGCGAAAACAGGCCATTCGGTGCTGCTGGTGACGGATTCCGGTCCGAACAGATAGCGGGCACCGGCCTCGTCGACGGTGAGTACGCAGACACCGAGGGCCAGCGCGGCTGCGCCGCTGACAAGGAGTTTGGCGGTGAGCAGCCCGAGGCGGCGGGGAACGGTGCCGCGTTCGGGGGCGAGCGCCGGGTAACGGAACTCCTGGCCGAAGCAGAGCGCTCCGAGGAGTCCCGCGCCGAGTGCCGCCGGTGGGAAGGGCAGTTGGCGGGGCCAGCCGGCGAGCACACGGGAGGTCGGGGCGTCGCCGAGCCGGGCCAGCAACAGTGCCAGGCCCAGGGAGACGAGCACCGAGGCGAGCGTCACGAACAGGCCGGCGCGGTCGCTGAACGTGCGGCGCAGTTCGTAGCGCAGCGGCCAGGCCGGGCCGGGTGCGGGCAGCCGGGGAATGGCGAGTTGTTCCACGACCGGCGCCGAGGAGCGCGCCGGGCGGGCGGCCGGGACGGTGGCGCCGATGATCGGGAGGGTCAGGGTGTCGGACACGGTGTCCGTGCCTTTGGGGGCGATGGCGGCGCGGGCGGCCTGGAGGACGCGGACCATCGGAGCGGGGGCGGGCGCGGGGGCAGGAGCAGGGGCCGGGGCGGACCCGGAGGGCGCGTCGTCCGGGGGCGAGGTTGCGGGCGGGACGTCAGCGGTGGGAACGGGTGGGCGTCCGTCGGCGCGGTGCAGCGGGGTGACCGGGCTGGTGTCACCGACCTCGTCGGCGAGCTGGTGCACCAGGATGCCGTGACGGAAGGCGGCCTCCCCCACGGCGGCGCAGCTGCTGCCGTAGACGGCGAGGCGGTTACCGCTCTCGCGCACCACCTCGATGGCGCGGCCGACGACGGGGTCCGCGGCGTGGTCCGCGCGCTGGGACTCGTCCACGAGGAGGGTGGCGAGGCGGTCGGCGTGCGGGGAGCGGACGGCCACCCGCGGGCGCAGGCGGGTGCGGGCGAAGTCGGCGGCCTCCTGGTCGGCGACAAGTCGACCTTCTGAGAGCGTGACCACGCGGTCGGCGATCCGAGCGGCCTCCTTGGCGTCACGGGAGGTGACGAGGACGGCGCCGCCTTGTGCGGCGTAGCCGCGCAGCAGGCCGTGCAGCCATGCCGCCTCGCGCCGGGCGACCCCGTCGGCGGGTTCGTCGAGTACGAGGGTGTGGGGGTCGCCGATGAGCGCCGCGGCCAGTCCGAGCCGGCGGTCCATCCCGCGGGAGAACTCGCCCAGGCGCTGGTCGGCCAGGCCGCTGAGGCCGACCAGCTCGAGTACGTCGTCCGCGCGGGTGGTCGGGACGCCGGCGGCGGCGGTGAGCATCCGCAGATGGGTGCGCGCCGTGCGGGACGGGTCGGCGGGGGTGTCGCCGAGGAGGACACCGAGTTCGCGCGCGGGGTTGGGGATGCGGTGCAGGGGGCGGCCGCGGAAGAGGGCGACGCCGCGGCCGCGTTCGAGTTGCAGCATCAGGCGCAGGGCGGTGGTCTTGCCGGCGGCCGCGCCGCCGAGGAGCACGGTGACCTTGCCGGGCCGCGCCTCGAAACTCAGGTCTTCGACGGCGGGCGGGAGTTCGCCGCGGGGTGCGCCGGTCAGTCCGATGGCCTGGATCATCGCGTCCCTCGCGGGGCGTGAGACCGTGCGGCGGCTGCTGGGGATACGAGAGGGCTCACTCGGCCAAGGTAACGCGATATGTCCTATTTACTCGTAATTGCCGGGTGGTGATGTTCCGTCGTGTCCTGCCGGGTCGCTCGACTCCCGGAATCAGACCTCCGGACGCAGCATCGGCGGGTTGAGCAGCGTGGCGCCGCCGGCCCTGAACAGCTGGGCGGGGCGGCCACCCTGACGGGTCGTCGTACCTCCGGTGGGCACCAGGAAGCCAGGGGTGCCGGTCACCTTGCGATGGAAGTTACGGGGGTCCAGGGCGACACCCCAGACCGCTTCGTAGACCCTCCGCAGCTCGCCGACGGTGAACTCCGGCGGGCAGAAGGCCGTGGCGAGGGAGGAGTATTCGATCTTCGAACGGGCGCGCTCGACGCCGTCGTCGAGGATCTGCGCATGGTCGAAGGCCAGCGGCGCCGCCAGCTCGCCGTCGCGGCCGTGCGCGCCGTCCTGGTCGAGGAGGGTCTCGACCGGTGCCCAGCGCGCACTGTGGGCATCGCCGCCGGCGCGCGGGGCGGGCAGGTCGGGGGCGAGGACGAGATGCGCGACGCTGACGACGCGCATACGGGGGTCGCGCTTGGGGTCGCCGTAGGTGGCGAGCTGTTCGAGGTGCGCACCGTACGCGGGCGGCGGACCCGTCGGGGACTGGGCGTGCAGGCCGGTCTCCTCGGCGAGCTCCCGGGCGGCCGCGTCCGTGAGATCCTCATCGGCCCGGACGAACCCGCCGGGCAGGGCCCAGCGTCCCTGGAACGGCGGCTCACCGCGTCGCACGGCCAGTGCGCACAGCGCATGGCGGCGCACGGTGAGCACGACCAGGTCGACGGTGACGGCGAAGGGCGGAAAGGCCGACGGGTCGTAGGGTGGCATGCCCGCGATCATAGTCGTCCGCCTGACGATAAACAGGTCTGGATGTTCCTCAGGACCCCAGTTGCAGACCTTCCGCCGCCGCCTCCACCATCCCCATGCCGAGCCTGCTGATCCGTACGGCGAACGGCTGCTCCGCGACGCTCAGGCCGGTGAACTGCATCGCGCCCAGCGGCGCGCTGCCGAGCGGACGGACGGTCACCGTGCCGGCGGGCACATCGGGGCGCAGGCCGGCGAGCGCTGTCAATATCTGGGCCGCACCGGCCGCCGCCACCGCCGCGGGGCGGCAGGCCGCCGGGTGCGGGACGGGTGCGCCGTCGGCGGTGCGCTGCTCCCCCGCGTACATCTCCGGGAGGCGGTGCCCGAAGCTGTCCGCGGCGTCGAGGACGCCCCGCGCCAGCGCGCCGGCCGCCTTTTCGTGGCCGGCCGCGGCAAGGCCCGCGACGGCGATCGCCGTCTCGTGGACGCGGACGGCGCCGCTGCGGTGACCGAACGGGTTGTAGCCGCTCTCCTTGGCCCCCAGTCCGCGCAGCCCCCAGCCGGTGTCCAGGGCGGGGCCGCGCAGGAGTCTGGCCAGCTGGTCGGTCTGGGCGGCGTCCAGGAGGCCGGGGGCGAGGGTGCCGCCGCCGAGCAGGCCGGTGTCGAGGAGATGGGCCGCGCTGGAGCCGAGGTGCGGCAGCGGGCGGCCGTCGCCGGCAAGCAGGGCGGCGGGGCGGCCGCCCGCCCGGTCCGCGATCCAGAAGTCCGTACGGAACCTGGCGCGCAGATCCGCGGCCCACTCCCGCAGCGCCGCCGCATCGGACGCACCGCAGGCATCCATGAGGTCGGCGCCCAGGAGCGCGGCGCGATGCGCGTGGGCCTGGGTCTCGCTGCGGTACGGACCGTCGGGCGCGGGGTCGGGGACGTAGCCGCCACTCCCCGCGTCCGCCTCTTCGGATGCGTTGCGCAGCCATCGCAGACAGCGTTCCGCGGCGGGCAGCAGCCGTTCGGTCTCCTGGTCGGGCAGGCCCCAGCGGCGGGCCTCCGCGAGGACCGCGGGGAACAGGAGGGTGGCCTCGATGCCGGTGCAGCTGGGCGGGGCGTGTGGTCCGGCGTCGCGCAGGGCACCGGGGATTCGGCCGAAATCCGACCCCGGGGTGGCTTGTTGGGTGCGGGCGAGGGCCCGCAGCGTGCCCGCTGCGAGCCGGGTGCCCAGGGGCAGCAGCATCCGGGCGGTCCACAGCGCCTCCGCCGGGGCGAGCCCGCACCGCCAGGGAAAGCCGCCCGCGACGTAGGTGTCCACGGGCTGGGCGGGGTCGCGGATCAGCAGACCGTACAGATCGTCGAGACTGCCCGCCAGGAGGGCATCGGCCCGGTGGTCGTCGCACTCCAGCCGCGCGGGCGACCAGGGGCGCGGTGGCCGGTCACCGCGCGTACGGGGAACCGGGGTCCGTGGTCGCGGGCCGGGGGCCTGGGCGTCGCCGGGGCGCCGTTGGCCGGCCGGAAGGTCGCCCGGGGGAAGGTCGGTGTCGAGCTCGAGCCGGACGCGCAGCTCAATGGTGCAGTGGCCGCCGGGCGGCAGGTCCAGTTTCCAGCGCAGCAGGCCCGCGGACGCCATCGCATCCTGCGGCGCGGGCGTCGCGGAGACCACCGCATGTGCGCCGGGCGCGGTCCAGCGGAGCCCTGATCCGTGGACGGCGGCCCGCAGTCCCGGGCCGGGAAGCCCGGCCGCGACGGCGCCGAGCTCCGCGAGGTCGGTGCCCAGCCGGATCTCCACCGGGAGCCGGAGGGGCCGGGTGGCGCTGCTGCGGAAGGTGAGCTGCTCGGTGCCGTCGGCGGACCGCAGCCGCTCCATCCGGACCTCCGGATCCGGGCCGCGCTCGCCGGTCGTGCGGATCGTGCCGACGAACCGCGCGCGGTGCGCGGCGAGCAATCTCCCCTGGACGACGAGCGGTTCGCCGCTCCCGGCCCGTACCTCGCAGCGGGAGAGGATCCGTATCCCGTCGCGGTAGTAGCCGTCCAGGCCCTGGCCGGTCAGCTGTCCCGAGGGGGACGAGACGGCGAGGCCCGGCAGGGCCACGCAGACCAGCGAGGAGTGGACGGGCTGCGGCAGCGGGGCCCGGGGCGGCGCGGGACGCCGTTCGCCGGGCGGCCGGCGGGCCGGCTGGGTGGTGGGGACGATGCCTGGCACGCTTTGCGCTCCCTGGTGGTCTCGGGGCTCCGTACGGCCTGCGCCACCCTCGTGAACGGTTCGGCCGGCGCCCAGGTCACGCCGGCCGCCCAGCGTCGCCGGGGTCACCGCCGGCTCCGGTCACCGTCCCGGCCGGCCCGGCGCCTGCCGCGTCCGGCGGCCGTCCGGCTGCCGGGGCGGGCGCCGCCGCGTGGCCCGACGGGGCGGTCGGCGCTGCCGGGGCGGGCCGGCTTCGGCCGCTTGCCGGGCCGCGGCGCCTCCTTGACGGGCGGCGTCGGCCCGCTGTGGGAGACGGCCGCTCGCTCCTTGCGCTGTTCGCGCAGACAGCGGCGCAGCGGCTCGGGATCGAGGCCGTCGTTGATGGCGCGGTGCAGCAGGTCGGCGAAGACATAGCCGGGGTCGAGGGCCAGGGCACGGCCGAGCGTGACCCGCGCCGAGGGGGCGTCCTCGGTGGCCCAGCAGACCCATCCGGCGAGGGTCAGCGGTGCCACGGCGTGCTCGGGATAGCCGCCGGCACAGCGGCGGGCGAGGGCGCGCCAGAGCCGGAGAGCGGGCGCCGCGACGGGGTCCTCCATCCACTCCGCCGCCCGGTCGCGGGTGTTGCGGTCCTGTAGCCCGAGGATGAGGGCGGCGGCCTCGTCGTCGGTGATCAGGGCGTCGTCGCAGGCGTCCCTGGCCCGGTTGCTGCCCGCGGGCGTGTCCAGACGGAACCGGCGGATCATCGCCTCGGCCAGGTCGAGGGTCTCCCGGCGCACCGCCGCCGCGCCGTCCGGCCGGAGCATGCGCGGGAGAAGCGCGGCGGCCGCGGCGTCGAGGGCCCTCTCCTGGTCGGCGCCCCGGGGCCCGGTGCGGGGCGCCAGCCTGGCCTCCATCTCCTTGAGCGAGCCACGTACCTGCACGCCCGCGTACGCGGCGGCCGCGGCCATCACGGTCGTGCCGGGCAGGGCCAGGGGCGTGCCGTCGGCGGGGCAGCAGCGGAAGTCCGGGCAGCAGTAGGACCAGTGACGGCCGTTGGAGATGCACAGGGCTTCGAGTACGGGCACGTCCAGCGCTCCGCAGGCGGTGCGCAGCAGCTGGGCGAGTGGACGGAGCCGGTCCTTGACGTCCTTGCCGCTCTGGCCGGCGGCGGGCTCCTGGCAGAGGTAGACGACGATGGCGGCGGGCCTCTCGCCGGGGTCCTGCGCGGCGGAGATCAAGCAGTCGGCGAGCTGGTCGGCGGCGTCCGGCCACTGTGCGGCGTCGGCCGGGATCCCGAGCCGTACCCGGCCGCCGAAGCGTCCCCGTGGGCCGTGCAGCGCGACGAGAACGACGCTGTCGTCGGGATAGAAGCCCATGAGGTACGGGAGCGCGTCGGCGAGTTCGGCGGGGCTGCGCAAGGTCACCTGGGCCGCGGTGGGCCGGGAGGGGCTCGTGGCACGGGTGGAGTCGTCGGGGACGCTCGCGGCGTTGTCAGAGACGTGCGAGGCATTGTCGGGGACGGGCGAGGAGTTGTCGGGAGAGTTGGGCTCGGTCGGTTCGCTGCGCTCAGTCATGGCTCGAAGATCGCGCGACCGGCCGCCGCTCCGCGACCCCTGTGGATAACCCTCGGGTGACGCGGTTGTCCACAGGTTCGGGCGCGGGTTCGCGCGTTGTCAGTGGCATCGGTTTGCATGGAGGCATGACGCGTCGGGGATCCCGGCCCGACGAGACCCGGCTGCGCGAGGATCAGAGGCGGGCGACGGCGGACCGGGCCTCGGCGGCCGGGCCGCCACAACGGCGGCCGGGGCGCAGGCGCGCGCCCTACGTCGAGGACAGGACGCCGCCGACACCGGCACCGGCGCCGTCACCGGCGTGTGCCGCCGCCATGGAGAGCACGGAGGTGGCGATGTCCGTGGCCTGGACGCGGATTTCGGGGATCGCGGTGGTCTCCCAAAGGTTCCCCAGCCGCAGGGCGCCAAGCGTCCAGAAGGGGGCGGGCGGGTGGCCGTCGCGGGTGACGAGCCTGCCGTCGGGCGCAGTGTCCAGACCCAGACCGAGGGGGCCGGGGCGGGCCGCGCCGCTTCGCAGCAGGGCCCTGATGAACGGGTCGGTGGAATCGTGGACGGAGCGGGGCGCGCCGGTGCAGTTCACGACGGCGCCCACATGCAGTGACCGCCCGTCGGCGAGGCGGATCTGGACGCCGCCGGGGGTGGGAGTGGCCTGGGTGAGCCGGCCGGAAGTGATGCTCACCCGGCCCTCGGTGCAGGCGGCGGCCAGCGCGTCGGCGGTCCCCGGCGGCATGCGGTGCCGGTGCACTTCCCAGCGGCGGAGGTCCTCGGCCAGGAAACGCCGGCGGTCGTCCGGGCTCAGCCGCTGCCACAGCAGCGAGGTCGAGGACCGCAGGCCGTCGATGGCCGGCCGCCAGTCGCCGTGCAGACGGCGGCAGACGGCGGCGTGGCGCAGCACCATCCGGCGCAGGGCGGGCAGATCGGCACACTCGCCGTAGGGTGGCGGCGGAATCGTCGGGGGCGGCTGCCGGACGTGCCGCTGGGGCACCAGGCCGTGCCGGGAGACGGCATGGACGACCCGGCCGGGCCTGGTGAGGGTGAGGGCGATGTCCGTCATGGTCAGCCCGGTTCCGACGAGGAGCACATCGGACTCCGGCGGCACCGCGTCGAGCGCCGCCGGGTGCCAGGGATCGGAGATGATCCGTGGCGAGCTCACCGGGTGCGGCAACCAACCGCTGCCCGACCGGGGTTGGCCCAGCGCGAGCACCACCGCGCGGGCGCGCAGGCTGCCGCCGGTTGCGAAGACCAGTTGCGTACCGTCGTCATCGACGGCAAGGTCCACGACCCGTTCGTGGCGCCGTCGGAAGCGGCCGAAGGCGGAGCCCTCGACCGCGCGGGCCAAGTGGTCGGACAGGTAGTGGCCGTAGTGGCAGCGGGCGACGAACTCCCCGGGGCCGACCTGTTTGCCGAGCTTCCTGGAGAGCCACGAGGTGAAGTCGTCCGGGCGGTCGGGCCGGGCGCTGAGCCTGCCCGCCGGCACGTTCAGCAGGTGCCGGGGATCGGTGGTCGCGTATGCGGTTCCCTGCCCCGTGGCCGGCGCCGGGTCGATCAGCTGGACCTCCAGGGGAAGCCGTGCGAGGGCAGCCGCTTCGAGCAGCCGGGCCGCCGTGAGGGTGCCGGCCGCCCCGGCACCCACCACCGCGACGGTGGAGTACGTCGCCTCAGCCATCGCTCGGCCGGGTCATTCCGGCGGCCAGGGTGGTGCCGTCGGCCGGGTCGATGAGGAGGAAGGAGCCGGTGCGCCGGGAGTCGGCGTACGCGTCCAGGGCGAGGGGTTCGGCGGTTCTGACCACGACGCGTCCGATGTCGTTCGCCACCAGTTCGCCCGGTGCCGGATGGTCGGACAGATCGTCCAGGGTGAGGCGGGAGGGGATGTTCTTGACGACGGCCTTCACGGTGCGCGTGGTGTGTGTGAGCAGTACTCGGTCCCCTGCCTTGAGCGGGCGGTCCGCGACGTGGCAGACGGTCGCCTCGATGTCCTGGGTCACCGACGGCACGGCGTCGGTCGGTGTGATCAGGTCACCGCGCGAGATGTCGATGTCGTCGGCGAGCCGGACGGTCACCGACTGCGGTGCCCAGGCGACGTCCACGGCCTGACCGAGCGCGTCGATCGCCTCGATGGTGCTGGTGCGCCCCGAGGGGAGCACGGTGACGGCGTCGCCGACGCGCAGGACGCCGGAGGCGATCTGGCCCGCGTAGCCGCGGTAGTCGGGGTGTTCGGCGGTCTGCGGGCGGATGACGTACTGGACCGGGAAGCGGGCCACGTCGTCCGAGGGATCCGCGACCACGGACACCGTCTCCAGGTGCTCGAGGACGGTCGGGCCGCCGTACCAGTCCATGTTGGCCGACGGCTTCACGATGTTGTCGCCGGCCAGTGCCGAGACGGGGATGATCGTGATCTCCGGGATCCCGAGGGAGGCCGCGTAGGCGGTGAACTCCTCGGCGATGGCGGCGAAGACGGGCTCGGCGTAGTCGACGAGGTCCATCTTGTTGACCGCGAGGACGACATGGGGGACGCGCAGCAGGGCGGCCACGGCCGCGTGCCGGCGGGTCTGCTCGACGACGCCGTTGCGGGCGTCGACCAGCACCACGGCGAGGTCCGCGGTGGAGGCGCCGGTGACCATGTTCCGGGTGTACTGCACATGGCCCGGGGTGTCGGCGAGGATGAACCGACGCTTGGGGGTGGCGAAGTAGCGGTAGGCCACGTCGATGGTGATGCCCTGCTCGCGCTCGGCGCGCAGTCCGTCCGTCAGCAGCGCCAGGTCCGGCGCCTCCTGGCCGCGTCGCTGCGAGGCCGCTTCGACGGCTTCCAGCTGGTCGGCGAGGACCGATTTCGAATCGTGGAGCAGCCGCCCCACGAGGGTGGACTTACCGTCGTCCACCGACCCCGCGGTCGCGAAACGCAATGTGTCAACGATCATCAGAAGTACCCCTCGCGCTTGCGGTCTTCCATGGCGGCCTCGGAGAGCTTGTCGTCGGCCCGGGTGGCGCCGCGTTCGGTGAGCCGGGACGCGGCGATCTCGGCAATGACCTTCTCGACGGTGTCGGCGTCGGACTCGACCGCCCCGGTGCAGGACATGTCGCCGACGGTCCGGTAGCGCACCTGCCGCAGTTCGAGCTGTTCTTCGTCCCTGGGGCCGCCCCATTCGCCGGGTGCCAGCCACATCCCGTTCCTGTGGAAGACCTTCCGCTCGTGGACGTAGTAGATGGCGGGCAGTTCGATCTTCTCGCGGGCGATGTACTGCCATACGTCCAGCTCGGTCCAGTTGGACAGCGGGAAGACGCGGACGTGCTCGCCGGGCGAGTGGCGGCCGTTGTAGAGCTGCCACAGCTCGGGGCGCTGCCGGCGCGGGTCCCAGCCGCCGAACTCGTCGCGCAGCGAGAACACCCGCTCCTTGGCGCGCGCCTTCTCCTCGTCGCGGCGGCCGCCGCCGAAGACCGCGTCAAAACCGTTCTTCTCGATGGCGTCCAGCAGCGGCACGGTCTGCAGCGGGTTACGGGTGCCGTCGGGGCGTTCCTGGAGCCTGCCCGCATCGATGAAGTCCTGGACGGAGGCGACGTGCAGCCGCAGGCCGTACCGCTCCACCGTGCGGTCGCGGTAGTCGAGGACCTCGGGGAAGTTGTGGCCGGTGTCGACGTGCAGGAGGGAGAACGGGACCGCGGCGGGTGCGAACGCCTTCAGCGCGAGGTGCAGCATGACGATGGAGTCCTTGCCGCCGGAGAACAGGATCACCGGCCGCTCGAACTCACCCGCCACCTCGCGGAAGATGTGCACCGCCTCGGACTCGAGCACGTCCAGGTGGGCGAGTGCGTAGGGCCTGCCGTTCTCGCCGACGCGTGGTGCCGTGGTGGTCATGCCAGCCCCTTCTCGATGAGCAGCGTCTGCACGGCCGCCGCGGACTCCGCCACGGTCTGCAGGTGCGATTCGATCCGCAGATCCGGTGCCACCGGCTCCTCGTAGGGGTCGTCCACGCCGGTCAGGCCGGAGATCTCGCCGGCCGCCTGCTTGGCGTACAGCCCCTTCACATCGCGTTCGGAGCACACCTCGACGGGGGTGGCGACATGCACCTCGAGGAACGCGGTACCGCTCTGTTCGTGGCGTTTGCGCACCGCCTCGCGGACATCGGCGTACGGCGCGATCACCGGGACGAGCGCGGTGACGCCGTTGCGCGCCAGCACCTCGGCGACCAGGCCGATCCGCTGCACATTGCGGCGTCGGTCGTCGGGCGAGAAACCGAGTTCGGGCGAGAGCGACATCCGCAGCTCGTCGCCGTCGAGTACCTCCACCCGCCGGTGCCCGCCGCGCAGCAGCTCGGCGACGGCGCGGGCGATGGTGCTCTTGCCGGCGCTGGGCAGGCCGGTGAGCCAGATGGTCGAGCCGGGCCAGCAGGTGCAGTGCTGAGCGTGGTTCACAGTGCGCTCCACTCCCGGACGGCGGCGGCCAGCACGGTCCGGGCCGCCCGGAACTCCGCCGCGCCGATGTGCTCGTGGGGCGTGTGGTCGAGCTTCGCGTCACCGGGGCCGTAGGCCACCATGGGGACGCCCTGCCAGGTCGTTGCCAGGGTGTTCATGTCGCTACTGCCCTTCTTGAGCAGGAACCGGGGTGTCACCTCCGCGGCGCGGAACGCCCGCTGGAAGACCTTCACCAGGCTGCTGGAGCGTCCCGTCGCCACACCCGGCGTGGCGCGCAGGACCTCGAGCTCCACCGGAGCGGCGACCGAGGCGCGCAGTGCGGCCAGCAGTTCGTCCACGTCGAGTGCGGGCGGGACCCGCACGTCCACCACCGCTTCGCCGGCCTGGACGTCGCCGCGGTTGAGCGCGTGGATGCCGAGCACCGCGGTCATGGCCTCCTGGTCCAGCCGCTCGACGGCCTGGCGGACGGCGCGCAGCGATTCGACCATCCGGTCGCCCGCCGTGCTGACGCCCTTGCCCGCCGTGTGCTCGGTGTGCTCCGAGACGCTCAACCGGACCTTGACCAGGCCGTAGTAGCCGATGGTCAGCGCGGCGGCGCCGCTCGGTTCGCCGATGATCACGGCGTCGGCCGGATAATGGTCGCGGACATGGAAGGCACCGGCCGCGGTGATCTCTTCCTCGACCGCGCCGACCACCCGCAGTTGCACGCCGTCGGGCACGTCGATGTCGGCCAGCGTCTGCAGATACGTCACCAGGCTCGCCTTGGCGTCGACGCTGCCGCGTCCGGTGAGCTCCTCGCCGTCCCAACGGACGGGCCAGCGGTGCGGGACGGTGTCGAGATGGCCGAGCATCAGGAGTCGCCGGGAGCCCGAACCGCGGGTGGCCACCAGGTTGCCGGCCGCGTCGATCTTCGCGTCGATTCCCTGCTCGGTGCACCACCGCGCGAGGAACTCCGCGATCTCCTGTTCGTCCCGGGAGACGGACGACAGCTCGACGGCGCGGGCGAGAAGGGTGAGGTCCGCCGCGGGAGCCGGTGCCCGCCAGAACCAGGTGGCCTCGGCGGTGGACAGCGTGTGCGGTCCGGTGATGGCGATGTCGCAGGTGCCCTCGAGGGCGATCTCCGCGGCCCGGACCTTTTGCCGCATCCGGCCGCGGGCGTAGCGCTGGCCCTCGCCGGCGTGGGCGTGGCGCAGGGTGCTGGTGGGGGACGCGGGATCGGTGAGCAGACCGGCCGTGCCGGTGACCAGCCGGAGGTGGTCGGCGTCCAGGGCCTTGGCGACTTCGGCCGCCAGTACGTCGGCGTCCACGTTGAGGGCGGTGCCGCCGTCGTCGGCGGCGACCGGCGGGGACAGGCAGACCACGTCGAACGCGGACAGCAGGCTGGTCAGCCGGGGTACGTCCACGTCGGTCACGGTGCCGGCGCGATGGTCGCGGACCAGGCGTGTGCGGCCGTCCTCCACCACGCGCAGCGGCCCGTTGGCCTTCGCCCGTACCAGGGATCCGGTGCGGGAGACGGTGGCGAACACGGACATGCCGCGGCCGGTGAGCTCCTTCTCGATCGAGGGGAGCGTGACCTGCTCGTACGCCGCGACGATATGCGGTATCTCGTCCGGCGGGCAGTAGCGCACGTCGTCGCCGTCGCGCGAGGTCAGGGTGCGGATGTCGCGACCGATGGTGCGGTAGTGCTCCGTGATGCCGGCCGCGCCGCCGGCGATGACCAGCAGGCGGGCACCGCGCTCGTGCAGTGCGCGGAGTTCGTCGAAGACCTGGGTGTGCGCGAGGCTCGCGCTGCCCAGCTTGACCACGTAGAGCGCGGCATCGCGAGAACTGGCTACTTCCCCCAAAGTGGGCATGCCAGGGTTGCCTTTCGTGCGAGTACGGGATGACGGGAAGAACAGGAAGAGGGGTGTGCGGATCGGGGCAGCCGAGGTCAGCCGGCCGGTGAGGCCAGTTGCCTGGTGCGGCGCCGGGCGGCAACGGTGCCGGTGAACAGCGATCCGAGGACGGCCACCGCGGACAGCAGGAACGTCGCGGTGTAGCTCACCTCGGCGAGCAGCCCGCCGAGCAGGCCCGCGACGCCGACGGCAATGTCGAAGAAGGAGGTGATGGCGCCGAGCGCGGCGCCTCGTTCGGCTTCCGGGGAGGTGTCGATGGTGATGAGGGCCAGGGCGGGGTAGAGCAGGGTGAATCCGCCGCCGGCGATGAGCGCGCCGATCGCGGCGGGCCACAGGGACGGGGCGAAGGCGATGAGCACCATGCCGATCGCCTCGACCGAGGCGGAGACGACGATCACCGGCAGGGCACCGATCCGGTCCGGCATCCGGCCTGCGACCAGCCGGACCACGACGTACGCCACGCTGAACAGGCTGAGCAGCAAGGAGCCGTTGGCGATGCCCCGGGCCGTCAGCGACAGCGCTCCGAAGCTCGCGACCGCGGCGTAGCCGAAGGCACCGCAGCCCAGCGAGAGGCCGGGCAGTACCGAGGAGGGCGGCAGCAGTCGGCCGGAGACCGGCGCGTTGAGACGTGCGCTGTTGGGCAGCACGAGCAGCACGGCGACCGCGATCGCCGGGAGGGCCGAGGCGAGGATCCACACGGCGCCGAACGAACCGGCGCGGAACACCACGTCGCCCAGGATCGGCCCCACGGTGAGTCCCGTCCACATCGCCAGCCCGTAGAAGCCGACGATCTGTCCGCGGCGCTCCGGAGGGGTCAGCGACACCGTCCACACCGACCCGGCGGTGAACAGGAGCGCCTCTCCGACGCCCATGACCAGGCGCGCCACGAGGAGGCCGGGCAGGCCCAGCGGCAGCGCGTACAGTCCGCCGACGACGAGGACGAGCAGCGCGCCGAACAGCATGACCGGCCGGCTGCCCCGTCTTTGGGCGAGCTGTCCCGCGTACGGCCGGACCAGCAGCGCCACCACGCCGGAGACCGTGAAGGTCGCGCCGACCTCGAACGGCGAACCGTGCAGCTGCTCGGTGACCAGCCTGGGAATGACCGGTATCACCAGGCCGAACGACGCGAAGGTGCAGAACAGTGCGGTGATGACGCCCACGAACGTGCGGACCCAGGGCTGCCGCCCCGTTGCCTGCGCGGGCGAGGCCACCGGTGTCTTCGCCGGCAACGCTTCCTTGCTCACATTCCCCTCCGTCAGCCGATACCGCGGGTGTTGCCCCCGTCCGCCACCAACACCGTGCCGGTGACGAACGCTGCCTGTTCGCTGGCGAGGAATGCGGCCAGACTGCCGAGGTCCTCGGCCTGCCCTATCCGGCCCAGCGGCAGTTCCCTGGCGACCTCGGCGATGCGGTCCTCGACCTCCGCTCCGTACTGCTCGTCGAGGATCGGTGTCCGGTGGAAGCCCGGGGCGAGGACGTTGACGGTCACTCCGCCGGCACCGAGTGCGTGCACCAGTCCCTTGACGAAGCCCAGGACGCCGAGTCGGGCCACGGAGGAGAGGCCGCTGCCGGGGTGCGGCTGGCGCACCGCCTCGGAGGTGATCATGACGATCCGGCCCCAGCCCGCTTCGATGAGGTACGGCTTCGCGGCCAGCGACAGCGACACATGGGGCAGCAGGTTGTCGTTGACGGCCTGGCGGTACTCCGCGACCTCGAAGCTCTCCACCGGGCCGAACGGCACGCCGCCGGAGTTGGTCACCACGATGTGCAGGCAGCCGAACTCCTCGGCGGTGTGCCGGACCCATGCGGCGGCCGCGTCCTCGTCCCGCAGGTCGACGACGGTGCTGAGGACCCGGCCGGGGCCGCAGCCGTCCACTTCCGCATGGGCGCGCGCCAGCTTGTCCGGATCCCTGCCGCACAACGAGACATGGGCGCCCTCCGCAGCGAGGGTGCGTGCGACGGCGAGGCCGAGGCCGCTGCTCGACGCCGCGACGAGGGCACTGCGTCCTTCGAGTCCGAGGTCCACTATCGGGCACACCTTTCCGGCGAGGGCCATACGCGTCCGGGCAGCACGGGGTAGCCGTAGCGGACGAGCAGCGGGGCGGTCAGCGCCGTGACCGTCGCGGTGTCGGCGCGGGAGAGGTCGCGGTGCCAGCGGGCGTCGGGACGGATCAGGGTCTCGCCCTGGCGCAGCCGGTCGGGGTTGCCGGTGACGGTGTGGTTCCCGTTCAGCCACACCGTGCCGGACGCGTCCACGGGGGACTCGTCGTCGAGACCGGCGAACCGCAGCACCTCGGTGACGACCTCCTTCGGGCGGACCACCAGGTCCTCGTGCCGCACCCGCAGATACCGTCCGGGGGCGCTCTCGCCGATCAGCTCCGAGGCGAGGTTGAAGGCTGTCCAGTAATTGCTGCTGCGGGCCGGGCTCATCGGGTCGATGTACTGCTTGCTGCGCCGGTAGGACAGCGCGGTCGCCCGGGGGTCGCGCACGACGTGGAGCACGCGGACGTCGAGGTCGGTGCGGCCCAGCAGTGCCGCCGCCTCCGCCGGGTACTTCGAGCCGTCCACGATCAGCCGCTCGCCGCCCTCTCGGGCGACCTGCCGGTAGATGTCCGCCGTGCGGTCGAGGAGTTCGGGGATGCCGGGCGCGGCCGGCGCCTCGCCGCGCGCCTCGGCGAGGCGGCTGCGGGTGTGGCGGGTTCTGAGCAGTGCGTGCTGACGCATGGTCATGTGGTGTGCGGTGGCGGTGGCGTCGGGCGTCGCCGACCCGGCGGCCTTGAGCACCGCTGACCACAGCGGGCAGTCGCTCAGGCCGAGTCCGCAACCGCACGCGGAGTTGGTGCCGGATTCCAGCACTCCGTTCTGCCACAGGTAATGCAGCTCTCCGACGTGCAAGACCCCGGGAAGTTCGTTGAGGACATTGCCCAGCAGAGTACTGCCGCTGCGCATCCAGCCCGTGATGTAGAGGATGCGTGGGGGCTTTTCGGCCATCAGGGGGAGGTTCCTTCCGTCGTCATCGCAGGGCGGCCGCCTTGGGGATTGCGGGCGCTCAGTCCCGCGACAGCAGCAGGAAGTGCTGCGGCAGGTGCACGGCGAGACCGACGCGGGTGGTGGCCTCGATGAGGTCACAGCCGTCCGGGCCGGCACCGCGGCGCAGCGCCAGCGACGCCACGTCCGGCACGAGGAGCGTGGCCGCGGCCCGGAAGTCGCCGAGCAGCACCTGGTCACGCCCGATCATGCGGGTGCGGGAGACGGTGATACCGGCCTTGGCGAGCAGTTCGAGGACGCCCCCCTTGACCAACTCCCAGTAGGTGAAGGGGTGAACGACGATGCCGTCGCACGAGCCGCCGGTCTCCTCGACCTCGGCGGCCGCGGTGGTGAGGGCCTCGGCGAGGTCCTTGCCGAGCGTCCCCTCGCGGCTGTCGGGGAGGGTCAGCAGTCCGGGGATCTTCTTGTCCGCGGTGCCGTGCAGCAGGGCGTCGTTCTCCCTGGCGGACAGCCGGACCAGCACCCGGTAGTCGACGAAGGCCGCCAGCAGGCTGGGCTCGTCCAGCAGACCGGCGGGCAGCGGGACGGAGACCGACAGATCGGTGAGTTCGGCCTCGCACAGCCGCGGGGCGAAGGCCGCCTCGGGCGTGGTGGCGTACGAGGTGCCGGAGGTGCTCAGGGTGCCGGCGGGGGGCTCGTGCACGAACGGGACGGCACTGTCGGGCACGGACGCGGTCTTCAGCAGATGGCGTACGGCGTAGCGCGGACGCGTCGCGAAGAGCGGGAAGACGGCCGGCAGATGGGCCCGGAAGGGAAGGACGAGGTCCTCGGCGGCGTCCGCGCCGCGCAGGGACCAGGCGAATTCCTCGCCCGGCGTACGCGTGTGCAGTGCCGGGTCGGCGAGTGTGACGCGTACGCCCTCGTGGATGGCGGCGCCGGCGGCAGCTCCCTGCATGACAACTCCTCGTGGTGCGCTTGGAATGCGGTTTAAAGGGTGTGGCAATGGACAGTAGACGTATTCACCGGCCGGCCAGGGCCCTCGCCCGCTTCAGGTCTTTATGGGCCACATAACGCCGACTTATTTCTCCCTTCAAATAAGTTGCGGTGATGGGAACGAAAACAATCCGTGCCTGGTTCGTCCGGCCGCTCCGGCGTTACTGTTTCCTCGCTGCGCCGCGGTGAATTCAGAATCAATCCGCGGCCGAACACTTCCATTTACTGTTCCTTTGGAGGGCGCATGTCCGTCGCGGCGTGTCCTGAGTGCGACGCTCAGGTACAGATCGAGTCGAATACCCGGGTGAACGAAATCGTCGAGTGCGGCGACTGCCGGAGTGAGCTGGAGGTGACCTCGCTGGCTCCGGCGACGCTGAGCCAGGCGCCGGAGGTCGAGGAGGACTGGGGAGAGTAGTGGTGAATTCCCCGGAACCGTCCATAGCCGTGCTGGCATCCCGAGTCCGCACGGAAGAGAAACGCATCATGGATGCACTCGAAAGGCGCGGGGTCCCCTTCGGTTACGTGGACGCACGGGAACTCTCCGTCGTTCTCGGCGGGGGGCCGACGGCCCACCGGGTGTTCCTCAACCGGGAGATCGGGCAGTTCCGCGCCGGCTATGCGGCCACCGCGCTGGAGGCCAGGGGCGCGAAGGTCGTGAACACGGCGGCCGCCACCGCCCTGTGCGGCGACAAGTGGCTGACCTCCGTGGCCCTGCAGCGGCGCGGGCTGCCCACTCCGCGGACCGCACTGGCCATGACCCCGGACGCGGCGTTGTCCGCCCTGGAGGAGATCGGCTACCCGGCGGTGATCAAGCCGCTGGTGGGCTCGTGGGGCCGGCTGGTGACGCCGGTGGACAATCCGCGGGTCGCGGCCGCGGTCCTCGAGCACATCGCGGCCCTGCCGTCCCCGCAGTCCCACATCATCTATGTGCAGGAAATGATCCCCAAACTCGACCGCGACATTCGCGTCATCGTCGTGGGAGATGAGGTACTCGGCGCCACTTATCGCCGGAGTTCCGAATGGCGCACCAATGTTGCCCGGGGCGGCGTGAGTGAATTCTGCGCGCTCAGCGAGGAGGACGCCAAACTCGCGGTGACCGCCGCCGACGCGGTCGGTGCGGATATCGCAGGCGTCGATCTCGTCGTGGACAGCGAGGGTATGACATCGGTTCTGGAGGTGAATCACCGGGTGGAATTCGCGGGATTCCAGGAGGCGCAGGGGGACCGCGTGGACGTGGCCGACCGCATCGTGCGGCATCTGCTGGCCAAGGCGGCGGCATGATGCGCGTCGCCGTGGTGGGCGGTGCCGGATACATCGGCGGCGAATTGCTGCGGCTGCTGCTCGGCCACCCCGGGGTGGAGCTGGCGGCCGCCACCTCCCGCAGCTTCGCGGGACGGGCGGTCGCGGGCGTCCATCCGAACCTGCGCGGACGCACCGAACTGCGTTTTTGCGAGCCGGCTTCGCTCGGTGAGTACGACGTGCTGTTCCTGGCGGCGCCGCACCGGGAGACCATGCGGCGCATGCCGGAATTCCTCGGGCTCGCGAAGACGGTCATCGACCTCTCGGGAGATTTCCGGCTCCGTTCCCCGGAGGTGTACGCCGACTATTACGGCGTTCCGCACGAGGCCCCCGAACTGCTCGACTCGTTCACCCCGGGCCTGCCCGAATTCCACCGGACCGAGCTGGGGACCGCCGACCGTATATCGGTGCCCGGCTGCATGGCCGCGGCGGGGATCCTCACCTTGGCCCCGGTGGCCCTGGCGGGACTCATCGAAGGGGCGGTCACCGTCGATGCGCGGACCGGGTCCAGCGGATCGGGCGCCACGGCGGGAGCGGGCAACCTGCACGCCGAGCGCAGCGGTGCGCTGCGCGTCTTCGCGCCGACCCGCCACCGGCACGAAGCGGAGATGGCGCAGGCGACCGGGCTGACGGTGCGCATGAGCGCCAGCGGTGTGGAGGCCGTCCGCGGCGTCCAGGTGCTGTGCCGGGTGCGGCTCGCTCCCGGGGCCGACGAGCGCGCCGTACGGGCCGCCTATCGCGCGAGCTACCGGCACGAGCCGTTCGTGCGGGTGGTGGCCGAACGCCGCGGGATCCACCGGTTCCCGGATCCGAAGATCCTCTCCGGGTCCAACTTCTGCGACGTCGGGTTCTCCACCGAGCCTGATTCGCCGCACGCGCTGCTGATCGGGGCGCTGGACAACCTCGTCAAGGGCGGCGCGGGCAACGCCGTGCAGTGCATGAACATCCGGCTCGGCCTGCCCGAGCACACCGGTCTGGAATTCACCGGTCTGCATCCGAACTGATGCCGACCGACAGCGGGATGGAGTAGAGGGATGAGTGGTGCGACGGCACCGCCGGACATAGGGACCCCGGCCGACACCCGGCGGCTGAAGGCCGCGGCCGGCCGCATCCGGGAACATATCGTCGACATGTGCGCCGGCCGGGAGGGCGGCCACATCGGGGGCTCGATGTCCCTGGTGGAAATTCTGGTGGCGCTCTATTTCGACGCGCTGCGGATCGATCCGGCCCGGCCGGACGACCCGGACCGGGACGTCCTCGTGCTCAGCAAGGGGCACGGTGGCATCGGTCTGTACGCCACGCTCGCCGAGCGGGGGTTCTTCCCCGTCGAGCGCCTCGCCGAATACGGCACGGCCGGCAGCGAGTTCATGGCCCACCCGCACCCGGAGATCCCCGGTGTGGAGATGCCCACCGGCTCCCTGGGCCACGGGCTGGCCCTGGGCGTCGGTTTCGCGCTGGCGGCCCGCCTCGACCGCAGCGAGAGGCGCTCCTTCGTCGTCATGGGCGACGGAGAGCTCCAGGAAGGCTCGGTCTGGGAGGCCGCCATGGCCGCCTCCAGCCACGGCCTGGACGGCCTGACGGCCTTCGTCGACCGCAACGAGCTCCAGATCACCGGCGGTACGGAACAGGTCGTCCGGCTGGAACCGCTCGCGGACCGGTGGCGGGCCTTCGGCTGGAACACCTACGAGGTGGACGGCCACGACCTGGACGCGCTGCGCGGCGTACTGCACGCGGCGCCCGAGCCCGGCAAACCCACGATGGTGATCGCCAGGACCGTCAAGGGCAAGGGGCTGCCCTTCGTCGAGGGCCAGGCCCGCAGCCATTACGCAAAGCTCAGCGACCGCCAGCGGCAGCGCGCGCTGAACGCGCTGCACGCCACGACCGGGAAGGACGAAGCGTGAGCGGGAACACCAGCGCCGGGCCGGCGCCCGCACTCTCCTCACGGGAGACCTACCGCAACGCCCTGATGGAGCTGCTGCCGTCGGACCCGCGCCTGGTCTGCCTGGACACCGACACCGGGCTGTTCAACGGCGTGGACCTCACCGCGGCAGGCGACCGCTACCTGAACCTGGGCATCGCCGAGCACACGCTCATGGGTGCCGCCGCCGGGCTCGCCCGCAGCGGCCGGATCCCGGTCGTGAACACGATGGCGACCTTCGCGGCGAGCCGGGCGGTGGAGGCGGTGAAGCTCGACATCGCCCTCAACAACCTGCCGGTCAAGATCGCGGCCACGCATTCCGGGCTGTCCGCGGGCCACCTGGGACCCACCCATCACTCGCTCGAAGACCTCGCGGTCATGCGGGCGCTGCCGAACATGACCGTGGTCGTCCCGACGGACGCGGACACCACCGACCGGCTCTTCCGGCAGTCGCTCGAACTGCCCGGGCCCGTCTACCTCCGCCTCGGCCGCAACGCCACCCCGGACCTCCCGGCCGGCGCGCCCCCGGTGGAACTGGGCCGTATCCAGGTCCTGCGGGAGGGCGGCGACATCACCCTCGCCGCCTGTGGGCCCTACCCCGTCCACGTCGCTCTGGAGGCGGCCGACCAGCTCGCCGCCGACGGGGTCGCGGCAACGGTGCTCAACGCCCACACGGTCAAGCCCCTGGACGTCGCGGCGCTGCGGGAGGCCGCGGTGGCCACCGGTGCGGTGATCACCGTCGAGGAGCACTGGCTCAGCGGCGGCTTCGGCGGCGCGGTCGCCGAAGCGCTCGGCGAGCTGCCCGGTACCCGGGTCAGCGCGATCGGTGTGCCCGGAGCGTTCGCCTCGGTCGCCGGAAGCCAGCAGTACCAGCTGGAACGCGCCGGGATCACGTCCTGGGCGGTCGCCGCGCGGGCCAAGGAAGTGCTCGGTTCATGAAGGAGCTCAGCCGGCCCGCGGACAACAGGGGAGGACGAACGGTGACCCACGAACACGACACGGCCGACACGGACCGCATCTCCGCACAGCTCGCCGACCGGTACCGGGAGGCCGGCTGGTGGCGCGCCGAGACCATCCTCGACGATCTGCGGCGGGCGGTCGACGCACACCCCGACAAGACGGCCCTGGTGTGCCGGCACACCGACGGCAGGCCCGCCGAATACCTGACGTACCGGCAGCTGGCCCGGTACGTGGAGCGGCTCGCCGCCGCGCTGGTCGGCCTCGGCGTCGAGCGCGGCGATGTGGTGACCCTCCAGCTCCCCAACTCCTGGGAGTTCATCGCACTGTGCCTGGCCTGCGCGCGGGTCGGGGCCGTCGCCGGTCCCGTCGTGCCGATCATGCGGCGCCGCGAGGTGGAGTTCATGACGCGGCTGACCGGCAGCCCGCTGTACGTGGGTGCGGCCGAACACCGCGGTTTCTCGTACGCGGAGATGAGCGCGGAGGTCGCCGCGGCGGTGCCGACGCTGCGGCACAGGGTGCTGCTCGGCGGCGCGGAGAGCGGGGCCGACGGAGCCCTCGACTTCGCGCGTGATCTGCTCGGCAAGGCGTGGGAGGACGAGCATCCGGCGGCGGAGCTGGACGCCCGCGAAGCGGGTCCCGACGACCCGGCCCAGGTCATGTTCACCTCCGGCACCACCGGTGAGCCCAAGGGCGTCGTGCACAGCCACAACACGCTGTACGCGATGAACAAGGCACAGGCGGACGTGCTGCGGCTGACGTCCGACGAGGTCACCGCGATGGGCTCGCCCACCACTCACCAGGGCGGCTACACCTGGAACTTCGTGATGCCGCTGCTGCTCGGCGCGACCTCGGTCCACATCGACGCATGGGATCCCGAACTCATGCTGCGGATCCTGGAGGACGAGGGCGTCACCTTCTTCATGGGAGCGCCCACCTTCCTGGCCGACCTGATAGAGGCGCAGCGGGCCGGCCGGCGGGACCTGTCGGCCCTGGCCACCTTCGCCACCGGCAGCGCCCCGGTCGCGCCGGTGGTGGTGGAACGCGCCCGGGAGGTGCTGGGCTGCCGGGTGTACGCCCTGTGGGGCATGACGGAGAACGGCTGTGTCACCGTCACCCGCCCCGAAGAGCCCGTGCTGCGCGCGGCCGAGAGCGACGGGACGGCGGTTCCCGGCATGGAGGTGCGGATCGTCCACCAGGAGACCGGAGCGCCGGTCCCGCCGGGCGGGACGGGGCTGTTGCAGGTGCGGGGCGCGAGCCAGTGCCTGAGCTACTTCCGGCGGCCGGAGGTCTATGCGGCGTCGCTGACCGAGGACGGCTGGTTCGACACCGGTGACCTCGCCCGGGACGACGGCCACGGCGGTATCCGCATCGCCGGCCGGACCAAGGACGTCATCTCGCGCGGTGCGGAGAACATCCCGGTCACCGAGGTGGAGGCGGCGTTGCTGCGGCACCCCGCCATCCGCGACGTGGCGGTGGTCGGCTACCCGGACGAGCGGCTCGGTGAGCGGGCCTGCGCCGTGCTGATCGCCAACGGCACCCCGCCGACCCTCGACGACCTGCGCGGCCACCTCGACGGCCTGGCCATGGCCAAGCAGTACTGGCCCGAGCGCATCGAGGTCGTCGAGACGCTGCCCAAGACCCCCTCAGGAAAGATCCAGAAGTTCCGGCTGCGCACCGAGCTGCGGTCGGACTGAGAGGAAGACAGATGGACTTCGAGTTCACCGACGACCAGAAGGCGCTGCGCGAACGGGTGCGCCGCTTCGCGGTGGAGCGGATCGCGCCGGACTACCAGGAGAACGACCGCCGGGGCAGCTATCCGCCCGGGCTTTTGAAGGACATGGCGGCGCAGGGCCTCTTCTCCCTCCGCGTCCCGGTCGCCTACGGCGGTCAGGGCCTGGACGCGGTGAGTACCGGCATCGTCCTGGAGGAGCTGGCCAAGGCCGATCAGTCCGTGTGCTACCCCGTGCTCAACGCCGCGCTGATCGCCGGCGTGCTGACCGCGAACGGCACCGAGGAACAGCTCGCGCGGTGGCTGCCGCCGATCGCCCGCGGTGAGTCCGTCGTGGCCCTGTGCCTGACCGAACCCGGCCACGGCACCGACGCCGCCGGCATCGAGCTGCCGGCCGCGCCCGAGGGCGACGGATGGCGGCTCACCGGTCACAAGACCTCGATCATGATCGGCAGTTACGCCACCCACGGCCTGGTCTTCGCGCGCACCGGCGAGTCCGGCGCACGCGGCGTCACTGCGTTCTTCACGCCGCTGGAGGAGGGCCGGGTCACCCGCACCCAGCTGTCGGACCTCGGGTGCCGGTCGGCCGGGCGCGCGGCCCTGGAGTTCGACGATCTCCTGGTCGGGCCCGAGGACGTGGTCGGCGGACCGGGGCTGGGCTTCGTCCAGGTCATGCGCGGCTTCGACTATTCGCGCGCGCTCATCGCCCTGATGGCGGTCGGTGCCGCGGGAACCGCCATGGACCACGCCTTTGCGCACGCCCGCGAGCGCGTGGCGTTCGGGCGGCCCATCGGCACCCGTCAGGGGGTGGCGTTCCCCCTCGTCGAGCAGGCCACCTATCTGCACGGCGCCCGGCTGCTGGCCTACGAGGCGCTGTGGCGCAACGACGTGGGCAAGGACCACCGGGTCGAGGCCAACATGGCCAAGTGGTGGGCGCCGAAGGCGGCGGTGGAGGCGGCGCACCAGGCGCTGCTCACGCTCGGCCACTTCGGCTGGTCGGAGGACCTGCCGATGGCCCACCGCCTCCGGGACGTGATCGGGCTCCAGCTGGCGGACGGCACCGAGAACGCCACCAAGCTCGTTGTCGCCCGGCAGCTGCTGGGCCGCGAGTACGCGCCGTGAGCGCACCACCGGCCGGCTGCACGGACCTCGGTGACGGGGTGTTCGTCGCGGATTCGACCATGGCCGGCTACCCGGGGATGAACGGTGTCTTCCTGGTCCCCGGCGACCGGCCGGCCCTGATCGAGTCGGGCACCGCGCTGTCCGCCGTCCGCACCCGGGCGGCCCTGGACGCCTTCGGGCTCGCCCCCGGCGACCTGGGCTGGATCATCGTGACGCATGTGCACCTCGATCACGCGGGCGGGGCGGGCGAGCTGAGCCGTGCCTTCCCCGCCGCGAGGGTCGTGGTGCACCCCTCGGGAGCGCGTCACCTGGCCGACCCGACGCGGCTGGAGGCGAGCGCCCGCCGGGTCCACGGTCCCCTGCTGGACCGGGTGTACGGATCGATGAGTCCGGTGGCGGCGGCCCGCATCCAGGCGGCCGAGGACGGTGCCCGCGTCGACTTGGGGGACCGGGAGCTGCAGATCCTGCACACGCCGGGACATGCCCCCCATCACCTCGTCGTGCAGGACACCGGCACCGGGGTCCTGTTCACCGGCGACGCGGCCGGAGTCCGGGTGGACGGCATGACCTCGGCCCGGCCCGCCTGTCCGCCGCCGCACTTCGACCGGGACGCGGCGGTGGCGAGCATGCGCCGCATGGCGGCGATGCAGCCGGCCCGGATCCTGCTGACCCACTTCGGGGATCCGGGCGATCCGGCGGCCTTCCTCGCCGACGCCGAGGAGCGGCTTCAGCGCTGGTGCGCGGTGGCGGAGCGGTCGGCCGCCCGGGGCCTCGAGGAGGACCTGGAGTCGGAGCTGCTGCGCCGGTTCGCCACCGACGAGGGCATGCCGTCCGACGACCCCGAGCGGTTCGCGGTCATGGGCGGCTTCGAGTCCAATGCCGCGGGCCTGCGGCACTGGATACGGACGCGGAACGAGGAGCGCGAGTAAGTGCGTTACGACGATCTCTGGATCAGGAGCACGGGCAGCTACCTGGGCGAACTGCGCCCCGTGGCACCCGACATAGCCGCCGGCCGGTACGCGGAGAAGGACGCGCGGGAGGCGGGTACGGTCTCGGTGTCCGTCGCGGATCTCGCGCCGCCGGAGATGGCGGTGCGGGCCGGCCGGGCCGCCTTGGAAGAGGTCGGCGGCGTCGACGGCGCGTCGGTTCTGCATCTGCACGGCAGCACCTACTTCCAGGGCCTCGACATGTGGCCCGCCTCCTGCTGGATCGCCGGGCAGCTGCTCGGCGAGACCCTCGGTGCCCTCTCCCTCCAGGCGTCCGCGCTGTCGAACAGCTCGCTGGCGTGCCTGGAGATCGCCGGCAGCATGCTGGCCGGGCGTCCCGATCTGTCCGGCGCGCTGCTGACCTGCGCGGACCGATTCGTACCGCCCGGGGTCGACCGGTGGAACATCGACTCCGGGATGGCGTTCGGGGACGGCGCCGCCGCGGCGCTCCTCGGGCGGGGCGGCGGCGCGCTGCGGGTGCTGTCGGTCTCCTCGTACACGGACACGACGCTGGAGGGACTGCAGCGGGGCAACGAGGCGTTCCACCCCGTCTCGCCGACCGCGCTGGAGACGCTTCCCATGCGGCGCAGGGCACGGGAGTTCTTCGCCCAGGGCGGTATGGCGCCGAAGGAGGCCCGGCAGCGCTCGGTGGACGCGGTGCGGCGCGTCGTGGCGACCGCGCTGGACGAGGCCGGGTGCTCGATCGACGACGCCCGCTGGGTCGTCCCGCCGTTCGTGGGCCGCCGGCTGTTCGAGTCGGGCTTCGTGGAACCGCTCGGGCTGGACCCCGACCGGACCCTCTTCCCCTTCGGCCTGACCACCGGGCACCTGGGCTCGGTCGACCAGTTGCTCAGCCTCGACCACCTGATACGGGGCGAGCGGCTGACGCCCGGTGACCGCATCGTCCTGATCGGCACCGGCATGGGCTTCACCTTCACCTGTGCCGTGCTCACCGCGTAGAGGAGGCTCGCAGTGCCGTCCGAACTCCCCGCGTTCTCCGTGCTGTTGGGTGCCGACTTCGCCGGCAAGTCCTCGGTGATGACCGAGCTCGCGGCGACCCGGCCCGACTGGCGCCTGCTGTCCACCGACGGGGAATTCACGAAAACCGCGTTCCCTTTGGTGGCACAGCTCCGACGGCATGTGGTCGACGATGTGCTGCCGGAGCTCGGGAGGTCCTATTCGCCGGAATTCCTTGCGGCCCTTCTCCAGACTGCGGTCATTCACCTCCGCGACCGGATAGCGCGGTGCGGACCCGGAACACCGGTGGTGGTGGATTCCTATTACTACAAGATTCTGGCGAAGTGCCGGCTCGCCGGGGTCGGGGAGAACCCGATGTTCGCGTGGTGGCGTTCCTTTCCCCGGCCGCGCCGCATCGTGTACCTGGAGGTGCCGCACCGCACCGCATGGCAGCGCAGCCGCCACGGCACCCTGCTCAACCCCCTCGAACACGCCGGCCCCCGGCCCACCGAGTTCACGTTCGAGAGCTACCAGCGCGACCTGCGCAAAATCATGCTCGAAGAGACAAGGGACATTCCCATGACGGTGATCGAGGAATGCGGTGACGTGGCGCGTACCGCGGCCGCGGTACGACGGGCGCTCGCCGATGAAGACCGCTGACGGCTGGGGCGCGCCCGGCCATGATCAGCGCTACCGGGAGCGGGTCCTCGCCGAACGCGCGCGGCTGCGCGGGGCCGCTCCGGAATTCATGGCGCATCAACGGCGGGTACTGGCCGACCTGCTGGCATTCAATGCCGGGACGGCATTCGGCCGGGCGCACGGCTTCGGCGGTATCCGCACGATCGACGAATTCCGCCGGGCCGTTCCCGTCCAGGACTACGCGGCCCACGAGCCGTGGATCGAACGCATGGCGGCGGGTGAGGAGAACGTACTGACCGCGGACCGGCCCGCGGTGTACTTCACCAGCAGCGGAAGCACCGGAGCGCACAAGAAGATCCCGGTCACCCCCCGCTTCATGAAGACCACGTTCTTTCCCTTCTATTACGCGGCCTGGGCTCCGTTGATCGAGAGCTTTCCGGACGTACTGGCGCGCCCCGACGCCGTACTGAACCTCAAGCACGATCCGCTCGCCGCCCCTCCCACCACCACCGACGGCCGTCCGCACGTCGGCGCCAGCCAGGTCGACTTCGGCGAGAAGTTCGGCGAGGCGCTGTCCGCCGAGCCGGGGACCGCCGCGCCCTGGGCGTCCCTGCCCGTCCCGGTGGCGGCGGACGCGCATCTGGACAAGATGTATCTGCGGCTGCGGCTGGCCGTGCAGAGCGACGTCCGGTGCCTCATCGGGATCAACCCGGCCATGATCGCCGCCGTGCCGTACCAGTTGGATCTCTGGTGGCCGCGCATCGTCAAGGAGATCCGTGAGGGCACCCTCGGCGGTGTGCCGCACGGTGTCCCGGCACCGGAGCGGGCGGCCGAGCTGGAACGGCTGGCGGACCACTTCGGGACGGTCCGACCCGCCCACGTCTGGCCCCGTATGCGGGCGCTGTTCTGCTGGACCACCGGCGCGGCGGCGCTGTATCTGCCGCGGCTGCGTGAGGAGTTCGGCGCCGGGGTGAGCGTCCTGCCGGCACCGGTGGCCGCGTCCGAGGGCCCCGTCGGCGTCGCCTGGGACCGCCACCCCTCGGCGGGCAGCCTGGTGCCCACCGCCTCGCTGTACGAGTTCGTGGACGCCGAGCACGACCTCGCGCCGGGGGCCGCCACCCTGCTCGCCGACGAACTCGAGCCGGGCCGGGACTACCACGTCATCTTCAGCCACGTGGGCGGGTTCTACCGCTATGCGGTCGGCGACGTGGTCCGGGTCGTCGACCGGGTGGACGGTGCGCCCCGGGTGGCGTACGCGGGCCGCGGCGGCCGGCTGGACGCGGCCGGCGAGCGGCTGCGCGAGGCGCAGGTGATCCGCGCCCTCCAGGCCGCGGCGGGCGACACGGGCCTGGAGCTGCGCAACGCCTCCTGCCGGGTGGCCACACCGCCCGGGCGGGCGCCGCACTACCGGTTCGCGGTGGCCCCGCAGACCCCGTGGACCGCGGAGGAGACCGGCCGCTTCGCACGACTGCTGGACGCCCGGCTCGGCGAGCAGTCGCCCGGGTACCGGACGGCACGCGGGTCCGGGCGCCTCGGCGACCTTGCCCTGCACCTGCTGGCGCGCGACGCCTTCCAGCGCGACTGGCACGAGGCGGTCGGCGCCGGAGTACGGCCCACCCAGGTCAAGGACCGCGTCTTCCGGCAGGATCCCGCCCTCTGGCAACGGCTGACCGGCGTACCCATCACCGACGAAGAGGAACCCGAGAACCCATGACCGAGACCCTGGACGCCGTGGAGCGCACCGCGCTGCTCACCGCCGCGCTGCGCGCCGCCGAGACGCTGCGCACGGACCGCCTCTACGAAGACCCCTACGCGGCCCGGCTCGTCGGGGACATCGGCCCCGAGCTGCTGGCGGAGGTCCGTGCCGCGACCTTTCCGCCGGACCGCCCCCGCACGCTGCCCAGCACACCCGACTACAACGCCATCCGGACGCGGTTCTTCGACGAGTACCTCCAGCGTGCCGCCCGGGAGCCGGGAATGCACCAGATCGTGCTCGCGCCCGCCGGCATGGACTCCCGTGCCTACCGGCTCCCCTGGCCGCAGGACGTCCGCTACTTCGAGGTCGACCGGCCGGCCGTGCTCGGCTTCAAGGCCGAGCGGCTGGGTGAGGCCCGGCCCCGGGTGGCGCACCGGACGGTCGCGGTGGACCTGACGGCGGACGACTGGGAGGACGACCTCGTCGCGGCCGGCTACGACCCCGCGCTGCCTTCGACCTGGCTCCTCGAAGGGCTGCTCTACTACATAGCCGAGCCGGACGCCCGGCGCATGCTGGACCGGGTGGCCGCCATCACCGCGCCCGGCAGCCGCTTCGCCGCCGACATCGTCAACGCCGCCGCGCTCACCCTGCCGCACATGCGGGGCCTGCTGGACGTCTTCGCGGGCTGGGGCTGCCCGTGGCTGTTCGGTACCGATGACCCCGAAGGGCTCTTCGGAAGCCATGGATTCGAGGTCGCGGCCGTCCAGCCCGGCGATCCGGGCGCCGACTTCGGCCGCTGGCCCGACCCCGTGCCCGCGCGCCATGTGCCGGACGTGCGCCGAGTGTTCTTCGTCCACGGGCACCGGCGCTGACGATGGGGAGCGCGGTCATCGTCGGCGGCAGCGTCGCCGGATTGTCCACTGCCCTTGCCCTCGCGGGGGCCGGGTACCGGGTCCGTGTCCTGGAGCGGGCCGCCCCGCCCCCCGAGGGCCCGCCCGGGCAGGTCGCGGCGGTCCGGCACCGCCCCACCGTCCCGCAGGCGAGCCACTCGCACACCCTCACCTCCCTCGGCGTGCGGGTACTGCGGCAGCGGGCGCCGCAGGTCCTGGAGGCGGCGCTGGAAGCGGGTGCCACGCTTCTCGACCTCACCGCCTGCGCTCCCCGGGAGCACGGCGGCTTCCTCCCCGAGCCGGACGACGCCGAACTGGCCGCGCTGGCCGTCCGCCGTGCGGTGCTGGACCTCGTCCTGTACCGCATCGTGCGCGCCGTGCCGGGCGTCGCGATCAGCCACGGCACGACCGTGCGCCGGCTGCTGACCGACCACGGTGGCCGGCGGGCAACGGGCGTCGTGACCGGGGGCGGCAAGCGCTTCCCGGCCGACGTCGTCGTGGACGCCACCGGGCGCCGGGCGGAGGCCCGGTCCTGGCTTGCGGCGGCGGGCGTCCCGGTCGCCGCGGACCTCACCGCGCCCTCGGGCCTGCGCGGGTTCAGCCGATCCTATCGATTGACCGGAACCTGCCAACCGGGTGCATTGAACCGGGGCAACGCGGCCGGCGGCATCTGGGGCCACTACGCCGGGGTGCTGCACCCCGGCGACAACAACACCTTCGCCATCGCCCTGGCGGTACTGCCCAGGGATCCCGCGATGACGGCGCTGAGCCGCCCGGCGGGGTTCACCGCGGCCGCCCGCGCCACGCCGCATGTGGCACCGTGGCTCGCCGGGGGCACCGCGGAGCCGGCCGGTCCCGTGCGGTCGATCACCTGCCCGCCGAATGTGCTGCGAGGTGTCGCGACGCGCCGCCAGCGGCCCGTCGCCGGCCTGTTCTCCGTCGGGGACGCCGCCTGTGTCACCAACCCCCTCTTCGGCCGGGGCCTGTCGCTGGCGCTGGCCCACGCCTTCCAGGTGGCCGACATGCTCGGCGCCGCGCCACGCGTGGACGAGGAGCTCGGCGCCCGGGTGGCCGCCGCGACCGAGGACCTCTTCGGCCCCTGGTACGAGCAGTCCGCGCACGATGACGCGGCGCGCATCGCTGCCTGGTCGGCGGCCGTGCACGGCGAGCCGCCCGCAGCGCCGCCCGCGCCACCGGGACCTTCGGGCCGCCCGTCGCTCTCCGAGGCGGCCGCGGCCGCGGCGGTGGACGGGCACGTCTGGCGCGGGGTGACACGGATGCTGATGAGCCTGGACACCCCCGGCAAGATCTTCGACGCCCCGCTGTTCCGGGCCGGCGTGGCCGCGGCGCAGCCTCCGCCGCCACCGGCGGCAGCACGGCCGCCCAGCCGGGCCGCGCTGCTGGACGCGGTCGCCGCCGCGACGGGAGGCGCCCGATGACCGGTCGCCGCGTGCTGCTGGCCCCCGTCACCGTCACCCCGTCGAAGCCGCTGACGCCCAGCCACCTCAAGGGGCTGCTGTGGACCGATGCGATGTACCGGGCCACCGGCCACCTGGCGGAGGTGTCGTACCGCTACAGCCACACCACGTACGACCCCACCGAACAGACCCTCGGGTTCTGGGAGTACCTGGACCGCGTCGAGGGCCGCGCCGACTACTCCGGGCTGACGGAGGAGGAGATCGGCGAGCTCTACGTCGCCTACCGGGCCGAGGGACGGCACCCGACCGCGGCGGCCCTGCGCCCGTACGCCGACGCCGTGGAGAGATACGGATGGCGCCATCCGGCCGCGGAACGGGTGCTGAAGATCTGGGCGTCGCACTACGCGCGCCTGGGCATGCACGATCCCGGGCTGCTGGCGCACCAGCCGCCCGGCCTGACCCTCGACGGGGCGCTGGACGAGCTCTCCGGCCTCGGCATGTGCCTGGACCACCGGCGGTTCGGCGGGCCCGTCTACCTGGACGCCACCCGCCACGGGCTGCCCCTGCGCCAGATCGTCACCGCGGACGGACGGCCCAACTACCTGGCCTGTGCGCTGCGTGAACTGCTGCCGCTGGCACCGCTCTTCGACGAAGTGGTGCTGCTCTACGACAAGGAGCTGGACCCCGACTACCAGTTGCTCGGCCGCGTCCTGGAACGGCTCGGGCCGGCGGTGCGCCGGACGCCCATCGGCCGGGTGCCGATCGACGGGCAGATCCGGTCCGCGCGCCACGGGAACTGGCACACGACCACCGCCGGCGCCCTGCTGGACGCCGCGGCACGCGACCACGACGCCGCGGCCGTACGGCTCGGCATGCGGCTCTACTTCATCGCGACGCTGGGGCCCGGCCAGCAGCAGTCCTTCAGAAGCGACCTGTTGCACCAGTGCATGGCGCGCGCCGAACGGCTGCTGGCCGCCGCCCGTGAGTCCGGCCCCGACGCGGCCTCCCTGCCCGAGTGCCTGGCCCGGCACCGGCGCGACCACCTCTACGTCGACCCCTACCGCCTCACCTCCTCCCTCCTCGGCAAGCGCCGCCCCGCCCCGCCCCTCGACCTGATCTCGTCGGTGTTCCTATGACCCTGCCCATGCCCCTGTCCGCGGACCGTCTGCTGTCCCTCGCGGCCGAACGGCTCCACACCGCCCGGCCGGAGCTGGCCGGACGCCATGACCTGTCCACTCCCGCGGCGCTGCGGGCCGTCAAGGCCGAGATCGCCGGTGCCACCGACCCGGCCCGGACCACGGAGGCCGTGGTGGTGGCCGTCGTCGGTGAGCTGGACCTGATCGGGTGGGTACGCGAGACCTGCGCGTTCACCTGCTCGCTCACCGCCGAGCACCGGGAGGCGTGGCGCCGCTCCTTCACCCGGACCGTGTATCTCGCGGGCTCCCCCGAAAACCTCCGGGGGCGGTTCCCCTTCGACCACATCGCGCCCGACGGGTCGGCCGCGTGGCTGGGCCCGGCCCCCGCCGCGGCCTCCCACGGGCTGCGGCGCCTGCTCAAGAGCTTCGACGGCCGGCGGGCACTGGGCGACCTGGCCACCGGGACCGTGGAGCTCCGGGTGGGCCCCGGCCCCCGGTCCCGCCCGCCCCGGCACCGGGTGCTGCAGATCGTGACCGCCGGCCTCACGCTCACCGACGCCCTGGTCCACCTCAACCACCTGCTCGCCGAGGCGGTCATGGACGGTCTGATCGCCCCCGGGGACCGGATCACCGTGCGCGGCGTACCGCGGCTCGACGAGTCGTCGGGGCCGTTCGCCGCGCTGCGCATCGACACCGCCCACGACTCGCCCGACAGGCTCCAGGCCTTCGCCGGGCTGACCCAGGAGATCCCTGATGCCGTCCCGCACCACCGTTGACCTCGACCGCATCCGATGCGGCTACCACGGCTCCGCGGACCTCGTCCGCCGGCTGCTCCACGACGCGGGCCTCGACGACGAGGAGGTCGCGCTCAGCCAGTACGACGTGACCGACCCCTTCCGTGCCCTCCGGTCGGGCGAACTCGACGTGATGACGGTCAAGTTCCAGGTCCGGGAGCCGGACCTGGCCGTCAGTCCGGTGCTGGCCCACGACGCCCGGGCCGCGGTCGTCGGAACCGCCCATCCGCTCGCCGGCCGCGCGTCGGTGTCCATCGAGGAACTCGCCGCCTACGAGACGTTCGCCCGGCCGGGCCGGATGCCCGCCTATGTATGGGACGAGGTCGTTCCCCCGCACACCCCGGCCGGCCGGCCGCTCCGGCGTTGCCACCAGGTGTCGACCATCCCGCAGATGATGCGTCTGGTGGCGGAGTCCACCGCGGTGCACATCTCGCTGGCCTCGCTCGCCGATGTGGCGCCCCCGCAGGTGGCGATCGTGCCGATCCACGACCTGCCCGGCGCACCGGTCGCGGTCGCCTGGCGCCGCGGGGCGGAGTTGCCCGGCTGTGTGCGCGCCTTCGTGGAGCGGGTGCAGCGAGGGGGGTGCGAGCGATGACCCGTCCTCAGACCCCCACCGTCGTCCTGCTGCACGCCCTCTCCCTCGACTCGTCGATGTGGCGGCCGCAGCGCCACGCCCTTGAACGCCGCGGTCTGCGGGTGCTCGCGTTCGACCAGCGGGGCTTCGGCGGCGCGCCGCTCGGCGCGGACCCGCCCTCCCTCGACACCGTCGCCGAGGACCTGGCAGCGGCACTCGACGCCGGGGGCCACGGCCGGGTCGTACTCGTCGGCTCCTCCATGGGCGGCTACGTGGCGATGCGGTTCCTGCGCCACCATGCCCACCGGGTCGACGGCCTGGTGCTGACCGGTACCAGGGCGTCCGCGGACTCCGCGGCGGCGGCGGCCGGGCGCGAGGGCTTCGCGCGGACGATGACGGACGACCGGCTGCGCCCCGAACTGATCGCCAAGACCACGCCGCTGCTGCTCGGGGCCACCACCCGGGCCGAACGGCCCGAGGTCCTGACACGGCTGCTCGACGAGGTGACGGCGGCGTCACCGGCGGCCGTGGCCTGGGCGCAGCGGGCCGTCGCCGCCCGCCCCGACTCCTTCGACGTGCTGCGCGCCACCACCGTCCCCGCGCTGGTGATCGCCGGTGCGGAGGACGAACTGGTCCCGCCGGACGAGGCGCAGCGGATGGCCGCCGCCCTGCCCCGGGGACGCCTGGTCACCGTGGAGCGCGCGGGCCACCTCACGCCGCTGGAAGCACCGGACGTCTTCACCGGGGCCCTGACGCGGCTGCTGGACGACATCGCCGGACACGAAACGCTGCCGGAAGGACACACATGCTGACCGACGACCACCGGGCCTGGGGATACGCCTCCTCGACCGGTCTGGGCTTCACCCACCGGGAGATCGTCGAGGCGCACTTCCGTGCCTGCGCCCCGGAGTACCGGCTGGCGCTGGAGGAGGCGGGCCTGCGGCCGGGCAGCCGGGTCCTCGACGCCGGCTGCGGCAGCGGCACCTTCCTGCCCTGGCTCGCGGAACTGGTCGGGCCCACCGGCCGCCTCGCGGCGCTCGACCTGGCCGAGGAGAACGTCGGACGGGTGCGGGAACTGGCGCAGCGGGAGAGCCTGGGGGCTCCGGTCGAGGTGACACAGGGGGATGTGCTCCGCCTGCCCTACGACGACGATTCCTTCGACGCCGTCTGGTGCGCCAATACGACCCAGTACCTCGGGGACGACGAACTGGAGCGGGCACTGGCCGAGTTCGTGCGCGTCGTGCGGCCGGGTGGCCGCGTGGTCGTCAAGGACCTCGACGCAAGCCTGATCACCGCGCGGCCGGCACCTCCGTTCCTCTTCACGGACTTCTTCCGGCGGGCCGCCGAATCCCCGGGGTACGCACGGCAGTTGCTGCGCGCCCGGGATCTGCACCGGTGGCTGTCCCGGGCCGGACTCGACGCCGTACGGCAGCGCACGCTGCTGATCGAGCACTATGCGCCGTTCGATGCCGCGGTGCAGAGGTTCTACGGGCTGGCCTGTGCGCGGGTGGCCGAACAGGCGCTGGCACTGGGATGCGGAGAAGGGTGGCGCGGCTTCGCCGATCCCGATGCCCCGGCCAACCCCCTTCACGACCCCTGTGGGTACGTCAGCGAGGGGAACGTCGTCGCCGTCGGAACAGTGCCCGGATGAGCCGCCGCCGCGGTTTCCGCCCCGTGCCGGGCGGCATGTCCAGGAAGCGGCCGAGGTCGCTTTCCGGCGGCGGTGCCGCGGCGATCCGGGGGTCGAAGTTCAGCAGTACGCGTCGTAAGAAGGACTTCGGGCCGGGTTTCACGAAGTCTGGAGGGCCGCGAAGGGGTACGGACCCAGGGCCTCGCGGACGGACTTCAGGGCGGCCTCGGCGTAGTCCGCCGGCACCCGGGAGGAGATGGCCAGTCCGGTCGGCACCGGTCCCGGCGGCGCGGGAAGGCGGGGGCAGATCGCCGTGGGCAGCCCCCACAGCTCGTCCGCGTTGGCCACCAGGCAGGCGACTCCGAGACCGGCCTGGATGGCGGCCCGCAGCCCGATCAGCTCGGGTCCTTCGTAGGCGCGCTTCCACTCGGTCCCGGACTCCTCGAAGGCCGCCAGGGTCCGCCCGCGCAGGGTGCACGGTTCGGTGAAGAGCACGAGGGGCAGCGGTGCGTCGTTCCCGATCGCCGGCCGCCCGAACCAGGCCATCTCGATGTGCCCGACCTCCTCGACGCGGTAGGCCGGGTCCTCCCACGGGTTGATGAGCAGTGCCAGGTCCAGGGAGCCGTCCGACAGCTGCTCGGAAAGCGATTCGCTCACTCCCGTGCGGATGGTCACCTGGGATTCGGGAGCCACCCGCTTCAGGCTCCGCAGGATCTCCGGGAGCGCGTCGCTGAACTGGTCGGAGATGCCGAAGGAGATGCGCAGGCCGTCGCGTGGCGGCGTGAAGCGCGCGACGGCCTCGTCGTTGAGGGAGAGCATCTTGCGGGCATAGGCAAGCAGCTCTTTCCCGGCGGGGCTGAGGCGCATGTTGCGCCCGGTGGTGGCGAAGACGGGCTGCTTGAGGAAAGTCTCCAGGCGCCGCATCTGCTGGCTCACGGCCGGCTGCGTCAGGTGCAACGCCTCCGCCGCCCGACTGAATCCCCCCAGGTCAACGATGGTCGCCAGGGTCCTCAGGGTCCCTATCTGCAGGTCGTGGTTCATTCGTTCCCCCGCTTCCGTAAGGAGCCGGTCAACACGTCCCGTGAAACCGTCAACTAACGGTTGATCAGATGACGTCACCCGTCGCACATGAGTCGATGACCGCTACGGATCGGGACTGTAGGCAGTACGCGTGATCACTGTCAACTGGTATAGGATGCGCGGGAATTCGGCGTCCACACTAGTGTGATGTTAGGTTGCTTTTATGCCCAACGGGATGGAGGGGTGGTCATGACCGATACGGGCAACACGTCAGGACGCGCGCTGGCCGACAAGTTGAATCACCTCTTCGACACTGTCGTTCCGGCGGGTCGCGGCCCCTACAGCTCGGAGGAGGTCGCGCGCGCCATCACATCGGACGGCGTCCCGATCTCGGGCAGTTACCTCTGGCTGCTGCGCAGGGGGCAACGGGACAACCCGACACTGCGTCATCTCGAGGGAATGGCCAGGTTCTTCGGCGTACCGCCGGCCTACTTCTTCGACGACCAGGTCTCCCAGAAGGTCAACGCGGATCTCACGCTGCTCACCGCCCTTCGGGACTCCCAGGTCCAGCAGGTCGCGCTCCGCACCGCGGGGTTGTCGCCGCAGACACTCAGCTCGATCAGCGAAGTGATCGAGCGGGTGCGGGAGTTGGAGGGACTCCCCCGTGACCCGGCGCCGGGCGAGTCCTAGGGTCCGTCCGATGCGTCAGGGTCCCCGGTGTCGGCCGGACGTGCGCATTGACCGAACTGGGGGAAGTCAGTGAGTTCTCGGGCGATGAACCGGCGCTGCAGAGCTCTGGTCCGCGATCTGGAGATCACCTCGCCGCTGGACATGGGGGTGCTGTGCGACCGCGTGGCACAGCACACCGGCCGGCCGATCCGGCTGGAGCCGATAGCGCTCCCGCCCCACGGCCCCTGCGGCCTCTGGGTCGCGGTCGGCGAGACGGACTACATCTTCTACGAACAGGAGACCAGCCGGCTGCACCAGGAGCACATCATCGCCCATGAACTGGGGCATGTGCTCTGCGATCACCGCACCAGCGCGGCGGTGGGCGAGGAATCGTCACTGCTGATCCTCCCCAATCTGGACCCCCGGATGGTGAAGCGGGTTCTCCGGCGCGCGCAGCACAACAGCGTGGAGGAGCAGGAGGCCGAGGTCATCGCCTCACTGATCCTCCAGAAGGCGCACCGCAGGGCACTGGAACCCACGTGGACGGTGCCCCCGGACTCCGCCGAGGTGATCCAGCGGCTGGACCGCTCGCTGCGGCACACCCGCAAGGGCGACCACCGGTGAATCTCTACCTCCACCCCGTGTGCGCCGTCGTCGCCTGGCTGGCGTTCGCCTACAAGCTCAGCGCGTTACGCAAATCGCCGCGCGACTACGCACTGATCGCACTGTGCGGCGCGCTGCTGTTCTCGGCCCTCAGCTTCACCTTGGCAGAACCCTCCCTCTACCAGGCCATCGACCGGTTGCTGGGCGTCCCCAACAGCGCGGCGCTGATGTGCATGGGGTGTGTGGTGGCGCTCCTGGCCTGCCAGCAGGTCGTCCTCTCCTTCTGGGCGCACCCGCCCGGCCTGGCCTGGCGCAGGGCGCGGCCCAGAGTGCTCGCCGCCGTTCTCGTACTGGCCGCGCTGATCGGCCTGTTCGTGGCGATGTCGCCCACCCATGAACGGCCGACTGACGTCTCGCTGTACTACGCCGGCCGGCCTCTCTACGCCGGCTACCTCCTGATCTTCCTCGCGTACTACACATTCGGCGAGATCGAGACCGGACGGCTGAGCCACCGCTACGCCAACGTCTCGCACCGCCTGTGGCTGCGCAGGGGGCTCCGGCTCACCGCCGCCGGGTCCTGGCTGACCCTCGGTTTCAGCCTGATCCGGATCGCCGACATCGTCCTGGCCGAGCACTCCGCGGCCCTGCGGGAGCTGGAAGCGGTCGCCTGGGTGTGCGGCGACGTGGGCGCACTGCTGACCCACATCGGCTGGACGCTCCCCGGCTGGGGGCCGGCGCTGAGCGCTCCGCGCCGCTGGCTGCGCGCCTGGCGCCAGTACCGGCGGCTGCGCCCGTTGTGGCACGTGTTGCACGAAGTCACACCGACGATCGAGCTGACCGCCTCGGCGAACGGGTTCTGGAGCAGGTTCCGGCCCTCCACCCTCGAATTCAAGGTCTACCGCCAAGTCATCGAGATACGGGACGGCCAGCTGGCACTGCGCTCGTACACCGACCCCGAAGCCGTCCGCATCGCGCGGGAACTGGGCCGGGCGGCCGGCCGCAGCGGCAAGGATCTGCAGGCGATAGAGGAAGCCACGCAGCTCGCCTCCATGGTCAGATCCCGCGAACGAAATACGCTGCCCTCCGCGCATCCCGTGCCGCGTGCCGCCACGGGACCCCAGGGGTCCGACCTCACCGACGAGATCAACTGGCTGGTCAAGGTCGCGGAAGCCATGAGGACTTGCCCCCACGTAGCCGCCGGCGTGGAGGGCATCCAGGCCCGCATGTCCGCGCCGACGGACAACCGACGCTGAGCACCGATGCTGAGCACCGACCGCACACCGTACTTCCCACGGATAGAGCTCTGGAGGGCGCGCATGCCCACGATGCAGGACACCCTGCTCACACTGAACGCATACTGGGCAGAGCAGGGGTGCCTGATTGCCCAGCCGATGAACAGTGAGGTCGGAGCCGGAACCCTCAACCCCGCGACGTTCCTCAGGGTGCAGGGCCCCGAGCCCTGGCGGGTCGCCTACCCCGAGCCGAGCGTGCGCCCGGATGATGCACGCTACGGAGAGAATCCGAACCGGCTGCAGACCCACACGCAGTACCAGGTGATCCTCAAGCCGGAGCCGGGAAACGCCCAGGAGCTGTACCTGGGCAGCCTTCGGGCGCTGGGCATCGACATCGCCGCGCACGACATCCGCTTCGTCGAGGACAACTGGGCCTCGCCCGCGCTCGGCGCCTGGGGGCTCGGCTGGGAGGTGTGGCTGGACGGGCTGGAGATCACCCAGTTCACCTACTTCCAGCAGGCCGGTGGCATCGCGCTCGACCCCGTCTCCGTGGAGATCACCTACGGCATGGAGCGGATCCTCATGGCGCTCCAGAACGTGAGCCACTTCAAGGACATCAGCTACGCGCCGGGCGTGTCCTACGGGGAGATCTTCGGCCAGGCAGAGTACGAAATGAGCCGTTACTACCTCGACGACGCCGATGTGCGCACCCAGCACGCGCTCTTCGAGACCTACGCCGAAGAGGCCCGCCGGATGCTCGATGCCCGGCTGCCCGTCCCGGCGTACACCTATGTGCTCAAGTGCTCCCACACCTTCAACGTGCTCGACGCCCGCGGGGCGATCTCCACCACCGAGCGCGCCCGGGCGTTCGCCCGGATGCGGGCGCTCGCCCATGATGTCGCCGGCCTGTGGGCGGCACGGCGCGCGGAGCTCGGCCACCCCCTCGGCAGCGCCGGGGCCGCGCCCGCCGCGCAGCCGGCGCCGTCCACCGAACCGGCACCGGCCGGCCCCGCCACGCTCGCCTTCGAGATCGGCGTCGAGGAGATGCCGCCCGCGGAGGTGGGCCGCAGCGCACGGGCGGTCGAGGAAGCGCTGGCGGAGAAGCTCGCCGGAACCCGGCTGCGGCACGGCACGATCAGCGTCGTGGCCACCCCGCGCCGGGTCGTGGCACTCGTCGAGGACGTGGCGGCCCAGGAAGAAGATCACCTGCGGACGGTGCGCGGCCCCCGGGTCAGCGGCGCGTTCGACGCACAGGGCAACGCCACCGAAGCGGCGCGTGGCTTCGCCCGCAGTCAGGGCGTCGAGGTGGCCGATCTGGACCGAGCCGTCTTCGGGGCCCACGAGCACGTCGTCGTCACTCGCCGGGTGAGCGGCCGGCCCGCTCTCGAGGTGCTCGCGGAGATCCTTCCGGCGTCGGTGACCGGGCTGCGCGCGGAGAAGAACATGCGCTGGAACGCCCCCGGCCTCGTCTTCACCCGTCCCATCAGGTGGCTCCTGGCGCTGCTCGGCGACCGGATCGTGCCCTTCACCGTCTCCAGCCTCTCCGCGGGCCGGACGACCCAGGTGCATCGCGACGCACCGTCCCCCACGGTCGAGGTCCCTTCGGCCGAGGGCTACCCGGCCTTCCTGGCGGACCACGGGATCGTGGCGGACGCCGCCGAACGGCGCCGCCTCGTCGAGGAAGGTGCCGGGCGCCTCGCCGCCGGGATCGGCGGCCACGTCGACCTCACGAAGTACAGCGGCCTGGTCGCGGAGATCACCGACCTCGTCGAACAGCCGGTTCCGGTACTCGGCAGCTTCGATCCGGAGTACCTCCAGCTGCCCGAGGCGATCCTCACCACCGTCATGCGCAAGCACCAGCGGTACCTTCCCGTCCAGGATGCCGAGGGCGGACTGCTGCCGCACTTCATCGCGGTGGCCAACGGCAACTGCGACGAGGACGTGGTCCGCGCGGGCAACGAAGCGGTACTGCGGGCCCGTTACGAGGACGCCGCCTTCTTCTGGCGCGCCGACCTCGCCACTGCGCTCACCGAGATGCGCGACAAACTGGACCTGCTCACCTTCGAGGAGCGCCTCGGCTCCATGGCCGACCGGGCGGGGCGTATCGCGGCCCTCGCGGCCCACCTCGCCGAGAGCGTCGAACTGGGTCCGGCGGACCGGCACGCGCTCGACCGCGCCTCCCGCCTCGCAAAATTCGATCTCGGCTCCCAGATGGTCACCGAACTCTCCGGACTCGCCGGCGTCATGGCCGCTGAATACGCCGTTCGCGCCGGTGAAGAGGACGCCGTCGGCACGGCCCTCCTGGACATGGAACTGCCGCGCTTCACCGGAGACCGGCTCCCCGCCACCGGCGCCGGCGCCCTCCTGGCCCTCGCGGACCGCTTCGACCTCCTGGCGGGCCTCTTCGCGATCGGTTCCGTCCCCACCGGCAGTTCGGACCCGTACGGGCTCCGTCGTTCCGCTCTCGGTGTGGTCCGCATCCTGTGCTCACGCCGCGAATTCGCTTCCCTCACCCTGGAGAGCGGCTTGCTGGCCGCCGCCGAGCGGCAGCCCGTTCCCTGCTCGAAGGAGGCACTCGAGGACGCACGGCAATTCGTCCTCCGCCGTTTCGAACAGCAGCTCATCGACAACGGCCGTCCCATCGCCCAGGTACGCGCGGTGCTCCCGCATGCCGGCAGCCCGTCCCAGGCCGAACGGACCCTCACCCAACTGGATTCGCTGCTCGAAACCCCCGCTTTCACGGCCCTCGTCGCAGCTGTTCAACGCGTCCGTCGCATCCTCCCGAAGGACGCCGCACCCTCCTTTGACCCGGCCCTCTTCACCACCGCCGCCGAGCACGAGCTCCACACCGCCGTGGAAAAGCTCCGCACAGCCCTGGGAGACGCCCCCCGGCTGGACCGCTTCGCCGCCGAATCGGCCGGGCTCGTCACCGCCGTCAACGGCTTCTTCGACCAGGTCATGGTGATGGCCGAGGATCCGGCCCAGCGCACCAACCGCCTCGGCCTCCTCGCCGCCCTGCACTCCCAGGCGGAACAGGTCCTGGCATGGGACGAACTCACCTGACGCCGCCACCGGCCGGCCCGGCCACACCGACCGGGCCGGCCGCTTCCTTCACCTCCGCCGGCATCGCCATCACACGCATTCGCCGGGGCCGCTCATTGCGATCTACGTGCCCCCACCTGGTGCGACCGCATGTCCACTGTGGCCCCACCTGGTGGGCGAGGACGAACGAGGCGCCCCCTCTTCAATCTTGACGGCGCGTCACCTCACCACACGGGTTGGCCGGAAGCCGGGGCAAGGTAAGCCGCCTACCCGGCCAGGGCAAGGGCGAGTGGGAGTACCTGGTCGGCTCCGGTCTGTCGCAGGAGGCGTGCGCCTACGGCCAGGGTCCAGCCGGAGTCGGTGTAGTCGTCGACGAGCAGGACGGGTCCGGGGGTGTCAGCCAGGGCGGCGGCGAGTTCATCGGGCACGGCGAACGAAGCGGCCAGGGCGCGCAGCCGCTGGGCGGAGTTGCTGCGGTGCGCCGGAAGGTCGCCGGCCTGCGGGGTGTAGGCCAGGCTGCCCAGCAGAGGGAGCCTGCCGACCCGGGCCAGGCCGCCGGCCAGGGAGGAAATCAGTTGTGGATGGGTGCGGGAGGGCATGGCGACGATGCCGACCGGCCGCGCCATCGCGTCAGGGCCGCCGCCGGCCCAGCCGCCCGGCGAGCGCGCCCAGTCGGCCACCACCGTCACGACGGCGGTGAGCACGTCGTCCGGGACCGGTCCGTCCGCTGCCTGCTCCGACAGCAGCGGACGCAGACGGTTGCCCCAGCCGATGTCCGACAACCTGCCCAGCGCGCGCCCCACGGCCGCCTGCTGGCCCGCGGGAATGCGGCCCTTGAGGTCGACGCCGACCGCGGGCATGCCGGTGGGCCACATGCGGCGCGGCTCGACCTCCACCCCCGGGCGGTCCAGTTCGCCGGCCGCTCCCGCGAGGGCGCCGGGTGAGACGGCGGGATCGAGCCAGGGGCCGGCGCAGGTGTCGCAGCGACCACAGGGGGCTGCCTTCTCGTCGTCGAGCTGCCGCTGCAGGAACTCCATCCGGCACCCCGTGGTCGCCACGTAGTCCCGCATGGCCTGCTGCTCCGCCTCCCGCTGACGCGCCACCCACGCATAGCGCTCCGCGTCGTAGGTCCACGGCCGCCCGGTGGCGGTCCAGCCGCCCTTCACACGCTTGACCGCCCCGTCCACGTCCAGGACCTTCAGCATCGTCTCCAGCCGGGAGCGCCGAAGGTCCACCAACGGCTCCAGCGCCGGCAGCGACAACGGACGCCCCGCCTCCTCCAGGGTCGCCAGCGTGCGCCGCACCTGCTCCTCGGGCGGGAAGCCCACCGAGGCGAAGTACGCCCAGATCGCCTCGTCCTCCCGGCCCGGCAGCAGCAGCACATCGGCATGGTCCACCCCACGCCCCGCGCGCCCGACCTGCTGGTAGTACGCGATCGGGGACGACGGAGAACCCAGGTGCACCACGAACCCCAGGTCCGGCTTGTCGAAGCCCATCCCCAGCGCGGAGGTCGCCACCAGCGCCTTCACGCGGTTCGCGAGCAGGTCCTCCTCCGCCTGCAGCCGGTCGGCGTTCTCCGTCTTGCCCGTGTACGAAGCCACCGGATACCCGCGCTGCCGCAGGAACGCCGTGACCTCCTCGGCCGCCGCCACCGTCAGCGTGTAGATGATCCCCGAGCCCGGCAGATCCCCCAGCCGCTCCCCCAGCCACGCCAGCCGGTGCGCCGCATCCGGCAGCTTCAGCACGCCCAGCCGCAGGCTCTCGCGGTCCAGCGGCCCCCGCAGCACCAGAGCGCCCCCGCCTCCCGTCCCCAACTGCTCGGCCACATCCGCGGTCACCCGCGCGTTCGCCGTCGCCGTCGTGGCCAGCACCGGCACGCCGGGCGGCAGCTCCGCCAGCATCGTGCGCAACCGCCGGTAGTCCGGCCGGAAGTCATGCCCCCAGTCGGAGATGCAATGCGCCTCGTCGACCACCAGCAGACCGGTCGTGGCCGCAAGCTTGGGCAGCACCTGATCCCGGAAATCGACCGAGTTGAGACGCTCCGGACTGACGAGGAGAACGTCGGTCTCGCCGCGCTCTACCTCCCCGTAGATGGTGTCCCACTCCTCGGGGTTGGCCGAGTTGATGGTGCGCGCCTGGATACCGGCCCGCGCCGCCGAGTCGACCTGGTTGCGCATCAGCGCCAGCAGCGGCGAGATGATCACCGTGGGGCCCGAGCCCCGGCGCCGCAGCAGGGCGGTGGCCACGAAGTACACCGCCGACTTGCCCCAGCCGGTGCGCTGCACGACCAGTGCGCGCCGGCGCTCCTGCACCAGAGCCGCCACGGCCTGCCACTGGTCCTCGCGCAGTCGCGCCGAGCCTCCCGGGTCACCGACGAGCTCGGCGAGGATGGCGTCGGCTTCGGTGCGGAGCTCCAGATCGTCCATACCCCCATGCAACCCGATGGCACTGACAATCCACTAACTCACCCAGCGTGACAGGCAGCTTGCGCACGGCCCACCCGCCACGCACCGATCGAGGACGGTCCGGCCCAGCGCCGGGCCACCTCGCCCCCGATCCGCACGTTTACGCAGGTCAGGGCTCCAGTTCCGCCTGGATCCGAATGCCCTCCCGGTTCCGTTGCCCCGTGCCGGCCCGCCTGCCCACTCGCCCGCCGGGCGAACCACGGCAGGATTCCGCGCGGTGACGGCGCCGAGCGGGTGCGCGCCCTGCACGGTTCGCCGACCGTGCCGCCGGAGCCGGCCGCAGGAATCGGGCGGTGGCCGCCCGTCCGCTGCCCGGGGCGAGGGCGCCGAGGGGCGTGTTTCCGCTGGTCGTTGCCGTACCGGAAGAGCCGTACCGGGAGAGGGCGAGAGTGCCGCCGGGCATCACGGGCCGGTGCGGCGGGCAGGGATATTGACGGCGCACCGGTCGATTCCGGCCCGTGCGCGGAATTGCTCGTTGCCGCATGCGTGTACGACAGGAAGAATTGGAGCCGCTTCCCCGTACCGGCCCGTCCGCGGCCAGGCAGGGCCATGCCGTGGTGCGCTCGCGCCCGGCCGAGGCCCGCTGCGTGGACGCGTAGACGAAGGGAGGATCCGTGACCTTCGGTTTTGCCCCGCCCATGAATGTGTCCCGGCCCGCGTCCGCCGATTCCGTCGCCCGGCTGGGCCGGATGCTGGAGCCCTCCGAGTGGGCCTCGGCCGGTATTCCGCTGCTGCGCAATCCCCGTGAGATCGTCACCGGCCTGCACGATCGTCATCGCCCGGGGCCTTCGACTGCCATCGTGGCGGTGCTCGATCCGCTGGAGCGGGTAGCTGCCAGCGCCTCGTTCACGGAGCCCGCGGCCCTGCCCGACGGCTGGGAGTTCCGCAATGTGCTGCTGGCGCATCTGCGCCGGGTCATCCCGCACGATCTGCGGCTGCGTGCTCCGGTCCGGACGGCCGTGCTGCTCTACTGCCGTGAGGGCGAGCCCCGTTGGACGGAGGCGGACGGGGCGTGGATGTGGGGTCTGCGGGACGCCTGCACCCTGCACGGGCTGCGGTGCGGGGCGTACATCACGCTGACCCCGGACCGCTGGCAGGTGCTCGGGGAGGATCGCGGCGGACGGCCACCCAGACCGTCCCGGAGCACCGACCAGGTGTCCCGGAGGACCGGCCGGCTGTCCCGGAGGGCCGAGTCGGTGTCCCGGCGGACAGACCCGGCCTCCCGGCAGGCTGCCCCGGCGTCCAGCCGTACGGAGCCGTCGCGTGCCCGGGCGCCGCGCGCGATGTCACCGCGTACGGCCGCAGCAGATGTGGCGCTGCCGCGCCTGCCCTCGCCGCGTACGCCCCCGGCGGAGGCCTTGCCCGCGGCCGGGTCGCCCTCGCGGAGCGGCGAACCGGCCATGCCCCGGCGTTCCGGGGGCGGGGCGCGGGAGGCGCAGCGGCACACCGCGGCCCGCTGAACCCGGGGGCGGCTCCCGGAAGCAGCAGGGCTCCGGGAAACGCAAGCAAGCCCGACCGACCGGATGGCCGACGGGCTGCTTCGAGCGCGGGCTGCTAGGCGTTCGCGCCGAGGATGCTGTTGATCCGCTGCGGGTCGCCACAGACGACCAGCAGGGTTCCGGCACGGGCCATCGCCGAGGGCAGCGCCTGTGCGGTGACCTCGTCCGTGCCACCGTTGACGGCGACGACCACGACGGGTCGCCCGGTGGCACGCTCGGCAGCGGCGTCCGCGTAGAACACATCGTCCGCGGCGTCCTGTTGGGCCCAGTAGGACGCCTCGCCGAAGGACAGCTCATGGGCGGCCCACGGGTGGATTCCACCCGTGGTGAGCACCAGGATCTCGGCCGGCGCGCGACCGGAGTCCAGCAGCAGATCGACGGCTTCGTCGGCGGCGTCGATGGCGCCGTCGACGGGTGCCGGGATCAGCTGGAGCTGGACTCCTGCGGCGGCGGGGGTAGCGGCTGGGGGCTGCGGCGAGCTGGTGCGCTGCGCCGGCGGAGCGGCGACAGGCCCACGCGACGGGGCAGCGGGTCCGGGCTTGCCCGGACGGGCACTGGACGCCGGGGCGCCACGCGGAGGCGCGGGGCGGGGGCCGGGACCAGGGACGGGACGGGGGGTCGGCGCGGTGCGGCCGGCGGCCGGAGTTGCGCGGGGACCCGGGACACTCTCGTGAATCTGAGGCTCCTCGGGGATGAGAGGCATAAAGGGATGTCTATCAAACGTAAGTGCGGGACGCGTCATCGGGTACCGATTTGATGCCCGTACCGCTCAGAAGTCGAAGCCGAGTTGGCCACCGGCCTCCAGAGCGGCTGCTTCGGGAGTGACGCGCACCTTCTTCAGATGCCGCCACCGGGGCAGAGCGTCCATGTAGGACCACGACACTCGGTGGTGCGGCGTAGGACCGTACTCCTCCAGGGCGATGCGATGGGTCGGGGAGGGGTAGCCGGCGTTGGCCGCAAAGTCGAAGTCGGCGTATTCCAGGCCGAGTTCGGCCATCATCGCGTCGCGTCGCACCTTTGCGATCACCGACGCGGCGGCAACCGCGACACAGGACTGGTCCCCCTTGATGACCGTGCGGACCCGCCACGGCGCGCCCAGATAGTCGTGCTTGCCGTCGAGGATGACCGCGTCCGGACGGACCGGCAGCGCCTCCAGGGCGCGTACGGCCGCGAGCCGCAGCGCCGCGGTCATGCCCAGCTCGTCGATCTCTTCCGGTGACGAGTGCCCCAGGGCGTAGGCCGTGACCCAGTCGCCGAGCAGACCGCAGAGTTCGGTGCGGCGCTTGATGGTCAGCAGCTTGGAATCGGTGAGTCCGGTGGGCGGCCGACGCAGACCGGTGACGGCCGCGCAGACGCTGACCGGGCCGGCCCAGGCTCCGCGCCCGACCTCATCGACACCTGCAACGATCTTGGCGCCCGTCGTGGCGCGTAGTGATCGCTCGACGGTATGGGTGGGGGGCTCGTACGGCATGGCGCCAGCCAGGTTACGCCTATTCGGCCCAGCCGTCCTCATCGGATCCGCATCGGATACCGATCAGATGCAGATCGGATGAGGATCGGATGCGGATCCGCCGCTGCCGGGGTACGCAACGGGCTCCCCGCCGCCCGGCCGTCCGCGGCGCACGGGGGACCGTACGGGAGGGAACTCGCCGTCCGGCGCCTCCCGTTGGGGGCGTGCGCGGCGGGCGGCGGTCAGTCGGCGAGCGTCGGTGCCCAGGCGGGGAGGGGTTCGGTGCCGTCCAGCCAGGCCCGGGGCGGGGCGCCGGCGGGGCTCGCCGCGACGATGCCGCCGACGATGGCGCAGGTGGTGTCCACATCGCCGCCTGCCTGGACGGTGGCCCAGAAGGCCTGTTCGTAGTCGCCGAGGTGGCGGGCCGCGGCCCAGAGCGTGAAGGGAACGGTGTCATGGGCGCTGGTGCGCCGGCCGCAGCCGAGCACGGCGGCGACGGTGCCGGAGTCGGCGTAGTCGAGCATGTCCCGGGCCCGGCGCAGTCCGGCCTGTACGGCGCTGCGCGGGATCAGCGCCAGGACGCCGTCGAGCAGGTCCTGGGGGCTGAGGGACCGCGACGGGTCGGCCACCAGGGCGGCCGCGGCGGCCACGGCCATCGCGCCGACCACGGCCTCGCGGTGCTGGTGCGTGGGGTAGGCGGAGATCTCCGCCTGGTGGGTGGCCTGCTCGGGGTCGTCGGCGTACCAGGCGCCGAGGGGGGCGATGCGCATGGCGGCGCCGTTGCCCCAGGAGCCGTGGCCGTTGAAGAGCGCGGAGGACAGTTCGCGCCAGTCGCCGCCCTCACGGATCAGCCGGAGAAGACGGTTGACGGCCGGGCCGTAGCCGCGGTCGAAATCGTGGTGATCGGCGAAGGAGCGGGCGAGCGCGTCCTGGTCGATGCGGAAGTGGCTGGTCAGCACCGCCAGGATGGAACAGGCCATCTCGGTGTCGTCGGTCCACTGCCAGGGGGACGGCGGCAGCTCTCGGCGCTTGAGGGCGGGGTAATGGGCGGGGACGAAGAACTGGGACCCGAGGGCATCGCCCACGGCCAGCCCGCGCAGGCTGGCCAGCGCCCGCTCCCAGCGGTCTGCGTCACGGTGGTCGGCGGTCATCGCTGTGCACTCTAACCGGTGGCGCCATAAGGCTCGGGTTTGCACCAGCGCTCAAACGGCCGATCGAGCGAGTAGCGTCCGTCCGGGCCGAGGAGCAGGGCGCGCCACTCCGCGTTGCCCGGATTGGACAGCGACTCGAAATCCGCCACCGTCCAGTGGAACCAGCGCATGCAGAACAGCCGCATGGTGAGGCCGTGCGTGACGATCAGGACGTTCGGCGGATGGTGCGGGTCCTCGAAGCTGCGCCACAGGCTCTCCAGGAACGCCCCGACCCGGTCGTAGACGTCCGCGCCGGACTCGCCCTGGGCGAAGCGGTAGAAGAAGTGGCCGTAGGCGTCGCGGTAGGCCTTCTGGCGGCGTACGTCGTCCCGGTCCTGCCAGTTGCCCCAGTCCTGTTCGCGCAGCCTCGGCTCCTCCCGGACCCGGACCTGGGCCGGGTCCAGGCCCAGCTCGTGGAAGGTCTGGTGGGTGCGGCGGTAGGGCGAGACATAGGCGGAGATCCGTTCGCCGCCGAACATCTCGCGCAGCGGGCCGCCCGCCTCCTCGGCCTGCCGCCGGCCTGCCTTGGTCAGGTGCAGCGCATGGTCGGGTGCCCGCTCGTACACGGTGTCATCGACGTTCCCCTCCGACTCTCCGTGGCGGATGAGGACGATGCGTCGGGGCCGGGCCATGCCGCCAGCCTAAAACGCCTGCCCTGTACATTCCGCACGCTGCTACGGTCGCGGCCGTGCCGCAACTCCACATACCTCCCTTCTTCGCCCGTCTGCAATCCGCGCGCCGGGTGCTCATCGCCGGGGCGGGCGGCGGCTTCGACATCTACGCCGCCCTGCCGCTCGCGCTGTCTCTGTGGGAGCAGGGCAAGGACGTCCATCTCGCGAATCTCTCCTTCAGCCATCTCCATGGGGTGGATCTGGACGCCTGGGTGGACATGGACGTCGCCGCGATCACGCCGGGGACCGTCGTACGCGATCCGTACGCTCCGGAGCTCGCCCTGGCCCGCTGGCTGGACGGGCAGGGGCTGCCCGCAACGGTGTACGCCTTCCCGCCGACCGGGGTGCAGCCGCTGCGTGCGGCGTACCGGGCGCTGATCGGGCACCTGGGCGGGGTGGACGCCGTGGTGCTGGTGGACGGCGGGACGGACATCCTGCTGCGCGGTGACGAGTCGGGCCTGGGCACGCCCGAGGAGGACATGGCCTCCCTGGCTGCCGTGTCCGGTCTCGAGGTGCCGGTCAGGCTGGTCGCGTCGATCGGCTTCGGGGTGGACGCCCACCACGGCGTACGACACGCGCATGTGCTGGAGAACATGGCCGCGCTGGAGGCGGACGGCGCCGCCCTCGGCTGCTTCTCGATTCCGCGCACCAGCCGGGAGGGCGAGCTGTTCCTGGACGCCGTGGCACATGCCCAGGCCGCGACGCCGATGCGGCCCAGCATCGTCAATGGCTCCATCGCCGCCGCTGTGCGCGGGGAATTCGGCGATGTGCACTGCACGGAGCGGACCCGCGGCAGTGAGCTGTTCATCAACCCCCTGATGTCGGTGTACTTCACGTTCGAGCTGGCGGGGCTGGTGCGGCGCTCCCTCTATCTGGACCGGATCGAGGACACCTGTCTGATGCGGCAGATCAGCAGCCGGATCGAGGAGTTCCGTGAGGGGCTCCCCCGGCAGCGCCCGCCGCGCTCGATCCCGCACTGACCGGCGCGGTCACCGGGCCCCGCAGTGCTCCGCGAGGACCGGCCGGCCGTCGCGTATCTCGAACGTGCGGCCGCCGAAGCGGCTGCGCAGCAGACGGTCGTGGGAGACGACGACCAGGGCGCCGGGCCATTGCGTCAGGGCTTCCTCCAGTTCTTCGACCAGGCCGAGGGCAAGGTGGTTGGTGGGTTCGTCGAGCAGCAGCAGGTCCGCCGGGCGGGCGAGCAGCCGGGCCAGGGCCAGTCGGCGCCGCTGACCGGCCGAGAGGGCTCCGACGGGCACCCGCAGATCGCGCTCGCGGAAGAGCCCGAAGGACAGCAGGAGGGCGGACAGCTCGTCGGCGTCCCCCGCCAGGCCCCGGCCGAAGGCGGCCAGCAGCGGCTCGGCGGGGCGGGAGACCGGTATTTCCTGAGCCAGGTAGCCGATCCGCCCGCGGCGGTCGACGGTGCCGCGCTCCGGTACGGTGACGCCGGCCAGGACCCGTAGCAGGGTGGTCTTGCCCGCGCCGTTGGCACCGTGGACCAGCAGCCGTTCGCCGGCGGATACGGAGAAGGAATCCACCGCCAGCCTGGATCCCACCCGCACTCCGTCGAGGGCGACGAGGGTGCCCTCCGCCTCGCCGACGCCCGGTGCCGCACGGAAGCGGAGGGGATCCGGCGGCCTGGGAACCGGCTTCTCCCGCAGCCTGCGCAGCCGTTCGCGGGCGTTGCGCACTCTGCTGGACACGGACGCCTGGACGCGGCCCTTGTCCCGCTCGTACGCCATCTTGTTGCCGTCCTTGATGGCCCGCCCCTGGGCGACGTTGTGGGCCGTACCACCCGCGAAGTCGCTGAGCTGCGTTATCTGCTCGCACCAGTCGGCGTGGTCCTGCTCCCAGCGGCGGCGGGCGGCGGCCTTGGCGGCGACGAAGGTGCCGTAACCGTTGCCGTAGCGGGCGAGGCTCCGCCGGTCGCCGTCCACCTCGACGACCGCGGTGGCGATCCGCTGGAGGAAGAGCCGGTCGTGCGAGACCGCGAGGACGGTGCCACGGTGGGCGAGCAGCGCGCCCTCCAGCCACTCGAGGGCGGCGGCGTCGAGGTGGTTGGTCGGCTCGTCGAGGAGCATGACCTCGGGTGACGCGGCGATCAGGCAGGCGAGCCCCAGCCGGGCCTGTTCGCCTCCCGAGAGGCTGCCGAGCCGCCGGCTGTGGTCCAGTCGCGCCAGGCCCAGACCGTGCAGCGCCTTGTCGACCCGGGCATCGGCTTCGTAGCCACCGCGCAGGGCGAACTGCGTGAGCAGATCGCCGTACTCGTCGAGCCGCCCGGCCGCGGCTCCGCCGAGCTCCCGCTCCAGCGCTCGCAGCCTGCCTTCCATGTCTCTGAGGTCCGCCAGGGCGGCGTCTATCGCGTCCTGAACGGTGTGGTGCGGCGGAAGCTCGGGGGTCTGGCCGAGGTAGCCGATGCCGCCGTCCGCGCTGCGCACGACATGGCCGTCGTCGGGCCGCTCGGCGCCCGCGATGATGCGGAGCAGGGTCGACTTTCCGGCGCCGTTCTCCCCGACGATCCCGACGCGTTCGCCGGGCCGTACCGACAGGGAGACCGCGTCGAGCAGCGTTCGGTCGGCGTAGGTCTTGGTGACATCGCGTAACGAGATCTGGGTGGGCAAGCAAACCTCCGGGGATCCGGGCGATGGACATGAGCGAGCGGACGCGGCAGCGAACCACCGACAAGCAAATGCAACTGTCGTTGCATTACGATGATGATGACACACGACACCGCACTAACGCAACTGGAGTTGCAATTGACTGACGAGAGCGACGACGAGACGACGGGCGCCCGCCGCCCCGGCACCCAGCGCCCCGGCGGCCGTACCGCACGCACCCGGGCCGCCGTGCGCGACGCCGTACTGGCCGGGCTCACCGAGCACGGCTATCCCGGCCTGACCGTCGAATACGTCGCCGAGCACTCCGGGGTGCACAAGACGACGCTCTACCGCCGCTGGGGAGACCTCGAGGGGCTGGTGGCCGATGCACTGGATCTGGCGGGCGAGGACAGCTGGGCGCCGCCGGACACCGGGACCCTGGAGGGCGATCTGCGCGCCCTCGCGCGCGAGGTCGTCGAGTCCTTCGGCGACCCGGCGGTGGCCGCTTCCGGATCAGCACTGATCGCGGCCGGGTTCCAGTCGGAGCGGGCCGCACAGGCCCTGCGCGCCTATTACACCGAGCGGTTCCGGCGCTGCGAGACGATCGTGGAACGCGCCCTCGTGCGCGGGGAGGTGCCGTCTCCGGTGGGCGCCGGATCGCGGGAGGCGGCCCCGGAGGCCGCGGTCGACGCCGGTGCGCTGGTCCGGGCCGTGACCGCGCCGCTCTTCCTCCGGTTGTTCATCACCCGCGAGCCGGTCGACGAGGCCCTCGCCGATCAGTCGGCCGCGGCAGCAGTGGCGGCGGCCCGGGCCGGGGCCTTCACCACGAGCGGCACCGCCGACGCTCCCGCCCCCGGAGTCGTTTCCTGACCGCCCCTCACACCGTCCACGACGGTTCGAGCTGCACCACATCGCCGGCGATCGCCTGGACATCGGCGGCTATCTGGGCCCGCAGCGCGAGCCGCTCGACCCGTTCGGGCCGGTACTTCCCGCGCTCGGCCGCCGACTGCCACAGGGACACCACCAAGAACTCCTCCCCCGGAGCCCTCCCCAGCATCCCCCGCAGCATGCCCGGCGAGCCCGCCATCGCCGGGTTCCAGACCTTCTCCTGCATCAGCATGAAGTGATCGACCCGGTCCTGGCGCACCTGGCAGTGCGCCAGCCGGAGCACATCCGCATCGCCGAACGACGGCCGGAAGCCCACCTTCACATCGAATTCGTGCTCAAAAAGCCGCGCCTGCCGGTCTTTGAAGGTGCCCACCTGGGCGGCCGCCAGCCGGTCGTGCGAGCGGGCCATGAAGGAGTCGTAGAACGCCCGGCTCTCCCAGAAGGCCACCAGATGCGCGACGCCCGGCCGGCTGCGGCTCCACCCCCCGCCCTGCCCCCGAAACCCCGGCTCACCCAGCAGCCCCGCCCATTTCCGCTGCCCCCGCTCGAACCCTCGACGGTCCACAACGGTGAGGCGAATCCACTTGACCAGCACCGCGCCATCGTAAGGCCCCGGACGCCCACGCCCTCACGACGCGTAACCCGGCGACCACCATGAACTCCCCCGTGGACGCCGGGCGATGGGCGTCAGCGCCCCCGGGCACCACTCCCCCGCCACGGCCGAGGTCTCGCTGCTCCCGGAGGAGCGCCGCGCCGAGGCCCGGGCCGGCCGGCATGCGTGGCCCAGGCCGCGGGCCGGACGGCACGATCCAGCCACGCCGCGCCCCAACCTGGTTCCGCCCGGCCGCACTTCGGCCCAGCCGAAGGATGCCCGGCGTGGCACCATGGTCAACCAAGGGGAACGCTCGGGGAGTTGTCCGCACCACGAGGTGGGCGAGCCGCGGGCGCACAGCATGCGAAGAAGGGGAAGCCCGGTGAGCAATCTCAACAAAGGAATAGAGAAGGCCGAGGTAACGCTCAAGTGGGACCCCAGCCCCATCGGCACTCCGGACAATGACCTCGACATCATCGCGGCGACGTACACCGGGGACGCACCACACGGCGAACCGGCCTATCTGGTGCACTTCGACAGCAGGTCGCCCGACGGCACCATCATCCTCAACCGGGACAGCCGGACCGGTAAGGGATTCGGCGCCGACGAGATCATGACACTGGAACTGAACCGGCTGTCCGAGACGTATACGCGCGTGGTCGTCGGGGTTGCCATCCAACAGGGCGAGGGCCGGAAGGTGTTCGGCGACGTGGAGAACACCGCGGTGCTGATCCGGGAGGGCCACACCGAGCTGGCGGAGAACGATTTCTCCGACGTCGCGGAGGCCACCGCAGCCACCGTCGCCGAATTCGCCCGGGACGAGTCGGGCGAATGGCGATTCCGTACGGTACTCCGCGGATTCGACGCGGACCCGAACGCGTTCGCCGGGCTGATGGGCGCCTGACGCGATAAAGGCCGGTCAAGGTGATCCCTCGAGCCACCTGACTGACGGACCAACGAACCACTACGAATTGCAGCGGCTATCGGCGCCGATAAGACGAAGGCGGCGGCCGGAGATTCCTCCGGCCGCCGCCTTCGTCTGCTATTCGGTTATCTCTTCAGTTACGGCGCTGTGTCCGGAATCAGCTGCATCCGCTCGTGGACCCGCAGCCCTCGCACAGGTAGCAGCTACCGGCCCGCTGCATCTTGGTACCGCAGGAGAAGCAGAGCGGTGCGTCGGCGTTGATGCCCAGCTGCATCTCGACCAGTTCGGCGTTGGTGTGCGCCTGCTTCGGTGCCGGGACCGCGGTCTCCTCGACGACCTTGGCCGCCGGGGTGGCCTTCGGGGTCTCGATCTGGAGCGGTGCGGACTGGGCCAGGCCTTCGACGTCGACCTCGTCGTCGGAGGGCTCGTACGAGCCGGTCTCCAGGTGGCGCGTGCGCTCCTCGACGGAGTGGATGCCGAGCGCCGAGCGGGTCTCGAAGGGCAGGAAGTCCAGCGCCAGGCGGCGGAAGATGTAGTCGACGATCGACTGGGCCATCCGCACGTCCGGGTCGTCCGTCATACCGGCCGGCTCGAAGCGCATGTTGGTGAACTTCGAGACGTACGTCTCCAGCGGCACGCCGTACTGGAGGCCGACCGAGACCGCGATGGAGAAGGCGTCCATCATGCCCGCGAGGGTCGAACCCTGCTTGGACATCTTCAGGAAGACCTCGCCCAGACCGTCGTCCGGGTAGGAGTTGGCGGTCATGTAGCCCTCGGCGCCGCCGACCGTGAAGGAGGTGGTGATGCCGGGACGACCCTTCGGAAGGCGCTTGCGGACCGGGCGGTACTCGACGACCTTCTTCTCGGCGACCGGCGCGGCCTCGACCTTCTTCTCCTCCTTCTTCTTGGCGGAGAGGGGCTGGCCGACCTTGCAGTTGTCGCGGTAGATCGCGAGCGCCTTCAGGCCGAGCTTCCAGCCCTCGAAGTAGACCTCCTCGATCTCCTCGACGGTGGCCGTCTCGGGGACGTTGACCGTCTTGGAGATCGCACCCGAGAGGAACGGCTGCGCCGCGGCCATCATGCGCACGTGGCCCATGGCGGAGATGGAGCGGACGCCCATCGCGCAGTCGAAGACCTCGTAGTGCTCCGGCTTGAGGCCGGGGGCGTCGACGACATTGCCGTGGTCGGCGATGTGGGCGACGATCGCCTCGACCTGCTCGGGCTGGTATCCGAGCCGCTTGAGCGCCTTGGGGACCGTGTTGTTCACGATCTGCATGGAGCCGCCGCCGACCAGCTTCTTGAACTTGACCAGGGCCAGGTCGGGCTCGACGCCGGTGGTGTCGCAGTCCATCATCAGGCCGATGGTGCCGGTGGGAGCCAGCACGGAGGCCTGGGCGTTGCGGAAGCCGTTCTTCTCGCCGAGGCGGAGGACGTCCTGCCAGGCCTCGGTGGCCGCGGCCCAGACGGGGGTGTCCAGGTCGTCCATGCGCACCGCGGTGCCGTTGGCGTCGGAGTGCTGCTTCATGACGCGCTTGTGGGCGTCGGCGTTACGGGCGTAGCCGTCGTACGGGCCGACGACCGCGGCCAGCTCGGCGGAGCGCTTGTAGGAGGTGCCGGTCATCAGGGAGGTGATGGCACCGGCGAGCGCGCGGCCGCCGTCGGAGTCGTAGGCGTGGCCGGTGGCCATCAGCAGGGCGCCGAGGTTGGCGTAGCCGATGCCCAGCTGGCGGAAGGCGCGGGTGGTCTCGCCGATCTTCTCGGTGGGGAAGTCGGCGAAGCAGATGGAGATGTCCATCGCGGTGATGACCAGCTCGACGACCTTGGCGAAGCGCTCGGCGTCGAAGGACTGGTTGCCCAGGTCGTCGTCGCGCAGGAACTTCAGGAGGTTGAGCGAGGCGAGGTTGCACGAGGAGTTGTCCAGGTGCATGTACTCGCTGCACGGGTTGGACGCGGTGATCCGGCCCGACTCCGGCGAGGTGTGCCAGTGGTTGATGGTGTCGTCGTACTGGATGCCGGGGTCGGCACACGCCCAGGCGGCCTCCGCCATCTTGCGGAACAGACCCTTGGCGTCGACCTCTTCGATGACCTCGCCGGTCATCCGGCCGCGCAGCCCGAACTTCGAGCCGGACTCGACGGCCTTCATGAACTCGTCGTTCACGCGGACCGAGTTGTTGGCGTTCTGGTACTGGACGGACGTGATGTCGTCGCCGCCCAGGTCCATGTCGAAGCCGGCGTCGCGCAGCGCGCGGACCTTCTCCTCCTCCTTCACCTTGGTCTCGATGAAGGCCTCGACGTCCGGGTGGTCGACGTCCAGGACGACCATCTTGGCCGCGCGGCGAGTGGCGCCGCCCGACTTGATGGTGCCGGCCGAGGCGTCGGCGCCGCGCATGAAGGAGACCGGGCCGGAGGCGTTGCCGCCGGAGGAGAGCAGCTCCTTGGAGGAGCGGATGCGGGAGAGGTTCAGGCCGGCGCCGGAGCCGCCCTTGAAGATCATCCCCTCTTCCTTGTACCAGTCCAGGATCGACTCCATGGAGTCGTCCACGGAGAGGATGAAGCAGGCGCTGACCTGCTGCGGCTGCTGGGTCCCGACGTTGAACCAGACCGGGGAGTTGAAGCTGAAGACCTGGTGGAGCAGTGCGTAGGCCAGCTCGTGCTCGAAGATCTCGGCGTCCGCCGGGGAGGCGAAGTACGCGTGGTCCTCGCCGGCCTTGCGGTAGGTCTTCACCACGCGGTCGATGAGCTGCTTGAGGCTCGCCTCGCGGGTCGGGGAGCCCACCGCGCCGCGGAAGTACTTGCTGGTGACGATGTTGACCGCGTTCACCGACCAGAAGTCGGGGAACTCGACGCCTCGCTGCTCGAAGTTGACCGAGCCGTCGCGCCAGTTGGTCATGACGACGTCACGACGCGCCCACTCCACCTCGTCGTACGGATGCACGCCGGGGGTGGTGTGGATGCGCTCGATGCGCAGCCCCTTGCTCGCCTTGCTGCCCTTGGCGCGGGAGCCTCGTGCCGGGCCGCTCGCCGTCTCTGTCATTCCGCCTCCCTGTATACGGGCAAACGCCCATATGTGCGCACGCATTCCGTGGCACGGTGTATGTCTTTCCGATACCGGGGCCGCCTGCTCTGGCCCCGGCCAGGTCCTGGATGTGCGCCGAGCTCAGTCGGCGGTGGGGGCAGGCCCCACGGGCACGGCGAGGGCCGGTCCTCCGGCCTCCCCATGCGCTCCGCAGTCCTGCCCGGGCGGGCTCTGCTCGCGCTGCTCCCGCAGCTCGGCGATGGCCGCCTCGAAGTCCTCGAGCGAGTCGAAGGCCCGGTAGACGGACGCGAAGCGCAGGTAGGCGACGAGGTCCAGCTCCTGGAGCGGGCCCAGTATGGCGAGCCCGACGTCATGGGTGGACAGCTCGGCGCTGCCGGTGGCACGCACCGCCTCCTCGACCCGCTGGCCGAGCTTGGCGAGGGCGTCCTCGGTGACCGGTCGGCCCTGGCACGCCTTGCGCACTCCCGCGATGACCTTGTTGCGGCTGAAGGGCTCGGTGACCCCGCTCCGCTTGATCACCATCAGGGACGCCGTCTCGATGGTCGTGAAGCGGCGGGCGCAGTCGGGGCACTGGCGGCGCCGGCGGATCGAAGTGCCGTCATCCGTGGTGCGGCTGTCGACGACCCGGCTGTCGGGGTGCCTGCAGAAGGGGCAGTGCATGGCTCCACCCTCCTCACCCTCGTATACGGGCGTACGCCATCGAAACCCCGGCGTACGACTGAATGGCACCGACCGGTCCTCGCAGGCCCTTCGGAGCAGCCACCAGCATAGGCGATCCCCGGAGCCACGAAGGACCAGGCACCACAACTTGTAGGCGGCGAACCGCATCTAAGCACTAGATGTGGTGTCTCGGCGCTTATAGCTGCCTACCGCGTGTCGCGGTGGAGGCGGGCCGGCCGGTCGCCCATGAGCGTACGGGAAGCCACCCGGGCGGCGGGGCACAGGGGCGGGAATGACAGAATCGGCCACGGCGCGGTCTGGGAGGTCCGGCGGAAATCGCCGACGAAAGCCTGCACCAAAAGCCCGAATTGCCTTTTCGCCATACACCCAGCTACTTGATCGGGTCAGCCAATCAGCGAATTTTTCACTCGAACGTGTGTTTGGCGCAACCTTTCGAAAGCAACTACCGTTGGCTAACTAGGGAGAACATTTCGAGAGGGGCCGACGTGACCACCACCGCAGACAGCGCGACCATCACCGCACAAAGCCACTCCCAGAGCCGGTTCGAGCATCCGCAATCGGGACGCAACACGCCGATGGACGACGCCACGTTGGACTCCGAAGAGCCGAAGCCCGCTCGCTCGCTGCCGGGCCGGCCGCCAGGGATCCGGGCCGACAGTTCGGGGCTCACCGACCGGCAGCGCCGGGTGATCGAGGTGATCCGGGATTCGGTGCAGCGGCGCGGCTACCCGCCGTCGATGCGGGAGATCGGCCAGGCGGTCGGGCTGTCCAGCACGTCATCCGTCGCCCACCAGCTGATGGCTCTGGAGCGCAAGGGCTTCCTGCGGCGCGATCCGCACCGCCCCCGCGCATACGAGGTCCGCGGCTCGGACCAGACCACCAGTGCGACGACGGAGACGGCAGGCAAGCCCGCGGCATCGTATGTGCCGTTGGTCGGCCGGATCGCCGCCGGCGGTCCGATCCTCGCGGAGGAGTCGGTCGAGGATGTCTTCCCGCTCCCCCGCCAGCTGGTCGGTGACGGCGAGCTGTTCGTGCTGAAGGTCGTCGGCGACTCCATGATCGAGGCCGCGATCTGCGACGGCGACTGGGTCACCGTCCGCCGCCAGCCGGTCGCGGAGAACGGCGACATCGTCGCCGCGATGCTGGACGGCGAGGCCACGGTCAAGCGCTTCAAGCGCGAGGACGGCCACGTCTGGCTGCTGCCGCACAACGCGGCGTACCAGCCCATCCCCGGCGATGAGGCAACGATCCTCGGCAAGGTGGTGGCGGTACTGCGCCGCGTCTGACCTCCGCCCACAGGACAGCCCCGGGACCACTGCGCCGGTTCCGGGGCTCTTGCCTGTCTTTGCGCCTAAGCCGGCGCCGCTATCGCGGAGGTGGTTGATCTTCGGTGGGGGTTACTCAAGCGGTGGGGGTTGCTCAAGCGGTGGTTGCGGTGCGGGCAGGCGTCGCTGGCTAGCGGTCCGCGTCCTTCGCGGCCTTGTCGATGGCTGACAGCGATCGTCGTACCTGGTTGCGGTCCGTGGTGTACCAGAAGTCCGGCATGGACTTGCGCAGGAAGGAGCCGTAGCGGGCGCGCTCCACGCGGGGGTCCAGGACCGCGACCACGCCTCGGTCGCCGGTGGCGCGGACCAGGCGGCCCGCTCCCTGGGCCATCAGCAGGGCCGCATGGGTCGCGGCGACCGCCATGAAGCCATTGCCGCCGGCCTCCTCGACGGCCTTCTGCCGGGCGCTCATCAGCGGGTCGTCCGGGCGCGGGAAGGGCACCCGGTCCATCACCACCAGCTGGCAGCTCGGCCCCGGTACGTCGACGCCCTGCCACAAGGACAGCGTGCCGAACAGGCAGGTGCGGGGATCCTCGGCGAACGCCTTGATCAGCTCGCCGAGCGTGTCCTCACCCTGGAGGAGAATCGGCATGTCCGTGCGGCCGCGCAGCGCCTCGGCGGCGGCCTGGGCGCCACGCATCGACGAGAAGAGGCCAAGGGTCCGCCCGCCCGCCGCCTCGACCAGCTCCGCGAGCTCATCGAGCATGTCCTGGCGGTTGCCCTCGCGGCCGGGCTGGGCGAGGTGTTTGGCGACGTAGAGGATCCCCTGTTTCCCGTAGTCGAAGGGGGAGCCGACGTCCAGGCCCTTCCAGGGCGGCACGTCCTCGCCCTCGGTGCCTTCGGGGGCGAGGCCCAGGGAAGCCCCGACGCCGTTGAAGTCGCCGCCCAGCTTGAGGGTGGCGGAGGTGAGGACCACCGAGCGGTCGGCGAAGAGCTTCTCCCGCAGCAGCCCGGAGACCGACAGCGGCGCCACCCGCAGGGACGCGCCGAAGCGGTCATGGCGCTCGTACCAGACCACGTCGTACTCGGAGCCATTGGCGATGCGCTCGGCGACCGCGTGGACGCTCTCCACCGAGGCGATGGCCTGCTTGCGGACGGCATCCTCGTCCTGGACGGATTTGTCCCGGGTCGAGCCGAGCGCGGTGATGACCGTACGGGCCGCATCGCGCAGCGCCATCAGGCAGTAGCCGAGCTCCTCGGGGATCTTCTCCAGGCGGCCGGGCAGGGCCAGCTCCATCAGGCGCTCGAAGGTCTCCGACGCAGTCTGGAGCTGGTCGGCGGCCTTTTCGTTGACGAGCTTCGCGGCCCGGCGCACGGCGCGGTTGACCTGGCCGGGGGTGAGCTCGCCGGTGGCGACACCGGTGACCCGGGAGACCAGCTCATGCGCCTCGTCGATGATCAGGACCTCGTGCTGCGGCAGGATCGGCGCGCCCTCGATGGCGTCGATGGCGAGGAGCGCGTGGTTGGTGACCACCACATCGGCGAGCTTGGCGCGCTCCCGGGCGGCCTCGGCGAAGCACTCCGCACCGTAGGCGCACTTCGAGGCGCCCAGGCACTCCCGGGAGGAGACCGAGACCTGGCCCCAGGCGCGGTCGGAGACGCCGGGGGTGAGCGCATCGCGGTCGCCGGTCTCGGTCTCGTCCGCCCAGTCGCGCAGCCGCAGCAGGTCCTTGCCGAGCTTGCTGGTGGGCGTCGCCTGCTCGAACACGTCGAAGAGACCGTCCTCCTCTTCCTGCGGGACGCCTTCGTGCAGACGGTGCAGGCAGAGGTAATTGGAGCGGCCCTTGAGCATGGCGAACTCGGGGCGGCGGCGCAGCTGCGGATGGAGCGCCTCGACCGTGCGCGGCAGATCGCGCTCGACCAGCTGGCGCTGCAGCGCGAGGGTGGCCGTGGCGATCACCACTCTCTCGCCGTGCGCGAGGGCCGGGACCAGATAGCCGAGCGACTTTCCGGTGCCCGTGCCGGCCTGTACGAGGAGATGCGACTGATCGTCCACCGCCTGGGCGACGGCCTCGGCCATCGCCACCTGGCCGGGGCGCTCGGTGCCGCCGACGGCGGTGACGGCGGCGTGGAGCAGATCGGGGAGGGAGGGCTTCGTCATAGCGCTTGCAAGCCTACGCGGGACCACTGACAGCCGGACCGGTCACGGGGCGTGCAGGGGGTTGGGCACGGTGCCGTGCACCGCGGCGTGCGGGCGCTCGTGGCGGTCGCGGTAGCCGTCGACGTGCAGCCGGTTGCGGTTCAGACAGAGCCGGGCGATGCGCGGGGTGAGCAGGTCGAAGGTCTCGTGCCGCTCCTTGAGCCGCGGGAAGCGTTCGTGGTGGCGCAGGATCTCCGCCCGCACGAGTGACCAGAACTCCCTCTCGGGGACACCGAGTTGTTCCTCGCACAGCGGCCCCAGATAGCGGAAGACGCCGACGAACAGGCCGGAGTGGAGGAACTGGATGAGGAAGGACGGCGGTTCGGTCAGCAGCACCGCCCGTACGTCCTCCGACATCGAGTCGTGCTCGGGCAACGGCAGGGAGCTGGTGTTGACGTCGTCGACGAAGTCCTTGACGGCGAGGCGGGTGGGGACGTCGTGCTCGTCGAAGACGACGATGGCGTTCTCGCCGTGCGGGGAGAAGACCGTGCCGTACTGGTAGAGGAAGTGCAGCAGGGGCGGCAGCAGCGCGGCGAACAGCCGGCGCAGCCAGACGCGCGGGGCCAGGCCCGAGCGGCGCACCAGCTCCGCGGTCAGGGCCCGGCCGTGCGGGTCGGTCTGGAGCAGCGAGGCGAGGGTGCGGGCGCGTTCGCCGGGGTCGAGGTAGGGGGTGACCGGTTCGCGCCAGATGCAGCCGAGAAGCTCCTTGAACTGGTACGGGACGCCGGGCAGCCGGTCGTAGAGGGGGTGCTCGACGGTGACGGAGGCGATCTCGCCGAGAAGGATCACCCGGGTCTCGTCGCGCAGGTACGGGTCCTCGTCGCGCAGGCCGTGGACCCAGCGGGTGACGGCGGGGGCGGCGAGGGTGCGCTCGGTGGGCAGGCCGCGCCAGACGAGGGTGTTGAGGATCGACAGCGGCAGCTTGACCGTCCGGCCCTGGGGGCGGCTGATGTTGGTGAAGGTGCGGATCGACTGCTGCGGGAGCCGGAGGTCGTTGTCAGTGGGCAGCGCGATGATGGATCCGTCGGCGAGCTGTGGCGCGAAGAGCGGGGCGATGGTCTCGTCCCACTGCCAGGGGTGCACGGGGAGGTAGAGGTAGTCGGCGGGGTCGCGGCCCAGCGAGACGACGGTGCGGGCGAAGGTGTCGCGAACGGCGGGGGTGAGTTCCTCGCGGTAGAGACGGTCGGGGGTGGCGAGGGTGGGAATACCGCGGTAGTGGGCCAGGCTGTGGTGCGCGGCCAGCCAGGGCAGCCGCTCGGGGGTACGGGCCTCCGGCGCCCAGTGCGCCGCGTCGGCGGCCGAGAAGCCGAGCCGGCCCTTGTTGGCGACGAGCCAGGGGTGGCCGGTCTGGTGGCCTTCGAGGGTGGCGTAGTCCAGGTCGGCGAGGTCGGCGGCGCTGAGGGAGGCGGCGTCGAGGCGGGCGTCGGCGGCGAGCGTGGCGGTCAGCTCGCGGATGAGGTGGCCGGTGGTGTCGCCGGACAGGCCCAGCACGGTGTCGTGGGCGTGGGTGAGGAAACGGAGGGGGTCGGTGTCGGGGGTGAGGGAGTCGGGGTCGACGCGCCAGTGGCCGTAGGCGCCGCGGCGGGCACGGAAGCGGTAGACCAGCTCATCGGTGACCGGCAGGCGGTAGCGGGGGGTGCCGTCGGGGGCGGTGCCGTCGGGCTCGGGGGTGAGGATTTCCTCGTACGCGAACTCCGCCAGCATCTTGGCGAACAGTCGGCGCCCGGCGTGCTGCCAGGCGGTGTGCGGGGGCTGGGGCGCGGGAGACAAGGCGGGACTCCTCAAAGCGGGACGGGCCCGGCACGTTCGGGGGACAACCGGGGCGGGGTGGACGGGGGTGCGGGGTGCGGTGGGCTGCGGGGCGGGGCCGGGGGCCGTCGAGGGGCGGCCTCCGGGGCGGCGCGGGACTCAGAGGACGTGCCGATGGGCGCGGTCGCGGATCATCAGCGCCGCGCGTTTGTCGGGCAGTTCGATCTCGTCGGAGTAGCGGAATCCCGCGCTCAGGAACGCCGCCACGGAGGCGGTGTTGCGCAGGTCGGGCTCGGCGATGACGCGGTGGCAGAGGGGACGGTGGTCCAGTACGAGATCGGCGGTGGCGCGCAGCAGGGTGCTGCCGAGGCCGCGGGCGCGGTTGCCGGCGCCGCCGATCAGGAGGTGCAGGCCGGTGTCCTGGGACCGGGCCGGGTAGTGGCGGGCGACGGGGTCCAGGTCGGCGCGGTAGATCTCCCAGTAGCTCATCGGGACGCCCGCCAGCACCCCGAGACAGGGCAGGCTGCGCCCGTCGCCGTCCAGCTGGGCGCGCAGATGGGCGGCGGTGATCTCGGGGGCCCCGGCCAGCTCCCAGAAGGCGGCGACGGCCGGGTCGTTCATCCAGCCGGCGATCCGGCCGAGATCGCGGTCCAGGCGGACGGGGACGAGCGCGAACGGCCCGGCAGGGGTGTCGGCCGTGGCCCCGTCGGCCAGGTTGGCGAGCGGGGCGCCGGCGGTCGGGGTGACGACCTGGTCCGGCGTCCGGGGCTCCTCGGCGTACCACGCGCTCCATTCCGGCGGGAGGTGCGGGTCGAGGGTGTCTTCGGAGCCGGTGCCGAGGCCGGGGTCGGTGGATGGCACGGCGACGCTCTCCTCTCGTGGCCGTCTCCCGCGGGGCCTTGTGGGGCGCGGGCGGCGCCTGGGGCTGGGGGCGGTGGGTCGGCGGGGCTAGGTGGATAGGGGGTTGGGCACGGTGACGTAGACGGACTGGGTGTCGACCGGGCCGACGAGTTCGTCCAGGCCGTGCAGCCGGGTGGCGAGGTTGGCCTTGCAGCGCAGCGTGCGGGCGGTGAGCAGGTGCTCGGGCAGGGCCGAGCGGTGGGCGCGGGGGGCCGCGGCGGCGTCGGTGAGAAAGCGGCGGAAGGCGGCCAGCAGGATGTCCTCGCGGATCAGGCGCTGTGCGCCGAAGGCGCCGATGAGGCCGAGGACGTTGTTGATGCCGAGGTAGTAGGCGAAGCGTTCGTCGGTGACGTCGTCGGAGACGAAGGTGTCGCTGGTGGCGCCGATGCCGGGCAGCCGCCGCTGGAGGTCGGCGCGCCGCGAGGCACGGAAGTAGTAGCCCTGGTTGTCGCGGTAGCGGCCGCCGACGGGCCAGCCGTTGGGGTCGAGCAGGACGAGGGTGTTCTGCTGGTGGGCCTCCAGGGCGACGCCGGCGGTGCCGTCGAGCCACAGGACGGGCCGTACGACCGCCTCGAGATAGCGCAGGAACCACTCGGTGGCGACGGCGTCCTGGGGACGGCCGGTGCGGGCGCTGAGCGTGCCGACGAGGTCTTCGAGGCGGGAGCGTACGCCCGGTTGTCCGGGCCAGGGTCGGGGCGAGGTGAGTCCGGCGATGCAGACGGCGTCGTCGGTGGTGGTGAAGGGGTTGTGGCGGATGACGACGTCCAGGCCCTGGACGGGGCGGCCGTCGAGGCCGTCGACGGCGAGGTAGGCCGGGTCGCGGATGATGTCGAAGCCCGGGTGGACGGCCCCCCACTGCTCGGCGAGGCCGGTGCGCAGCAGCCGGTGGACCTCGACGCCGCGCTCGAGTTCCTTGCGGAGGTTCTCCCGGCGGGAGTTGGTGATGCGCAGGCCGAGGGAGAGCTTGAGCATGGCGTCCGCGTCGGGGCGGTAGACGGTGCGCACGGAGGAGGTGGGGTGCCAGAGGGAGCCGTGCGGGCCCAGGTCGTGGAGCAGGCCCGCGTCGCGGAGGGCGGCGATGTCGGGGCGGCCGGCGAGCTCGCTGGCCTGCCAGGGGTGCAGCGGCAGCGGCACGGTGTCGTCGGGGAGGTGGAGGGTTCCGTCGGTGAGGCCGAGGGCGAGCCGTTCGGCCGGGACGGGCTTGCCGCGTTCGGTCCAGGCGGAGTCGGTGGCCAGGACGGAGCGGTGGACGGCCATCCAGTGGAGTGTGAAGGCGCCGCGCAGTTCGGGCGAGTAGGCGCGGGTCTCGGCTTCGGTGAGGCCCTCGCGGCTCTTGGGGGTGGGGTGCAGCGGGTGGCCCAGGAGGAGGGACTGCTCGGCCTCGAGGAAGAGGGAGGCATGGGAGTCGGCCGGGCGGGTGCGGCGGTCGGCGAGGAAGACGGCGGTGCTGCGGACGGAGGCCGCGACCCGGCCGACGAGTTCGGCGCCGTCGCCCTCGGGTGCCTGCGGCCGCTCGCCCTCGGGCGCGTGGTGCCGCTCGCCGGCCGGCTGCGGCTCCCCGCCGTCGGCCGTCCGCTCCTCGCCGTCCGGTGCCCGGCGCTCGCCGCCGTACGCGGCCTCGCGGCGCAGCAGTGCGGCGACGGTGACGGCGTCCAGGGGCTCGGCGGCGGGCGGGGCGCCTTCGAGGGACGGGGCGCCGAGGCGGTGCCAGCCGGTGGGCGACCAGTAGCGGACGGGGAGGTGCAGGGCGGTGCCGCTGGCGTAGAGCGGGATGCGCAGCCGGCCGCCGGCGGGGCGCCGGGCGCCGCTCTCGCGGATCCAGCAGCGCAGCAGGCTCTCGATCCCGGCGGCGTCGGCGGCGGCGGCCGGGTCGGGGTGGTCGAGGGGGTCGGCGGCGCGGGCGTCGGCGTGGGGGGTGCCGCAGGGGCGCGGGGCGCCGTGGCCGACGGCCGGGGGCCGGGTCTGGCGTTCCTCGAGCGGCTGGTGGCAGGCGTCGTCGTCCGCGGTGTGCCGCTGCTGGCGCGGCACGGTCTGTTCCGTGGTGGCGCCGCCCTGGTGGGCGAGTCGCTCGGCGGCCGGGGTCCCCTCGGGACCGGGGCGTTCGTTCATGGGGTGGTGCCTCGCATGGTTGTGGGGGACGAGCCCGTCGGCCCGGGGGTGGTGCGGACCGCCGCCGCGATGGCGTCGGCGAGGCGGTCGAGGATCGCGTCCGCCTGTTCGTCGGTGATGGTCAGGGGTGGCAGCAGTCGGACGACGGCGGAGTGCCGGCCGCCCAGTTCGACGATCAGGCCGCGGTCCAGGCAGGCGCGCTGGACGGCGGCGGCGAGTGCGGGGTCGGCGGGGCGGGCGCCGCCGTTGTCGGCGTCGGCGTCGCGGTCGACGAGCTCGACGCCGAGCATCAGGCCGCGGCCGCGGACGTCCCCGATGCAGTCGTGGTGGGCGGCGAGCGAGCCGAGCCGGGCGAGCATCCTGGCGCCCAGCTCCTGGGCGCGGCGGGCGAGTTGGTGTTCGCGTACGTAGGCGAGGGTGGCGCGGCCCGCGGCCATGGCGAGCTGGTTGCCGCGGAAGGTGCCGGCGTGCGCGCCGGGCTGCCAGGTGTCGAGTTCCGCCCGGTAGACGATGACGGCGAGCGGCAGGCTGCCGCCGATCGCCTTGGACAGGACGAGGACGTCGGGCACGATCCCGCTGTGCTCGATGGCCCAGAAGGTGCCGGTGCGGCCGACGCCGGTCTGTACCTCGTCCACGATCAGCGGGATCTGCCGCTCGGTGGTGAGCTGCCGCATCCGCCGCAGCCAGGTGTCGGGCGCGGGGATCACTCCGCCCTCACCCTGGACGGGTTCCAGGATCATCCCGGCGGGCCGGGTCACTCCGCTCTTGTCGTCGTCGAGCAGGCTCTCGGTCCAGCGGGCGGAGAGTTCGGCGCCGCGCTCGCCGCCGGTGGCGAACGGGCAGCGGTACGCGTAGGGATAGGGCAGCCGGGTCACGGTGGTGTGCCGCGCTCCCCCGGAGGCCGCGAGCGCCTCGGCGGTCATGCCGTGGTAGGCGCCGGAGAAGGCCATCAGGCCGTCCCTGCCGGTCGCCGTGCGGACGAGTTTGAAGGCGGCTTCCACGGCGTCCGTGCCGGCCGGTCCGCAGAACTGGACCCGCGCCGTTTCGGCCAATTCCCGCGGCAGCGTGGCGAACAGCTCGGTGACGAAGTCGTCCTTGACGGGGGTCGCCAGGTCGAGGATGTGCAGCGGCGCGCCGGAGTCGAGGACCGTACGGATCGCTTCGAGCACGACGGGGTGGTTGTGCCCGAGCGCCAGGGTGCCGGCACCGGAGAGGCAGTCGAGGTAGCGGCGGCCGTCGGCGCCCTCGATGGTCAGCCCGCGGGCGCGCACCGGGACGATGGGCAGGGAGCGCGCGTAGGTACGGGCGGCGGATTCACGCAGGGACTGCCGGCGCAGGATCCCTTCGTGGGCCGACGGCACCGCCGTCGGCACGGTTTCGGTCAACGCCACGGCAGTTGTGTCCTCCTGCTGGTGTGCTGTTGGATGCCCCGCGGGCCGTATGAGCTGCCCGGCGGTCCCCCGTACGTACCAACGACGCTTCGGACGGTGGATCACGGCCGCCGTCAAGATCCTTGCGGTGGCGGAACCGGGGACCCGGCTGCCGCCGTCTTGGTCGGCACCGGCATAGTGAAGGGCCGCGCCGGGGGTCTTGAGGTTCATGACAAGTTCAGACGGCGCAGCACGCGTCGGGCCGCACCGGCCCGGTCAGAAAAACCACCAGGGGGAAGTCACCCATGCGATCGATACGTCGGCCAGTTCTGGCCGCCGCCGCCCTCAGCGCCGTCGTGGCGCTGACCGCGACCGGCTGTGGACCGGACAGCGGCAGCACCGACGCCAAGCCGACCCAGTCGGCCCAGGACACCTCGGGCGGGGGTGACTTCAAGATCCCCAAGGACATCCAGGACAAGCTCAAGGAACACGGCATCGACCTGGACAAGTGGAAGAACGGGGAGTGGAAGAACTGGGACAAGGACAAGTGGCTCCGCGAGGCCGGCCAGTTCATCAACCCGATCATCAAGGACTTCTGGAACCCGGACAAGATCGGCAAGGCCAAGCCGCCGCAGGACAACACCCGGCCCGGTGATGTCTCCGAGGACCAGGGCAAGACCGATCCCGAGCCTTCCGCCGTCCCGGCCAAGGCCGTCGCGACCCCGTACGACGAGACGGCGCCCGGCATCGGCCTGCTCGCGTTCAGCACGCCGGAGGGTGACGCCCGCTGCTCCGCCACGGTCGTCAAGGACCCGGCGCACCCGGGCAAGTCCAACCTGGTGTGGACCGCGGCGCACTGCGTGCACGCCGGCAAGAACGGCGGCTGGTACCGCAACCTGATCTTCGTGCCGAGCTTCAACAAGACGGGCGGCACCGCCGACAAGATCAAGGACAAGCCCTTCGAGGAGCGCGTCCCCAAGGGCAAGTGGTGGGCCGACGACCTGGCCACGTCCAAGGAGTGGATCAAGGACGGCGGCGCCGTTCCGGGCGTGCCGATGGCTCCGTACGACTTCGCGCTGATGCACGTCAAGCCCGAGGAGAACACCGGCGGCAAGTCGCTGGAGGAGATCGCCGGGGGTGCGTACCAGGTCAACTTCAACGCTCCGCCGATCGGCAAGATCCCGAGCCTGACCGCGCAGGGCTACCCGGCCGAGGCGCCGTTCGACGGTGCGTCGCAGCAGCAGTGCACGGACAAGCCGACCCGCCTGTCGATGGACGCCAAGAAGCCGACCATGTACCGGATCGGCTGCACCATGACCGGTGGCTCCTCCGGTGGCCCCTGGTTCGCCAAGGGTCCCGACGGCAAGCCGCAGCTGATCTCCAACATGTCGATGGGCCCGCGCCCGGCCAAGTGGGCGGCCGGCCCGCACCTGGGCCCCGAGGCCAAGGCGATCTTCACGGCGATGAGCCAGAAGTGGGCCAACAAGTAGGACGCTGAGGACGAGGTGCCCGCCGCGCGCCGGCGGGCACCCTGCCCCGCACCGCCCACGGCATGACGAAGGCCCGCCCCCGGTTTCCCGGGGGCGGGCCTTCGTCCGTATGCGTCCTGCGGGTTATGCGGCCGGCACGAACGGCTGGAACTCCGCGGCCAGCTCCGCGTGTACCCGGGCCTTGAGGACCGTGCCGTCCGCGGTGTGCTCCTCGGAGATGACCTCGCCCTCGGCGTGCGCCCGCGAGACCAGGGCGCCCTGGGTGTAGGGCACCAGCGCCTCGATCTCGACCTGCGGCCGGGGCAGTTCCTCGTCGAGCAGGGTCAGCAGCTCCGCCATGCCCTGGCCCGTACGGGCCGAGACCGCGATGGCGTGCTTCTCGTTGCGCAGCAGTCGCTGCAGCACGAGCGGATCGGCGGTGTCCGCCTTGTTGATGACCACGATCTCGGGCACGTCCGTCGCGCCCACCTCGCGGATCACCTCGCGTACGGCGGCCAGCTGCTCCTCCGGCACCGGATGCGCGCCGTCGACCACATGGAGGATGAGATCGGAGTCGCCGACCTCCTCCATCGTGGAGCGGAACGCCTCGACGAGGTGGTGCGGCAGATGCCGGACGAAACCGACGGTGTCGGCGAGGGTGTAGAGCCGCCCGCTGGGCGTCTCGGCCCGCCGGACGGTCGGGTCCAGGGTGGCGAACAGGGCGTTCTCCACCAGCACGCCGGCGCCGGTGAGGCGGTTGAGCAGGGAGGACTTGCCGGCGTTGGTGTAGCCGGCGATGGCGACCGAGGGGATCTTGTTGCGCCGGCGTTCCTGGCGCTTGATGTCCCGGCCGGTCTTCATCTCCGCGATCTCGCGGCGCATCTTCGCCATGCGCTCGCGGATCCGCCGCCGGTCCGTCTCGATCTTGGTCTCACCGGGACCACGGGTGGCCATACCGCCGCCCGAGGAACCGGAGCCACCGCCACCCATCTGACGGGACAGCGACTGGCCCCAGCCGCGGAGCCTGGGGAGCATGTACTGCATCTGCGCCAGCGAGACCTGCGCCTTGCCCTCCCGCGACTTGGCGTGCTGGGCGAAGATGTCGAGGATCAGGGCGGTCCGGTCGACCACCTTGACCTTGACGACGTCCTCGAGGTGGATCAGCTGGCCCGGGGAGAGCTCACCGTCACACACCACGGTATCCGCGCCGGATTCGAGCACGATGTCGCGCAGCTCCAGCGCCTTGCCCGAGCCGATGTACGTGGCGGGGTCGGGCTTGTCGCGCCGCTGGATGACGCCGTCGAGCACGAGGGCGCCTGCGGTCTCCGCCAGCGCGGCGAGCTCGGCGAGCGAATTCTCCGCATCACCCACCGTGCCCGTGGTCCATACGCCGACGAGCACCACCCGTTCCAGCCGGAGCTGGCGGTACTCGACCTCGGTGATGTCCTCGAGCTCGGTGGACAGACCCGCGACGCGGCGCAGCGCCGCACGGGCCGAGCGGTCGTACTGGTCGCCGTCGCGCTCCCCGTCGATCTCGTGGCTCCAGGCGACGTCCTCTTCCATCAGGGCGTCGGCCCGAAGGCTCTCCGGGAGGCGCTGCCGGTCCTGCGGAAGGGAAGAAGAGGAGGTCATTTGATCCTTTGTGTCGTTGGGAAGTCCCGTCGGGGACCGGGCGGTCCCGCTGGGGCTGTCGTCGCTGGTACTGCGGCTTTCGACAAGCACAACGTCCCGGCCTCCCGGGAGATTCCCGGCCGGCCGTCGGCGTCGTCGACCCGAAGATGGTCGCACGGCCCGTTACGGCCCGTCACCCGGGTTTCCGGCGTTTTCCGGCGGCGGGGCCCGCTGTGCCTCGGACGGCCCACGGGGCGGGCCCTCGCCGGGTCAGTGGGGCTGTTTGGCCCGCCACTGCGGGTGGCCCGGCATCGATGGGGTCTTCGCGCCGTAGAGCCAGCCCTGGAAGAAGCCGGTCAGGTCCTGGCCGGAGATCTCGGAGGCCAGCCGGACGAAGTCGGCGGTGCCGGCGACGCCGTCGTGGTGGCGGGTGACCCAGGTGCGTTCGAGGCGGTCGAAGGCTTCGGGGCCGATCTTGTCCCGCAGGGCGTAGAGGACCAGTGCGCCGCCGTCGTAGATGGACGGCCGGAAGATGCTGATCTTCTGGCCGGGCTGGGCGGCCTTGGGCTCGGCGGGCGGGCCGCCGTCGGCGCGCCAGCCGTCCGACTGCTGGTAGGCGCGCTGCATCCGGGTGTCGAGGGAGGCGGAGGCGCCGCCCTTCTCCTGGGCGTAGAGCGCCTCGTACCAGGTGGCGTGGGCCTCGTTGAGCCAGACGTCGGACCAGCGGTGCGGGCTGACGCTGTCGCCGAACCACTGGTGCGACAGCTCGTGCACCATGACGGACTCGATGTACCAGTCGGGCAGCCGGCCGGTGAACAGGCCCTTCTCGAAGAGCGAGAGGGTCTGGGTCTCCAGCTCGAAGCCGGTGCGGGCGTCCGCGATCAGCACCCCGTAGTTCTCGAAGGGGAACGGGCCGATCTTGCTTTCCATCCAGGCCAGCTGGCCGGGGGTCTTGGCCGCCCAGCGGGCGAGCTCGGCGCGGTGGGCGGTGGGTACGACGTTCCGTACGGGCAGGCCGTGCGGTCCCTCGGCCCGCAGCACGGTGGAGTGGCCGAGGGAGACCTGCGCCAGCTCGGTGGCCATCGGGTGGGCGGTGCGGTACGTCCAGACGCGGCGCGGGCCGCGCTCGCTCTGGCCGTAGGGCTCTCCGTTGGCGACGGCCGTCACGTCCTGGGGGGCGGTGATCCGGAAGGTGAAGTACGCCTTGTCGGAAGGGTGGTCGTTGCAGGGGAAGACGCGGTGTGCGGCGTCGGCCTGGTTGGCCATCGCCAGCCCGTCACTGGTGCGGATCCAGCCGCCGTCGCCGCTGCCGCGCGGGTCGCTGGTGTGCCGTACGACGATCTTCAGCTGCTCTCCGGGGGAGACGCCGGCGGACGGGGTGATCACCAGGTCCTCGCCGTGCTGCTGATGGCGGGCGGGCCGGCCGTTGACCTCCACAGACTGGACCGTGCCGCGGGCGAAGTCGAGGTTGAGCTCGTCGAGTGCCTCGGTGGCACGGGCGGTGAGCTCGGTGACGGCGTTCAGTGGGCGGTCGTTGTGGCCGGAGTAGTCCAGGTCGACGTGGTAGGACGTGACGTCGTAGCCGGGGTTGCCGAGGTTGGGGAACAGGCGGTCGCCGATGCCGCGCGCACCGGGGGAGCCGGCGGGCGGGGCCGCGCCGAGGAGGGCGACGGCGGCCAGCGAGAGGGCGGTGGCCCGCCGGCCGGCCCGGGACCGGAGCCACCGGCGCGAGCGGCGGGGCGCGGGAGCGGGAACGGCGGGACGGTAGGGGTCGGGGGACGGTTGACGCGAGGGAAGCGACATGGGCTACGGCTATCAGCGCGGCTCCCCGGCCCGCGGATGGCACGGCAATACGGCACCCGAAAGGGCGGTGGTTCGGGCGTCCGGCTTACGCCCGGGTGCGGCGGTGCGATCAGGGGCGTAGGGCCGCGGTCGGCCTGGCCCGGCCCGCGCGCAACACGTCGAAGACGCCCGGGACTTCACGCATTGCGCGCATCAGGGAGGGCAGCCCGGCGGCGTTCGGCAGATGCAGCGTGTACGTGTGCCGTACCCGCTGCTCATGCGGGGGTTCGACGGCCGCGGACACCACGGCGACGCCCTGGGCGGCGATCGCTTCGGTGAGGTCGGCCAGCAGGTGCGGGCGGCTGAACGCCTCGGCCAGGAGGGTCACCCGGCAGCCGTGGCCCGCCTTGCCCGCGCGCCGCCAGCGCACCCCCACCGGCTGCCGGCCGCCGGCGGCCATCCGTGCCACGACGGGGCACAGGGCGCGGTGCACGGTGACCATGCCGCCCCGTACGGCGAAGCCGGTGACGTTGTCCGGCGGCACCGGCGTGCAGCAGCCCGCCAGCCGTACGGAGGCGCCGGGCAGGTCGGCGACGGCCAGCACGGCGGCGGGGGTGATCGCGGCCGTATCGCCGGGCCCGGGGGCGTGGCCGGGGGCGGCGGGGGCCGTCCTGGGGGACACAGGGGGCGGGTCGCCTGCGTCGTCCCCGGTGGGCCGCGACAGCCAGCGGGAGATGGCGAGCCGGGCGGCGGGGGTGCGGGCGTGGTCGAGCCACTCGGGTGCGGGGCCGGTGGCGGAGTCGGGGGCCATCAGGAGGTGCAGGGTGTCGCCGTCGCGCAGGACGGTAGCGAGGGTGGCGAGGCGGCCGTTGACCCGGGCGCCGAGACAGCAGTGCGCCGCCTCGCCGTGCCGGGCGTAGGCGGCGTCCACACAGCTCGCGCCGGCGGGCAGGCGGAGGGAGCCGTCCGCGGGGCCGTTGGCCGGGCCGCCCGCGCAGAAGACCGTGATCTCCAGATCCTGTGCCAGGTCGTCGCGCAGCGAGCTCCAGAACGTGTCCGGGTCGGGTGTGGTGCGCTGCCACTCCAAGAGGCGCGAGAGCCACCCGGGGCGGGTGGGGTCGGCCCGCTCGCCGTCCGGGGCGTCCGGGCCGTCGGTCGCGGCGTACGGATTGCCCAGTGCGATCACCCCGGCCTCGGCGACCCGGTGCATCTGGTGCGTACGGATCAGCGTCTCGGCGATCTCCCCCGATTCGCCGGTGACGGCGGTGTGCAGCGACTGGTAGAGGTTGAACTTCGGCGCGGCGATGAAGTCCTGGAACTCGGAGACGACCGGGGTGAAGCAGGTGTGCAGCTCGCCGAGGACCGCGTAGCAGTCGGCGTCCTCGGCGACCAGGACCAGCAGCCGCCCCAGGTCCGCGCCGGTCATCTCGCCGCGGGCCATCCGGACGCGGTGCACGGAGACGAAGTGCCGCGGCCGCACCAGGACTTCGGCCTGGATCTTGGCCTCGTCCAGGGTCGTACGGACCCGCGCGGCGAGGACGGCGAGCGGGTCGGGGCGGCCGGCGTGTTCGCTGACCAGGCTGCGGGTGGCGGCGTACTCCTCCGGGTGCAGGATGGCGAAGACCAGGTCCTCCAGCTCGGTCTTCAGCGCCTGGACGCCGAGGCGTTCGGCGAGCGGGATCAGGACGTCGCGGGTGACCTTGGCGATCCGGGCCTGCTTCTCGGGGCGCATCACGCCGAGGGTGCGCATGTTGTGCAGCCGGTCGGCGAGCTTGATCGACATCACCCGGACGTCGTTGCCGGTGGCGACCAGCATCTTGCGGAAGGTCTCCGGCTCGGCGGCCGCGCCGTAGTCGACCTTTTCCAGCTTCGTCACCCCGTCGACCAGGTAGCAGACCTCGTCGCCGAACTGCGCCCGCACCTGATCGAGGGTCACCTCCGTGTCCTCGACGGTGTCGTGGAGGAGGGAGGCGGTCAGGGTCGTGGTCTCCGCGCCGAGCTCGGCGAGGATGAGGGTGACCGCCAGGGGGTGGGTGATGTACGGCTCGCCGCTCTTGCGCATCTGGCCGCGGTGCGAGGACTCGGCCAGCACATATGCCTTGCTCAGGATGTCCAGGCCGGCATCGGGGTGGTGGCGGCGGTGCACCTTGGCGACGTGTTCCAGGGCGTCGGGGAGGCCGTCGCGAGGGGCCGCGCCGAGCAGCGCGGCGCGCCCGATCCGCCGCAGTCCCTGGACATCGAGCCGGGGGCGGCCGCGCCTGCGGCCCACTGCCTCAGCGTTACCAGGGTTAGTGGCCTCTGCGCTCATGGGCACCTCCGGCAGCGTCGACCGGCAGTGGGCGCCCTTCCTCTGATCACTCGGATCACTCGGCACGCCCGGGCCGGTGCTTGATGCTACCGAGCCCATCACGCACCGCAGTCCGTCTCTCGCTCAGCGTGAAACGGACCACCCATTCGAGCGAATCCGGGGACGAAAGCGTGCCCGTCAGGCAAGCGCCGTGGTCAGCCAGGCCGGGTCGAAGGTGCCCTCGGCGACGATCACGGCCGGTCCGGTCATCTCGACGGTGCCGTCGGGCAGCTCGGTGATCGAGAGGCTGCCGCCGAGGACGTCGACGGTGTAGGTGACGGGCAGTCCGGTCTCGGCGGGGTCGGTGCCGTCCCGGCGGGCGGTGGCGACCGCGACCGCGCAGGCGCCGGTGCCGCAGGAGCGGGTCTCGCCCGAGCCGCGCTCGTGCACCCGCATCGCCACATGCCGCGGCCCGCGGTCGGCGACGAACTCGATGTTCACGCCGTCGGGATAAACCGCCGCTGGGCTGAACGGCGGTACGGCCCGCAGGTCCCCGGCATGCGCCAGGTCCTCGACGAAGGCGACCGCGTGCGGATTGCCCATGTTCACGTTACGGGCCGGCCAGCTGCGGCCGTCCAGGGTGACCGTGACGCTCTCCTCGGGGAGTTCGGCACGGCCCATGGAGGCCGTGACATCGCCGCTCTTGGCGACGTGGACGCGGCGCACTCCGGCGCGGGTGGCGATGGCGAGATCGCCCGCCTCGACGAGGCCGGCGTGCAGCAGATAGCGCGCGAAGACGCGCACGCCGTTGCCGCACATCTCGGCGATGGAGCCGTCGCCGTTGCGGTAGTCCATGAACCACTCGGCCTCGTCCGCCTGGTCGCGCGCCTCGGGGTGCGCGGCGGAGCGTACGACATGCAGCACGCCGTCGCCGCCGAGTCCGGCCCGCCGGTCGCAGATCCGGGCGACCGCGGTCGCGGACAGGTCGAGGCGGCCCTCGGGGTCGGGAACGATCACGAAGTCGTTCTCGGTGCCGTGGCCCTTGAGGAAGGCGATGCGCTGCGTGGTCACCCTTGAATCGTACGGGCGGACGGGGCGGGCGACGCGTACGGGGTGCGGACCGGGTGCCGGCGGGTCAGCGCAGCCGGGCCACTCGCCAGATGGCGAGCGCGGCCAGGACGGCCACCACCGCGGCGTAGCCGAGGACGACGTGCCAGCGGGCCCAGCGGCCCGATCCGCGCGGCGGCAGTCCCGGCCAGGTGTGACCGGCGCGGCGGGCGGCCATCATGCCCCAGCCCGCGGCGCAGCAGCACAGCAGCAGGCCGAGCATCGCTATCACCGCGCCACCGTCGCCGCCGAACTCGAAGGCGAGCGGGAAGCCGAACATCAGGGAGCCGACGGAGGCGAGCACCACGATCGGCGCGAGCTGCCACAGGCGCAGCCGGCGGGGCGGGCGCAGCTCCCGGAAGGACTCGCCGCCCTCGGCGGGAGCGTCGGTGCCGGCGTCCGGGCCGTCCGAGTCGTCCAGGGCGCCCGAGTCGTCCAGGGCGCCGGGCTCGGCGAGCCGGGCGTCAGCGGCGGCGGCGGCCAGGATGTCGTGCGCGTCCGGCCCGTCCTGGGCCAGCGGCAGGGTGTCGGGCGTCGCGTCGGCGTCGCCGTGGTCCGTTTCCTGGGCTCTGTTGCGAGGGCCGGCCTCCATTGCCACGCGCCCTCCCCACTGCAGACTGCACGCCTCGATCGAAGGTCGATGATGACACGCCCTCAAGGGCCCGGATGACGGCCGGAGCGTCCCGATGCCATGACGTGATCAGGCTGTGACCGGTCGTTCGAGCAAGGCCAGGGCGAGCCGCGGCAGCTCCGCGCGGCGGTCGGCGGCGCCGCTGAGCCAGTGGACCCGCGGGTCCCGGCGGAACCAGGAATCCTGACGGCGCGCGAAGCGCTTGGTGGCGCGCACCGTTTCCTCGCGCGCCTCCTGCTCGGTGCACTCCCCCGCCAGCTGGGCGAGCACCTGCTGATAGCCGAGCGCCCGGGAGGCCGTACGGCCCTCGCGCAGCCCCTCGCGCTCCAGGCCGCGCACCTCGTCCACCAGGCCGGCGTCCCACATCCGGTCGACCCGGCGCGCGATCCGCTCGTCGAGTTCGGGACGCTCGACGTCGACGCCGATCTGGAGGGTGTCGTAGACCGCTTCGTGGCCGGGGAGGTTGGCGGTGAAGGGGCGGCCGGTGATCTCGATGACCTCCAGGGCGCGCACGATGCGGCGGCCGTTGCTCGCCAGGATGGCGCGGCCGGCCTCCGGGTCGGCGGCGGCGAGCCGGGTGTGCAGGGCGCCGCTGCCGTGTTCGGCGAGCTCGGCCTCCAGGCGGGCGCGCACCTCGGGGTCCGTACCGGGGAAGTCCAGGGCGTCGATGGCGCCGCGTACGTACAGGCCGGAGCCGCCGACGAGCACCGGCGTGCGCCCCTCGGCGAGCAGCCGGTCGATCTCGGCGCGGGCCAGCCGCTGGTACTCGGCGACGCTGGCCGCGCGGGTGACGTCCCAGATGTCCAGGAGGCGGTGCGGGACGCCCTGCTGCTCCTCGGGCGTGAGTTTGGCGGTGCCGATGTCCATGCCGCGGTAGAGCTGCATGGAGTCGGCGTTGATGACCTCGCCGCCCAGGTGGCGGGCGAGCGCGACGCCCAGATCGGACTTTCCGGCCGCGGTGGGACCGACGACGGCGATGACCCGCGGAGCGGGAACGGCGGTGTTCACCCCGTCAGTCTCGCAAACATCACGCCCCGGTCCCGAATGAGCGACGTGACGGGTCACGCATGGCTTCGTTGCCTGTTCGAGGTCCCGAGAGCCGGCGCACAACCGGCGGTCGCGGGCGGCGCAACAGGGCGCTCCGAGCGAGGAGGGATTTCACCCATATGAGTACGGCATTGGCATGGTAGGAGCGGTTATGAGCCTGTTTTCGCGGTTTCGTCGGCGTCAAGGATCCTCGGAGCCCGAGGCGGCGGGATCGGCGGCCCCCTCCGTGGAGCGGGCGGAACCGGCCGCGGAGGCGGAGGTGAGCCAGGCGGCGGAGACCGGCACCGAGCGGGCGCCGGAGGAGCAGCCGGCCGGGTCGCCGGCCGACATCGCGGACGGCGCGCGGGCCCCGCAGGGGGATTCCGGCGCGGAAGCCGCCGAGGGCCCCGGGATCCCGCGTCAGCAGTCCACGGACGCGGCGGTCGACAGCGACGCCGCGGACGGTGCCCGCAAGTAGCGCGGCAGTCGGCGGCGGCGCAGGGGCCGGCCGGGCCGCCGAGCCGTGACACGGCGACGGCCGCGGGGCGGACACCCCGCGGCCGTCGCTCGCTGCGGTCGGGCTAGGACCAGCTCGCCACGAAGTAGCCGACGCCGTACGGCGCTTCCTCGCGGAGGAGTTCGCCCTGCAGGCCCGCGCCCTGGGCGGCGCCCGCCAGCACCTGCCAGCAGGCGCGGCCGGACGCCTGGAGGTCGAAGGCGAGCTCCTCGTCGAACTCGGTGAGCGCGGCGGTGTCGGCGGCGCCCAGGGCGCGGGCCGCAGCGGCGTCGAACGCCTCGGCCCGCTCGTCGAAGTACCCCGGCGCCTTCACCGTGCGGCGGGCGCTGCCGTCGCCCATCACCAGGAGGGCGACCCGGGGGGCGGAGGCGGCGATCTCGCGGCCCACCGGCAGGCAGCGGTCGCGGGTCAGCGGTTCTCCTATGCCCAGGCCTTCGACGGGGGCGTCGTCCCAGTCCGCGCGCGAGAGCAGCCAGGCGCCGACGGCCAGCGACGGCGGGAGTTCCCGGTCGACGGCGCCCTCGGCCGCGCCCAGCGGCACCTGGAAGTCCACCCCGAAGCCGCGGAACGAGCCGATGGCGCCCTGCGGGTGCGGGCCGCGCCCCGCCTGCTCGGCCGGGCCGAGGACGACCAGCCGGTCGGGGCGCGCGGCGGCCAGCACGCCGACCGCGTCGAGGCAGGCGGCCCGCAGCGCGTCCAGCTCGGGCGCGGCGCCGGCGGCGACCTCCGGTACGAGGAGCGGCGGGCAGGGGCAGATGGCGGCGGCTACGAGCATGCCACGCAGCGTAACGCCCCGGGTCCGGGGCGCCGCGCCGTGGCTGCCGATTCGGCGGGCCGCTCCGGAACCGCGGCTCAGTCGCAGCCGCAGCCCGCCGACGGAGCCGGTGCGGGCGCCGGGGCGCCGATCGTGGGCAGGCCGAGGAGAACGCCCTTGGGCTTCTCGGCCGGGGCGGCGTTGCGCTTCTCCCAGGCGTCGCCGGCGCGGGTGCGCCGTACCGTCCGGGTCGGCCCCTCGGCGAGGAGGTGGTGCGGGGCGGCGTAGGTGATGTCCACGGTCGCCATGTCGCCGGGGCGCAGAACGGGCCCGCCGTCGAGCGCGGTGCCGGGGCGGAGCGATTCGTCGGGGCGGGTGAAGTGGACCAGGCGGTTGTCGGGGGCGCGGCCGGAGAGCCGGTGCGTCGCGTCGTCCTTACGGCCCTCGCCCTCGGCGACCATCACCTCGAGCGTGCGCCCGACCTGCTTCTTGTTCTCCTCCCAGGAGATCTCTTCCTGGAGGGCGACCAGCCGCTCGTAGCGCTCCTGGACGACCGCCTTGGGGATCTGGTCCGCCATGTCGGCCGCGGGGGTGCCGGGGCGCTTGGAGTACTGGAAGGTGAAGGCCTGGGCGAAACGGGACTCGCGGACGGTGTGCAGGGTCTGCTCGAAGTCCTCCTCGGTCTCGCCGGGGAAGCCGACGATGATGTCCGTGGAGATCGCGGCGTCCGGCATCGCGGCGCGCACCTTCTCGATGATGCCGAGGAAGCGGTCCTGGCGGTACGAGCGGCGCATGGCCTTCAGGACGCGGTCGGAGCCGGACTGCAGCGGCATGTGCAGCTGCGGCATGACGTTGGGCGTCTCGGCCATGGCGGCGATGACGTCGTCGGTGAAGTCGCGCGGGTGCGGGGACGTGAACCGGACGCGCTCCAGCCCGTCGACCTTGCCGCAGGCCCGCAGCAGCTTGCTGAACGCCTCGCGGTCGCCGATGTCCGAGCCGTACGCGTTGACGTTCTGGCCGAGCAGGGTGATCTCGCTGACGCCCTCGGCGACCAGCGCCTCGACCTCGGCGAGGATGTCGCCCGGCCGGCGGTCCTTCTCCTTGCCGCGCAGCGCGGGCACGATGCAGAAGGTGCAGGTGTTGTTGCAGCCGACGGAGATCGAGACCCACGCGGCATACGCGCTCTCGCGGCGGGTCGGCAGCGTCGAGGGGAACGCCTCCAGCGACTCGGCGATCTCGACCTGCGCCTCCTCCTGGATACGGGCGCGCTCCAGGAGGACCGGCAGCTTGCCGATGTTGTGCGTGCCGAAGACCACATCGACCCAGGGGGCCTTCTTGACGATGGTGTCCCGGTCCTTCTGGGCCAGACACCCGCCGACCGCGATCTGCATGCCGGGGCGGGCGGCCTTCTGGGGAGCGAGCTGCCCCAGGTTGCCGTAGAGCCGGTTGTCGGCGTTCTCGCGCACCGCGCAGGTGTTGAAGACGACCACGTCGGCGCCGTCGGCGTCCTTGGGCGCCCGGACGTATCCGGCGCCCTCCAGGAGGCCGGACAACCGCTCGGAGTCATGGACGTTCATCTGGCACCCGTAGGTGCGGATCGAGTAGGTCTTGGGAGAACGCACGTCATGGCTCCGGTCGCTGCTGCTGGTCATCCCTCAAGGTTAAAGGGCCGCCGGGGAAGCACTCATCCCCCGGCGGCCGGGGCCCGGCCGCCGGGCCGGGCGATGCCCGCTGTGGGTCGTCCGGTCGTGGACGACCGCCCGCGTGCGCAACGTGCAGCCCCGGCGCAACTACTTCAGCGCGGTCCGCCGGCGAGCAGCGGGGTGAGGGCGCGTATGAGGTCATCGGCCGGGTGGTCGGACCGGGTGGCCGTCCGCCAGGCGACGAACTGATCGGGGCGCACCAGCAGTGCGCCGTCCTCGGTGAGGCCGGCGATCTCCGGCCAGCGTCCCTCCGGATCGGTCACGCCGGCCTCAGGAGCGATCTTGTGCGCGATGAGTTCCACTCCGAGGCGGCCCGCCGTCTCCCGTGCCGCCTCGATCCACGGGTCGCCACCGGAGCCGGTCAGGAGCGTGAACCGGGAGCGGATCAGGTCGAGCGTGGAGACCCTCCCTCCGCTACCGCTGGGAGGGGGCGTCCCCGGGCCGTTCTGCTCGACCCACAGGTGCGGGAGGCGGGAGCCGGGGGCCGTTGCGCCTGGAGCTCGGCCAGCTCCTGGGTGACCGTGCCGAAGACGTACGCCATGACCGTGTCGACGACGCCCAAGGCCAGGGTGATGTCCGGGGTGAGTGCGGCGGCCGCGGAGAGCGCGATGTCGTGCCGGCGCAGGGAGTTCGCGCCGAGCGCCGGACGGGCCGGGGTGGGTCCCTACATACGCGAGGTGGTCGAGAGCGGCCGGTACCCGCAGTTCGCCCGCCGGGTGGTCGAGGCCGAGGACCCCACCCCGGAGGAGCGGTTCGAGTTCGGCCTGGCATGCGCACTCGACGGGGTCGCCGCCAGATGCCTACCGGACCGGACGGCCGCTCACCGCACCGACGCCGCCGGCGGGCGTTCGCGTACGGCGCCATAGGCGAGGAAGTACGCCGGCACCCGGTTCAGCCATCGCGAGGTGGTGAGCCGTTCGGCCATCCGCTGCGCCCGCCGGGGGTGGCCGAAGGGGGCCTCGCCCGCCAGGACGGGTGCGATGACCTGGGCATGGGCGAACCGCTGCAATGCCTGGGTCAGGGCCGCGGTCGGCCACCGGCGGCGCTGGATGCCGCGGACGTCCCGCAGGCCGACGGCGCCCGTGCGCAGCGGCCCTACCAGATGCCGGGCGGCGGCCACCGCGTCCTCGACGGCGAGGTTGATGCCGATGCCGAAGACCGGCGACATCGCGTGTGCCGCGTCGCCGATGCACAGCAGCCCCGGCCGGTGCCAGCGCCGGAGGCGGTCGAGGCGTACGTCGAGCAGCTTGACCTCGTCCCAGGAGTGGAGGGCGTGCACCCGGTCACCGAGCCAGGGGGCGGCGGCCTGGACGTTGGCCCTGAACGGTTCGAGGCCGGCGGCGCGGCGCTCGGGGTCGGTGCCCTTGGGGATCAGCGCGGCGCACTGCCAGTAGTCGCCGCGGTCGATCATGGCGGCGAGGAGCCGGTCCCCGGCGCCTCCCACGAGCCCGCGCGGGTCGCCGTCGCGCCGCGGCAGCCGGAACCACCAGGCGTCCATCGGGCAGGTGAAGCTGCGCAGTCCGAGTTCGGGCAGCGACCTGGCGAGCGAGCCCCGGCCGTCGCAGGCCACCGTGAGGGTGGCCCGCAGTTCACCGCTACGGCCGTCGGCGGTGCGGTAGCGCACTCCCGTGACCCTCCCCGGAGCCCTCGGCTTTGCTCGGCCAGAGGGGACCCCCGTGCGCTCCACCAGGAAGGAGGTCGCCTCGGTGCTCATCCGCAGGGAGAAGGACGGCTCCCGCCGGGCCTCGTCCACCAGGAGGTCGAGGAGGTCCCACTGCGGCACCATCGCGATGTAGTTGAACGTGCCGCGCAGCGCGGCGATGTCCCCGACGGTGACCAGCGTCCCGTCCCTGCCGAGCGGCAGCTGGACGGCCGTCACCCGCCGCTGGGGCAGCCGGGCGAACCGCTCGGTCAGCCCCAGCTCGTCCAGCAGCGCCAGGGTGGAGGGGTGCACGGTGTCGCCGCGGAAATCGCGGAGGAAGTCCTTGTGCTTCTCCAGGACCGTGACCGCCACGCCCGCACGGGCCAGCAGCAGGGCGAGCACCATCCCGGCGGGCCCGCCGCCCACCACACAGCATGTGGTCCGCTCCATCGCAACCGCTCCCTTCGGCGACCTCCCGGGCCCTAGGTCGTGTCCGCATCCCGGTGAGCGGGACGCGGGGACCGGGAGCGAGGTGACGATGAGAGACGTTCCGCGGAAGCGGGGAGAAGAAACGGGGAGCGGAAGCGGGGCCGTCAGACGGCGACGAACCGGTCGCTGTGCTCGCCCCGCAGGCGGCCCGGTGGCAGCTTGCGGCCGAAGGTGACCAGCACCAGGTCCTGGGCGGTGCCGTGGACGGGTGTGCCGCTGCCGAAGGACCAGTCGAGGTCGTCCGCGTGCAGGGCGATGCCGGTGAGGTCGGCGCCGAAGAACTTGGCGGAGCGGGGGCCGGTCGCGTCCAGGACGGTGCGCAGGCGGTCGTCGGGGACGCGGCGGTCCAGGCCCAGGGCGACCGCGATGTCCAGGCCGTGGACCACGTCGTGCCCCAGCGCCGAGGTGAGGCCGCCGACCGGCGGCGTCCAGGGGTGGTGCGCGTTGTCGCGGAGGAAGGCGGCGAGCTCCGGTGGCGCGGCGGCGGCCGCGTCCTTGCGGGCGAGACGGTCGGTCATGCGGTTGAGGTTGCCGCGCGCCTTGAGCAGTTCGCGGGCCTGCCGGCCGAACGAGTGGCGAAAGCCCATCGACATATGGGCGGCGACCTCCCGTACCCGCCACCCGGCGCACAGCGTCGGCGCGTCCCAGGCGTCGGACGGCAGGGCGTCCAGCATGTCCGCCAGTTCCCGGCGTTCGGCCGCTATGGCGGCCTTGATGTCCATGGCGATGGCCATTGATCGATCTCCTCCCCGGGCCGTGGCCGGGCCCGGGATCACGGGTGTGACCGGGGCCTTGACCTGGCCGTCCTACCAGGCTGTCGGCAGGACGGCGACAAGTCCAAGAGATGGATCTGCTCGTCCCTAGAATTCGTGGTTATGGAGCTCCGCCAGTTGCAGTACTTCATCGCCGTCGTGGAAGAGGCACATTTCACCCGTGCCGCCGCGCGTCTGCATCTGGCGCAGCCCGGGGTGAGCGCGCAGATCCGGCAGCTGGAGCGGGAGCTGGGGCAGCCGCTGCTGGACCGGTCCGGCGGATCGGTGACGCCGACGGAGGTGGGCGCGGCCGTGCTGCCGTATGCGCGGGCGGCGCTGGCCGCGGTCGAGGGTGTGCGGGCGACGGTGGACGAGTTCACGGGGCTGCTGCGCGGCCGGGTCACGATCGGGATGGTCTCCGGGGCGGCCTCCGACAGGTTCGAGGTGGCCTCCCTGCTGGCCGATTTCCATGACGCCCACCCCGGTGTCGAGATGGCCCTCACCGAGGACAACTCGGAACGGATGCTGACGGCGCTGCGCGACGGTGAGCTGGACATCGCGCTGATCGGGCTGGCCGACGAGCCGCCGCCGGGCATCTCGGCGCAGGTCGTGCTCGACGTCCCTCTGGTCGCCGCCGTCGCGCCGGGCGACCCGCTGCTGGCGCACGCGGACCGTACGGGGATCGCGCCGGCCGCGCTCCGCGACCGCCCGCTGATCAGCCTGCCGCGCGGCACCGGTCTGCGCGGGGTGCTCGAACGTACCTGCGCGGCGGCCGGCTTCCGGCCCCGTATCGCCTTCGAGGCCGCCTCGCCGCATCTGCTGGCGCAGCTCGCCGCCCGGGGTCTGGGGGTGGCGGTGGTGCCCGCGCTGCCGGCCGAGGCGGCACGGACGTACGGGCTGCGGACGCTGCCGATCAATGGGCGGCCGGCGCCACGTGGCCGGATCGCGCTGGTCTGGCGGACGGACGGGCCCGCCACCCCCGCCGCCAGGGCCCTGCTGGAACGGCTGCGCGAGGCCCTGCAATAGCACGGTTGGGTATCTGCCCTCCCCTTGGCGGCCCGGTGCTGGCAGGATCCCGCCCATGGTCACAGCACTTCCCCGAATAAGCGGCCGCCGGGCACTCCAGGTGGCGACCGCCGCGCTGATCGCGCTCGCGCTGGTGGCGTGGGGGCTGCTGTCGATGCGCGGCGAGCGCGCGCCGGCCGGGCGGGTGACGCTGGCCACGGGGGTGCCGACGGGGGTGTATGCGCGCTACGGGGAGCTGCTGAAGCAGGATCTGGCGAACGACATGCCGGATGTGGATCTGCGGCTGTCGCGCAGCGAGGGGTCCATCGACAATCTGCGTCAGCTGGTCAGCGGGCGCGCGGAGTTCACCATCGCGACGGCGGACGCGGTCTCGACGTACCAGACCCGGGGCGAGGCGGGTGCGGACCGGCTGCGGGCCTGTGCGCGGCTGTACGACGACTACATGCAGCTGGTGGTGCCGAAGAAGTCCGCCGTCCGCTCCGCCAAGGGGCTGCGGCGGCTGCGGGTGGGGGTCGGGTCGGACAACTCCGGCGTCCAGCTGATCACCCGCCGGCTGCTGAAGGCGGCGGGGCTGGATTTCGACCGGGACATCGAGCCGGTACGGGTGGGCATCGACCGGATGCCGGGGCTGCTGGAGCGGGGGAAGCTGGATGCGTTCTTCTGGTCGGGCGGGCTGCCGACCACCGCGGTGCAGCACCTGGCGCAGCGGTTCCCGGTACGGCTGGTGCAGCTCGGTGACCTGAGCGAGGCGCTGCATGCGCAGGGCGAGCCCACTCGCTACTACCGGGCGGCGGTGATGCCCGCCGATGCGTATCCCAAGGTGCAGAACGGCCAGGCGGTGAGGACGATCGCGGTGGCGAATCTGCTGGTGACGACGGACCGGGAGGATCCTGCGCTGACGTTCGACATGACCCGGACCGTCATCAACAGCCGGGACCGCATCGGACGCCAGGTGCATGCCGCGCAGCGGGTGGACCTGCGGACGGCGGTGTTCACCGATCCGCTGGCCCTGCACCAGGGCGCCCGACGCTATTACCTGTCGGTCAAGCCCTAGGGGCGGTCACCCCCAGGTCACCCCTAGGTCCCCCCTCGGTCAGCCCCTGGGGGCGCCGGCGGTGCGGCGGGCGGGGCGTGCGCGGCGGGGGCGCCGGCGCCGGGCGCCGCCGCCGGGGGAAGCGGCCGCGGGGGCCGGGGTGGGCGCGGCGAGCGCCACCGCGACGCCGGAGGGGGTCCGGGCGCCGGTGATCCTTATCAGGTCGGCGTGGCCGGGGCGGACCGTGGCGGCGGACGGGGTGATCTTCGCCTGGCGCATCAGCCGGGTCATGTCGCGGCGCTGGGCGGGCGTGACGAGGGTGACGACGGTGCCGGACTCGCCGGCACGGGCGGTCCGGCCGCCGCGGTGCAGGTAGTCCTTGGCCTCGGTGGGCGGGTCGACGTTGACGACGAGGTCGAGGCCGTCGATGTGGATACCGCGGGCGGCGACATTGGTGGCGATCAGCGCCGAGGCGTGGCCGGTGCGGAACTGCTCGAGGGTGCGGGTGCGCTGCGGCTGGGACTTGCCGCCGTGCAGCGCCGCGGCGCGCACGCCCTGGGCGAGCAGGTGCTTGGTGAGCCGGTCGGCGCCGCGCTTGGTGTCCACGAACATGATCACCCGGCCGTCGCGGGCGGCGATCTCGGTGGCGGTGGCGCGCTTGTCGGCGTCGTCCACGTACAGGACGTGGTGGTCCATGGTGGTGACGGTCGCGGCCGAGGGGTCCACGGAGTGGGTGACCGGATCGGTCAGGAAACGGCGGACCAGCTTGTCGACATTGCGGTCGAGGGTGGCGGAGAACAGCATCCGCTGACCGTTCGCGTCGACCTTCTCCATCAGCCGGGTGACCTGCGGAAGGAAGCCCATGTCGGTCATCTGGTCGGCCTCGTCGAGGACGGTGATGGCGACATCGCCGAGGGCGCAGGCGCCGCGGTCCAGCAGATCGGCGAGACGGCCGGGGGTGGCGACGAGGACTTCGGCGCCGCGGCGCAGCGTGTCGACCTGGCGGTTGATCGAGGTGCCGCCGACGACGGTGGCGGTACGCAGGCCCAGGGCCTTGGCGTACGGCGCGAGCGCGTCGGTGACCTGCCCGGCGAGTTCGCGGGTGGGGACGAGCACCAGCGCCAGCGGGCGCTTGCTCACGGCCCGCTTCCCGGCCGTACGGCTGAGCAGCGCGAGGCCGAAGGCGAGGGTCTTGCCGGAGCCGGTGCGGCCGCGGCCGAGCACATCGCGGCCGGCGAGGGTCTCGGGCAGGGTCGCTGCCTGGATGGGGAACGGCGTGGTGACACCTTGCGCGCGCAGCGCGGTGAGGAGAGCCGGTGCCAGCGGCAGCTCGTCGAAGGAGCCGGCGGGCGGGGTGGAAGACGCCGCGGTGGACGGCTTCGGGGCGGCGCTCTGTCGCGGTGCGGACGCTCGGGTCACGGAATGCCCTTCAGGTGGAGGGGGGTGGGGATACCCGTAAGGGACAGTGGCTCCCGTACGGAAACGGGACGGGGCCCGCACCGGGGATGCCGGTGCGGGCCCTGTCCGCGCGACGCGAGGGCGTCAGGCGGCGACGATGTTCTCCGCCTGCGGGCCCTTGGGGCCCTGGGTCACGTCGAAGGTGACCTTCTGGCCCTCGAGGAGCTCACGGAAGCCCTGGGACTGGATGTTCGAGTAGTGGGCGAAGACGTCGGGGCCGCCGCCGTCCTGCTCGATGAAGCCGAAGCCCTTTTCCGAGTTGAACCACTTCACGGTGCCGGAAGCCATTTTTTTTCTCCTTCATGGGGCAAACCGGAGACCACACTGCGCGGCCTCCTTGTCGCCGAGATGATCGCCCCACACCGGAACACGTCCGGAAAAACAAGGAACGCCCGGGGCTACCAGCCACCGGGCGCGCACAAAGTTCATGGGTACCACAACTGCAACGTCGGAAAGACTAGCACAGACGTGCAGGCGGCCAGGTCACGGTGCGGTCCTCGGCACGGTGACGGTGACCTTCAGGCCGTGCGGCGGGTGCGGGCCGTAGGCGATGGCGGCGCCGCCCGCGGCCAGCAGCGCGCGGGTGATCGACAGTCCCAGGCCGGAGCCGGAGACGTTCTGGTGGCGGCCGCTGCGCCAGAAGCGGTCACCGATCCGGGCAAGTTCGTCGTCGGTCAGGCCGGGGCCGCGGTCGGCGACGGTGATCGTCACGCATTCGCCGTCGGCCGCGACGGCCACGGTGACCGGCTCGTCGGGCGGGGTGAACTTCAGGGCGTTGTCGACGACGGCGTCCAGGGCGCTGGAGAGCGCGATGGGGTCCGCCCAGCCGGTGACCGCGCTGTGGCCCTCGTAGGAGAGCCGAACGCCCCGGTCGTCGGCCAGCGGGCGCCAGGAGTCGACGCGTTCGGCGGCCAGCGCCGCGATGTCGGTGAGCTGGAGGTCGGCGGCGGTGTGCTCGGCCAGGGCGAGGTCCAGGAGGTCGTCCAGTACCCGGGCCAGCCGCTTGCCCTCGGTGCGGACCGAGGCGATCTCCTCGTTGCCGTCGGGCAGTTCGAGGGCCAGCAGCTCGATCCGCAGGAGCAGGGCGGACAGTGGGTTGCGCAGCTGGTGGGAGGCGTCGGCGACAAAGGCGCGCTGCTGCTCGAGGACGTCCTCGACATGGTCGGCCATCTCGTTGAACGAGCGGGCCAGCCGCCGTAGTTCGGGTGGCCCGGCGGTGGCGGCGACGCGGGCCTTCATCCGGCCGGTGGCGATGTCGTGGCTTGCCGTGTCCAGCACCCGGACGGGCCGCAGCACCCAGCCGGTGAGCCGGATGGCCGCGCCGACGGCGACGAGCATCGCCACGCATTCCCCCGCCGCGATCACCAGCCAGCCGCGCAGGGTGCGCGAACGCATCTGCCCGGTGGGCGAGTCGGTGAGGACGACGGCGACCACATCGCCGTCGCGGATGACCGGTGAGGCGACCGAGATCCGGCCGCTGTCGTCCCACGGCCAGATCTGCCGGGGGTCATGGCTGCGGCGCCCGGCCAGCGCCTCGCTGAAGGCCCGGGCGCCCTCGCCGTCGCCGGGCGCCCGCAGGTCTTTGGGGGCGGCGGCCATCGGGGTGTGGTCACGGTAGTAGACGCCGGCGCGGATGCCGTAGAGGTCGTAGTAGCGGGCCAGTTCGCTGCGGAGGGTGGCGCGCCGCTCGTCCTCCTCGGGGCTCTTGGTGCCATCGCCGGCGTCCGGGCGGGCGGTGACGAACTGGGCGAGTGCGGCGAACCGCGCGGCGTCGTCGATCCGGTCGACGACCACCTTCTGCTGCTCCACGCCCGCGGTGATCACGGCGAGCGGCACGCCGAGCGCGAGCAGCACACCGGCCATGAGGACGATGAGGAGCGGGAGGAGTCGGGTGCGCACGTGACCGGGGCGGCCTTCAGGACGCCGGAGAAGCGGGGGCCGCGGCCGGCGCCCCGGACGCGGGGACCACCAGCCGGTAGCCCACCCCCCGTACGGTCTCGATCAGCGCGGGCATCCGGAGCTTGGCGCGCAGCGAGGCGATGTGCACCTCCAGGGTCCGGCCGGTCCCCTCCCAGCTCGTGCGCCACACCTCGCTGATGATCTGCTCCCGGCGGAAGACCACCCCGGGGCGCTGGGCGAGCAGCGCCAGCAGATCGAACTCCTTGCGGGTGAGCGGCACCGCGGCGCCGTGCACCGACACCTGGCGGGTGGGGAGTTCGACGGTGACCGCGCCCAGGTGCAGCGCGTCCTCGGCGGTGGATTCCTCGGCCTGCGGCTCGCCGGTCCCGGTGGTGGTGCGCCGGCTCACCGCGTGGATACGGGCGAGCAGTTCGCCGGTGTCGTAGGGCTTGACGACATAGTCGTCGGCGCCGAGGTTGAGGCCGTGGATGCGCGAGCGGACGTCGGAGCGCGCGGTGACCATGATCACCGGGGTGGTGCTGATCTTGCGGATCCGGCCGCACACCTCGAAGCCGTCCTGATCCGGCAGCCCGAGGTCGAGCAGCACCACAGCGAAGGGCTCGGCGTCATCGGGCAGCAGGGCCTGGAGCGCCTCCTCGCCGCTGCGGGCGTGCCTGACCTCGAGGCCGTGCCGGGCCAGCACCGCGGACAGGGCCGCGGCTACATGATCGTCGTCCTCGACGAGCAGCAGTCTCATCCGGCCTCCTCCTTCGGTGCGTGCGGGCGTTCCGTACCTGCGGTCGTTCTCTGCACGGGGTGGTTCTGTACGTGCGGGCGGGCGCTGCCTGCGGACAGGCCACAGGGCATCTACGGCGATAGGAGGCATGCGCGTCAAGAGGAGGCCGCCCGTGCGCCACCATCCGTTACCCAGCCGGTACGCCCCGGGCCTCGCCGCCACCACGTCCCGTTCACGCGGAGTGTCCCAATGCGGCCGGATCGTTATGCTCAATTCTCCCTCAGATGTAATGACGCTGGTCGCGGGCCGTCATTACTGTCCTCCCAACCGAGGAGGACGGAGCTGTACGCCGATGAGCGAAGTATCGGTGACCAAGAACGCCGAGGGGCCCGCCCCGACGGGTGACCCGCTGGTCGTGCTGGACAACGTCAACAAGCACTTCGGCGCGCTGCACGTGCTCCAGGACATCGACCTGACGATCCACCGCGGCGAGGTCGTCGTGGTGATCGGACCCTCCGGGTCCGGCAAGTCGACGCTCTGCCGCACCATCAACCGCCTGGAGACCGTCGACACCGGCGGCATCACCATCGACGGCAAGCCGCTGCCGCAGGAGGGGCGGGAGCTTGCGCGGCTGCGCGCCGACGTGGGCATGGTCTTCCAGTCCTTCAACCTCTTCGCGCACAAGACGGTGCTCGAGAACGTGATGCTGGGCCAGGTCAAGGTCCGCAAGAAGGACAAGGACACCGCCGCCAAGAAGGCCCGCGAACTGCTCGACCGGGTCGGCGTGGGCACCCAGGCGGACAAGTACCCCGCACAGCTGTCCGGCGGTCAGCAGCAGCGCGTGGCGATCGCCCGTGCGCTGGCGATGGACCCGAAGGTCATGCTGTTCGACGAGCCGACCTCCGCGCTGGACCCGGAGATGATCAACGAGGTGCTGGAGGTCATGCAGCAGCTCGCCCGGGACGGCATGACGATGGTCGTGGTCACGCACGAAATGGGCTTCGCGCGCTCCGCGGCGAACCGCGTGGTCTTCATGGCGGACGGCCGGATCATCGAAGAGGCCGAGCCGAACCAGTTCTTCAACAACCCGCGCAGCGACCGCGCGAAGGACTTCCTGTCGAAGATCCTTCACCACTGAGGCCGCAGTTGGGCCACGATGATTGCCAACATTTGCTGAAACTGAGGAAGTTCACCATGAGGATGCGTAAGACGGCTGCGGTGGGTGTGGCGGTGCTCGCGCTGGCGGCGACGGCTACGGCGTGCGGCGGTAAGTCGGGCTCGGCGGGCGACAAGTCGGCCGCCACCGAGGTCTACAGCCACGACTACACCCCCGCCAAGGGCGTGAAGCTCAACTCGCAGGTCCTGAAGGACGCCCAGAAACGCGGGAAGATCACCATCGGCGTCAAGGCCGACCAGCCGTTCCTCGGCTTCCAGGACGTCTCGACCAAGAAGTACTCCGGTTTCGACATCGAGATCGCCAAGATGGTCGCGGCCGACCTGGGCTTCTCCACGAAGCAGATCGACTTCAAGACGGTCGACTCCAGTTCGCGTGAGGCCTTCATCAGCGATCACAAGGTCGACCTCTACGTCGGTACGTACACGATCAACAACGAGCGCAAGAAGCAGGTCGGCTTCGCGGGCCCTTACTACACGGCCGGCGCGGACCTCCTGGTGCGCAAGGGCGACAAGTCCATCACCGGCCCCGAGTCGCTCCAGGGCAAGACCGTCTGCTCGATCAAGGGCTCGACCCCGCTGCAGGAGATCAAGCGGCCGAAGTACGGCGCCAAGACCCTCGAGCTGCTGAAGTACTCGGACTGCGTGGAGAAGGTCCTCGACCGCACGGCCGACGCCCTCACCACCGACGACGCCATCCTCAAGGGTTACGCCGCCGAGCGTCCCGGCAAGCTCCGCCTGGTGAACAAGCCGTTCACCAAGGAGCCCTACGGCGTCGGCCTGGACAAGAACGACAAGGTCCTGCGCGAGGCGATCACCAAGGCGCTGGAGAACCACATCAAGAACGGCGACTACGAGAAGGCCTACAACGGCACGCTCGGCAAGTCGGGTTCGAAGTACGTCGCCCCGCAGCTGCCGCTGCCGACGTACTGAGGCACCCGCACTCCCTGACCGTGCCGCCCCGTACGCCCGCCGCGGCGGGCGTACGGGGCGCACCGTCTTCCGGCCACCGCGTCCCCGCACCCTCCCTTTCCGACGCCGACCCGACCGCTCCGCGGAGACTCCATGAACGTAGTCCTCGAATATCTGCCTGAACTCCGTGACGGGTTCCTGGGAACCCTGGCGATCACCGGGGCCAGCGCGGTGATCGCCTTGGTCCTCGGCGTCCTCATAGCCGGCTGCCGGGTCTCCCCGGTCCCGCCGTTGCGCGCCTTCGGGACGGCCTGGGTGACGCTGCTGCGCAACACGCCCCTGACACTGCTCTTCCTGATCGCGTTCTTCGTCCTGCCGAAGCTCCTGCTCGAGGGGGCCAGCCCGTTCGTGCTGGGCATGCTGGCACTGGGCTGCTACACCTCGGCGTTCATCTGCGAGGCGGTGCGCTCCGGCATCTCCACCGTGCCGATCGGCCAGGCCGAGGCGGCCCGCAGCCTGGGGCTGACGTTCACCCAGACGCTGCGCATGATCGTGCTGCCGCAGGCCACCCGCACGGTGCTGCCGCCGCTGAGCAGCATCCTGATCGCGCTGACCAAGAACTCAGCCATCGCGGGTGCGTTCAGCGTCACCGAGCTGTTCGGCTTCGCCAAGTTGCTGAGCGACCAGGGGTACGCCATCACCCTGATCTTCGCGGTCGTCGCGATCGCCTACCTCATCATCACCTTCGCCATCAGCGGCGTCTTCCGCGTGCTGGAGCGCCGCATGGGGGTCGCCCGATGAGCGGTTACGGCGAGACCAAGAGCAGGACGTCGGTGCCGCGCGCACGCGGGGCGGAATTCAGCGAGGTGTGGGCATGAGTGGCGCGAGCGTTCTGTACGACGTACCGGGGCCCAGAGCGAAGTCACGCAACCGCGTCTACACCGTCATCGGTGCGCTCGCGGTGCTGGGGCTGATCGCGTTCGTGGTGCTGCGGCTGAATGCCGAGGGCGAGTTCGACCCGGCGAAGTGGGACATCTTCAACTACTCGGGTATCCGTACCCGTCTCCGCGACGGCATTTTGGCCACGCTCCAGGTATTCGCGTTCGCCGCGGTGTTCTCCCTGGTCCTGGGCGTGCTGCTCGCGGTGGCGCGACTGTCGGACCACCGACCCGTCCGCTGGGTGGCGACAGGGTTCATCGAGCTCTTCCGCGCCGTCCCGCTGCTGATCACCATCTTCGCGATCTTCATTTTCTTCATCAGGAGCCGTGAGACCTTCGGCTTCAGCGATGACCAGCCGCAGTTCTGGGCGCTGGTCGTGGGCCTGACGCTCTACAACGGAACGGTGCAGGCCGAGGTCCTGCGGGCCGGCATCAACGCCGTACCGAAGGGGCAGAGCGAGGCGGCGTACGCCCTGGGGCTCACCAAGACGCAGGTCATGACGACCGTGCTGATCCCGCAGGCCGTCCGGGCGATGCTGCCCACGATCATCAGCCAGCTGGTGGTGACCCTCAAGGACACCTCCCTGGGCTACATCATCACGTACGAGGAGCTGCTCTACACGGCCCGCCTGATGAGCACCAACATCAAGGTGAACGGCGACGCCACCTACGTTCAGGTCATCGCGGTCAGCGGCGTCATCTATCTCGCGATGTGCCTGGCGCTCACCGCACTCGCCACCTGGATCGAGCGGCGCGGCGGCCGGCCGAAGAAGGCCGCCGGCAGCGCCGAGACCAGCGCGGCGGCGACGGCCCTGGTGGCGGCGACCCCCGGGGAAGCCGCCGCCGACAACGCGGACCGGCCGGTGAACTGACGCCCCGGCAGGCGTGATGAGGACGTCCTCGGGCGGCGGCACCCGTGCCGCCGCCTTCGTCACTTGACGCGGGCCCTCGCAATGGGTTGCATACGCTGTGTGATCACGCACCGGGCTCCCACCGCCAGTTCCCCTACACCCCGTCAGCACCGCAAGGCCCAGGGAGCCACGCCGTGGACCCGGTGATCGTCGTCGGGGCCGGCCCGGTGGGCCTCTGCCTCGCCCTCTCGCTCGCCCGCCGTGGCGTCCCCTCCGTCGTCCTGGACGAGACCGCCGGGCAGGACGACACCCGCCCGGCCCGCACGGCCGTGCTCCGTCAGGACACCGCGGCCTTCGTGGCCCGGCTCGGCTGTGCCGACACCCTCGAAAGTGAGGGCACCCGATGGACGGCCTGGCGCACGGTGCGCCGCCGGCGGCTGGTCGAGCGGGTCACCTTCGCCCCCCGGATCCCGGACGAGGCGGCGCCCGCCGCCCTCGCCTCCCCCGTCCATCTGCCCCAGCACGCCCTCACCCGCGCGCTGCGCGCCGCGCTCGCCCGGGAACATCTCGCGCAGATCGTCACCGGCAGCCGGCTGGCCGAGCTGGAGCAGGACGAGCGCGGCATCGGTGCGCAGACCAGAGGCGCCAACGGCACCTGGTGGCGCGGGAGTTACCTGGTCGGCTGCGACGGACCGCGCTCGACCGTCCGCAAGCTGCTGGAGATCCGCTTCCCGGGCCGTACGGCCGTCGAGCGGCATGCCGTCGCCGCGCTGCGCACCGAGCTGCCCTGGCCCGGCGAAGGGCTGCTGCACCGCTCGCCGGGCCGGCAGGGCGGCGCCGGAGGCGGCCCCGTCCTCGAGGTATCGGCCCGTCCGCTGCCCGACGGCGTCTGGCGGCTGGACTGGCTGCTGCCGCCCGGCCGCGAGCTGGTCACCCCGGACGCCCTGGTGGCCCGGATCCGCGACTCCCTGGCGGGCTGGGCGGCGGAGCCGGACGGCGACGGCGGGCGGGCCGCCGACCGGCCGGTCCCCCCGTACGAGCTCCTCGACACCGGCGTCCACACCGTCCACCACCGGCTGGCCCGGACCTGGCGGCAGGGCCGCGCGTTCCTCGCCGGGGACGCCGCGCATCTGCTGGGCGCGCTCGGCACACAGGGCCTGGACGAGGGACTGCGGGACGCCGAGAACCTCGGCTGGAAGCTGGCCCTGGCCTGGCACCAGGGCGCCTCCGAGACGCTGCTGGACAGCTATCAGGCGGAGCGGCGGGGTGCGGTGGCGGCCCGGCTGCGCGCCGCGGACCAGGCGCTGCCGCTGCTGCGGGACGGCGGTGCGGTGCGCTGGCGGACCGTACTGCCGGGCGCGGCGCGCGGGCAGAGTGCGCTGCTGACCGACGGTCATCTGGGCCGCGGTCCCCTGGGGGCGCCGCCCGCCTATCCCCGTTCCCCGCTCGCACCGGCCGCCGGGCAGACGGGCGCGGTGGCGGTCGACACCCGCCCCGGTTCGCCGGTCCTCGATGTTCCGGTGACCGCCGGCGACGGTTCGGTGGTGCGGCTGCGGGACCGTCTGGGGCACGGCCTCCTGGTCGTGCTGGTGGCGCCCGGCACCGGCGTCTGGGACCGGCGGCACTGGCAGTCGGCGGGCCTGATGCCGCAGCTGACCGGCGCCGTCGAGGCGCTGCCGATGCCCGCCGAGATCCTGGTCACCGAGGCCTATCCGGGCGCCGCCGCGCACACCGTCCTGGTCGTACGGCCGGACGGCCATCTGGTCACGGCGCTGCCCGGCGTCCGCCCGGCCGAGCTGACCGCGTGCGCGGATGCGGTACGGGGCGGGGCCGCCTACGGGCACGGGGGCGCGGCCGGGGAGCCGACGGCCGGTGCCACGGACGGGGAGAGGGGCCCGGATCCCACGGTTGACCCTGTGGGAGCGCCCGTGCTTCACTCCGAAGGTGACTGATCACGGCTCGCGATTCTGGCGGAGGGTCCATCTGGACCTGGTCCGCTGTGCGAGCTGCATGTGTCGTCCGTCCGTTTGATCCGCATCCCCTTCCCCGCGCGGCCCCGCGCTCCGTACCGGTGGCCGCGCCTCTTCGCGATCACTCAGGACGGTTTCCGTGCCCGACGTACACGCCCCTGCACGCCCGTATACCGGCAGCGACGCCGCAGACCACGGCCATGAGCCTGGCCGGGACCACGACGCTGGCCCTGGCCCTGGCCCTGGCCACGAACGTGACCGTGGGCCCGGCGCCGCGGAACTCCTCGGCTTCGCCCGCCGCACCGCCGCGAACGCCGAACTCATCGCCTCGCTCCCCCTCGACCCCGAAGGCCGCACCTGGATCCGGCTGGACGGGCCGGGCGGCAGCGAGGCCTGGCTGATCGGCTGGCCACCGGGCACCGGCACCGGCTGGCACGACCACGGCGGCTCGCGGGGCGCCTTCGCGACGGCCGCGGGCGAGCTGACGGAACAGTCGCTCGCCGCCCAGCTCCCCACCGAGGGCTGGAAAACCCTGGAACTCGCCGACGGCGTGGACCGCGAGCGCACGCTCCGCGACGGCCGCGGCCGGGCGTTCGGCCCGCACCATGTCCACCAGGTGCTCAATCTGTCCGAGGACACGCACGCCGTCTCGGTCCATGCCTACTACCCGCCGTTGCCTCTGATGCGGCGTTACAGCCGCAACGGGCCGGTGCTGCGGCTCGAAGAGGTCGAGCGTCCGGAGGAGTGGCAGTGAGCGCCGTCGACGAACTGCTCGCGCGGGCTCGCGGTGAACTGCGCCGGGTGGACCCCCGGGAGGCCGCCGCGGTCCAGGACGAGGGCGGTCTGCTGGTGGACATCCGGTACGCGGCCCTGCGGGACCGCGACGGCACCATCCCCGGTGCGCTGGTCGTGGAACGCAACGAGCTCGAATGGCGACTTGACCCGACCGGCGACCATCGCGCCGCCGAGGCGACCCATCACGGTCTGCCGGTCGTGGTGATCTGCAACGAGGGCTATGCGTCCAGCCTCGCGGCGGTCTCCCTGCGCCAACTGGGCCTGCACCACGCGACGGACCTGGTCGGCGGCTTCCAGGCCTGGCGGGCGGCGGGGCTGCCGGTTTCCCGCAGGGCCTGACCGCGCGACCCCGGCTCACCGGCCCGCCTGCGCCGCCTCATATCTCCGGCAGATGCTGCTCCAGCGCCTCCGGGTCCTCCCCCTCCTCTTCCAGGGCCCGGCGGACCACCCGTAGGGCGAGGCCCTCCGGATAGCCCTTGCGGGCCAGCATCCCGGCCAGGCGGCGCAGGCGCTTGTCGCGATCCAGGCCTCTGGTCGCCCGGAGTTTGCGGTCGACCAGCTCCCGGGCGGTGGACTCCTCCTGCTCGGAGTCGAGACGGCCGACGGCCTCGTCGATCAGGGCGGAGTCCACCCCCTTGGTGCGCAGCTCGCGGGCCAGGGCGCGGCGGGCCAGGCCGCGGCCGTGGTGACGGGACTCCACCCAGGCGCCGGCGAAGGCCGCGTCGTCGATCAGCCCGACCTCCTCGAAGCGGGAGAGCACCTCCTCCGCAACCTCCTCGGGGATGTCCCGCTGACGCAGGGCGTCCCCGAGCTGCTTGCGGGTACGCGGGCTCCCGGTGAGCAGGCGCAGGCATATCGCCCGCGCCTGCTCCTCGGGGGTACGCGGTGGTCCTGCCTCGGCCCTCGACGAGGCGGAACCACCGCTGTCCTTATGGCCCTTACGGCCCGAGCGGCCCGTGCCGCCATGACGGGTCTCGGCGTCGCCCGCAGCGCCGGCGGTGGCGTCCTCGCTGCTCGGCCATTCCGTTCGCCGTGTCATGACGGGTCAGCTCTTGGCCGCGGCGGCCTTGGCACCCTTGGCGGCCTTGGTCGCGGGTGCCGGAGCCGATGCGGGTGCCTCGGCCGCCACGCCCGCGGCGTCCGCGCCGGGCTCCGCCGCCGGGTCCTGCGGCTTCACGCCGATGCCGAGCTTCTCCTTGATCTTCTTCTCGATCTCATTGGCGAGATCCGGGTTGTCCTTGAGGAAGTTGCGGGCGTTCTCCTTGCCCTGGCCGAGCTGGTCGCCCTCGTAGGTGTACCAAGCGCCGGACTTGCGGATGAAGCCGTGCTCCACACCCATGTCGATCAGGCCGCCCTCGCGGCTGATGCCCTGGCCGTAGAGGATGTCGAACTCCGCCTGCTTGAAGGGCGGGGAGACCTTGTTCTTGACGACCTTGACGCGGGTGCGGTTGCCGACCGCGTCGGTGCCGTCCTTGAGGGTCTCGATACGGCGGATGTCCAGACGCACCGAGGCGTAGAACTTCAGCGCGCGGCCACCGGTCGTGGTCTCCGGCGAGCCGAACATCACGCCGATCTTCTCGCGGAGCTGGTTGATGAAGATCGCGGTGGTCTTGGACTGGTTCAGCGCGCTGGTGATCTTGCGCAGGGCCTGGCTCATCAGCCGGGCCTGGAGGCCGACGTGGGAGTCGCCCATCTCGCCCTCGATCTCGGCCCGCGGCACCAGGGCGGCGACGGAGTCGATCACGATGAGGTCGAGCGCGCCGGACCGCACCAGCATGTCCACGATTTCCAGGGCCTGCTCGCCGTTGTCCGGCTGGGACAGGATCAGGGCGTCGGTGTCCACGCCGAGCTTCTTGGCGTACTCCGGGTCGAGCGCGTGCTCGGCGTCGATGAACGCAACGGCGCCACCGGCCTTCTGCGCGTTCGCGACGGCGTGCAGGGTCAGGGTCGTCTTACCGGAGGACTCCGGGCCGTAGACCTCGACGACGCGGCCGCGCGGGATGCCGCCGACGCCGAGCGCGACGTCGAGCGCGGTCGACCCGGTGGGGATGACCTCGATGGGTTCGTTCGGGCGCTCCCCCATGCGCATCACGGCGCCCTTGCCGAATTGCCGTTCAATCTGTGCGAGCGCGGCGTCCAGCGCCTTCTCGCGGTCAGTGCCTGCCATGGGTTCCACCCGATTTGCTTGAGTCGATCGCTTCACGTCCATGACGCTAACGCCTGCCACTGACAATGCGCCTGGACCCGGCTCCAGCCTGTGGATAACTCCGCGGAAAGCCCCCAGAAGACAGGCTGGAGCCCCTATAAGAATGGATGTTCGATTTTAGTGTCAAGCGTGACCCACCGCACTGCTGGTGGCGGTCAGCGGCGCAGGCCGACGATGCCCCAGCCGCGGCGCTCCGCCTCCGTGACCACCTCTCCCCAGTCGGTGAGCAGGTCGGCGAACAATGCGAAGGTGGTGGTCCACCCGCCCGGCTCCGCGGCGTGCCGGGTGAACGGCTCACGCAGGGATTCCAGCCGGGGTGCCGCCTGCCGCCACCATCCGGCGATCGCCGGCACGTGATCGGCGGGCACCACAGCAGCAGGTCCGCGTCCCAGGTGCACGGCCGCTCCGGAAGCCCCGAACCGGCCCCGGTGGTGTCCTCCAGGCCATGCCAGAACAGCGCGTCGTTGAACCGGTCCAGTACCTCGCGCACCTTCGGCTCGACGAAGTCGCGCATGTGGTCCCAGCGGTGACCGGCCCAGAAGTGCGGCTTGTACGAGCCGAGCGTGTGGCGCAAGGCATACCTGGCGTACCGGTCCCCACCCGGCTGCCGCCTCCACCCGCGGCCAGTCCACGATCAGCGCCTCTGTCCCCACACCCGTCGAGCCGGCGTAGCGCAGCGGATCCCCACCCTGCGGGCCAACCGTGACGCTGTCACCGAAGGCCGGTGACCAGTAGGTTCGGGCCATCCAAGGACGAGCGAAGAACGACAGAGGGATTCCGAGGTGGCGGTGGAGGACCTGACGGATCCGCCCGCGGCGGCTGGCTTCGTCTTCATCAGCGATGAGTCCCCTGGTTGCCTGAGGGCGGCGACGGCCGGCATGAGGGTGACGCTGCCGGTGTTCACACCGCCGTGGATCGTGGTCGATCACGCGCTGGAACGCGTACCTGTCACCAACTGGCCGGGGCGGCTTTTCCGGGTGCGGGTGGCGCCTCCGACGACGGACGAGGAGCGTGCCGCGATGGCACGAGCCGCCGAGGGCCTGACGTCGCACGCCGGCTTCACCCGTGCCCTCGCCGTCGACGTTCTGGCGGAGCTCTCCCCCTCGGTACTCTTCGGCCCCCGTGGCGATGCCGTCCTGCGCGTCATCGAGGCCGCAAGCGCCCTGGATGAGAAACGCGCACGGGCGCTCGAGGCCGCCGGCCGTCCCACAGCCGGGGAGGAGTACGGTAAGGCATGGGACCGCTGGCTCGCCGAACAGCCGAACGGCGCGCCCTATCGGGACCAGGATCACGCAGGGACCCTGTCGATCCCCGGGGCCGGCCCACCGGGATCACCGATCGGGCGCGGTTTCTCCCTGATCTGGAGGATGGTCAGCGAAGCCGCCCGGGAGCGGGGCAGCACGGGGTCGGTCGCCCTCGACGAGGACGGCGATCAGATCCTGGCGGACCCGTGGGAGGCCGCCCTGGGCGCGCTGCTGGATGCCGCCATGGCCCTCGGCGCACCGCATCTGATGGACCGCGACGCCGGCACGGTGCTGACCGCGGCCTGGACCACGGTGTTCGGGCCCGGGAAACGCGCCGGCACCGGTGCACCGCCGGGGTAGGCGCGGCCGGTCCCCGTGCTTCCGCTTCCACAGCGCCCGGCCTCCGGCGGATTCCCCGCGGAGGCGCGGCTCACCCCTCGTCGGCCGCGCCCCGCCCGCCCGGAGCGCCGCCGGCACCGTCCCCGTCGCCGCCCCCCTCGCCGTCCCCGCTCGCCGCGCGTTCCTTGAGCGGTGCCTGCGGCGGCACGTCGTGGAGCGTCCGGCGCACGCGGGCGAGGGCCCTGGCGCCGCGCAGGCGGCGGCCTCTGCCCTGGACGCGGGGGTCGTCGGTGACCTCGTAGCGCTTGACGTAGGCGCCCAGGAAGGCCTGGAGCGTGGCGGTTGCCGGGATGGCGATCAGGGCGCCGACCGCGCCCATCAGGGCCGTGCCCGCGACGACCGAGCCGAAGGCGACGGCCGGGTGGATGTCCACGGTCTTGGCGGTGATCCGTGGCTGGAGGAGGTAGTTCTCGAACTGCTGGTAGACCACGACGAAGCCGAAGACCCAGACCGCGTACCAGGGGGCGACCGTGAACGCGATCAGGATGGGCAGGGCGCCCGCCAGATAGGTGCCGATGGTCGGTATGAACTGCGAGACCAGGCCGACCCACATGCCCAGCGCCGGGGCGTAGGGCACGCCCAGGATCTCCAGCAGGACGTAGTGCGCGATACCGGAGATCAGCGCCATCAGCCCGCGCGAGTAGAGATAGCCACCGGTCTTGGCGACCGCGATCTCCCAGGCACGCAGGACCTCAGCCTGCCGCCGCGGCGGCAGGACCGAGCACAGCGCGCGGCGCAGCCGGGGGCCGTCAGCGGCGAAGTAGAACGAGAACAGCGCCACCGACAGGAGGTTGAACAGGCTGCCCAGCACCTGCGCGGAGACGGCGAGGACGTTGTTGGCACTGTCCTGGACGTACTTCTGCAGCCAGTCGGACCGGAGCAGGTTGTTCTGCACCTCGACCCGCGAGAGGTGCGTGTGGAAGGTGCTGTTCGACCAGCTGATGACGGAGTCCAGATACTGCGGGAACTCCTCCACCATCTTGGCGATCTGGCCGGCGAGCATGGAGCCGAGCAGCGCGAAGAACCCGGCCGCGGCGACGAGGATGCCGAGGAAGACCGCGCCGGTGGCCACCCCGCGCCGTACGCCGCGGGCCGCCATCCAGTCGACGGCCGGCTCGACGGCCAGCGCGAGGAAGAACGCGATCAAGATGTTCAGCAGCAGCGTGATCAGCTGGTGGAAGCCCCATGTGGCGAGCTGGAAGCAGGCCACCAGGGCGAGCGCGAGCACCATGGCCCGCGGCAGCCAGCGCGGCATCCGCGCCTCGGGCCGGTCGTCGGGGCGTGGATCGTCGTTGCTGGTGATCTCATCTGTCGCGGACACCCAGCCAGTGTCGCGTACGGCTCCGACAATCCCGGCCCTGCCCCGGAAATCCCGCCGGCCATGATCGTCGGCCGCGCCCCGGGCGCCGCCGCCAGGGCTCACTGCTTGTCGTACGGGACATCCATCGTCGTGCAGACCACCCGCCATACCTCCTTGGCGCTCCACCCCGCGTCCAGCGCCTCATGGACGGTCCGGCCGCCGAGACCGGACATCACATGATCACGCGCGAAGGAGTCGGCATACGCCGCACCGAAGTGATCCGCCATCCGCTGCCAGAAGATCGTCAACCGCATTCGTTCCGCTCCACGCCCGCTCTGACCTGCATGTCTCTGCCCCCTCGCGTCCGCCACACCCCCGCACGGCGACTCGTGCGCCCGTATCGGCCATGACGGGTGTGCAGGAGTGTGTGTATGTACGCAGGGTAAGGCCGACCTCGGCACGTCCGGGCCGACGGGCATTCCGGGCCGACGGGTTCGAGCGAGGTTCCGCGGACCGCCGGCCCTCCGCCGCCGTGAACCGTCAACCGCGTGCCCATCGGTATCCCGCCCTGGGAGGGCGCCGGGCGCGAGCCGGTGCCACCGGGCAGTATCCGCCCTACGGTCGTCTCATGGCCGAAAATATGAGCCCGTCACCGACTCCCCTGGCGCGCGCCGAGCGCTTCATCTGGCTGACCGCCCGGGTGCTGGAGCAGCGGCTCTTCGAGTACCACTTCCTCGGCGGCGGGGCGGACGCGGTGCAGACCGCGCTCGACGCGTACCACAACGACGACGACGGCTACGGGCACGCGCTGGAGCCCGATCTGCGCGGCCCGGTCAGCCAGCCGCTGCACACCGCGCACGCCCTGAAGGTCCTGCACCGCATCGGGCGCTGCGACGGCCGCCAGGTGGAGCGGATCTGCCGCTATCTGACGCGGATCTCCACCCCCGAGGGCGCGCTGCCGGCGCTGCACCCCTCGCTGCGGGGGTATCCGGCGGCGCCCTGGATCCCGGTGGTCGACGATCCCCCGAGCGCCCTGCTGTCCACCGGCCCGGTGGTGGGCGTGCTGCACCGCAACGAGGTGTGGCACGCCTGGCTCTTCCGGGCCACGGACTACTGCTGGGCGGCGGCGGAGTCGCTGGAGGAGACCCATCCGTACGAGGTCGAGGCGGCGGTGGCCTTCCTGGACGGCGCCCCGGACCGCCCCCGGGCGGCGGCCGCGGCGCGGCGGCTGGGCAAGCTCGTACGGGACCGGGGCCTGGTGCTGCTGGACCCGGAGCGGGCGGCGGAGGTCCCGGTGGCGCCGGGGTACGCCCCCGGGGAGCACCACCTGGCGTACGACTTCGCGGCGACGCCCGGCTCGCTGGCCCGCCAGTGGTTCAGCGACACGGAGATGGACCGGGCGCTGGACCACCTCGCCTCGCTCCAGGAGGAGGACGGCGGCTGGCCGGTCAACTGGCGGGTGTGGGCACCGGGGACGGCCCTGGAGTGCCGCCCGATGGTGACCCTGGAGGCGCTGCTGACCCTGCGCGCCTACGGGCGGCCCGTCGGCTGAACGGGGCGCGCCCCTCGACGGCCCGCCCCGGGACGGTCAGCCGCCCAGGGCCCGCACCCCGGCGGCGACGACCACCGCGACGCCGACCACGAGGAGGAACGGCGCCCGCAGGACGAGCGCGACGGCCGCGGCGGCCACCCCCGCGGCCCTGGCGTCCAGCACGAGGTGCGGGCCGTCGGCGAAGGTCTGCTGGGCGGTGAGCGCGGCGAGCAGGGCCACCGGGAGCAGCGCGGCCAGCCGTTTGACGAGCGGGCGCTCCAGGATGCCGGCGGGCGCCAGCAGGCCGAGGTACTTGAGCAGGTAGCAGCCGGCGGCGGTGGCGCCGATCGCGATCCAGACGTTCATGACCGGTCCTCCCGGGGCTCGGTGTGCGGGGCGTCGGTTGTGGTGGCGCGCTCGCGTCGCCGCTGGACGAACAGGACGGCGGGGGCGGCGAGCGCCGACAGGAGCACCGGCACGTCGGCGGGCAGCACCGGCAGCGTCATCAGGAGCAGCACCACCGCGAGGCCCGCGGCGACCCGTTCGACGGTGGTCTTGAGCATCGGGGCGAGCAGTGCCAGGAAGACGGCGGGGCCGGCCGCGTCCAGGCCCCAGGTCCGGGTGTCGCCGAGCGCCTCGGCCCCCAGGGCGCCGCCGAGGGTGGTGAGGTTCCACAGGACGTACAGGCTCAGTCCGGTGACGGTGAAGCCGAGGCGGGCGCTGCGGCGGTCGGGCTGGGCCATGGTGACGGCCGCGGTCTCGTCGATGACCCAGTGGGCGGCGAACGGCTTGACGGCGGCCCGGTGGCCCAGGAGGGCGGACAGCCGCAGCCCGTAGAAGGCGTTGCGGGCGCCCAGGAAGAACGCGCCGGCGGCCGCGGTGAGCGGGTTGCCGCCCGCGGCGAGCGCGCCCACCAGGGCGAACTGTGAGGCCCCGGTGAACACCAGGAGGCTGAGCGCGCAGGTCTGCAGGACGGTGAGCCCGGCGCCTGCCGAGGTCACGCCGAAGGCGAAGCCGGAGAGGCCGACGGCGATGCCGACGCCCAGCGCGTCCCGGATGACGGCGGCGTCGGGTTTGGCGGGCCGGCCGGGCGCGGCCCCTTCCGGAGCGGGTATCTGTGTCTGTTCTGGCACGTCCTCGACGCTAGGAGGCGGCGCCCCCCGCGGTCTTGTACGTTCTTGCGCCGCCGGCCTGCGCCGCGCGCTCCCGCCGGTAGGCGCCGGGCGGCACCCCGACGATGCGGGTGAAGTGCCGGTTCAGATGCGGCTGGTCGGTGAACCCCACGGTGACCGCGGCCTCGGCGGGCGCGCTGCCCGCCTCCAGGAGACGGCGGGCGCGGCGCACCCGGGCGTCGGTGAGCCAGGTGTGCGGCGGCATCCCGTACGCGTCCTTGAAGGCCCGCAGGAGGGCGAACGGGCTGGTGCCGAGTTCCTGCGCGAGCTGTTCCAGGGAGGGCGGGGCGGCCATCCGCTCGCCGAGGAGGACCTTGGCGCGGGCGGCGGTGCGGGCGCCCGCCGTACGGGGTGTGCGGGCCGGGACCGGGCCTCCGCAGCGGCGCAGCAGCCGGGCGACGGCGAGCCGCAGCAGGGTGTCGGCGGCGAGGGCGCTGCCGGCCTCGGCCGCCCGGTGGACCTCGGTGATCATGCGGCCGAGGTGCGGGTCCTCGGTGACGGTCTCGGCGAATCCCGCGGTGCCGCGCAGGGTGGTGGTCTCCTTGGCAATCTCGGCGACGAGGGCGGCCGAGGGGTAGAGCGTGGCGTAGGCCCAGCCCTCGGGGGCACCGGCCCGTGCGGCGTGCGCGACCTCCGGGTTGATCATCATGACCTCGCCGGGCCCGGTGCGGACGGGGCCGTGCGCGAAGCCGACTTCCTCGATGCCGTCGGTGACCGCAGCGATGACGTACCCGTCGTGAGCATGCCTGGGGAAGGAGTGCCGGACGTAGCGGGCGCGCAGCAGGTCGAGGCCGGGCAGCCCGGGGTAGCGCCAGTGGCGGGCCCACTCGCCGCCGGCCCGCGGCGCGACGTCCGGGCCGGTCCCGTCGCCCGCGGCGGTGCCCGCCGTACCGTCCCCGCTCCCCGTGATCATGCTTCCATTCTGCGCGCCGGCGGGCGGCGGGCGGCCCGCGCGTCCGGCCCGTGGACGGCGGCACGGCGGCCGGCGCCGCGACGCCCGCGCGGCCGCGTTGTCAGTGGTCCGGTGCACGATGGAGGACATGGCAGACGTGGCGGATACAGAGGACACAGAGGACACAGCCGAGCCGGCGCTCGATTCGTTCTCGCCCGCGACCCGCAGCTGGTTCGCCGGGGCCTTCAGCGCACCCACCGCCGCGCAGGAGGGCGCCTGGCGGGCGATCGGCGCGGGCTCGGACGTCCTGGTGGTGGCGCCGACGGGATCCGGCAAGACCCTCGCCGCGTTCCTGGCCTCGCTGGACGCGCTGGCGTCCACGCCCCCGCCCGCCGAGCCGAAGAAGCGCTGCCGGGTGCTGTACGTCTCCCCGCTCAAGGCCCTCGCCGTCGATGTCGAGCGCAATCTGCGCAGCCCGCTGACGGGTATCCGCCAGGAGTCGGTGCGGCTCGGGCTGCCCGAGCCGGACATCACGGTGGGCATCCGCTCCGGTGACACCTCGCCCGCCGAGCGCCGCTCGATCGCCAACCGCCCGCCGGACATCCTCATCACCACCCCCGAGTCGCTGTTCCTGATGCTGACGTCCTCGGCCCGGGAGGCCCTGGCGGGCGTCGAGACGGTCATCCTGGACGAGGTGCATGCCGTCGCCGGGACGAAGCGGGGCGCGCATCTGGCGCTCTCCCTGGAGCGGCTGGACGAGCTGCGCGGCGCGGGCTCCGAGGGGCGTGCCCGCCCGGCCCGCCGGATCGGCCTGTCGGCGACGGTGCGTCCGGTGGAGGAGGTCGCCCGCTATCTGTCGCCGCAGCGTCGGGTGGAGATCGTCCAGCCGCCGTCCGGCAAGCGGTTCGACCTCTCGGTGGTCGTCCCGGTGGAGGACATGGGGGTCCTGGGCGGCTCCCCCGTGCAGGAAGGCGATACGGGCGAGAAGCCGTCCATCTGGCCGCAGGTCGAGGAGAAGATCGCCGATCTCGTCCAGGCGCACCGCTCCACGATCGTCTTCGCCAACTCCCGGCGCCTGGCGGAGCGGCTGTGCAACCGCCTCAACGAGATCGCGTACGAGCGCACCCACGGGGAGCCGCTGCCCGAGCACCACTCCCCCGCCGAGCTGATGGCGGAGGCCGGGGCCGCCAAGGGTGCGCCGCCGCTGCTGGCGCGCGCCCACCACGGTTCGGTCTCCAAGGAGCAACGCGCCCAGGTGGAGGAGGACCTGAAGGCGGGCCGGCTGCCCGCCGTGGTCGCCACCTCCAGCCTGGAGCTGGGCATCGACATGGGCGCGGTCGATCTGGTCGTCCAGGTGGAGTCGCCGCCGTCGGTCGCCTCCGGGCTGCAGCGGGTGGGCCGGGCCGGCCATCAGGTCGGCGCGGTGTCCCGGGGCATCGTCTTCCCCAAGTACCGCGGCGATCTGGTGCAGGCCGCGGTGGTCACCGAGCGGATGCGCTCCGGCGCCATCGAGGCGCTGCGGGTGCCCGCCAACCCCCTGGATGTGCTGGCCCAGCAGATCGTCGCGATGACGGCGATGGACACCTGGGACGTCGAGGAGCTGCTGGCGGTCATCCGGCGGGCGGCGCCCTTCGCCGCGCTCCCCGAGTCGGCGTTCACCGGTGTGCTGGACATGCTCGCCGGCCGCTATCCCTCCGACGCCTTCGCGGAGCTGCGGCCGCGCATCGTCTGGGACCGCATCGCCGGGACGGTGACGGGCCGCCCCGGGGCGCAGCGGCTGGCCGTCACCTCCGGTGGCACGATCCCCGACCGCGGGCTGTTCGGCGTCTTCCTGGCGGGCGGCGACTCCGGCAAGGGCGGCGGGGGGAGGCGGGTGGGCGAGCTCGATGAGGAGATGGTCTACGAGTCCCGGGTCGGCGATGTCTTCACGCTCGGCACGACGTCCTGGCGCATCGAGGACATCACCCGCGACCGGGTGCTGGTCACCCCCGCCCCCGGGGTGCCGGGCCGGCTGCCCTTCTGGAAGGGTGACCAGCTCGGCCGCCCCCTGGAGCTGGGGCGCGCGCTCGGCGCGTTCCTGCGCGAGCTCGGCTCGCTCGCCCCCGAGGACGCCCGCGCCCGGCTGTCCGCCGCGGGTCTCGACGACTGGGCGGTCGACAACGTCCTGGGCTATCTCGCCGAGCAGAAGCAGGCCTGCGGCCATGTCCCGGACGACCGCACGATCGTCGTCGAGCGGTTCCGCGACGAGCTCGGCGACTGGCGGGTGGTCGTCCATTCCCCCTTCGGCGCGCAGGTCCACGCCCCGTGGGCGCTGGCCCTCGGCGCCCGCCTCGCCGAGCGCTACGGCATGGACGCCCAGGTGATGCACGCCGACGACGGCATCGTGCTGCGACTGCCGGACGCGGACCTGATGGGTCTCGACCTCCTCGACGGCGACGCCTTCGCCCCGGCCGCCGACCCCGGCCTCGGCGCCCGGGGCGCGGAGTACGACCCTGAGCAGTCCCCGGTCGGGGCCGCCGATGTCGTCTTCGACCACGGCGACGTCGACCAGCTCGTCACCGACCAGGTGGGCGGCTCGGCCCTCTTCGCCTCCCGCTTCCGCGAATGCGCCGCCCGCGCCCTGCTGCTGCCCCGGCGCAGCCCCGGCAAGCGCACCCCGCTGTGGCAGCAGCGCCAGCGCGCCGCCCAGCTCCTCCAGGTGGCGAGCGAGTTCGGGTCGTTCCCGATCGTGCTGGAGGCGGTCCGCGAATGCCTCCAGGACGTCTTCGACGTACCGGGCCTGACGGAGCTGATGGGCGACATCGAGGCCCGCCGGGTCCGCCTGGTGGAGGTCACCACCCCCGAGCCGTCCCCGTTCGCCCGCTCGCTGCTGTTCGGCTATGTCGCCCAGTTCCTCTACGAGGGCGACTCTCCGCTCGCCGAGCGCCGCGCCGCCGCCCTGTCGCTGGATTCCCGGCTGCTGGCCGAGCTGCTCGGCCAGGCCGAACTGCGCGAGCTGCTGGACGCCGAGGTGCTGACGGAGCTGGAGCGCGAGCTGCAGTGGCGCACGGAGGACCGCCGGGTCAAGGACGTCGAGGGCGTCGCCGATGTGCTGCGGCTGCTGGGGCCGCTGACCGACGCGGAGCTGGCCGGGCGCGGCGCGGACCCGGCATGGGCCGGGGAGCTGGCCGCCGCCCGCCGCGCGATCACGGTGCGGATCGCCGGCGCCGACCACTGGGCGGCCGTCGAGGATGCCGGGCGGCTACGGGACGCGCTGGGCACGGCCCTGCCGGTAGGCGTCCCGGAATCATTCACCGAACCGGTCAAGGACCCGCTCGGCGACCTGCTCTCGCGGTACGCCCGCACCCACGGCCCGTTCACCTCCGAGCAGGCCGCCGCCCGGTTCGGCCTCGGTACGGCCGTCACCGACGGCGCCCTGCACCGCCTGGCCGCCGCCGGACGCGTGGTCCAGGGCGAGTTCCACCCCGCGGGCATCGGCCAGGAATGGTGCGACGCCCAGGTGCTGCGCAGGCTGCGCCGCCGCTCGCTCGCCGCGCTGCGCGAGGAGCTCGAGCCCGTGCCGCCCGCGGCCCTCGCCGCCTTCCTCCCCCAGTGGCAGCACGTCGGCGGCCCGGCCCCTGGGGCGGGACCGCGCGGCGGCTCGTCGTACGGCCTGCGCGGCCTCGACGGCCTGGTCCGCGTCGTCGAGCAGCTCCAGGGCGCCCCGGTCCCCGCCTCCGCGCTGGAAAAGCTCGTCCTGCCGTCCCGCGTCGGCGACTACACCCCCGCCCTCCTGGACGAACTCACCTCCACCGGCGAGGTGGTGTGGGCCGGCGCCGGCGCGCTGCCCGGCAAGGACGGCTGGCTCTCCCTGCATCTCGCCGACACCGCGCCCCTGCTGCTGCCGCCCCCGCTCCCGCTGGAGCCGACCGCGCTGCACGAATCCGTCCTGGCCGCCCTCGCCCCCGGTTACGGCCTGTTCTTCCGCCAGATCGCCGACCAGGTCCGCGCCACCACCCACCCCGACGCCACCGGCCCCCAACTCGCCGACGCCCTGTGGGACCTGGCCTGGTCCGGGCGGCTCACCAACGACACCCTGGCCCCGCTGCGTGCCCTCCTGGGCTCGGGCCGTACGGCCGGCTCCACCGCCCACCGGGCCCGGCGGTCGGTGCCCCGGGGGAGATACGGCTCGCTGACCGCCGCCGCCGGACGTACGGGCGGCCGCCCCACGGCATCCCGTAACGGCCCGCCCACGGTCGGCGGCCGCTGGTCCCTGCTCCCCGCCCCGGAGCCGGACGCCACCCATCGCGCGCACGCCCTGGCCCGTACGCTCCTGGACCGGCACGGCATCGTCACCCGCGGCGCGGTCGCCGCCGAGGGCGTCGAGGGCGGGTTCTCGGCGGCGTACCGCGTCCTGGCGGCGTTCGAGGAGTCCGGGCAGGCCCGCCGCGGCTATGTCGTGGAGGGGCTCGGCGCCGCCCAGTTCGCGATGGACGGCGCGGTCGACCGGCTGCGCGCGGTCAGCACCCAACGGGAGCGCACCGCCGACGGTCCCCCACCCGACGGCGGCCCCTCCGGGCCCCGTGGTGACGGCCCGCGGCGCGCCGTCGTCCTGGCGGCCGCCGACCCCGCCAACGCCTACGGCGCCGCCCTGCCCTGGCCCGATCCCCCCGAGGGCTCGACCCACAAACCGGGACGCAAGGCGGGCTCCGTGGTCGTCCTCGTCGACGGCGAGCTGGCGCTCTACATGGAGCGCGGCGGCAAGACCCTGCTTCTCTGGCCACTCGGCCGGGACGCCGCCGAGCGGGGCACCGACGCCCGCGCCCAGCCCGCCGTGACGGCGCTGTGCGAGGCCGCCCGCGCCGGCGCCCTCGGCACCATCACCACCGAACGCATCAACGGCACCGCCGCCCTCACCTCCCCCTACGGCCCCGTCCTCGAGTCCGCCGGCTTCCACCCGACGCCGCGCGGATTCCGGCTGCGGGGGTGACGGGGTGCCGGCGCCGGGCCGGGGGCGGCACCGGCCCGGCATGATGGACCCATGCCCGAAGGCGACACCGTCTGGCGTCTGGCCCAGCGTCTGCACGAGGCGCTGACCGGCACCTCGCTGACCCGCTGCGACCTGCGCGTCCCCCGCCTCGCCACGGTGGATCTGACCGGCCGCAGCGTGCTGGAGGTGGTCCCCCGCGGCAAGCATCTCCTCACCCGCGTCGAGGGCGCCCTGACCCTCCACTCCCATCTGCGGATGGACGGCGCCTGGCGGATCTACGCCCCGGCCGAGCGCTGGCGCGGCGGCCCCGCCCACCAGATCCGGGCGATCCTGGGCACCGCCGAGCACACCGCCGTCGGCTACCGCCTCCCCGTGCTCGACCTGCTGCGCACCGCCGACGAGTCCCGGGCCGTCGGCCACCTGGGCCCCGACCTCCTCGGCCCCGACTGGGACCCGGCCGAAGCCCTGCGCCGACTGCTCGCCGACCCCGGACGCCCGCTGGGCGAGGCCCTGCTGGACCAGCGGAATCTGGCCGGCATCGGCAATGTCTACAAGTGCGAACTGTGCTTCCTGCTCCGCGCCTCCCCCTGGCTCCCGGTAGGGCGGCTGACCGACCCGGAGCGCGCCCCGGCGCTCGCCAAAAAGCTGCTCGAGGCCAACAAGCACCGCCCCGCACGCATCACCACCCCCAGTGCGCGCCCCGACCGCCGCCTGTGGGTCTACGGCCGCGCCGGACGCCCCTGTCCGCGCTGCGGCACCCCCGTACGCGCCGCCGACCAGGGCCCGGCCCCCGAGGAACGCGTCACCTACTGGTGCCCCGCCTGCCAGCCCGCCCCGTAGCGCCGGACCGGCTTCCGGAACCCCTCCCCGCACACTAATTGACGCACCGTCAGATCCCTCCCTACCCTCACCCCATGGCCCTCACGGCGTACGACCTCAGCGGCCGCACCGCGCTCGTCACCGGAGCGGCAAGCGGGATCGGCCGCGCCACCGCCGTCCTCCTCGCCGAGGCGGGCGCCACCGTGCACTGCGCGGATCTCGACGGCCAGGGAGCATCGACGACCGCCGAGGCCATCACCGCGTCGGGCGGCGCCGCCCGTCCACACCCTCTCGACGTCACCCGGCGCGACCAGATGGCCGCCGTCGTCGACGCGGCCCGGCGCACCACCGGCCGTCTGGACGTGATGGCCAACATCGCCGGAATCATGCACTCCTCCCCCGTCCTGGAGACCACCGACGCGGACCTGGACCGGGTCTGGAACACCAACTTCAAGGGCGTGCTCCACGGCTGCCAGGAAGCCGCCCGCGCCATGATCGCCACCGGCACCCGGGGCAGCATCGTGACGATGGCCTCCGGCGCCATCGACACCGGCGCTCCCGGACTGCTCTGTTACGGCGCGGCCAAGGCCGCCGTCGTCCAGCTCACCAAGACGCTGGCCACCGAGGTCGGCCGGTACGGAATCCGCGTCAACGCCGTCGCCCCGGGCTGGATCCGTACGGCGATGACCGACCGCCACAGCGCCGAGGCCCAGCAGCAGGCCGAGGGGCCGATGATCCGGATGTCTCCTCTGGGGCGGGTGGGCGAGCCCGAGGACATCGCACACGCCGTGCTTCACCTGGCGTCGGACGCCTCGTCCTTCACCACCGGCCAGATCCTCCGCCCGAACGGCGGCGTCGCCATGCCCTGGTGACCGCCGCCCGGCACCCCCTCAGCGAGACCCCGCGCCCCGCCGCGCCCTTCCCCCGGCCCGCCCAGGGCACGCAGTGCACGGGCAACAGGCTCAGCCCCCAGCCCCCCAGGACGACCGCCCCCTCGACCGCCCCCGCCGCCCGCGGCTCCAGCGTCACCCGGAGCGCGGCCCACCACCACAAGGCCCCGATGAGGGCCCCGGCTATCGAGCGGCCGGGTACGGCCCGGGGACGCCGGGCGGACGGCGGGCTCCCCGCCGGCCGTCCATCCGACCCGCGGGCCCCGATGTCATCCCACGCCATGGCTTGCCTCCCTCGGCCGACGCTAGACGGGCCCGCAGCCGGGCGGGAGAGCGCACCGGGGTGCGTGCGGGGCGCGGTGGGATATGCCGCGCCCGTTCGCGGCCGGGGCGTCCCGCAGCGGACCGCGCGGCCGGTCACCGGTGCCCACCGTCAGGCCGTCCGGCATATCACTGGGACTCCGCCTGGAACATCCAGTGATGCTTTTCCAGGTCGGCGGTCAGACCGATGAGAATGTCCTGGCTGACCGGGTCGGGATCCGCGGTGTCGATGATCCGCTCCCGCATCCGCTCGATCACCGCCGCCAGCCCCTTCACCAGCGTCTGCACCACCTCGCCGTCCTTGATCCAGCCGTCCGGCACCTCGCCGATCCCGCTGGTCTTGGCGACCGTCGCGGCCCGTCCGTCCGGCGGCACCCCGATCGCCGACGCCCGCTCGGCAACGGTGTCCGCGTGCTTGCGCGCGGTGTCCACCACCTCGTCCAGCTGGAGGTGCACGGAGCGGAAGCGCGGGCCCACGACGTTCCAGTGCACCTGCTTGGAGATCAGGGAGAGATCCACCAGATCGACGAGGGCTCCCTGCAACGCGTTCCCGACGATGGCGCGGTCGCCGTCGGACAGCGGGCTGTTGACCACAGACATCCAGCTACTCCTGTTCGCGCGAGACTTCGGCATTGCGCGGATCTGCGATGGCGCGGACCTACGCGGATCTACGTAGGTCCCTGCGCATCTGTGCTGCTCGGCGCCTGTCCACGTAGCCCTACGGGGATTCACCCCATATTTCCGTTTCACCCATCGTATAAATGATCGGGTGCTTTGGGGCAGGTCAAGAGGGCCGGCCGAGGCTCCGCCCCAGGCCGCGCGGGCAGCACAAAGCCCCGGCCAACCGCTGCCGACCGGGGCTTTGTGAATGTACGAACAGGGGTGTCAGGCCGCGACGACATCCACGACGTCGGCCGGGGACTTGATCGTCACACGGTCCTCCGGCACACCGGCCAGAGATGTGACGGACACCGAATTGAGCTTCGGCCGCACCGGTGCCGGTACCGGGTCGCTCGCGGCCGCGGACGCTGCCAGCTCGGCGAGCGCCAGCTCATCGCTGACCTCCCGCATAAGCTCTGACATGCGCACGTCCAGTGCGTCACAGATCGCCGAGAGCAGTTCGGAGGACGCCTCCTTCTGCCCCCGCTCCACCTCGGACAAATAGCCGAGCGATACCCGGGCGGAGGAAGAGACCTCGCGCAGGGTTCGGCCCTGGCGCTGACGCTGTCGGCGCAGCACGTCACCCAGCAGGCGACGAAGCAGAATCATCGCTGGCTCCCTCCTCGGACCTCGGATCCGGATCCTTCTCGCCCCACCGTACCGCCTTGGGCCCTGGCCGTGCCGGGCGTGAGTTCGTGTTCACTCAGGGCTGCAAACATCCATTCCCCCCGTGTTGTTCCGTATCCTGTGGCGCACTTTTTTCTGTCAGTTCGCTCAACAACAGTGCGAGCACGGCATCGATGGTGTCCCGGCGGATCCGGTCGCGATCCCCGTCCAGCGCCAGCCGCCGCACCGATCCGGCGCCGTCCGGCCCCTCGACGGCCACGAAGACGGTCCCCACCGGCTGCCCGTCCTGCGGCTCGGGCCCGGCCACGCCGGTGGTCGAGATTCCCCAGTCGGCGCCGAGGACCCGCCGGGCACCGCTCGCCATCTGCCGGGCGACCTCGGCGTCGACGGCCCCGCGTGCGGCCAGCAGCGCACCGTCCACGCCCAGCACATCCCGCTTGACCTCGGTCGCATACGCCGTCACCGCGCCCCGTACCACCCGGGACGCCCCGGGTACGGCGGTCAGCGCGCCCGCCACCAGACCGCCGGTCAGCGATTCGGCCACCGCCAGGCTCTGCCCGCGCCCGGCGAGCGCCTCGAGCGCCCCGGCCGCCGCAGAACCCGGCCCGGTCACCGCGCGGCTTCCCGTTCGGCCCGCTCGCCGCGCTCCTTGGCCAGTCCGGCCCGGCGCAGCATGACGGCCTGGCGGACGTAGTCGAGTCCGGTGGCCACCGTCAGCACGACGGCCACGGCCATCACCCACCAGCGGAACGTGGCCAGCGGTCCGGTCAGCACGAGGACGTACATCCCGACCGCGGTGCCCTGCGCCAATGTCTTGATCTTGCCGCCACGACTGGCCGGAATCACGCCGTGCTTGATCACCCAGAACCGCATCAGCGTGATGCCGAGCTCCCGGAAGAGGATCAGGCCCGTCACCCACCAGGGCAGATCTCCCAGCACCGACAGACAGATCAGCGCCGCACCCATGATCGCCTTGTCCGCGATCGGGTCGGCGATCTTGCCGAAGTCGGTGACCAGGTTGTACGTGCGCGCCAGATGCCCGTCGAAGACATCGGTGATCATGGCGACGGCGAAGGCCGCCCAGGCGAACGCGCGCCAGGCCGGGTCCGTCCCGCCGTCGTGCATCAGCAGCAGCACGAAGGCCGGGACCAGCAGCAGCCGCAGCATCGTCAGGACGTTGGCGATGTTCCACAGCCCGGCCTGCCCGACGGCCGGCGCCGTGCGCGGCCCGCCGGCGGCGGAAGCCGGGACTCCGCTCATCTGTCCGCCTCCTCGGTACACGCGGTGCCGTCCACCGACAGCACCTCGGCCACGAGATCGACGCCCTCGCTCGCAACGACCTTTGCTTCGACCATACGACCGGGAACGAGGTCCTCGCCGTCCCGGCCGTTCCTCAGGATCGTGCAGCCGTCGGTCTCCGGCGCCTGGTGCGCGGCCCGCCCGACGACGCCGTCCTCCTCGTCGATCCGGTCCACCAGCACCCGTACGGTCTCGCCGACCCGCTCCTCCGCGCGCTGCGAGGTCAGTTCCTCGGCCAGCCAGGACACCCGCGCCAGCCGCTCGGCGACCACCTCGGGATCGACCTTGTCCTCGTAGGAGGCGGCTTCCGTGCCGTCCTCGTCCGAATAGCCGAAGACGCCGACGGCGTCCAGGCGCGCCTCCGTGAGGAAGCGCTCCAGCTCGGCCAGGTCGCTTTCGGTCTCGCCCGGGAAGCCGACGATGAAGTTGGAGCGGGCACCGGCCTGCGGCGCCTTCGAACGGATCTGCTCCAGCAGGCCGAGGAACCGCTCCGTGTCGCCGAAGCGCCGCATCGCGCGCAGCACCCCGGGCGCGGAGTGCTGGAAGGACAGGTCGAAGTAGGGCGCGACCTTGTCCGTACCGGTCAGCACGTCGACCAGCCCGGGACGCATCTCGGCGGGCTGGAGGTAGCTGACCCGGATCCGCTCGATGCCGTCGACCGCGGCCAGCTCGGGCAGCAGCGTCTCCAGCAGGCGGATGTCGCCGAGGTCCTTGCCGTAGGAGGTGTTGTTCTCGGAGACCAGCATGACCTCCTTGACGCCCTGCTCCGCCAGCCAGCGGGTCTCGCCCAGCACATCGGAGGGCCGGCGGGAGATGAACGAACCGCGGAAGGACGGGATCGCGCAGAACGAGCAGCGCCGGTCGCAGCCGGAGGCCAGTTTCACCGAGGCCACCGGGCTGCTGCCGAGTCTGCGGCGCAGCGGCGCCCGGGGCCCGGAGGCGGGCGCGATGCCCTCCGGGAGGTCCTCGGGGACGGATTCCTCGGGCGCTTCCGCCGGAGCCGGGACGTCGGAGCCGGTCTGGGCGTGGCCGGGCAGCGCGATCCCACCGGCGCCCTGACGCTCGGCCGGGCTGATCGGCAGCAGCTTGCGGCGGTCGCGCGGGGTGTGCGAGGCGTGGATGCCGCCGTTCAGAATGGTCTGGAGGCGGTCGGAGATATCGCTGTAGTCGTCGAAACCGAGCACGCCGTCGGCTTCGGGCAGCGCCTCGGCGAGCTCCTTGCCGTAGCGCTCGGCCATGCAGCCGACGGCGACGACGGCCTGGGTCTTGCCGTGATCCTTGAGATCATTGGCTTCCAGCAGGGCGTCGACGGAGTCCTTCTTGGCGGCCTCGACGAATCCACAGGTGTTGACGACGGCGACATCCGCGTCGGCGGCTTCCTCGACGAGCTCCCAGCCGTCCGCTGCCAAGCGGCCTGCGAGCTCCTCCGAGTCCACCTCGTTACGGGCGCAGCCAAGAGTGACAAGGGCGACGGTACGGCGTTCGGGCATGGGGCTCAGCCTACTTCGTCCCACCGACAGCCATGGCGCGCAGGTCTGTGCCACCGGTCCCGGGCGCCCCGGGCCCGGCGGCGGACGCGGCCGCGGGCCGCGCTCAGCCTGCCTGGGGGTCTCCCGGGGTGTAGCTCAGCCGCTCCACGGAACCCTCGTCGCCGACCCGCTTGACCTCCTTGCCATTGACGTACAGCTGTACGGCGCCGGCATTGCCCAGCACGAGATCGATCCGCTTCTTGTCCGTGAAGGTCTTGGACTGGCCCTTCTTGAGCAGGCCGTCCTGGAGCAGCTTGCCGTTGGCGTCCTTGGCCGAGACCCAGCTCTGACCGTCACGGGCGGTCACCTTGATCGTGACCTTGTCCTTGGGCAGCCCGGCGATCGCGCTCTCGGATGGGGCGGGGGCCCCCGTGGGCTTGACCGTCGGCCTGGTGGTGTTCGGCGCCGGCGCCGGCTTCTTCTCGGCGTTGGCCGTCCCGTCGGCCGAGACGGGGCCGTCGGCGCCCTTGCCGCCGCCGTTGAACAGCGTGAAGCCGACGAATCCGATGACGGCGACGATCGCCGCCACCATCGCGGCGGTCCAGTTGGGGCGGCGCGGCTCCGACCGGATCCGCTCGGCTTCGAACAGCGGAGCGGGGACGGTCGGCTCGGGACGCCCGCCGTGCTCGGCGTCGAACTGGGTGATCAGCGGTTCGGGGTCGAGGTCAACGGCTCGGGCGAGCGTCCGGATGTGTCCCCGCGCATAGACGTCGCCGCCACAGCGCGAGAAATCGTCCTGTTCGATCGCGTGCACGATCGGGATGCGCACCCGTGTGGTCGTACTGACCTCCTCAACGGTCAGTCCTGCTCCGATACGGGCCTGCTGGAGGGCTCGACCGACGGAAGGCCGGTCGGCTTCGGGGGAGTTGCCGATGGACACGGGGGCGCCTTTCGAGCGTGTAGCCACCTGCTGGAGGTTCAGTCTAGGGGTGGAGCGAAAGGGTCGGGCAAGCGGGAGAGCGGAGTTTGTACGCCATCAGAACGCCTACGCACGGTGCCGCGAACGCAATGATGAGCCGTCATTCCCGCACCTCCCTCAACTTGACGTATCAGCAGGAGAAACGGTTGCTTTCTCTCACGTACGAGTGACCCGGATGGATGTGCTACTCGGTAGCTTCCCCCCGGATGACCGAGAGCACTCCGTCCAATTCATCCGGCTTCACCATGACATCCCGTGCCTTGGAACCCTCGCTGGGCCCGACGATGTTGCGCGATTCCATCAGATCCATCAGCCGTCCGGCCTTGGCGAAGCCCACCCGCAGCTTGCGCTGGAGCATCGACGTCGACCCGAACTGGGTGGACACCACCAGCTCAGCGGCCTGGCAGAGCAGATCGAGGTCGTCGCCGATGTCCTCGTCGATCTCCTTCTTCTGCTTGCCGCCCACGGTGACGTCGTCACGGAAGACCGGCGCCATCTGGTCCTTGCAGTGCTGCACGACGGCCGCGACCTCGGCCTCGGTCACGAACGCGCCCTGCATCCGGACCGGCTTGTTGGCCCCCATCGGGAGGAAGAGCCCGTCACCCTTGCCGATCAGCTTCTCGGCGCCCGGCTGGTCGAGGATGACCCGGCTGTCGGCGAGCGAGGAGGTGGCGAACGCGAGCCGGGACGGCACATTGGCCTTGATCAGGCCGGTCACGACATCGACGGACGGGCGCTGGGTGGCCAGTACCAGGTGGATCCCGGCCGCGCGGGCCAGCTGCGTGATACGGACGATGGAGTCCTCCACATCGCGCGGCGCGACCATCATCAGGTCCGCCAGCTCATCCACGATGACCAGCAGATACGGGTACGGCGCCAGCTCCCGCTCGCTGCCCTCGGGCGAGCTGACCTTGCCCTCGCGCACCGCCTCGTTGAAGTCGTCGATGTGCCGGAAGCCGTACGCCGCGAGATCGTCGTAGCGCAGGTCCATCTCGCGCACCACCCACTGCAGCGCCTCGGCGGCCCGCTTGGGATTGGTGATGATCGGCGTGATCAGGTGCGGAATTCCCTCGTACGCCGTCAGCTCGACCCGCTTGGGGTCGACCAGCACCATCCGGACGTCCTCCGGGGTGGCGCGCAGCATGACCGAGGTGATCAGACAGTTGATGCAGGAGGACTTGCCGGAGCCGGTCGCGCCCGCCACCAGGACGTGCGGCATCTTCGTCATATTGGCCATGACATAGCCGCCCTCGACGTCCTTGCCGAGCGCCACCAGCATCGGGTGATCGTCGCCCGCGGCATCGGCCAGCCGCAGCACATCGCCGAGGTTGACCATCTCCCGGTCGGTGTTGGGGATCTCGATGCCGACCGCTGACTTGCCCGGGATCGGGCTGATGATCCGGACGTCGGGGCTGGCCACGGCGTAGGCGATGTTCTTGGCCAGCGCGGTGATCTTCTCCACCTTGACGGCCGGACCCAGCTCGACCTCGTAACGGGTGACCGTCGGGCCCCGGGTGAAGCCGGTGACCGCCGCATCGACCTTGAACTCCTGGAAGACGTTGCTCAGCGCGGCCACTATCGCGTCGTTCGCGGCGCTCCGGGTCTTGCCGGGACCGCCGCGCGCGAGCAGGTCGAGGGACGGCAGGGAATAGGTGATGTCGCCGGACAGCTGGAGCTGCTCGGCGCGCGGCGGCAGATCGCCGGACGGCTCGGGCGCGGCCTTGGTGAAGTCCGGTACGGCCCGCCCGGGCCCGTCCGCGGGCCGCTCCGCCTCACGGGCCGGCGGCACCGCGCCGCTGTCCCCCGTGCTGTTCTCGTAGTCCTGGCGCTCCCCGGAGACCGAGCTGCTGAGCCCGGCGACCAGCGGCGAGGGCTGGACGCCGTGCAGCACCGCGCCGTCCAGCGCGGCGGCGGCCGCGGCGGCGACATCCACCGCGTCCATCGGCCGGTCCAGCGCGGGCTGTGCGGAGGCCCGGCGCGGACGGCGGCGCCGCGACAGCGCCTCTTCCTCGTACGCCTCCGGATCCTCGGCGGGGCCGCGGCGCGCCGGGCGGGCGGGCCGCTCGCGCCAGTCCTCCGCGTACCGGCCGTCCTCCTCGAAGTCCGCCTCGGGCTCCTCGGGCGAGAACACCCCCAGCCGGATGCCCACCGCACGCAGCCGCTGCGGGATGGCGTTGACCGGCGTCGCGGTGACCACCAGCAGCCCGAAAATGGTCAGCAGCACCAGCAGCGCCACCGCCAGGGTCTGCCCGACCGTGAAGATCAGGGGCTTGGACGCCGCCCAGCCGACATAGCCGCCGCCGTCCTGTATCGCGGCGAGCCCGTCACCGCGGCCCGGCGACCCGCACGCCATCGCGACCTGCCCGAGGACCCCGACGACCAGCGCGGACAGCCCGATGACGATCCGGCCGTTGGCCTCGGGCTGCTCGGGGTGCCGCATCAGCCGTATGGCGATCACGCCCAGCAGTATCGGCACGACCAGGTCCAGCCGCCCGAAGGCACCGGTGATCAGCAGCTCGACGAGATCGCCGACCGGGCCGCTGAGGTTGGACCAGGTGCCGGCCGCGATCACCAGCGCCAGGCCGAGCAGCAGCAGCGCCAGGCCGTCCTTGCGGTGCGCCGGGTCGAGGTTCTTCGCGCCCCGGCCGAAATGGCGGAACGTCGCCCCGATGCCGTGCGCCGCCTCCAGCCAGCAGGCGCGGACGACGCGGTAGACGCCACCGGTCGGCGAGGGCGCCGGCTTCGGGGCGGCCTTTTTGGCCGGCGCCTTCTTCGCCGGAGCCTTCTTCGCGGCAGCGGTCTTCTTCACCGGAGGCTTCTTGGCGGGCGCCTTCTTCCCGGAAGACGGCTGCTTCGCGGCGGTCTTCTTCGCGGCGCCCGAGGACTGTCCGGCACGCTGCTTGGCGGGTCCCGCCTTGCTCTGGGTTCCCTTGCCGGACGTACGTGAGGCCATGGCGACGAGATTACAGGCGACGGCAAGCGTGTCACGAGCGCACGCCGCTTCACCCATTCGTGTCGCGCGTGCGCCTCATGAAAGACCGTCAGTCACCCGCCGCCGGGCGCCGCTCAGCCCGCCCCGCTGCCCGACCCCGGCTCCAGCGCGTCCAGCGCCCGGCGCAGCCCGGTCAGTTTGCGCTCAAGATGCGCGGCGGTGGCGACCGCGGCGGCCTCCGCCGTCTCGTCCAGCTGCTTGGACAGCGCCTCCGCCTGCTCCTCGACCGCGGCCAGCCGCGCCGACAGCTCGGCCAGCAGCCCCGCCGACTCCCTCGCCTCGGAGTTCGGCCGCCCGCCCTCCAGCTGGAGCCTCAGCAGCGAGGCCTGCTCACGCAGTTGGCAGTTCTTCATGTACAGCTCGACGAAGACCGAGACCTTCGCGCGCAGCACCCACGGGTCGAACGGCTTGGAGATGTAGTCGACCGCACCGGCCGCATAGCCGCGGAAGGTGTGGTGCGGGCCGTGATTGATGGCCGTGAGGAAGATGATCGGGATGTCGCGGGTACGTTCGCGCCGCTTGATGTGCGCGGCGGTCTCGAACCCATCCATCCCCGGCATCTGCACATCGAGCAGAATCACCGCGAAATCGTCCGTGAGCAGTGCTTTGAGCGCTTCCTCCCCGGACGATGCCCGCACCAGTGTCTGATCGAGCGCAGAGAGGATCGCCTCCAGCGCCAGCAGATTCTCCGGCCGGTCATCGACCAGGAGGATCTTGGCCTTCTGCACCATGGCCCGTCCTCCTCGCCCCGGCATGGAACCGGACGCCGCCCCAGGGGACGACTCCGTCACGTCGCCCGTTCTTGTGCCGGTCATGGTAGCTGCACCCCGCCTATCGCCACACCCTGTCACCGCGATGTCACTGTGCACGTAGCAGAAACGCAGCGAGAGACCAGAAGGTTCCCCGAATCCCGCGCTTCCACACGTCCGCGGCAACAGTGAGTCAGCACGCCGTGATCCTCTTTCGGCTCCATACTGGACGCCCCATCACCTTGCGCGCATCCATTGCTCCATGACCGACAACAGATGATCGGTATCCACCGGCTTGGTCACGTAGTCGGAGGCCCCGGAGTCGATGCTCTTCTCCCGGTCGCCCTTCATCGCCTTCGCGGTCAGCGCGATGATGGGCAGCCCGGCGAACTGCGGCATCCGACGGATCGCGGCCGTGGTCGCATAGCCGTCCATCTCCGGCATCATGATGTCCATCAGGACCAGGACGACATCGTCGTGCTGCTCCAGCACCTCGATGCCCTCCCGGCCGTTCTCCGCGTACAGCACCGAGAGCCCGTGCTGCTCCAGGACGCTGGTGAGCGCGAAGACGTTACGGATGTCGTCGTCGACGATCAGCACCTTTTCGCCATGGAAGCCGCCGCCCCCCATGCCCGGCTGCACCAGGTCCTGGCCGTTGCCGATCCAGGGCTCCTCGGCGGACTGCTGGGTCGTCGGCTCCGACGGCTGCTGCGGCGCCTGCTGGGGCGGGGTGGGCGCGGGCTGGCCGGGCAGCGCGAAGCGCCGCGCACCGCCCGAAATGGAGCGCCTGCGCCGCCTGTTGAGGCTGGACTCCTCCTCCGCCAGCGCCTCCAGCTCGGCCTGCCGCCCGGCCTCCGTCTCGCGCGCCTCCGCATCCATCGCCAGCCCGCCGGCCACCAGCTGCGGGTAGCCCTGCGGCGGCAGCCCGCCGGGGTTGTGCGGCAGGTAGAGCGTGAAGGTGGAGCCGCGGCTGGGCTCGCTCGCGGCGTGGATCTCGCCGCCCAGCAGCCGGGCGATCTCCCGGCTGATGGACAGGCCCAGGCCCGTACCGCCGTACTTGCGGCTGGTCGTGCCGTCCGCCTGCTTGAACGCCTCGAAGATGACCCGCATCTTGCTGGACGCGATGCCGATACCGGTGTCGGTCACCGAGAACGCGATCATGTCGGCGTCCGGATCACGCAGCGAGCCGTGCTCGAGCAGCTGCTCACGGATCGCCACCGGCACATCCGCGCCGGCCGGCCGGATGACCAGCTCGACGGCGCCGCTGTCGGTGAACTTCACCGCGTTGGAGAGCAGATTGCGCAGCACCTGCAGCAGCCGCTGTTCGTCGGTGTGCAGGGTGGCGGGCAGCTCCGGGGAGACCCGTACGGAGAAGTCGAGCCCCTTCTCCGCGGTCAGCGGCCGGAACGTCGCCTCGACGTAGTCGACGAGCTGGACCAGCGCGATCCGCGTCGGGCTGACGTCCATCTTGCCCGCCTCGACCTTCGACAGATCGAGGATGTCGTTGATCAGCTGGAGCAGATCGGAACCCGCCCCATGGATGGTCTCGGCGAATTCGACCTGCTTCGGGGAGAGATTCCCCTCGGCGTTGTCGGCCAGCAACTTGGCCAGAATCAGCAGGGAGTTCAGCGGCGTGCGCAGCTCGTGCGACATGTTCGCCAGGAACTCCGACTTGTACCGCATGGAGACCGCGAGCTGCTCGGCGCGCTCCTCCAGGACCTGCCGCGCCTCCTCGATCTCGGTGTTCTTCACCTCGATGTCGCGGTTCTGCGCCCGCAGCTGCTCGGCCTTCTCCTCCAGCTCGGAGTTGGACAGCTCCAGCGCCTTCTGCCGGCTCTCCAGCTCACCCGACCGCTCCTTGAGCTGCTCGGTCAGCTCCTGCGACTGCTTGAGCAGCACCTCGGTCTTGGTGTTGACCGAGATGGTGTTCACGCTGGTCGCGATCATCTCGGCGATCTGGCTGAGGAAGTCCTTCTGGATCTGCGTGAACGGCTGGAAGGACGCCAGCTCGATCACGCCGAGCACCTTGTCCTCGAAGAGCACCGGCAGCACGATCACATTGGCCGGCGGCGCCTCCCCCAGCCCGGAGGCGATCTTGAGGTAACCGGAGGGGACGTTCTCCACCAGGATGGTGCGCCCCTCCTCCGCCGCCGTGCCGATCAGCGTCTCACCGGGCTTGAAGGTCGTCGGCATGCCGCCCATGGCATAGCCGTACGAGCCCATCAGCCGCAGCTCGTACGCACCCGCCTCGCCGCCGTCCGCGCCGATCTCCTGGCTGTCGGGCTGGGCCGCGAGGAAGAACGCACCGTGCTGCGCGGAGACCGCGGGCGAGAGCTCGCTCATGATGAGCGTGGCGACGTCCTTGAGGTCGCGGCGGCCCTGCATCAGACCGGAGATCCGGGCCAGGTTGCCCTTGAGCCAGTCCTGTTCCTCGTTGGCGAGAGTGGTCTCGCGCAGCGTGGAGATCATGGTGTTGACGTTGTCCTGGAGCTCCAGGATCTCGCCGGCCGCGTCCACATCGATGCGGACGTTGTGGTCGCCGAGGGTCACCGCCGCGGCCACGGCGGCGATCGCCCGCACCTGCCGGGTCAGGTTCCCGGCCATCTCGTTGACGGACTCCGTCAGGTCCTTCCAGGTGCCGGCCACGCCCCGCACCTGCGCCTGACCGCCCAGCTGGCCTTCCGTACCCACCTCGCGGGCCACCCGCGTGACCTGCTCGGCGAACGACGACAGCTGGTCGACCATGGTGTTGATGGTGGTCTTCAGCGCGAGGATCTCGCCCCGCGCGTCCACGTCGATCTTCTTGGTCAGATCGCCCTTGGCGACGGCGGTGGTGACCATCGCGATGTTACGGACCTGGCCGGTCAGGTTGTTGGCCATGGAGTTCACGGACTCCGTGAGGTCCTTCCACGTACCGGCGACACCGGGGACGCGGGCCTGGCCGCCCAGGATGCCGTCGGTGCCTACCTCGCGGGCCACCCGCGTGACCTCGTCGGCGAACGACGACAGCGTCGTGACCATCGTGTTGACCGTGTCGGCCAGCTGCGCGACCTCGCCGCGCGCCTCGACCGTCACCTTCTTCGTCAGATCGCCGTTGGCGACCGCCGCCGAAACCTGCGAGATGTTGCGCACCTGGATGGTCAGGTTGTTGGCCATCAGGTTCACGTTGTCGGTGAGATCCAGCCAGATTCCCGTCGCGCCCGGCACCCGGGCCTGGCCGCCCAACTGGCCCTCGGTGCCCACCTCACGGGCCACCCGGGTCACCTGCTCCGCGAACGACGACAGCTGGTCCACCATCGTGTTGACGGTCGTCACCAGTTCGAGGATCTCGCCCTTGGCGTCAACAGTGATCTTCTTCGACAGATCACCGCGGGCCACCGCCGTCGTCACCTCGGCGATGTTGCGCACCTGCGACGTCAGGTTGTTCGCCATGAAGTTGACGGACTGGGTGAGGTCCTTCCACGTACCGCTGACGCCCTGTACCTCGGCCTGGCCGCCCAGAATGCCCTCGGTGCCCACCTCGCGGGCGACCCTCGTGACCTGCTCCGCGAACGACGACAGCTGGTCGACCATCGTGTTCAGGGTGTTCTTCAGCTCCAGGATCTCGCCCCGGGCGTCCGCGTCGATCTTCTGCGACAGGTCACCACGCGCGACCGCGGTGGCGACCTGCGCGATGTTGCGGACCTGAGCCGTCAGGTTGCCGGCCATGCCGTTCACGGAATCGGTCAGATCCCGCCAGACACCGGCGACGCCCGGCACCTGCGCCTGACCGCCCAGTCGTCCGTCGGTGCCGACCTCCCGGGAGACCCGGGTGACCTGCTCGGCGAACGCGGAGAGCTGGTCGACCATCGTGTTGATGGTGTTCTTCAGCTCCAGGATCTCGCCGCGCGCATCGACGTCGATCTTCTGCGACAGGTCACCGCGCGCGACCGCCGTCGTCACCTGGGCGATCTGCCGCACCTGCGAGGTGAGGTTCCCCGCCATGAAGTTGACGGAGTCGGTCAGTTCCTTCCAGGTGCCGCTGACACCGTCCACCCGGGCCTGACCGCCCAGCCGGCCCTCCGTACCCACGTCCCTGGCCATCCGCGTGACCTGGTCCGCGAACGAGGACAGCTGATCCACCATGGTGTTCACGGTGTTCTTCAGCTGGAGCATCTCACCGGAGACGTCGACGGTGACCTTCTGCGACAGATCACCGTTGGCGACCGCCGTCGTCACCTGCGCAATGTTGCGGACCTGGCCGGTCAGGTTGCGGAAGGCGGTGTTCACGGAGTCCGTGAGGTCCTTCCACGTCCCCGCCGCGCCCGGGACCGCCGCCTGGCCGCCCAGCTCACCCTCGACGCCGATCTCCCGCGCCACCCGCGTCACTTCGGCACCGAACGCCGAGAGCTGGTCCACCATCGTGTTGACGGTGTTCTTCAACTCCAGCATTTCACCGGCGACATCGACGGTGACCTTCTGCGACAGATCACCGTTGGCGACCGCCGTCGTCACCTGCGCAATGTCCCGCACCTGGCCGGTCAGGTTCCGGAACGCGTTGTTCACCGAGTCGGTGAGGTCCTTCCACGTCCCCGCCGCACCCGGCACCTGCGCCTGGCCGCCGAGCTGGCCCTCGGCCCCGACCTCGTTCGCCACCCGCGTCACTTCGTCCGCGAACGTCCGCAGCGTCTCGGTCATGGTGTTGATGGTGTCGGCGAGCTGCGCGACCTCACCGCGCGCACTGACCGTGACCTTCTGCGACAGATCGCCGTTCGCGACGGCGGTGGTGACCTGAGCGATCCCGCGCACCTGAGCGGTCAGGTTCCCGGCCATGAGATTGACCGAATCCGTCAGGTCCTTCCACACGCCGGCCACACCGGGCACCTGCGCCTGGCCGCCGAGCTCGCCCTCCGTGCCGACCTCCCGGGCCACCCGGGTCACCTCGGACGCGAACGAGGAGAGCTGGTCCACCATCGTGTTGACGGTGTTCTTCAGCTCCAGCATCTCGCCGGCGACATGCACGGTCACCTTGCGCGACAGATCACCCTTGGCGACCGCGGTGGTGACGAGAGCAATGTCACGCACCTGGGCGGTGAGCCGCGAGGCCATGGTGTTGACCGATTCCGTGAGGTCCTTCCACGAACCGGACATGCCGCGCACCCGCGCCTGGCCGCCGAGCTTGCCCTCCGTACCGACCTCGCTGGCCACCCTCGTGACCTCGTCGGTGAACGCGGAAAGCTGGTCCACCAGTCCGTTGACCGTACGGCCGACCTTCAGGAATTCGCCCCGCAGGGGATGCTCCGAAGAGCTGTCCGAACTGCGCGACCGAAGATCCATCCGCTGTTCCAGGTCGCCCTCGGACACCGCCGACAGCACCCGTCCCACTTCGGAAACAGGCCGTACGAGATCGTCCACCAGGGCGTTCGAGGCGTCGATGGCCGCCGCCCAGGAGCCCTCGGCGGCGCCGACCTCCAGCCGTTCCGTGAGCTTTCCCTCACGTCCGACGACCCGGCGCACCCGCGCCAGCTCGCCCGTCAGATGCAGATTACGGTCCGCGACCTCATTGAAGACGGCCGCAATCTCCGACATGACGCCTTCACCGGAAACCGTGAGCCGCTTGCGGAAGTTCCCGTCCCGCATGGCGACAAGAGCGACCAACAGCCGATTCAGGGCAGCCGTGTCCACCTCGGTCGTCCCGTTGTTCCGGGATCGTCCGCCTTTCGCGCGCGTGCTTACGCCCCGCGCCGCTGCGCCAGACTCCACCGTAGTCCCTCCCGCAGGGTCGACCGTTCTAGCCGGGCTTTCTCTAGGTACGTGCCCAGTGTTTCACCCCGTCGCACGGAAGCGGCAAGGAGTCGAAACGTAACCACACCGATGGAGATTCGTTGAAGGTGACGGGCAGGACTTGTCATTAGCCACTCCCGGCCGGTCTCAATCCGGCCGACGTCGACCGTATAAAAGTCGCTCATGCGCCGAAATGACCGAGCGGCGCGAGCCGAGAATCCCCCGCCTTCAGGAAGAGGGGAGTCACAACGGTTCGGCAGCATCCACACCCCAGGTGCAGCGCGATATCGGCCATGCCCGGCGGCCACACACATTCCTCACGGGGGACGAACATGGCCGCCGGAGGACGTCTGCGTCCCAGAACGCACGCCTTCGTTCCCACCGCCCGACCAGACCGTCTAGCCTGGCTTGCGCATCGACACCACGAGAAACGGGCACAGGACTCGGGGGAGCGACGAAAAACCAATGGGGAGTGCTGTGATCACCGCGCGGGCCGCCGCCACATTCGAGCCGGTCGGGCGTTCGGTCGCCACTGCCCGCGCGTTCGTCAGGGACACCCTCCAGGGCTGGGGCTTCGGCGACATCGTCGACGACGCCGTCGTCCTGACCAGCGAACTGGTCACCAACGCCGTGGTCCATGCCGGCACCGCCGCCGATGTGCTGTGCCTGCGGACGGACGGCGGCGTACGCATCTCCGTAGCCGACCGCTACCCCGAACGCGAGATTCCGCTCCAGAACGCCGGCCAGGCCATGGTCCACCCCGACCGCGAGGGCGGCCGCGGCCTGCTGCTGTGCGGCGCGCTGGCCGCCCGCTGGGGCGTGGAGTACACCGCCGCCCAGAAACATGTCTGGTTCCAGCTCGAGCTGCCCGACCGCCCGGCCGGCACCCGGTCCGCCGGGCCCGCGCTCCCGGTGGACGCCCTTCCGGCCACCGAAACCCGCGTCCGCGTCGCCGTCGTACAGATCGACCGCGCCGGCTGCATCAGCTCCTGGAACGACGACGCACAGGAGCTCTTCGCGTACGACCAGGAAAAGGTCATCGGCAAGCCGATCACCGACTTCGCCGCCTGGCCGCACACCCCCGGCACGGGCACCGGCATCGCCGAGGCGCTCGAGCTCTCGCGCTGGGAGGGCTCGTACGGCATAAGAGGAGCCGACGGCCGCGTCATCCCGGTCTACGCCTCCCACCTGCGCGTTCGCGACGCCGACGGCGAGGCCTCCACGGTCTGCCTCCTCGTGCGTGATCACGAGCGCGCCATCCTGCAGAGCCCCCAGCGCACCCCCGCCCCGGACGCCGCCACCCAGACGGCCCAGTCGGAGGGCCGCACCTCCGACCCGTTCGAGGTCTTCATCGGCTCCCCGGCCCCCGACGACCTCGACGGTCTGCTCCAGCGCACCGTCGAGCGCGCCCGCGACATGCTCGACGGCGACGCCGCCTACCTCCTGCTGGCCACCGACGACGAGACCGAGCTCGAGGTCCGCGCCTCCACGGGTCTGCCCTCCGCCCGCCAGCGCTTCGCCCGCGTCCCGGTGGAGGCCGGATCCGGACGCTACGGCTCCGCCCGGATGCCCGCCGTACACGAAGACCTCACCGCCGTTCCCGGCGCCGTACCCCTCCTCTCCGGTACGGGCATGCGCTCGGTCGTCACCGTCCCCCTCAAGGTCGAGGGCCGCCTCACCGGCTCCCTCGGCGTCGCCGCGGAGGGCCCCGGCCGCTACACGAACGAAGAGGCGCTCCGCCTCCAGTTCGCCGCCGACCGCATCGCCCTCGCCGTCGAACGCGCCCGCCTGACCGAGCTGGAAAAGCTGCGCCGCGGCTCCCTCTCCTTCCTCGTCGAGGCCTCCGACCTCCTGGCCGGCACCCTCGACCGCGACCAGACCCTGGCCCTGATGGCCCAGATGACGGTCCCCACCCTCGCCACCTGGTGCGCCGTCTACACCGTCGCCGACCAGAGCTCCGAGCCCGAGCTCTCCTACGTTCTGCACGAGGACGAGGACCGCATCGACGGCCTCAAGACCCTCCTCCTCAAGGTCGATCCGCCCGAGCCGGTCCCCACCCCCGGCGCCCGCGTCTGGACCGCCCCCAGCGACGCCGCCCACGACGCGGCGCTGCGCACGTCCATGCGCAGCCTGGGCCTGGGCAACTCCGCCCGCCCGTCCACCGGACCGGGCGCCACCCTGGCCACCGCCTCCGCCGTCGGCGGCGAGACGGTCGTCCTCCCGCTCGTCGCGCGGAACCGCGTCATCGGCATGCTGACCCTCGGCAAGCCCACCGAGGAACACTTCCGCCAGGAGATCCTCGAACTCGCCGAGGACCTCTCCCGCCGGGCCGCGCTCGCGCTGGACAACGCCCGCCTCTACTCCGAGCGCACGGCCATCAGCCAGTCCCTCCAGCGCAGCCTGCTCCCCCCGGAGCTGCCCGAGATCGCCGGCGTCGAGGTCGAGGTCATCTACCGCGCGGCCGGCGAGGGCAACGAAGTCGGCGGCGACTTCTACGACCTCTTCCCGATCCGCGACGGCGCCTACGGCTTCGCCATCGGCGACGTCTGCGGTACGGGCCCCGAAGCGGCGGCCGTCACGGGCCTGGCCCGGCACGCCCTCCGCCTCCTGGCCCGCGAGGGCTTCGGCGGCCCTGCCGTACTCGAACGCCTCAACGCCGCCATCCTCGACGAAGGCGCCCGCAGCCGCTTCCTGACGCTCCTTTACGGCGAGCTGTGGCCCCAGCCCGACGGCAGCGCCCTCCTCAAGGTCGTCTGCGCCGGCCATCCGCTGCCGCTCCGCCTGCGCCAGGACGGCACGGTCGAACCGGCCGCCGAACCCCAGCCCCTCCTCGGCGTCATGGATGACCTCGAGCTCTACGAGCAGACCGTGACCCTCGACCCCGGCGATGTCCTCCTGTGCGTCACGGACGGCGTCACGGAACGCCGCGAGGGCACCCGCATGCTCGGCGACGACGGCCTCACCGACGTCCTGACGACCTGTACGGGCCTGACCGCCGGTGCCGTCGCCGCCCGCGTCCTGCGCGCCGTGGAACGCTTCGCCGCCGAACCGGCCTCCGACGACATGGCCATCCTCGCCATGCGGGTCCCTGAAATTCCCGCCGACTGAACCCGGATACGACGAAGGCCCCCGCCAACCGGCGGGGGCCTTCGCTATCCAGAGCCCCAATACGGAATCGAACCGTAGACCTTCTCCTTACCATGGAGACGCTCTGCCGACTGAGCTATTGGGGCGCAGCGACAGAAGAAATACTACCTGATCTCCGCGACGCTCCGAGACACCGTGCCCGCCCACACATCTAAAAGGCCGGCTGCAGCAATCCTCCCAGCGCATTGCAGGCGCTCACCATCTTCTGCAACTCCCGCCGCGACACATCCACATGCAGAGGCAAAGCCAGCGTCTCGTCAACGGCCCGCTCGGTATGCGGCAGAAACACATCCCGCCGCAGCCCCGGCATCCGATACGCCGGGGCCTGCACCGGAACCTTGCACGCCACACCCTTGGCCCGCAGAGCCCGCGCAAAGGCATCCCGGTCCGGCCGCCCGTTCCCCGGCACCCGCACCACGTACTGCTCATACGTGTGCCCGGCCGCCGGCGCCGGCGTATCCACGCCGCTGAGCCTGCCGTCCAGATACGTCGCGAGCGCCTGTCGCCGCTCCGCACCGTCCGGCTCCGCTCCCGGCTCGTCCTCGACCAGCACCAACAGCCCGTGCCGCTGTCCCACTTCACGGATCCATCCGGCGTCGGCCCGGCGCCCGAAGCGATGTATCGCCACGACCGCCGCCGTCCGGGAGGTCACCACGTCCGCCACCGCGGCCGGGTCGAGGCAGTAACTGTCGGCGTCCACATCGGCGAACACCGGCACGGCGCCCAACTGCACCACAGCCCGCGCCACTTCGGCGTTGCCATAGGCCGGCACCACGACCTCGTCACCAGCACGCACACCGGCGGACTCGAGCATTCCTACTGTCCCCATGACGCGGATCCTGGCGACGCGAGGTGAACGTCAAGTTACGCCTCTCACCTGAAAATCAGAACAAAAAAGCTCCGGCTCCTGAACCAGAAGGTCCAGGAGCCGGAGCTGAAGATTTGTTCGGCGGCGTCCTACTCTCCCACAGGGTCCCCCCTGCAGTACCATCGGCGCTGAAAGGCTTAGCTTCCGGGTTCGGAATGTAACCGGGC
>NZ_JBIWOD010000016.1:0-213114 GCF_044767545.1 Streptomyces sp. NPDC101227 | reverse complement strand
GTGCGGTGAAGCGTAGACACCTCCACCACACCGGAGGTCTTCGCCATTGATCAAGCCCAGCGACTGTTAACAACGCTCGTGATCAATACACCTAGGGCGCGGTCGAACGCATCCCGTAAGGGTGACGAGCGCCCCCTGCGGGGCCACAACGCGGCGTGTGCCGGGCGGTATTCCCGGGGCGCACCACGTGATCGGCGCCGTGCCGTACGGGGTAACCGCCGGGACCGCGGCCCGCACGGCGCCGCGCAGGAGCGCTGCCAGGCGCCCCGTTCTCAGGCCCCTCCGCTCACTCCCCCAGGTCCTGGCTGACCCACAGGTCCTGGATCTCCTGCCAGCAGCGTCCGGCGACGGTGATCTGCCGGGCGGGGCCGACCGGTACGGCGCGGGTGTCCACATCCGGGTCGTACCAGCGCTTGCACTCGATGTGCAGCCGCACCCGGCTGAGGGTGCCGTTGGGGTTGAAGCAGCGGGCGGTGCCGGTGCTGCCCACGACGGCGGTGCGGCACCGGGCCCGCGGCACCTCCCGGGGATCGTCGCCGGGGGCGGGCGGCACGGCCCGCGCGGCCGATGCGGTGACGCCCAGGAGGGCGGTCAGGGCGACCGTCAGAGCTGCCGTACGGCAGCGGGATGCGGGCACGCCGGGACCTCCCCACGATGCGCCGGGAACGTTGCGCCGGGCGAGCCCCGGCGTTCCTCCAGTGTGTGGCGGAGGCCGCCGCTTCTCGACTCGAAAACGCGTTCTGCCCGCCCCGGCGGACCGGGACGGGCAGTGGAGATGCGCTGCGGGCGTCAGGCGCCCATCATGTGCACGCCGCCGTCGACGTGCACGATCTCACCGGTCGTACGCGGGAAGAAGTCGGACAGCATGCCGACGACACCACGGCCGGCCGGCTCCGGGTCGGCCAGGTCCCAGCCGATCGGGGCGCGGTGGTTCCACACGTCCGCCAGCTCCTCGAAGCCGGGGATGGACTTGGCGGCCATCGACTTGATCGGGCCGGCCGAGACCAGGTTGCAGCGGATGCCCTTGGGGCCCAGGTCGCGCGCCAGGTAGCGGTTGGTGGACTCCAGCGCCGCCTTGGCCACGCCCATCCAGTCGTACTTCGGCCAGGCGATCTGCGCATCGAAGGTGAGGCCGACGACCGCGCCGCCGTGCTCCATCAGCGGCAGCAGGGCCATGGTCAGCGACTTGTAGGAGTACGCCGAGACCTGCACGGCCGTCGACACGTCCTCCCAGCCCGCCTCCAGGAAGTTGAAGGCGCCCTGGGGGCCGAAGGCGATGGAGTGGACGATGCCGTCGATGCGGGCGTCCTCGCCCTGGTGCTCGCGGATCTTGTCGGCGAGGGTGTCCAGGTGCTCCTGGTTGGTGACGTCCAGCTCGATGACCGGCGCCGGCTTCGGCAGCCGCTTGGCGATGCGCTCGACGAGCGAGAGCCGGCCGAAGCCGGTGAGGATGACCTCGGCGCCCTCGTTCTGGGCGACCTTGGCTGCCTGGAACGCGATCGACGACTCGGTCAGCACGCCCGTGACGAGAATGCGCTTGCCTGCAAGGATTCCGCTCATGCTGATCAGTGACCCATGCCCAATCCGCCGTCGACGGGAATGACGGCTCCGGTGATGTACGCGGCCTCGTCGGAGGCCAGGAAGCGGACCGAGGCGGCGATCTCCTCGGGCTGCGCATAGCGCCCGAGCGGCACCTGCTTCATGATGTTGTCCCGCTGGTCGTCGGTGAGCGCGCGGGTCATGTCGGTGTCGACAAAGCCCGGCGCGACGACGTTGACGGTGATGTTGCGGCTGCCCAGCTCCCGGGCGAGCGAGCGGGCGAAGCCCACCAGGCCGGCCTTCGAGGCGGCGTAGTTCGACTGCCCCGGGCCGCCCATCAGGCCCACCACGGAGGAGATCAGCACCACGCGTCCCTTACGGGCCCGCAGCATCGCGCGGTTGGCGCGCTTGACCACGCGGAAGGTGCCGGTGAGGTTGGTCTCGAGGACCGACGTGAAGTCCTCCTCGGACATCCGCATCAGCAGCTGGTCGCGGGTGACGCCGGCGTTGGCCACCAGCACCTCGACCGCGCCCTGCTTCTCCTCGATCTCCTTGTACGCCTGCTCGACCTGCTCGCTGTCCGTGATGTCACACTTCACGGCCAAAAATCCCGCGGGGGGCTCGCCCGAGCGGTAGGTGATGGCGACCTTGTCGCCTGCCTCGGCGAAGGCACGGGCAATGGCGAGGCCAATGCCGCGGTTGCCTCCGGTGACCAGAACCGAGCGGCTCAAAAGATCACCCTTTCCGTTTCCTGATCCGTCCTGAGTTCGCTACGAAACTATCGGTCACAGGGGCATTCCGGGGAATCGAGCCTGTACAGGGCCCCGCGCCGGTCACTGTCGGGTCCCCACAGAACCAGGGCATGATGCAGTCACCGACTACGGGGAGGACGACGTGCCCGCTGCACCCCACACCCTTGATGAGACCTTCCTGGCGCTGCCGCTGCACGCGCTGGCCGACGCCGCGCTGGCACGGGCCCGCGCCCTGGGCGCCGAACACGCCGACTTCCGCCTGGAGCGGGTGCGCAGCGCGGCCTGGCGGCTGCGGGACGCCCGTACGGCCGGGACCTCGGACACCACCGACCTCGGGTACGCGGTACGGGTGGTGCACGGCGGCGCCTGGGGTTTCGCCTCCGGGGTCGATCTGACGATGGACGCGGCGGCGCGGGTGGCCTCGCAGGCGGTGGCGATGGCGAAGCTGTCCGCCAAGGTGATCGAGGCCGCCGGAATCGATACAGCAGCGCGAAGCGCTTCCGGCGAAGGGGGGCGGTGGGCGACGGGCGGGCGGGTCGAGCTGGCGGCCGAGCCCGCGCACCCCGACCGCACCTGGATCTCCTCGTACGAGATCAACCCCTTTGACGTACCGGACGCCGACAAGACGGGGCTGCTGGCGGAGTGGAGCTCCCGGCTGCTGGCGGCGCCCGGGGTGGCGCATGCGGATGCCTCGCTGATGGCCGTCCAGGAGAACAAGTTCTACGCGGACACGGCGGGCACCAGCACGACCCAGCAGCGGGTGCGGCTGCACCCGCAGCTGACGGCGGTCGCGGTGGACGAGGCGAGCGGCGAGTTCGACTCGATGCGCACCCTCGCGCCGCCGGTCGGCCGCGGCTGGGAGTACCTGACCGGCGGCGGCTACGACTGGGACGGCGAGCTGGCGCAGATCCCGGAGCACCTCGCCGGGAAGATGCGCGCGCCGGGCGTCGAGCCGGGTGCGTACGACCTGGTGGTGGACCCGTCGAACCTCTGGCTGACCATCCATGAGTCGATCGGTCACGCGACCGAGCTGGACCGGGCGCTGGGGTACGAGGCGGCCTACGCGGGCACCTCGTTCGCCACCTTCGACCAGCTGGGGAAGCTGGCGTACGGCTCCGAGATCATGAATGTGACGGGCGACCGGACCGCCGAGCACGGCCTGGCGACGATCGGCTACGACGACGAGGGGGTGGCCGCGCAGTCCTGGGATCTGATCAAGGACGGGACCCTGGTCGGCTATCAACTCGACCGCAGAATCGCCAGGTTGACGGGATTCCCGCGCTCCAACGGCTGCGCGTTCGCGGATTCGCCGGGCCATGTGCCGGTGCAGCGGATGGCCAATGTGTCACTCCGGCCGGCGCCGGACGGGCCGTCCACGGAGGAGCTGATCGCGGGCGTGGAGCGCGGCATCTACGTCGTCGGGGACCGGTCGTGGTCGATCGATATGCAGCGGTACAACTTCCAGTTCACCGGCCAGCGTTTCTTCCGTATCGAGAACGGCCGGCTGGCCGGGCAGCTGCGCGATGTCGCCTATCAGGCCACGACCACCGACTTCTGGGGTTCGATGCGGGCGGTCGGCGGTCCCGGGACGTATGTGCTGGGCGGCGCCTTCAACTGCGGCAAGGCACAGCCGGGGCAGATCGCGGCGGTGTCGCACGGCTGCCCGTCGGCGCTGTTCGAGGGCGTGAACATCCTTAACACCACGCAGGAGGCGGGTCGATGAGTCCCCGTACGAACGGCACGAACGGTAAGCGCCGGAGCAACGCACCGCACGAGATCGTCGAGCGGGCCCTGGAGCTCTCCCGCGCGGACGGGTGTGTGGTGATCGCCGATGAGCAGTCCAGCGCCAATCTGCGCTGGGCGGGCAATGCGCTGACCACCAACGGGGTCACCCGGGGCCGGACGCTGACCGTCATCGCGACGGTGGACGGCGGGCAGGGCACCGCGTCCGGTGTGGTGTCGCGGTCGGCGGTCACCGCGGACGAGCTGGAGCCGCTGGTCCGGGCCGCGGAGGCGGCCGCCCGGGACGCGGGGCCGGCCGAGGACGCGCAGCCGCTGGTGGCCGGCCGGAAGGCGTCGGCGCACTTCACGGACGCGCCCGACGAGACTTCATCGGAGGTCTTCGCGCAGTTCGCGCCGGCCCTCGGCGAGGCGTTCCAGCAGGCCCGAGCGGGCGGCCGGGAGCTGTACGGCTTCGCGCACCACGGGGTCGTCTCGTCGTATCTGGGCACCTCGGCCGGGCTGCGGCTGCGGCACGACCAGCCCACCGGGACGCTGGAGCTGAACGCCAAGTCGCCGGACCGCGCCCGGTCGGCCTGGGCGGGGCGCGCCACCCGGGACTTCGGCGATGTCGACCCGCGGGAGATGGATGCGGAGCTGGCCCGGCGGCTGGGCTGGGCCGAGCGGCGGATCGAGCTGCCCGCCGGGCGGTACGAGACGCTGCTGCCGCCGACCGCCGTGGCCGATCTGCTGATCTACCAGCTGTGGTCGTCCTCGGCCCGGGATGCCGCGGAGGGCCGTACGGTCTTTTCCAGGCCGGGCGACGGCGCGGGGGCGGCGCGTACGCGGGTGGGCGAGCGGCTCTCCGGGCTGCCGCTGACGCTGCGCAGCGATCCGGCGGCGGCGGGGCTGGAGTGCGCGCCGTTCGTCCTGGCGCATGCGTCCGGCGACGATGCGTCCGTCTTCGACAACGGGCTGCCGCTGGCCGCCACCGACTGGGTGCGCGACGGTGTGCTGAACCGGCTGCTGACCACCCGGCACAGCGCCGGGCTGACGGGCCTGCCGTTGGCGCCGGGGATCGACAACCTCCTTCTGGAGGGGGGTGGTTCGCGTTCCCTGGAGGAGATGGTGGCGGCGAGCGGGCACGACGGTCCGGCGCTGCTGCTGACCTGCCTGTGGTACATCCGCGAGGTCGATCCGGCCACGCTGCTGCTGACCGGGCTGACCCGGGACGGGGTCTATCTGGTGGAGGGCGGCGAGGTGGTCGGCGAGGTCAACAACTTCCGCTTCAACGAGTCGCCGGTGGATCTGCTGTCGCGGGCGGTGGAGGCGGGCCGCACGGAGCGGACCCTGCCGCGTGAGTGGGGCGACTACTTCACCAGGGCCGCGATGCCCGCGCTGCGGATCCCGGACTTCAACATGAGCTCGGTGAGCCCGGGGGTGTGAGCGCGGCGCGGGCGGGGAGGCGGGGGCGGGTGCACGGGCACCGAATAGACTGGCCTCTTGCCTCCCCCCTTGGGGACCACCCTGGGGGAACCACGATCGATCAGGAACGCCATGACACGCCTCGGCGAATCCGTCGCCCGCGCCAGCACGCTGCTCTCCGCCGACCTCTCCTCGGACGCCACGGTCTCGGAGCTGCTCCAGGAGACGGGCGCCCGGCGCTATCTCGACCTGACGGACCTGTCCGCCAAGGAGCAGGCCGAGCTGATCGCGGCCCGTACGGTCGAGGTCCTGCCGGGCGTGGACAAGCTGGCCGAGCGGATCGAGGAGCGCCGGGCGGCCGGCAAGGGTCTGCACATCAAGCTGGGCATCGACCCGACGGCGACCGATGTGCACCTGGGGCATGCGGTCCCACTGATCATCCTGAGCCGGTTCCAGCGGCTGGGCCACGACGTCACGCTGATCATCGGCGACTTCACCGCCAAGATCGGTGACCCGTCGGGCCGTACGGCCGAGCGCCCGCCGCTGACCGACGAGGACATCGCGCACAACCTCGCCACCTACCGCGAACAGGTGCGCCCCTTCTTCGACTTCGAGAAGGTCAGCTTCCGGCAGAACAGCGAGTGGCTGGCGCCGTACACCTTCCCCGAGCTGCTCGGGCTGCTCGCCCATGTGCCGGCCTCGCAGCTGCTGCAGCGCGAGGACTTCCGCAACCGGCTGGCGGCCGGCTCCGGGCTGACCATGACGGAGCTGCTGTACCCCATCGCGCAGGGCCTGGACTCGGTGGCGCTGAACTGCGATGTGGAGCTGGGCGGCTCGGACCAGCTGCTCAACCTCCAGATGGCCCGGAAGCTGATGGAGCTGCGCGGGCAGACGCCGCAGCTGGTCGTGACGATGCCGCTGATCGAGGGCACGGACGGCACGGGCGCCAAGATGTCCAAGTCCAAGGGCAATTACGTCGGTCTGAGCGCGCCCGCCGACGATGTCTTCGGCAAGATCATGTCGGTGCCGGACCGGCTGATGGAGCCGTACCTCAAGGCCTGGACGGAGTGGACGGACGAGGAGATCGCGCTCGCGCTGGGGCGGATCGGTGACCGTTCGCTGCACCCGATGGACCTCAAGAAGATCCTCGCGGGTGAGGTCGTGGCGGCGCTGTACGGGCTGGAGGCGGCGATGGCGGCGCGGGCCGGGTTCATCGCGCAGTTCTCCAAGAAGTCCTTCGCCGATGTGGAGTCGCTGCCGGTCGTCGATGTCGCCGAGCACGGCGGGGAGACGGTCGCGGCGGTGCTGACGAAGGTCCTGGAGTTCACGCCGAGCGCCTCGGCGGCGCGGCGGCTGGCCAAGCAGAACGCGCTGCGGCTGGTCGTGGAGGGCGAGGGCGGCCAGGAGACGGTGGTGCTCGCCGAGGCGGAGTCGGTGCTCCCGCTGGCCGAGGTGCTGGCCGAGAAGCTGGCCGGTGCGCCGGGCACCGCGTACCTCAAGGCCGGGCGCAAGCTCGCGCAGCTCGAGGGCCGCTGAGTCGCACGCTCACGACGGCGGCCGGTGCGCGGGTGTCGCGCACCGGCCGCCGTTCCCTGTCCGCGGCGCTCAGGTGGGTTGTCTCTTGCGGCCGCGGAGGGAGGCCCACAGCCGGTCGCCCACGGCGACGATGATGACCGCGCCGATCAGCTGGAGCAGATGCCGGGTCCAGTCGATGCCCTTGGTCTCGTTGACGCCGAGGCCGGTGGCCGCCCAGTTGCCCAGGACGCTGCCCAGCATGCCGAAGATCACGGTCAGCCAGAGGGGGATCTGCTGCTTGCCCGGGATGATGGCCTTCGCGATCAGGCCCAGAATCAGGCCGAGGATGATGGCCCACAACCAACTCATGTCGCCTCCTCGTCCGGCGCGGAGCAGGCTGCCGCGCAGGTAACCGTGCCCCGCCAGTGTCGCTCCGCATGACCTACGCCGCACGCCGGAGCCGCGGCTACGGCAGGTGTTCCGGCGGACCCCTGCGTCTGGGGCATGACCCGGTCTCGAAGGCGGCCCAGTCGCGGCGTACCGTGGAATGTGCCCGGAATGCGGGGAGAATCCGGCACAACTGACCAGGTGGTGGAACGTGATGCGGAAGCAGAGCAGTGCCCAGACCTTCCGGATCACGGGGGCGCGGCAGGGACTGTCCGAGGACGTGAAGGGACGGCAGCGCCGCTATGTGATCTCGATGGCGATCCGGACCGTGGCGGTCGTGCTCGCCACCGTGCTGTGGAACGTCGAACGGCCGGTTGCCATTGCGATGCTGGTGCTGGGCATAGGGCTTCCGTACGTCGCGGTGGTCATCGCCAACGCGGGGCGGGAGAACGCTCCTTCGCTTCCCTCGACCTTTGTCGCCCCGCCCGTCCGGCCCATGCTGGGCCCCGGCGGCCAGGCCTCCGGCGGCCAGGACGGGCCGGCGGAATCCGTTCCGGAGTCACCGGAGGCCAACACTCCGGGCCCCGGGCAGCAGCGGGGCTGAGCGCACGCGTCTGCAAAGCTCAAGAAAAGCTCAGATCAATCATGCGGATCCGGTGCACCGCGCACCATTCCCCGTGACATACTGCGTACGCGCTCCGCATCCCCCGTCGGAGCGACGGACCGACGCCGGGCGGCTCCCCCCGTGGCTGCCCGGCGTCGCCATGTCCGCTTCAGGGCGCGGGACGTAGGGTTGAGGCCGTGAACTCCCCGAATCTCCCGAATCTTCTGAACGGCCCCGGCTCCGATGCGGGCGCCGCCATCTGCTCCGCCAAGGGCTGTCGTGCGGCCGCGGTGTGGGTGCTGGCCTGGAACAACCCGAAGCTGCACACCCCGGACCGCCGCAAGACCTGGCTGGCGTGCGAGGAACACCGGGAGCATCTGTCGCAGTTCCTCGGCGTGCGCGGCTTCTTGAAGGACGTGGTGACGCTGGAGGAGTGGGAGGAGGCGTCGGCCGCCGAGGACTGAGGGCGGCGGCGCTCAGCCGCCGATGGCGGACATCGGACGCTCGGGCTGCAGGAAGGACGGGTCGTCCAGACCGGAGCCCGCCTTCTTGCCCCACATCGCCTGCTTCCAGATCCGGGCGATCTCGGCGTCGGGGGCGTCCGAGCGCAGCGTGGCCCGCAGGTCCGTCTCCTCGGTGGCGAACAGACAGGTGCGGACCTGACCGTCGGCCGTCAGGCGGGTCCGGTCGCAGGCGCGGCAGAACGGGCGGGTGACGGAGGCGATGACGCCGACGCGGTGCGGTCCGCCGTCGACGATCCAGCGCTCGGCGGGCGCGGCGCCCCGCTTCTCCTCGCCTTCGGGGGTGAGCTCGAAGCGGGTGCGCAGCGAGGTCAGGATGTCACCGGCGGTGATCATGCCGTCGCGCTTCCAGCCGTGCTGGGCGTCCAGCGGCATCTGCTCGATGAAGCGGAGCTCGTAGTCGTTCTCGATCGCCCAGGCGAGCAGGTCGGGGGCCTCGTCGTCGTTGAGGCCGGGCATCAGGACGGTGTTGACCTTGACCGGGGTCAGGCCGGCCGAGCGGGCCGCGTCCAGGCCGCGCAGGACGTCGTCGTGCCGCTTGCGGCGGGTCAGGGCCTGAAAGACGTCGGGCCGCAGGGTGTCGAGGGAGACGTTGACGCGGTCGAGACCGGCGTCGCGCAGTGCGGTGGCGGTGCGCTGGAGGCCGATGCCGTTGGTGGTCAGGGACATCTGCGGGCGCGGGGTCAGCTGTGCGACGCGCTCGACGATGCCGACCAGGCCGGGGCGGAGCAGCGGCTCACCGCCGGTGAAGCGGACCTCTTCGATGCCGAGGTCGGTGACCGCGATCCTTATGAGGCGGACGATCTCGTCGTCGGTGAGCAGATTCGGCTTGGCGAGCCATTGCAGCCCCTCTTCGGGCATGCAGTACGTGCACCGCAGATTGCAGCGGTCGGTCAGCGAGACGCGCAGGTCGGTGGCCACGCGGCCGTAAGTGTCGATGAGCACAGGGCCCCCTCCCCGACGGTGGTTGATCGGTTGCCTTCGCGGTGGATCAGTACGCCTTCGAGACTACGCGATCGGATCGTCGCTGAGCAGGGCGCAGAAGCACGAGGTGGGCGGGGTGGCGTCGTAGGGATCTACGACGCCACCCCGCCCACTCGCTGTAGGGATGGCTCAGGCGGTCCGTCGGGCGGTCAGTGGGCGCCGGTTCCGGTCAGCGAACGGACCTCCAGTGCGGCGTACTTCTTGACGTCCGGTTCCTCCTTGGACAGGAGCGAGCCGAGCCAGCCGAGCAGGAAGCCCAGGGGGATGGAGATCAGGCCGGGGTTCTCCAGGGGGAAGAAGCCGAAGTCCGCGCCGGGGAACATCGAGGTCTCCTTGCCGGAGACGACCGGGGAGAAGAGGACCAGCAGGACGGAGGAGGCGAGGCCGCCGTAGATGGACCACAGGGCGCCCTGGGTGGTGAAGCGTTTCCAGAAGAGGCTGTAGAGGAGGGTGGGGAGGTTGGCGGAGGCGGCGACCGCGAAGGCGAGCGCCACCAGGCCGGCGACGTTCAGGCCCCGGGCGAAGACGCCGAGCACGATGGCGACGGCGCCGATGCCGACGGTCGCCCAGCGGGCCGCGCCGACCTCTTCCTTCTCGGTGGCCTTGCCCTTGCGGATCACGTTGACGTAGATGTCGTGGGCGAAGGACGAGGACGAGGCGAGGGTGAGGCCGGCGACCACGGCGAGGATGGTTGCGAAGGCGACGGCGGAGATGACGGCGAGCAGCACCGCGCCGCCGGTGGATCCCGCGCCGCCGCCGATGACCTCGGCGAGCTGCGGGGCGGCGGTGTTGCCCGGCTTCTCGATGTCGGCGGGCTTGATCAGGGCCGCGGCGCCGAAGCCGAGCGCGATGGTCATCAGGTAGAAGACGCCGATGATGCCGATCGCCCAGTTCACGGACTTCCGGGCGGCCTTGGCGGTGGGGACCGTGTAGAAGCGGATGAGGATGTGCGGCAGGCCCGCGGTGCCCAGGACGAGGGCGAGGCCCAGCGAGATGAAGTCGATCTTCGAGGTGGCGCTGGCGCCGTACTTGAGGCCGGGCTCCAGGAAGGCGGCGCCCTTGCCGCTGTTCTCCGCGGCGGCGCCGAGCAGGCTGGAGATGTTGAAGTGGAACTTGAGCGCCACCAGGAAGGTGATGAGCAGGGTGCCGGCGATCAGCAGCACCGCCTTGATCATCTGGACCCAGGTGGTGCCCTTCATGCCGCCGATGGTGACGTAAAGGATCATCACGATGCCGACGAGGACGACGACCAGGATCTTGCCCGCCTCGCTGGTGACGCCGAGGAGCAGGGTGACCAGGGCGCCGGCGCCCGCCATCTGGGCGAGCAGGTAGAAGATCGAGACGACGATGGTGGAGGTGCCGGCGGCGGTACGGACCGGGCGCTGGCGCATCCGGTAGGCGAGGACGTCGCCCATGGTGAACCGGCCGGAGTTGCGCAGCGGTTCGGCGACCAGGAGGAGGGCCACGAGCCAGGCGACGAGGAAGCCGATGGAGTAGAGGAAGCCGTCGTAGCCGAAGAGGGCGATGGCGCCGGCGATGCCGAGGAAGGATGCGGCGGACATGTAGTCGCCGGAGATGGCCAGGCCGTTCTGGAAGCCGCTGAACTGGCGGCCGCCGGCGTAGAAGTCCTCCGCGCCCTTGGTCTGCCGGCCGGCCCAGACGGTGATGCCGAGGGTGGCGGCGACGAAGACCGCGAAGAGGGTGATGATCAGGGTGCGGTGCTCGCCCGCGCCGCCGGCCGCGAGCTGGAGGGCGAGCGGCTGCTGAGGGTGCATCATGCGGGGTCCTCCAGGCGGGGCGTGTCCTTGCGGAGGGAGGTGCCCGCCTCGAGGGACGCGCCCTCCAGGCGGGCCTTGATGGCCTCGGCCTTGGGGTCGAGCTTGGCGGTGGCGTGGCGGGAGTACCACCAGGCGATCAGGAAGGTCGTCGCGAACTGGGCGATGCCGAGGACGAAGGCGACGTTGAGGTGCCCGACGACCTTGATGGCCATGAAGTCGCCGGCGTAGCTCGAGAGCAGCACATACGCCAGGTACCAGAGGAGGAAGGCGACGGTGAGCGGGAAGGCGAAGGAGCGGTGGGAGCGGCGCAGTGCGGCGAATTCCGCGCTCGACTGCGCCTCACGGTAGTCGGGCGGTTCCTGCATCCCCGGGTCGATGGTCGGTGCGGCGCTCACGGAGTCTCCTGTTCGTACGGGGGCTGAAGTGGATGACGTGCCTGCCACTGAGTCCGACGATAAGGCCCAGATAAGTGACTTGGATCACGCATCGTAGAGCCGTGGCAATCGATGCGACAGGGGGCTGCGGGCTGCCGTCGCGAGGAAAATCGCAGGAATGCCACCCCCGGCCGCCACCGCCGTGCGGGCACTTCGTTGAGCCGGGTGTGATTCCGCCGCCCGCACAGGCCCCGCAGCCCTCCGGTCCCCGTCGGCGCCCCTACGGCAGCGTCCGGCTGCCCGCCCCTCCCCCACCCGCCACCGCGGCGGTACGGCGGCGGTCCCCCGAGCGGCCGCGCCGCTGGTACGGCCCGCGGGTCGCGCTGCCCCCGCTGAGCATCGGCACGCTGCGGCGCGGCGTCTGACGCTCCCTCGCGTCGGGCGCCGCGCCTCGATATAGCGTGACGCGATGTCAATTCGCCATCGCTGACGGGTTTTTCCCCGGTTCCATTGATGAGCGCCGGTGATCGCCGATAGCTTCACGTCTCATTGCATCCGCCCGTGCGCAAACCCGCGTACGGGCGGTCTCACGGATGATGTGGAGTACCCATGGCTCATCCCCGATCCAGACGCGCGCGGGTCCTGGCCCTGCCGCTCGGACTGGCTCTGACGGCGTCCCTCGGCTTCCTCCCGAACGCGGCCACCGCCGCACCCCAGGACTCCGCCCCCGCCGCTGCGGCCCCGGCGAGCGGCCCGCTGCTGTCGTACGTCGTGAACGCCACGCCGGACCACGCCACGGTCGGCGCGGTGAAGAAGGCGATAGCCAAGGCCGGCGGGAAGGTGATCGTCGCCCATGAGCAGATAGGCGTGATCGTCGTCCACTCGGCCAACCCCGAGTTCGCGGAAACCCTGCGCGCGGTGCCGGGCGTGCAGTCGGCGGGGGCGTCGCGTACCGCCCCGCTCAAGGCGTCCGGCACCACCGACGTCGGCAAGCCGCAGAAGCTCGACCGGCTGCCGAAGTCGCAGCTCAAGGCGGCGGCCGCGGCGGCGAAGGCGAACGGCGAGGAGCCGCTCGAACCGCTCCAGTGGGATCTGCCCGCCATCAAGGCCGACAAGGCCGCGAAGGTGAACCCCGGCAGCAGGAACGTCACCGTCGGCATCATCGACACCGGTGTGGACGACACCCACCCGGACCTGAAGGCCAACTTCTCCGCGAAGCAGTCCGCCAACTGCGTGGGCGGCGTGGCCGATACGTCCAAGGGGGCGTGGCGCCCCTGGGACCCGGACGAGGATTACCACGGCACCCATGTCGCGGGCACCATCGCCGCGGCCCGTAACGGCGTGGGCGTGGCGGGCGTCGCCCCGGGCGTGAAGATCTCCGCCATCAAGGTGAGCGAGCCCAAGACGGCCTTCTTCTACGCCGAGAGCGTGGTGTGTGCCTTTGTCTTCGCGGCCGACCACGGCGTCGAGGTCACCAACAACAGCTATTACGTCGACCCTTGGATGTTCAACTGCAAGGATGACGCCGATCAGGCCGCGATCATTGACGCGGTCGGCCGGGCCGCGAAGTACGCGCAGGGCAAGGGCGTACTCAACGTCGCCGCGGCGGGCAACTCCAATCTGGATCTGGCGGCCGAGAAGCTCACCGACACCGGGAGCCCCAACGACTCGACCCCGGTCGAGCGCACCGTCAGCCCCAAGACCTGCTGGGACGTACCCACCCAGCTGCCGGGCACGGTGACCGTCGCCGCGACCGGAGTGCACAAGGCCAAGTCCTACTACTCCAACTTCGGCCTGGGCCAGATCGATGTGGCGGCCCCGGGCGGCGACTCGAAGCAGGTGCCCGAGCTGCCCGCCAAGAACGGCAACATCCTCTCGACCATGCCGGGCGGCGACTGGGCCTATCTGGCGGGTACGTCCATGGCGACCCCGCATGTCGCGGGCGTGGCGGCGCTGCTGAAGAGCGCCCACCCCAAGTCCAGCCCGCAGGAGATCCAGTGGCTGCTCAAGCAGCAGGCGGACAACCCCGGCTGCCCCACGGGTGAGGCCACCTGCACCGGCACCAAGCACGTCAACAGCCACTACGGCTACGGCATCGTCAACGCGCTGAACGCGGTGAAGAGCTAGGCGCTCGCCGTCTCCGGGGGCCGGGTGGTGCGCCGCCCGGCCCGTTGGGGGTCCCCCGGGCCCGCGGCCGCCCGCAGCACCCCTTCGGCCAGCGCGACCTGCGCCGCCGCATAGGTGAGCATGATCCAGAACTGCGGGGCCGGGAGCTGCGGCCAGTGGGCGATACCGCTCGCGATCAGGGTGTCGGAGAGCAGGAAGAGCAGCCCGCCGGCCGCGGCCCGCGCGCCCGCCCGCAGCGCCCCGAAGGCCATCGCGGTGAGCAGGAGGCTGTAGCCGGCGACCGGGATGCGCAGATCCGCCGGGAGGTCCGGCCACAGGAGCGCGACGGTGGCGGCCAGGACCACGGCGTAGGCGCAGCCGAAGGCCCCCGTACGGGCCCGGCCGCCCACCGGGGCGCCGTGCCGGGCGCACAGCAGCAGGTAGCAGACGTGCCCGGCGGCGAAGGACGCCATCCCGGCGAGGAAGACGGTGTCGCCGCCGACCTGGAGGAGGGTGTCGCCGCCGCAGCCGAACAGCAGCGCACCGGCGAGCAGCGGAGGACCCCCGCGGGCCAGCACGGCCGCGGCGAGCACCGGCATCAGGGCGGGTTTGGTGAGGTGCCCGAGGGTGGTGGCGCCGGCCGCCAGCGCCGCGAGGTGTACGGCGGCGAGCACGGCGAAGGCGACCAGCAGAGGCCGTACGGCGCTCGGCCAACGAGCCGTCACGCGGCGGTCTCCTCGACGGAGGCGGCGGTGCGCGGCTGGGCAGGGGGCGCCTCGGCGGGCCCGGCCGGCTGCCAGCCGGGTCCCCGGAAGATCCGCCCGGCGCGCTCGCGCCAGCTGTCGGCCGCCCGTACATCGCGTGCGATGGCGGCGTACTCGTGGGTGGCCACCCGCAGCGGGTTGTAGGTCCCGATGTTCTTGGTGAGGCCGTAGACGGGCCGCTCGGTCTCGGGGACGAACGAGCCGAACATCCGGTCCCAGATGATCAGGATTCCGCCGAAGTTACGGTCCAGATAGCCGCCCTGGGAGGCGTGGTGGACCCGGTGGTGCGAGGGCGTGTTGAGCACGAACTCGAAGGGCCGCGGCAGCTTGTCGACCCGCTCGGTGTGCACCCAGAACTGGTAGACGAGGTTGGCCCCGGAGGTGAAGGCGATCGCGGCCGGGTGCACGCCGAGGGCGACCATCGGGACGTAGAACGGCCAGACGGTCCAGGTCGTCCAGGGCTGGCGCAGCGCGGTGGTGAGGTTGAACTTCTTGCTGGAGTGGTGCACCACGTGGCAGGCCCACAGGATGCGGATGACGTGGTGGCCGCGGTGCGACCAGTAGTAGAAGAAGTCCTGGGCGAGCAGCATCAGCAGCAGCGTCCACCAGAGCACGGGCACGCGCAGCGGGGTGAGTTCGTAGACCGCCGCGTAGATCGCCACGATCGGGATCTTCCACAGGGTGTCGAACACCAGGCTGCCGAGGCCCATGCCGACGCTGGTGGCCGCGTCCTTGGCCTCATAGCCCCCGGCATCCTCGTCGGGATGCAGGCGGTAGCTCACCATCTCCACGACGGTGAGCAGGACGAAGGCCGGTACGGACCACAACACGACATCGGGCAGGTGCGGCATGCCCGCACCATAAATGTGGTGACGGGGATGCCGCTAGGGGTTGTTACCGAGAAGTATGTAAGACGGGTCGTCAGCTGGCGGGTCCCGGCTCACACGGGATTACCGTCGGTAGCCTGCCGGTCTCACCACACCCGCACCGACCCGCCCGGGGCGAACGCCGGGCTCGTCGCGTCCGGTGGGATCTTCTCGAGCGGCTCCGCGATCTCCGCGACCCGCGGGCCGACGCGGGCGGCCAGCGGGGCGAGACGGGCGAGGTCGAAGCCGTAGACGCGGGCGGCGTTGCCGGCGAGCATGGCGGCGATCTCGTCCGTGGGCAGGCCCGCGTAGGCCAGGCGCAGGGCCTCGCGGGAGTAGGGCGGGGTGCCCTCGTCGTGGGGGTAGTCGCTGCCCCACATGATCTTGTCGACGCCGATGCGGTGGCGGAGCGGGACCTCGTGGGGGCGCATGAAGCTGGCGCCCACGTAGCAGTTCTCGCGCCAGATGGCGGCCGGGGCCCGGCCCATGGTCTCGGCGAGGCCGGCGCCGAACTTGGCCTCGGCGGTGGCCGCCTTGGTCGAGGCCGCCACCAGGCGGTCGTGGTAGTAGTCCAGCATGTCCAGGACGCCGGGGATCCAGCCGGAGCCCTGTTCGGTGAGGACGAGCTTGAGGCCCGGGTGGCGGCGGAAGGCGCCGCCGAAGATGAGGTGCCACAGGGCGCGGTGCGAGAACCAGGTGGTCTCGACCATGAAGACGGCGCGGGCGGCGGGTTCGTCGCCCAGTGGCGGGGAGGCCGAGCCGCCGTGGTGGTTGACCGGGACGCCCAGCTCGGCGCAGGCCGCCCAGAGGGGGTCGTAGGCCTCGGAGTGGAGTTCGGGCAGGCCGGAGCCGGGCGGGGTGCCGGGGAGCATGATGCCGCCGGTCAGGCCCGCCTCCTTGGTGCGGTGGACTTCCCGTACGGCCTCGTCGACGTCGTTGAGGAGGATCTGGGCGACGCCCGCCCGGCGGCCGGGGGCGTCGGCGCAGAAGTCGGCGAGCCAGCGGTTGTGGGCGCGCAGGCCCGCCCAGCGCTGTCGGAATTCCTCGTCGGTGGGGGCCGGGGCCATCAGGGAGGCGGAGGGGAAGAAGGGCGGGATGGTGTTGGGGAAGATGACCTCGGCGACGATGCCGTCGGCCTCGTGCTCGGCCAGCCGCCGGGCGGAGTTCCAGTTGCGGTCGGCGGTGTCGGCGAGCAGGTCCTCGTGCGGGTTGACGTAGCTCGCGGCCCAGGCGTCGAAGGCGTCGTGGTACCGGGACTCCAGGTACGGCTTGTAGTCGAGCAGGTCGGCGCCGGCGTGGCAGTCGGCGGAGATGACGGTGTAGCGGTCCTCGGTCGTGATGTCGTCGGTCGCGATGTCCGCTGTCGTGATGTCCTCGGTCATGAGTCCGCCCCCAATACCGGGAAGTCGTGGTCGGTCAGCCAGTGGCGGCCCACTTCGCGGGAGCGGGCCCAGGAGGATTCGATCGCCAACTGGTCGGCGGGCTGGCCGAGTTCGGCGGGTGTGGGGCCGATACGGCGGGCCAGCGGGGCCAGCTTTGCGGTGTCGAAGCCGAAGGCCTCGGCGGCGGACAGCCCCAGCATGCGGCGGGTCTCGGCGACCGGGATGTCGTGGAAGGTCTTCTTCAGCCAGGCGCGGGTGTCGGGCCAGGTGCCCTCGGGGTGCGGGAAGTCGCTGCCCCACAGGATGTTGTCGACGCCGATCTCGTAGCGCTGGGCCAGTTCTCGGCGTTTGGTGTTGGTGGCGCAGACGAAGACCTGGCGGTCCAGGTACTCGTGCGGGGGGCGCTTGAGGGCGGCGAAGGGCGAGAGTTTCTTGCCGCCGTGGGCGCCCAGGTAGAGGCGGTCCATGAACCACAGCAGGTTGGGCAGCCACCAGCAGCCGGATTCGGCGATGCCGAACTTCAGGCCGGGGTGGCGTTCGAAGACGCCGGACCACAGCAGGAACCAGAGGGGGCGGGCCGGCCACCAGGTGACCTCGGAGACGTAGATGCCGAGGTGGTCGCCGTACTCGTGGCGGGGCGCGGCCCCGGAGTGGGTGAGGACCGGCATCGCGCAGTCGGCGGCCGCGGCCCAGACCGGGTCGTAACGGCGGTCGTGGTAGGGCGCGTTGCCGACCCACATGGACGGGATCATCAGCGCGCCGAGGCCGGACTCCTTGGCGCGGTGGATCTCGGCGACGACCTTGTCCGGGTCGGCCGTGATGGGCAGCAGGGCGACGCCGCAGTGCCGTTCGGGGTGTTCGGAGACGAAGTCGGCGAGCCAGCGGTTGTGCGCCTGGGCGCCCGCCATGCCGAGGTCGGGGTCGTGGTCGCCGGAGAGGCCCAGGCCCACACCGAAGGGGGCGGCGGTGCCGCTGTCGACGGCGTCCGCGTCCGGGAAGACGACCTCCGCCGCCACGCCGTCGCCGTCGAGTTCCTTCAGGCGCTGCGCGGTGTCCCAGCCGCCGCGCAGGCCTTCGGCGTTGTCGGCGAACCATTTGGCGGCGAACGCGTCGTTGCGGACGCCGAGGCGGGTGGCCTCGGCGCGCCGGGCGTCGCGCTCGCCGAGGAAATCGTCGAAGGCGCGGTGGAAGCGGGCATCGAGGTAGGGCCGGTACTCCTCGGTGGGCAGCCCGGCATGGCAGTCGGAGGAGATGATCAGGTACGGGGCCTCCTGGCCCCGGTGGTCGCGTTCCGTCATCGACGGCTCCCTAGTCCAGGATGAAGCTCTCGAGATACGAGGGGGCGGCGCGGTCGAGCATCGACCGCGACCTGGCGCGGATCTGGGCGTCGGTGTGCTCGCTGGGCGGCAGCATCCAGAAGCGGCCGGCCCGGATGCCGTCCACGACCTGCTCGGCGACGTCCTCGACCGGGGTGAAGGTGATCTCCCGGCCGGCGTCCCGCATCGCCGCCTCCCACTGGGCCAGGCTGCGGTACGGCGTACGGCGCGGCCGGGACTTGGCGTACCGCTCGGGCCGGTTGCGGTGCGACTCCCACAGGCCGGTACGGAGCATGTGCGGACCGGGGAAGAGCACCGAGGCGCCGATGGGGACGCCCTCCGCCCTGAGGTGGGCGTAGAGCGATTCGGTCATGGTCACCACGGCCGCCTTGGTGACGGCGTAGACGGAGGCGGTGGGCAGTGGCGCGACGCCGCCGTCCGTCGAGGAGGTGTTGACGACATGGCCGCCCTCGCCCGCCGCCACCATCCGCGGCAGAAAGCACTGCACGCCGTGGAAGACGCCCCAGACGTTGACGGCGAACGCCCATTTCCAGTCGTTGGGCTCGTGTTCCCACATCCGGCCCTCGGCGCCGGAGCCCACGCCCGCGTTGTTGCACAGCACATGGACCGCGCCGAAGGTGTCGTACGCGGCGTCGGCGAGGGCGGCGACCTCCTCCCGTACGCCGACGTCCACGGTGCGCGCCAGGACCTCGGCGCCGTCCGCGATCAGCTCGTCGGCGGCGGCGCGCAGCGGCTCCTCCTCCACGTCCGCGAGGACGACCCGCAGGCCCTCCGCGGCGAAGCGGCGCGCCATGGCCAGGCCGATGCCGCCGGCGGCGCCGGTGACGACCGCGACCTGCCCCGCCCGCAGCCGCATCAGACGCTCCCCTCGGGCGGCCCGTCGAGGATCTGCTGCGGGTCGTCGTAGCGCTGGTGGATGTACGGGAGCAGGGCCTGGGCGCTGACCCGCTCGGCGACCCGGCCCGCCTGGTCGCTGGTCTTCTCGCCGAGGGTGATCTCCACGAGGGTGCGGACGGGCAGGTCCGCGACGGGGTCGTACATCGACTCGCGCAGGACCACGTCCCCGGTGATCCGCTCCAGCTTGCGGACCTTCTCGTTGCGTACGCAGTGCACCAGTACGGGGTCGATGTCGAAGCCCGAACCGTCCACGGCGGGCAGGAACTTGAAGTAGAAGTCCGTCTTCCGCGCCGGTTCGGGGACCGGGAGCGGGGCGCTGACCGCGCCGCGGACCTCGACGAAGGCGATGCCGTGCCGGGCGAGCGCGGCGCGGACGACCGGGCCGTCGCGCTCGACGGTGACCTCACCCAGCTTCTTGGGCTCGCCGAAGACCTCGCGGCCGCCGATCAGGGCCCGCTCGTGGGTCATCGGCATGACGAGCGGATACCAGCCCTCGACGCCGTGGTGCGCGGCCGCGACCGCGACCGAGCCCGCGCCCAGGGGGTAGCCGGGAAGGTCGACGGCGGAGATGGTGACCCGGACCAGGGGGCGGCCGGTGGGCTTGAGAGGTGGCGGCAGAACCGCCGCGACCGCGTCCGGGTCGCTCTCCCAGACGGCCACCACGCCGGTGGACCAGATGTCGGGGAGCTTCGAGCTCGCGGTGCGTGCCGCGGCGATCTCCGTCCCGGTGCGCGCTCCGTAGCGTATGCGTGCCATGTCGTACCGCCCTTCGTCGATGGTGACTCGCGGGGGTCGTGACGTGCGGGGGTCATGCCAGGCGCCTGTGACGCTTTCGCCTGTAACACTGTTACACCGAGCGGGGCGAAGGGTAAAGAGCCTTGTGCGCCAGGGAGTTGTGGGGGTAGGTGAAGGTCATGACACGTACCGCGCTGACCAGCGAAGAGGTTCTGACGACGGCCGCCCGGCTGGTGCGGGCGCACGGCCCCGGGGCGCTGACCATGCGCCGGCTCGCCACGGAGCTGGGCACCGCCGTCACCTCCATCTACTGGCACGTCGGCAACCGCGAATCGCTGCTGGACGCCCTGGTGGAGCGCACCGTCCGGGAGATGGGCGACATCCGGCCCGCCGGGCACACCCCGCACGCCCGGATCGTCTCGGTGGCCCGCGCGCTGCGTACGGCGCTGCGCGAGCGCCCGCATCTGATCGCAATGGTGCACGAACGCGGCCTGACGGAGCGGATGTTCCTGCCCGCGCAGCAGGCCCTGGTCCACGAGGCACACGCCGCCGGGCTGCGCGGAGCGCTCGCGGCCGAGGCGGTACGGGCGGTGCAGTTCCAGGTCGTCGGCTTCGTGCTGATCGAGCGCAACCGGGAGCGGTCACCGCAGCAGCACCCCAGCGAGGGCGAGCTGTGGGACTCCCCCACGGCCGAGCACGATCCCGCGCTGGCCCGCGCGCTGGCCGGACCGGCCGACGCCGAACGGCTCTTCCTGGTCTCACTGAATGCGCTGGTGGCGTCGCTGCTGGCGCCGGGGGACGCGGGGCGGGCGGACCCGGAAAACGGCTGGCCCTCGCGATCACCCGCGTCCTAGACTCGCGGTCGCGGGGGCGGCTCCGCGGCGTGCTTCCTTCTTCATTATTTCAAATGACTCCAGCGCGCCCACTCTCCGCCCCCGCTTCGCTTTGCTCACCGGGGGGTTCGTCCGCATGTCCACGCTGCAGTCCGTGCTGATCCGCCGCGCCGGCATCGTCCATCTGCGCCGGGCGCCCACACCTCGCGCCGACCCGCGCGCCGAGGACGGGCTGCGCCTGCTGGAGTCGGATCTGCTGGACCGCGGACACGCCCTCACCGGCCCGCTGCGCGCCGCCCTCGCGGCCCTGGGGCGCGAGGGGCTGACCGCTGCCGGCACGGCCCTGCTGGCCGCCGTCGACGCCGGGCTGGGCGCCGACCGCACCCACCGCCCCCTCTTCCGCGGCTTCCCCCACCAGGTCCCCACCAACACCCACACCCTCTACGTCGACCGCGTCTTCGCGGTGCTCCTCCAGGAGCCGGCGCAGCCGTGTGTGCTGTGCGGCACGGTCGGCAGCGTCCATCCGGTCGCGCCCTGCGCCCACTTGGTGTGCCGCGCCTGCTGGGACGGCGCCAACTACGACGGCTGCCCGATCTGCCACCGCCGTATCAACGCCGCGGACCCCTTCCTCAAGCCGCACACTCCGGGGACCACCCGCCAGGGCCGGAGCGTCGCCGGGCCGCTGCGCCTCCTCACCCTGGGCACCGACCCGAAGACGGATGCCACCGCGGAACTGGCCGTACTGCTGGCCCGCCGCACTCCGCTCTCCCCGCAGGACCGTACGGACGTCAGGGTGCTCCTGGAGCACGCGCCCGCCCATCTGGAGTGGCTGCCGGACGACATCCCCCTGCGCGAGACCAAGGCCCTGGTGCTGGCCACCCTGCTGCGCGCCGAGCGGACCGCCGAGCGGATCCGGCCGCGACTGCCCGGCATGCTGACCACCGCGACCGATGTGCTGCGCCTGCTGGTCGTCTGGTCGGGCGGCGAGGCCGACCTCACCGAGCCGCCACGGCTGCGCACCCTGCCGCGGCCGCTGCGCCGCCGGCTCCTCGCCGTACTGGACGCACTGGCGCCGCACGCCGTCGCCGAGGACCTGCTGCGGCATCCGCGGCTGTGGCGGCGGGCCGCCGAGATCCTGCATCCGTACGAGCGCCACACGCACCATCCGCGGGCCGCGGTCGCCTTCGCGGTGCTGCGCGGTACGCCGCTGTCCGGCCCGCTGGGCGAGGCGCTGCGCCGCAGCGCCGAAGAGCTGCCGCACTTCACGGTGGCGGGCGACCGGATCCGGCTGTCCACCTGGGGCGAGCGGGTCGAACGGGCCCTGTCGGAGGGGGATCTGCCGCGCGCGGTGGCCGCGCTGGCCGCGCGTCCCGGCGAACTGGTGCGCCGGCTGGACCATGTGCTGCGGCTGCACAAGGAGCCGGAGCCGCTGCCCGAGCTGGTCGCGGCGCTGCGCCGGGGGCTGCCCACGGTGGGCCCCGGCCCGCTGCTGAGCGCCCTGGGCCGGCTGCGGGGCCGTCATCTGCCGGACGCCCGGCGGCGGTTGTTCTTCCCACGCGGCCGTGTCACCCACGCCGTCCCGGAGGCGCACCCCCTGCCGCCGCTGGCGGCGGCCCTCACCCGCCCCGTCGCCGCGCTCCTGGAGGAGGAGGCGCTGCGCCGCCTCGCCGCCGGGCCCCGCTACGACCTCGCGGTCCTGGACCCCGCGCTGGCCGACCTGGCCCTGCCCGCCAACGAACGCGGCAGCTCCGCGACCCTGGTGGACGTCCCGCGCGGCACCACCCTGCGGGTACCCGGCGCTCTCGTGCTGCGGCTGTTCCTGCACTGGATGCAGCCGCCCGGGACACGGGTCGACCTCGACCTGTCGGTGGCGTTCTTCGACGCCGACTGGCAACTGACCGACCTGTGCGACTACACCGCGCTGCGCGCCGAGTCCGCGGGCGCGGTGCACTCCGGAGACCTGACCTCGGCCCCGGGGCCGCACGGCGCGACCGAGTACGTCGACCTCGATCTGACGGCACCGTCGGCCGGGCGGGCGCGCTACGCCGTGGTCATCGTCTTCAGTTACAACGACATCCCGTTCGACGACCTGCCCGACGCGTTCGCCGGATTCATGGAGCTGCCCGCCGACGCCCGGCCCGGCGCCGCCTACGACCCGCGCTCCGTCCGTCAGCGCTTCGACCTGACCGGTGACTCCCGTGTCTGCGTCCCGATGCTGGTCGACCTCCAGAACGGCAGCGCGCTGTGGACCGACGTCCATCTGCCGCCGTCCGGGGGCTACCACAACGTGGACATGCACGCCGGGCCGCTCGGGGTCCTGGGCCGTCACCTCATCGAGCGGTACACCGCCCCCGGCCGGGTCACTCTGTGGGATCTCTCGGTGTGGCACGCCGCGGCCCGCACCGACGAGGTCGCGGTGCTGCACCGCGCGGCCCACGCCGCCCCGGACACCGACCGCAAGGAACCGGACAACGTACGCGAGCCGGACGGGACCGACGAGGTGTGGACGTACCGGCGGTCGGTGCACGAGTCCGACGCCTCGTTCGCGGCGCGGATCCGTACCGGCGCGGCGCCGGACGCCCGTACCCCCACGCAGGACGCGGACGCCCTGGCGGCCGAAACCGCCTCCGGACGGCGGGTACTGCTCGCCCTGGTGGACGGCACGGTCGCGCCCGACGAGGCGACCGGGACGCTCTACCGGCTCTATCCGGGGCCCGCTGACGGTGTCTCGGGGCTGCGCCGGACCGCCGCGGGTGACCTCGTCGCCGCGCTGGAAACGGGCGTGGGGACCGGCGGGGGGAAGGCGCCGGATGCACCCGTTCCGGACGACGGCGGTGCGGTGGCTGTCAGTGGCGGCCCGTATCCTCAGTGACCATGCTCGAAGACCGCATGGCAGCAGCTCACTCGATCGCGCCGAAGACCGCGCCGAAGATCGGGCAGCAGCCGGGCCCTCAGACGCCGCCGGCTGCCTGGCCGGACGGGTATCCCCAGGGGTACGCGGTGGTCGACGTGGAGACCACCGGCCTGGCCCGCGACGACCGGATCATCTCCGCCGCGGTGTATCAACTCGACGCGCAGGGCGAGGTCCAGGATCACTGGTACACCCTCGTCAATCCGCAGCGGGACCCGGGCCCGGTCTGGATCCACGGCCTCACCAGTGACGTGCTGGCCGACGCGCCGCTCTTCCCGGACATCGTCCCGGAGCTGTCCCGGCGCCTCGCGGACCGCGTGCTGGTCGCGCACAACGCCATGTTCGACTGGTCGATGATCGCCCGGGAGTACGCCCGCGCCGGGGCGGCCGCCCCGGTGCGCCGGCGGCTGTGCACCATCGCGCTCTCCAAGGAGCTGCGGCTGCCGCTGCCCAACCACAAGCTGGAGTCCCTCGCGGCCCATTACGGCGTCGTTCAGGAACGGGCCCACCACGCCCTGGACGACGCCCGGGTGCTGGCCGAGGCGTTCCGGCCCAGCCTGCACCTGGCCGCGCGGGAGAAGCTGCGGCTGCCGCTGCTGACCTGCCAGCCGCTGACGGAGTGGTCGGACTCTCCCCCGCGAGCGGGAGGTACCCCCACCGCGTCCCGGCAGCAGTCCTCCGCGGGGTCCTACCGCCCGACCTCCTGGCGGCCGTCCCGCAAGCGCCCCGCGTGCCCGTACCCCAACCCGGGGCGGTTCGTGGCGGGCGGCCGGCTCGTCCAGGGGATGCGGGTGGCGTTCTCCGGGGACACCTCCGTCGACCGCGAGCTGCTGGAGGACCGGGCGACCGAGGCCGGGCTGCATGTCGCCACGAGCATGTCCCGGCTGACCAGCCTGCTGGTGACCAACGACCCCGACGCGCAGACCTCCAAGACCGCCAAGGCCGCCCAGTTCGGCACGGTCGTGGTCGACGAAGCGGCCTTCATGCAGCTGCTGCAGAACGTCCAGGAGGCAGACCGGGAAGGTGGCGGGAAGAAGGCGTAACGGCCATAACGGGTGGAATGCGTAAAGCGGGTGTAACGGTCATAACCGTCGCCCTCCCGGTTTAGGGCCTGTCCGGGTGAAGCCCGGCCAACACACCCGTCGGCGCCTCGCCCCGTACCGGCGCCGCCCGCACCCTGTGGCGCATGGCACGTTGTGAGGTCTGCGGAAACGAATACGGCATGACGTTCGAGGTGCACGCGCAGGGCGCGGTGCACGTCTTCGACTGCTTCTCCTGCGCCATTCACCGCATGGCGCCGATCTGCGAGCACTGCCGGTGCCAGATCATCGGCCAGGGCGTCGAGGTCGAGGGGCACTGGTACTGCGGCGCCCACTGCGCCCGCTCGGAGGGGAGGGTGGGCATCGTCGACAGAGTCTGAGCCCGGCCCCGCTCGCGGCCCGCGTTCCCGGCCGCCGCACCACCGCGCGGCTCGTGGTCCCCGGCAGGCCCCCCTGGCCGGGGGCCGCCGCGCGCCAGGTACGGTCGTTGCCGTGTACCGCTTCCTGTTGTCCCGGCAGTGGGTGATCCTCACCCTCCTGGGTCTCGTGCTGATCCCCGTCATGATCAAGCTGGGCTACTGGCAGCTGCACCGCCATGAGCACAAGGTGGCGCAGAACGCGCTGATCGCCGGCAACCTGGCCGCCAGGCCGGTCCCGGTCACCGAGCTGACCGCCCCCGGGCGGACGGTCCCGCACCACGAGATGTGGCGCCGGGTCAGTGCCACCGGCACCTACGACACCGCGCACGAGGTCGTGGTCCGCCAGCGCACCGCCGCCGACGAGCAGAGCATCGGCTACTACGTCCTGACCCCCCTCCAACTCGACGGCGGCAAGGACGTCCTGGTCAACCGCGGCTGGATCTCGGCCGGCAACGACCTCACCCGCTTCCCCGACGTCCCGGCCGCGCCCCGCGGCAAGGTCACCGTCACCGGCCGGATCATGGCCGACGAGACCACGGCGGCAAGCGGCATCAAGAACACCAAGGGACTGCCGCCCCGCCAGGTCATGCTGATCAACAGCGCGGAGATGGCCAAGCGGCTGCCGCGGCCGGTGCTCGGCGGCTACATCGAGCAGACCGCGCCCGATCCGGCCGGTGGCAAGCCCGAGCTGGTGCCCGAGCCGGACCACGACAGCATCGGCCCGCACATGGCCTACGCCGTCCAGTGGTGGCTGTTCGCGGCGGCCGTCCCGGTCGGCTGGATCATCCTCGTACGCCGCGAGCGCCGCGACCGTGCGGAGGCGGCGGCGAAGGCGGCCCAGGAAGCCGAGCAGGCCAAGGAAGCCGAGGAAGCCGAGGAAGCGGCGAAGGCTCCCGGGGAGCCGGACGAGCACGGCGAACCGGAGAGCCCCGGCCGGGAGAACGAGCCGGTAGCCCGGACAGCCGCCATCACCGAGTAGCGAAGGCGCCGGGCGGGAAGGCGCCTGGAGTGCACTCACATCAGCCACACATCGAGGACTATGCGCTCATCGGCGATCTGCAGACCGCCGCTCTCGTCGGCCGCGACGGCTCCATCGACTGGCTGTGCCTGCCGCGGTTCGACTCCGGCGCCTGCTTCGCCGCCCTCCTCGGCGGCAAGGACAACGGCCACTGGGGCCTGGCCCCCACCGCCCCCGGTGCCCGCGCCGAGCGCTCCTACCGCGGCGACTCGCTCGTCCTGGACACCGTCTGGGAGACCCCCGAAGGCGCCGTACGCGTCACCGACTTCATGCCGCAGCGCGACCGCGCGCCCGACGTCGTACGGATCATCGAGGGCCTCCGCGGCAGCGTCGCGATGCGCAGCTCGCTGCGGCTGCGCTTCGACTACGGGCGGGTGGTCCCCTGGGTGCGGGCTTCCGAGGGCAGCCGGGTCGCGATCGCCGGACCGGATTCGGTGTGGCTGCGCACCCCCGGCCAAGGCGCCACCTACGGCAAGGACTTCAGCACCCGCACCGACGTCACCGTCGCCGCCGGCGAACGCGCCGCCTTCGTACTGACCTGGCACCCCTCCCATGAGCCCCGCCCCGTCCAGATCGACCCGTTCGAGGCGCTCGGGACCACCCTCGAGGACTGGCACGCGTGGTCCGCGCGCTGCCGCTACAACGGCCCGCACCGCGACGCCGTGATGCGCTCCCTGATCACCCTCAAGGCCCTCACCTACGCGCCCACCGGCGGCATCGTCGCCGCCCCCACCACCTCGCTCCCCGAGGAGCTGGGCGGCGTGCGCAACTGGGACTACCGCTACTGCTGGCTGCGCGACGCCAGCCTCACCCTGGACTCCCTGATCTCCGCCGGATATCTGGACGAGGCCAACGCCTGGCGGGACTGGCTGCTGCGCGCGGTGGCCGGCGCCCCCGACGACCTGCAGATCATGTACGGCCTGGCGGGCGAGCGGCGGCTCCCGGAGGCCGAGATCCCCTGGCTGAGCGGATACGCCGGATCGACTCCCGTACGGATCGGCAACGCCGCCGTCCAGCAGCGTCAGCTCGATGTCTACGGCGAGGTCCTGGACTCCTTCCACATCGGCCGCGAGGCGGGGATAGAGACCGAGGCGCACGCCTGGAGCATCCAGCGCGCCCTGGTGGACTACCTCGAGTCCACCTGGCGCGACCCGGACGAGGGGCTGTGGGAGATCCGCGGGCCGCGCCGGCACTTCGTCCACTCCAAGGTCATGGCCTGGGTCGCCGCGGACCGCGCCGTACGGGCGCTGGAGACCTATCCGAAGCTCGGCGGGGACCTCGACCGCTGGCGGGCGATGCGCGAAGACGTCCACCGCGAGGTCTGCGAACGGGGCTACGACGCGGAGCGCGGCACCTTCACCCAGTACTACGGTTCCGCCGAACTCGACGCCGCGACGCTGCTGATCCCCCGCGTCGGCTTCCTCCCCGGCGACGACCCGCGGGTCATCGGGACCGTCGACGCCGTACGCCGGGAGCTCTCGCACGACGGTCTGGTACGGCGTTACAGCACCGCCGGCGGCGGCAATGTCGACGGACTGCCCGGCGGCGAGGGCACCTTCCTGGTCTGCTCGTTCTGGCTCGCCGACGCCCTCGAACTGACCGGCCGCAGCAAGGAGGCACACGCCCTGTTCGAGCGGCTGCTGGCGCTGCGCAACGACACGGGGCTGCTCTCCGAGGAGTACGACCCGGCGGCCCGGCGCCAGCTCGGCAACTTCCCGCAGGCCTTCAGCCATCTCGGCCTGGTGGGGACCGCGTTCGGGCTGTTCGGGTTGGCGCCCGCGGAGGCAGACTAGGGGCCATGGATCTTGGACTTACCGACCGGACATTCATCGTCACCGGAGCCACCCGCGGCCTCGGCTTCGCCACCGCCCGCGAGCTGGTCGCTGACGGCGCCAACGTGGTGATCACCGGCCGCACCGAGGAGAGCGCCCTCGCGGCGGCCGCCTCCCTGGGCGAGCGGGCCCTGGGCGCCGCCGCCGACAACGCCGACGCCGACGCCCCCGCCCGCCTGGTGGCCGCCGCCCGCGAGCGCTTCGGCCGCCTGGACGGCGTCATGATCAGCGTCGGCGGGCCGGCCCCGGGCACGGCCGCCGACAACACCGACGAACAGTGGCAGTCCGCCTTCGAGTCGGTCTTCCTGGGCGCGGTACGCCTCGCCCGCACCGCCGCCGCCGAACTCGAGGAAGGCGGCGTCATCGGCTTCGTCCTGTCCGGCTCCGTGTACGAGCCGATCGGCGGCCTGACCATCTCCAACGGCCTGCGCCCCGGCCTCGCCGGCTTCGCCAAGTCCCTCGCCAACGAGCTCGGCCCGCGCGGCATCCGCGTCGTCGGCGTGCTGCCCGGCCGCATCGCCACCGACCGGATGACCCAGCTCGACGCCCTCTCCGGCGACCCCGAGGGCTCGCGCGCCCGCAACGCCGCGTCGATCCCGCTCGGCCGCTACGGCACCCCCGCTGAGTTCGGCCGCGCCGCGGCGTTCCTGCTCTCGCCGGCGGCGTCGTATGTCACCGGGGTGATGGTGCCGGTGGACGGCGGGGCGCGGCACGGGTTCTGACCCGCGACGGGGGTGCGGCGCGGGGCGGGGAGCACCCGGTCAGCTGACCCGCTCCGCCCGGTGCCGCACCGCCCGCAGCCGCACCTTCGCCGGCAGCCGTTCCAGCCCCGCCGAGCCGCGGGCGTGCGCCACCGCCTCGTGCGCGAAGCGCAGCACGACCGTGCCGGGGTCGGCGTGCGGGGCGAGCGACAGGACGGCGCGCACCCGCGGTTGCGTACGGCCTCCGGTCAGCAGCGCGGCGGCCCCCTCCACGCCCTCCAGCGCCTCGGTCTCGGCCACCAGCACGCCCTCCAGCGCCGGGCCGCGCAGCACGGCGCCCTCGCCGTCCCCGCTGTCGACGAGGATCTCCCCCAGCCGGTGCCGGCGGAGCTGGGCCACCAGCCACCACAGCAGGAGCAGGACGAGCACGGCCAGGACGGCGATGACGGCGGGCCACCACCAGCCCTGGTCCGTCCACCGGGTGCGGTCCTCCCGGGACAGCAGCACCTCACCGGGGCGCGTCCAGGGCCAGCCGGCGGGCAGCCCGAGGTGCCATTCGGCGGGCAGGCCGAGCCCGCCCATCAACACCGCCGCGCCGGTCCCCAGCAGCACCGCACCGGCCAGGCCCAGCAGCACCCGGTTGGTGCCCGTGCGTACCCTGCGCATCGTTTGCTCACCCCTTCTTCGGGTTCCTCGGGCGCCGTACATCGACGGTCAGATGCAGACCATGGGCCAGCCCCAGCTGTTCGAGGCCGTCGCCGAGCGCCGTGTCGAGGTCGCCGCGGACCTCGTCCAGCTCCCGGAAGTGCGCGAAGGCCCGCGCCTTGGCCCGGCGGCGGCCGACCGTCATCCGTACGGACTGCACCCCGGCGACCTCCATGGCGCGGTCGCGCAGCACCAGGGCGGCGGCCGACCGGTCCAGGCAGGCCCGGATGCCGGGGGCGGTGCGGCGCATCGGCAGCACCTTGCGCAGGCCGGGCGTGAGGGCCAGCACGATCAGCCAGATCCCGATCAGCATTGCGGCCACCGCGGCGCCCAGTAGCCAGGGGCTGTCCAGGTGACGGGTGGCCAGCTGACGGGCGAGCCAGCTACGCCAGGCCATGGCGGGGCGGCCGGCCCGCACCGCGGCCACGTCGTACAGCAGCAGGCCCAGGGCGCCGAGCAGCACCAGGGCGACCAGCGCGGCCGGTACCCGCCGGGCCGACCAGGGGCGCCGGGAGCGGCCGTCGTCGCCGTGGTGGGTATATGCCGCGGCCGATGCGGACTGCCGCAGTCCGTCCCCGCCGCCCGGCCGTTTCTCGAGCGTGGGCAGCCGTCCGGTCTCCGGCGGCTGCGCGTCGTCGTCGCTCATCGCACCCTTTCCCGGGCCCCGCCGTCCAGCAGCGGGGAGTGCAGACGCTCCACCTCCACCGCGACCTCCGGCACCTCCATGTTCGCCAACGCCCTTACCCGTTCGGCGACTTGACGACGCACCACACCGCACTGCGCGCCGATGTCGGAGGGATAGCCCAGCTCGACGGCGACCCTCACCCGGGCCTCGCCGAAGTGCCGCCGGGTGTCGCGCCGGCGGACGGCGACCGTCGCATGGGCGTCGGTGGGATCGGTGGGAGCCGTCTCACGCAGCGCCTCACGCGCCGCCTGTGCGGCGATCTTCGCCACCACCCGGTCCGCGATGATGGTCGCGCCCCGCTCCGCCGCCGGTACGGCAGAGTCCGCGGCGGCCGGAACCGTCGCCACCCGGGCTCACCGCCGCCGGCTGTCGCGGTCGCCGGTCCGCGCATGGAAGAAATCGCCGGGCTCCAGATCCCCGTCCAGGAATTTGCCCGCCACGAACCCGATGGCGCCCAGCGCCGCCACCAGGACGAACGCTCCGAACCCGCCGAAGTATCCGGCGAAGCCCAGCGCCATGCCGGTCAGAAGGCCGACCACGGCCATGCTCATCGTGCGCTCCTTCGCGCTCACTCCGGTCGGGTCCCGCTACCGCGGCCGGACCCCGTCACTGAATCCGCGGTTCCGATTGTTCCTCTTCGTCCTCCTCGTCGGGCAGCTTGACATCGCTCACCGCGATATTGACCTCGACGACTTCCAGGCTCGTCATCCGTTCGACGGCGGAGATGACGTTTTCCCGGACGGTGCGGGCGACATCGGCGATGGCGACGCCGTAGTCGACCACGATCTCCAGGTCCAGCGCGGCCTGCACCTCGCCGACCTCGGCCTTCACCCCGCGCGTCGCGGAGGACTTGCCGCCGCCGGGCACCCGCTCCCGCACGGCCCCCAGCGTTCGCGCGAAGCCGCTGCCCATGGCGTGGACGCCCACGACATCGCGGGCCGCCAGCCCGGCGATCTTCTCCACGACGCCGTCGGCGATGGTGGTGCGCCCTCGGGATGCGGGGTCACCGCCGCCCCGCTGGAGCGGCGATTTCGCACCGCCCGACATCTGCTGGCTCTCGCTCATCGCCGTTCGTCCCTTTCGGAGGTGTCGTCAGAGGGGGCGGGGGAATCGGGAGGATCTTGGGGAATCCGGGAGATCAGGGGGGTCGAGGGAACCGGACGGAAGGCCGGGCGGACATTACCGTCCGCTCCGATTTACACATTAGGTCCATTTTTTGCGGTATGGCCCGATATACGGCAGCGGAGTGCTCCATACGGCCGCGTGCGCCGACCACCGGGCCCGCCGGGCCGGACTGCGGCAGGCTGGGGACATCGTCCTGGAGAAGGGGTGAGCGGGGTGACCGTGAACCAGTTGGCGCCGGCCGTACGACAGCAGCTCGGCATCGGCCGGGTACTGCCCCTGGGCGGGCCCGCGGACGGCTCATGGATCACCGAGCAGGCGGCCACCGCGGCGCTGCGAAGGACCGTGGGCGCACCGGCCGGCGCACGGCTCGGCGCCCTGCGGCTGACGGTCGCGGAGCCCGGTACCGCGCCGGAACCGGCCGTTCCGTCGCCCTCGAGCGCGCTGCCGCCGGGCCCGCTGCGCATCATGGCGGACTTCGCCGCGCCCGGTGACCGCCCCCTCCCCGAGACCGCCGACCGACTGCGCGCGGCCCTGCTGGAGGCATCGGACCGGGAGCTGGGCCTGGTGGTGGGCCCGGTGGACCTGCGGGTCAGCGGGCTTCTGGACCCGGCCGGGACGCCCCCGCCACCCGCGCCCCCGGAGGGCCCCGCCCCGCCGGACGCCCCCAGGGAAACCCCGCAGGACTCGCCGGAGGGGCTCGCCGCCGTCGTCCTGGGCGTCCCGGGCGTCGCCCGCCTCGCCCCCGCGCTCGGCGGCCTCGCCCGCCCCGTCCGGCTCAGCGAGGGTCATGCCCTCATCCAGCTGGCGACCGCGCCCGGTCATCGCGCGCTGGACGTCGCACGGGCCGTACGGGCCGCCGTGGCGGCCGCGACACCCGCCCCGGAGACGGTCGCCGTGCTGGTCACGGCCGTCGGCGACCACGCATGAGCGCCCGGCCGGGGGACGGCCGAAGACGTCCGCGCGGCCGGGCGCCGGCATGCCGTACCGCTGCCGGGGGCTACTCCCCCAGCCCGGCGAGATCGCGCAGCCGGCGCGCCTGGGCCGCCCGCTCCGCGGTGCGCTGCTCCTCGTACGTACGGCCCGCGGCGCCGGCCAGCAGGGCCTTGGTCTCGATGACGGCGTCCCGCGGCGCGGCGACGAGCGCGGCCGCCAGGTCGGCCACCGCACCGTCGAGTTCGCCGGTGGGCACCACCAGGTTGGCCAGGCCCACCCGCTCGGCCTCGGCGGCGTGCACAAAGCGGCCGGTGGCGCAGATCTCCAGCGCGCGGGCGTAACCCACCAGCCCGACCAGGGGATGCGTACCGGTCAGGTCCGGCACCAGGCCCAGACTGGTCTCCCGCATCGCGAACTGCACGTCCTCGGCGACGACCCGCAGATCGCAGGCGAGGGCGAGCTGGAAGCCCGCGCCGATCGCGTGCCCCTGTACGGCGGCGATCGACACCAGATCCGTGCGCCGCCACCAGGTGAACGCCTCCTGGTACTCGGCAATCGTGGCGTCCAGTTCACTGTCCGCACCGCGCGCCAGATCGATGAACGACGGCTCGCCGTCGAAACCCTCCGGAGTGAACGCCTGCCGGTCGAGACCCGCGGAGAAGGACTTGCCCTCACCGCGCAGCACCACGATCCGTACGTTTCCCGGCAGCAGCGAACCCGCCTCGGCCAGCGCCCGCCACATGGCCGGCGACTGCGCATTGCGCTTGGCCTCATTGGCGAGGGTCACCGTGGCGATGGTGTCGTCCACGGTGAGCCGCACACCGTCTTTGTCGAGCAGAGTCATGGAGCGCCTCCGGGTCAGCCGACCGCACCTTCGTGCGTAAGTGACTGAACGGTAACCTCCCGGCCGACAGTTCGGCCGACCGGGGGGAGAACCGTTACTACCCGGAGTCGCGGGCGTCAGGCCGAAGCGGCCTTCTTGCCCCTGGTGGCTCCGCCTCGACCGCGCAGGATCACACCGGATTCGCTGAGCATCCGGTGCACGAATCCATAGGAGCGACCGGTTTCCTCGGCCAGCGCCCGGATACTCGCTCCGGAGTCGTACTTCTTCTTCAGGTCTGCCGCGAGCTTCTCGCGCGCGGCGCCGGTTACCCGGCTGCCCTTCTTCAGAGTCTCGGCCACCCGTGCCTCCTCGTGGGAAGTGCGCTCTGGACTCTCATGATCACCCCTCCCCGGCTTCCTGGCCACCCATTCCGCAAGGTCGGTACGACATGAATTGCCGCCGGATGCGTCGCCGACCCGCCCGGAATTACGCATTCCGCCCGTCCGGCGGGCCGCCCGCTCGCCGAATTCGCCGAAAAGCGGCAGGTCAGGGGCGCTGCCGGAAGATACGGCCGAAAAGGTGACGGCCGGGCCCGCCTGGGCCCGGCCGTGCCGTGCAGACTCGCCGATGTACGAGCCGTTCTCACACAGATGATGGATCACGCCTAGGCCGAATGATCCAGACCGCATGATCCATACGGCCGTCTCGCTACGGTCAGGCCAGCGCGACCAGGTCCGCGTAGTCCTGGCCCCACAGGTCCTCGACGCCGTCGGGCAGCAGGATGATCCGCTCCGGTTCGAGGGCGTCCACCGCGCCCTCGTCGTGCGTCACCAGGACCACCGCGCCGGTGAAGGTGTGCAGCGCGCCGAGGATCTCCTCGCGGCTGGCGGGGTCGAGGTTGTTGGTGGGCTCGTCGAGGAGCAGGACATTGGCCGAGGAGACGACCAGCGTGGCCAGGGCGAGGCGGGTCTTCTCGCCGCCGGAGAGGACGCCGGCGGGCTTGTCGACGTCGTCGCCGGAGAAGAGGAAGGAGCCCAGCGTCTTGCGGATCGCGACCAGGTCCATGTCCGGGGCGGCCGAGCGCATGTTCTCCAGGACCGTACGGTCCGGGTCCAGCGTCTCGTGCTCCTGGGCGTAGTAGCCCAGCTTGAGGCCGTGGCCGGGGCGGACCTCGCCGGTGTCCGGCTGCTCGACGCCGGCCAGCAGCCGCAGCAGCGTGGTCTTGCCGGCGCCGTTGAGGCCCAGGATCACGACCCGGGAGCCCTTGTCGATCGCCAGGTCGACGTCGGTGAAGATCTCCAGGGAGCCGTAGGACTTGGACAGGCCCTCGGCCGTCAGCGGCGTCTTGCCGCACGGCGCCGGGTCCGGGAAGCGCAGCTTGGCGACCTTGTCGGAGGCGCGCACCGCCTCCAGGCCGGCGAGCAGCTTGTCGGCGCGCTTGGCCATGTTCTGCGCGGCGACGGTCTTGGTGGCCTTCGCGCGCATCTTGTCGGCCTGGGAGTTGAGCGCCGCGGCCTTCTTCTCGGCGTTCGCCCGCTCGCGCTTGCGGCGCTTCTCGTCGGCCTCGCGCTGCTGCTGGTAGAGCTTCCAGCCCATGTTGTAGATGTCGATGCCCGCTCGGTTGGCGTCGAGGTAGAACACCTTGTTCACGACGGTCTCGACCAGGTCGACATCGTGCGAGATCACGATGAAGCCGCCGCGGTAGGTCTTGAGGTAATCGCGCAGCCAGACGATGGAGTCGGCGTCGAGGTGGTTGGTCGGCTCGTCGAGGAGCAGGACGTCGGAGTCCGAGAAGAGGATCCGGGCCAGCTCGACGCGGCGGCGCTGACCGCCGGAGAGCGTATGCAGGGGCTGGCCGAGGATGCGGTCGGGCAGGCCGAGGCTGGCGGCGATGGTCGCGGCCTCCGCCTCGGCGGCGTACCCGCCCTTGGTCAGGAACTCGGTCTCCAGGCGCTCGTACTTCTTCATCGCCTTGTCGCGGGTGGCGCCCTTGCCGTTGGCCATCCGGTCCTCGTTCTCGCGCATCTTGCGCAGCACGGAGTCCAGATCGCGGGCGGACAGGATGCGGTCGCGGGCGAGCACGTCCATGTCACCGGTGCGCGGGTCCTGCGGCAGATAGCCGACCTGGCCGGAGCGGGTGACCGTGCCGGCGGCGGGGATGCCCTCGCCGGCCAGCACCTTGGTGAGGGTGGTCTTGCCGGCGCCGTTGCGGCCGACCAGGCCGATGCGGTCGCCCTTGGCGATACGGAAGGAAGCGGACTCGATGAGGATTCGGGCGCCGGCACGCAGCTCAAGGCCGGAGGCGGTGATCACGGAAAAAACTCCAGGGCAGGAAGACGGCGGGTTGGACGGACGGTCCGAGAGCGGTCAGCGCCGTCTAATGAACCCAAAGGAGAACTGCCATACAGGCAGTCTAACGGTGTTGGGCAAGCGCTTTTCCCCTGACGTGGTATCCGCTGGTCACGGCCGGTTTCCGGGGCATTGTCAGACCCCGCTGCGAGACTGTGACACAGGTCTCGGGCAGAGGTCTCGGACACGGGTCTCGGACACGGGTCTCGGACACAGGTCTCCATACGGCGTCATGAGAGGGACGGTGAGAGCGATGACGGGTGTGACGACGGGTGCGCCCACGGTGTTTCCGGCGCTGCTCTACCGCGATGCCCGGGCGGCGATCCGTCAGCTGACGGAAGCCTTCGGGTTCGTGGCGGAGGCGGTGTACGACGGCGCGGACGGCATGGTGGCGCACGCCGAGCTGTCGTACGGGAACGGCCGGGTGATGCTGGGGTCCAAGGGGCACGGCGGGGCCTTCGACGAGGCGATGGCCGGCGCCGGTCCCTGCGCCGTGTACGTGGTGGTCGAGGACACCGACGCGCATTGTGCGCGGGCCGAGGCGGCCGGGGCGGAGATCCTGATGCCGCCCGCGGACCAGCAGTACGGCTCGCGCGACTACATGGCGCGGGACCGCGAGGGCAACATCTGGAGCTTCGGGACGTACCGGCCGGGCGCCCCGTCATGAGGCCCCCGGCCGGACTCTTACGCGCCGCCCGTGTGCACCTGGAACGCCGCGCGCCGCACGGCCTTGGCGAGCGCCGGGTCGGGGTGTGCCGCGGCCAGGGCGACCAGCACCTGCACGGTGCGGGGGTGGCCGACGGCGCGTACCTCCGCCAGCAGGCGCGGCACCGAGCCCTGGACCGCCGAGTCGAGGTGCCGGACCAGGAGTTGGGTCTCGCCGTGGTCCGCGACGGCCGCCGCGGTGTCCACCCACAGCCAGGTCGACTCCTCACGGGTGAGCACATCGGGCGCGGTCTCCGGGTCGCCGCCCTCGTGCTCGACCAGCCACAGCAGGGCGTAGGGGCGCAGCGCCGGCTCGTCGGCGGCGGCGCGGACGGCCGGTTCGGCGGGGGCGCCGACCGCGCGCAGCGCCTCGAAGGCCAGGCCACGCAGCAGCGCGTCCTCGCCGCGGGCCACGGTCAGCAGCTCCTCGACGGCGGCGCCGATCGCGCGGGCGGCGAGCCAGGCACGGTATTCCGCACGGGCCGGGCCCGGGGTGAGCCGGGCGCAGCCGCGCAGCATCGCCTCCGCGGACTGCTCGATGTGGCCCGCCGTGCTCTGCGCGGCCACACAGATCCGCTCCAGCTTGACCCACACCGACCAGTTGCCCAGCGGCGTCAGCCGGGCCTCGTCGCTGTCGTAGGACTCCTCGTACGCACCGTCCTGGGCGTCGCCCGGCGCGCCGCCCGGGGGGACCATCGCGCCCACCGTCGTCAGTGCGCCCAGCGCCCAGTTCAGGAGTGCGGCGAGCGAGGCCCCCGCGGCGTCGTTCACCGTCCCCCCGGACCCGTCGGCGTCGGCCACGTCCTGTCCGTAGGGGACCTCGCAGCGCTCGGTGCGCAGCTCGGCGACGCGCTGTTCGAGCATGTCGAGCAGGACGGGCAGCCGTACGGGCCCGGCCGACAGATACAGCAGCGAGAGCAACTGCGGTACGGCCTCGACGACTTCGGCGACGATGGCGGGACCGGCGCCGGGCGGGGCCGGGCGGGCCAGCGACCAGGCGTCGAAGAGGGCGACCCAGCCGCGCAGTGCGGCGGTGTCGTCGCGGTCCCAGGCGCGCAGCCGCCAGCCGGGGCGGGCGACGCCGCCGTGCAGTTCGATCAGGCCGGCGAGCCGGGCGCGGTCCCAGTCGGCGCGGACCTGGTGCGGTGTCAGTCCCAGGTCCCCGGCGGCGCGTTCCACGGCGGCGTCCGGCAGGGCTCCGTCGGGACCGGCCCGCAGGCCGGTACCGGCGGCGCCGGGGCCGTCGGCCCAGCGGCCGAGGCGGGCCGCGCCGGCCAGGACGGCGCGGGCCTGACGGGCCAGTTCCCCCGCGGCGGGGGTGCCGGCGGGCGGGCGGGGCGCCGGACGGGCGGCCCGGGTGCTCACCGCCCGGCGGGCGGCCGCAATCGGTTGACCGGAGACGAGTCGGAGCCGGGAGTCGCGCGGAGTACGGGACGTCACAGGAGCAGTGTTGCCGCTGACGGCCCGAAAGCCCAATCGGAACCCTTCTTGCGATCTTGCGGGGCCGCGCCGCCTCGCCGGCCCATCCCTGATGTGCGGAGTTGTCCCCCCGTATACCCGCCGGTCACCGAAGCGGCCCGGTCACATCAGCGGGGTCAGGAATCGGCGCAGGGCCTCTTCGTAGCGGGGCGGGTCGGCGTTCCACATCGCGGCGTGCGGGGCGTGCGGGACGGGCTGAAGGGTGATCAGGTCCGTCCGGCGGGCGGCGAAGGATCGCGAGGCGGCCCAGGGGGCGATGGTGTCGTCCGGGCCGTGGAAGAGGAGGGTGGGGACGGTCAGCGTGGCCGGGTCGACGGCGTCGGCGGGGCGGTGGACGGGCAGCCCGGTGATGCCTTCGGCGGCGCGGACGACCAGCGGGAGCAGGGCGCGCGGGACCCCCCGGGCGGCGGCCAGCGCGCGGACGGTGGCGTGCCGGTCGAGGACCGGCGAGTCCAGGATGAGGCCGCTGATCCGGCCGCGCAGCGCGGAGTGGCCGGCGGCGCGCAGCGCCATGGTGGCGCCGGTGGACCAGCCGTAGAGGACGACGTCGTGGGCGCCGTAGCGGACCGCGTAGCGGATGGCGGCGTCCAGGTCGCGCCATTCGGCGTCGCCGAGGTGGTTGATGCCGTCGGTGGTGGCCGGTGCGCCGAGGTCGTTGCGGTAGGCGATGTCGAGGACCGGGAGGCGGTAGCGGCGCAGGAACGGCATGACGATCATGGGGTGTTCGCGGGTGGTGCCCAGGCCGTGTGCCGTGATGACCCAGGTGTCGCGGACGCCGGGGACGAACCACGCGGGGAGGGGGCCGAGCTCGCCGGGGATGTCGACGTCGGCGCTGTCGGCGCCGAGGGCGTCGCGGGGGTTGCCGATGTGCACCTGCGGGGTCAGCCGCATCCGGAGGCCCGGCCGCAGGGTGCCGTGGGTGACGCGCGTCAGGCGGCGGACGACCGTGTCGGGGGCGTGCGGGGTGCCGTGGACGACGGGGCCGATCTCGGCGTGGCAGCCGGCGCCGGTGAGGCCGTAGACGCCGGGCCGCAGGGACTCAAAGCTGCGGGTCAGGGTGATCAGATCGTCGGTGACGGAGTGAACCGTGAGGCGGGAGTCGCCGGGCAGGGGGCGATCGGGGGGCGGTTTCAGGGCAACATCGCCGGCATACCGGCCGACCGCCACGGCGGCCGCCCCGGCGCCGAGCACGGTCATGGCTGCCACGGCCGCCGCTGTACCCCTTCGCATCTTTCCAGTGTGCAAAGGGGCGCCGGGTGCGGCCAGTGGGGCGGGAGCGGGCGGGTGACGGCGGCGGGGCGGGCGCGACGCGGGATGGGCCGCGGGCGGCGGAATCGGGGTCTCCCCTGCTCGAACGCAGTTGAGAGCTTGGGGAAGGGTCAGTCGTGGCGGCCGTAGCCGCGGAGCTTCTCCCGGGCCTCGTCGAGCTGGGCCGGCGACAGCAGGCTGGGCGTATGTCCCGGCAGGGAGCTCGCGGTGAGCCAGACCCGGCACATCCATTCCAGCTGGGCGGTGCGGTCCAGGGCCTGGTCGAGGCTGTTCCCGTAGGCCATGGTGCCGTGGTTCCGGAGGAGGCAGGCGGTGCGGTCGCGCAGCGCGTCGAGCATGTTCGCGGCGAGTTCGTCGGTGCCGTAGAGGGCGTACGGGGCGACCCGGACCGCGCCGCCGAGGGCGCCGGCCATGTAGTGGATCGGCGGGAGCTCGGGGACGAGGGTGGAGACGGCGGTGGCGTACGGCGCGTGGGTGTGGACGACGGCGGTGGCCGGGGTGGCGCGGTAGACCGCCAGGTGCATGGGGAGTTCGCTGGTGGGGCGCAGGGAGCCGATGATCTGGCGGCCGTCGAGATCGACGGCGGTGGTGTCGCCGGGGCCGAGGCGGTCGTAGGGGACGCCGGTGGGCGTGACCAGGATCAGGTCCTTGAGGCGGCAGGAGACATTGCCGGAGGTGCCGACGACCAGGCCGTCGGCGACGGTGCGGCGGGCGGTGGCGACCAGCTCGCTCCAGGCGTCGGCGATGCGGTCGGGGTGGCTCCTCGCCAGGTGGGTGGTGGGGTCGTGCGGCGGGCGGGCGGTGGGTTCGGGCATGGTGTCCTCCGGCGCGGTGGCGGCAGAACTGCCGAGGGGCGACTGCGTGCGCGCCACCGTACGGGCAGGCGGGGGCACGATACGGCAGGGGCACACATGTCCGGTATCCGCCATATGGGGCTACTGGCGTGTCTGTGGTGATTGGCCTGATATCGGCCGTCTTGCGCTGGTCGGCCGTTAGCGTCGGGCATGAGTTGCTGAGCCGGCATACCGTCACCAACTCGAAGGGGACCCATGGCCCGTGAGCCCGACCCGCACCGCACGGCATCCGACGGCCCGCCCGGCGCCCTCGGACGCGCCGCGACCCGCCGCCGCCCGCACACCCGCCGCCCCTCGCTCCCCCGCCCCCGCCCTCCCCGGCCGTCGCCGCCCCGGCCCGCGCGCCGGGCGATAGCCGAGGCCGCCGCCGGGCGCGCCGACGGGCGCCCGGGACCGCTGAAGCGGGTCGGCGGCCCAGCTCAGGAAGTTTGCCAACAGGTGATGCGGAAGTGACACCGGAGGCACCTCCGTGTGAACCATGCGGGGGTGTCACTATCGAGCCCCACGCAGTTCACTTTCCGTTCACCAACTCTCCGTACGGTCCCAGCGACACTGACCATCGAACTGATTGCCTGGGTGAATGGAACACATCACGCTTCTCATCGGGATCGTGATCGTCACGGCCTTGGTGTTCGACTTTACGAACGGCTTCCACGACACGGCCAATGCAATGGCCACCACCATCTCCACCGGGGCCTTGCGACCCAAGACCGCGGTGGCGATGTCGGCAGTCCTCAACCTCGTCGGTGCGTTCCTGTCCGTGGAGGTGGCCAAGACCATCTCCGGGGGGATCATCGACGAGAGCGCCGGCATCAGACCTGAAGTGATCTTCGCCGGTCTGGTCGGCGCGATCGTCTGGAACCTGCTGACCTGGCTCGCGGGCCTCCCCTCCAGTTCTTCCCACGCCCTCTTCGGCGGTCTGATCGGCGCGACGCTGGTGTCGGTGGGCACGGGCGGCGTGCACGGCGGCGCCGTGGTGATGAAGGTCCTCATCCCGGCGGTGGCCGCGCCGATCGTCGCGGGTCTCGCCGCGATGGCCGCGACCCGGCTCACCTACCGGCTGACCCGCCACCGCGACGAGGCGGACACCGCCAAGGGCTACCGCGCGGGCCAGATCGCCTCCGCCGCCCTGGTCTCCCTCGCGCACGGCACCAACGACGCGCAGAAGACGATGGGCGTGATAACCCTCGCGCTGATCACCGGCGGGGTGGTCGCCCCGCACGCCGACCCGCCGCTGTGGGTCATCGCCTCCGCGGGCATGGCCATCGCGCTCGGCACGTACCTGGGCGGCTGGCGGATCATCCGCACGATGGGCAAGGGCATCACCGACATCCAGCCGCCGCAGGGCTTCGCCGCCCAGACCGGCGCGGCGGCCACCATCCTGGCCTCCTCGCACCTGGGTTTCGCGCTCTCCACCACCCAGGTCTGCTCCGGTGCCGTGATGGGTTCGGGCCTGGGCCGCAAGGGCGGCGTGGTGCGCTGGTCGACGGCCGGGCGGATGGTCCTGGCCTGGGGCCTGACGCTGCCGGCGGCCGGTCTGGTCGCGGCGGGCGCCGCGTTCCTGGCCAAGCAGGGCAGCTGGGGCGTGGCGGCGGTCGCCGTCCTCGGTCTCGGTGTCTGCGGCGCGATCTGGGCCGCCTCCCGGCGCAAGCCCATCGACCACACCAATGTCAACGACGGCCCGGCCGCCGAGCCGGTGGGCGTGGTGACCGCCGCGCTGCAGACCGTCTCCCCTCCCCCGGCGGGTTCCATGACCGCGCCGGCCACCGCGCCGGACACCGAGTCGGCCACCGAGCCGGCCACCGAGCCGGACGTCTCCGACGCGCCGGCCCCGGCGGCCCCGGCGGCCGCCGCGGACGCCCCTCCGACCCCGCCCGCGGCACGCAAGAAGACCGCGGCCGCCCGCTGACGCCGACCTCCCGCACGGGACGCGGGACACGGGACACGGAAACCACGGAAACAAGGACAGGGAACACAATGAGCATCGACTGGGCAGCTCTCGGCCAGGTCTTCGGCGTCACGCTCGCGGTGACGGTCGGGATCGTGGGTCTGTTCACCGTCGGCATCGTCGGTACGTCCCGCACGCCGGGCGGGCCGGGCGACACGGCCACGGCCACCGGGCCCGGCGTCGGCGCACGGACCGGTGCGGTGGCCGCCTTCGCGCTGTGCGCGGCGGCCGTGGCGTACGGCATCTATCTGATCGTCGCCGCCTGAGAAAGCGGGCAGGGCCCCCGGCGACCGGCCGGGAGCCCTGCTCCTTCACAGCACGGCAAAGAGGCGCTCAGTGGCCGCGGGGATCCCCCCGGCCGCTGAGCGCCTCGTCCGCTTCCTTGGCCAGTTTGTCGGCGATGGACGTGCCGCCCGGGCTGCCGAGATACTCGGAGACACGGATCTGCACGACCTTGCTGAACGTCTGGTAGTGGGCGCTGCGCGGCCGGGGCTCGGCCGCCCGCAGGGCCGCGTACAGCGTCCGGGTGTACGGCGGTTCCTGGCCCGGCTGCTGCGCCGGCGAGCCGCCGGCGCCCCGCTCGCCGCGCTCGGCGTCCCCGGGCGGCAGCGGGCAGGCGGGCGCGTCCGCCCCGTGCCGGTAGGCCGAGTCACGGGTCGCGGCGAAACCGCGCTCCAGGAGGCAGCGCTCGCTGCTCGGGCTGGTCAGCGCCTGGATCAGTGCGCGGGCGCCCTCGGGGCGGGTGCTGTGCACGGAGATCGCGAGGTTCTGGCCGCCCAGGACGGATATCCGTTTGCCGTCGGAGGGGCGGGCCGGCAGCTCGGCGACGTCGAACTGTTTGCCGGGGGTGAGCTTCTCGGCGACCGAGGCGTACTCGACCGGCCAGTTGCGCATGAACAGCGCGCGCCCGTCGGCGAACCAGCGGCGGCTCTCCGTCTCGTCCATCGTCGTGACCTCGTGCGGCATGATCGCGTCGAGCCGGAGCTTGAGGTCGCCGACGCCCTGCTGGAGCGAGCCGACCTGCGCGCCCTTGGTGAAACTGGTGGCCTCCGGGTCGCCACCCGCGGCCCAGGCGGCCTCCAGGGCATTGACGGTCAGCCCTTCGTACGGCCGCAGCTGGGCGACCATGCCGTACATCCTGGGCGGCTTCTTCCCGCCCTTCGCGGCCTTGGCGGCCTTGCGGTTGTACCCGCTCGCGGCCTGGTAGGCCCAGTCCTGCAGCTCCCCCCAGTTGGCCGGGGGGCCGTCGTGCCCGAAGTCGTGCAGGATGTCGCTGCGGTAATAGAGCAGCCCCGCGTCGGTGTTGAAGGGCACGCCCCAGACCTTGTGGTCGTACTCCGTGGTCTTGACGACGGAACGGAGGAAGTCGCCGTCCAGGCTCGTGCCCCAGGGGCGGATGACGCCCGCCTCGGCGAACTCCGCGGTCCAGGTGACGTCGATGTTGAGGACGTCGTAGCCGCCGTTGCCGGACTGGCCGGCCGCCAGCAGCTGGCTGCGCTGGCCGTCGGCGGTGTCGGGGAGTTTGACGATCCGCACCGCGTGGCCGGTGCGCCGCTCGAAGGCGTGGATGAGGTCCTGGCGGACGCCGGAGCTGGAGAGGTCGCTGCCGGTGGCGAGCACGATCGCGCCCTTCTCCGTAACGGGCCCGGCCTCCGACGTACAGCCGCCGGCCGCCACCAGGGTCAGACAGGCCAGCGCGGCGGTCAGGACGGTGCGCGATGCGGTCACTGGTACCCCTTTGCTGCGGTGCCGATCGAGGCGACGAAACCGGCGAGCTGATCGGGGGCCCCGGGGCCGCCGGGCACACACTGGCCCTTGGAGGCGCCGGCCAGCCACTGGAGGGCGAAGGAGTCGCACCCGGACCAGCCCATCGCCAGCGTCAGCACCGGTACATCGGGGCCGCTCTTCAGCAGCTCGGTGAGCGTCTTCTCCACGCCCGGGGCGCGCCGCGATCCGGCACCGTCGTCCTGGTCGAGGATGAGCACGATGGCGTTGCTGGTGCCCTTGGCCTTCTTCATCGCCCGTACCGCGGCGGTCAGCGCCTCCTCCATCGCGGCTCCGTGGTCGACGAGTTCGCCGCCCGCGATCCGTTCCAGTGCGGCCTTTCCCCGGGCCGGGTCGGCGGTGCCGAGCGGGACCACCTCGCGTACGGCGTCGGGGTCGCCGGGATGCGCGCGGTCCGGGAAGGTCCACAGCCCGTACGTGTGGTGGGCGCCGACCATCTCCAGGGCCCGGCTCGCCGCGCTGCCGGCGACGGAGAGCTTGCCGCCGTCCGCCATGGAGGTGGAGGTGTCCATCAGGATCAGCAACTGGCTGGACTTCTGGGCCTTGTTGTAGCCGTCCAGCACCTTGGCGACCTGCTCCGGGTCCGCCGTGAAGGGGACGACGGGGGCGTGCGGATCGGTCTGGGCGCGGCTGTCGAGCAGCGGCGAGCCCTTCGCCGGCCGCGGCATCGCGCCGTTCTTCCCCGGCACCCCGCGGTAGCCCTGTGCGGTGAGGGTGCGCTGGCCGCCGTCCGGGTCGCGGAGCCACCGGGCGAAGCTCTCGACGGCGGCCCGCCGGGCGGTGGCGTCGGCGTCGCCGCGCCAGTCCACCCGGATGAGGGGGTGGTCGAGGGCCGGGACGTTCTTGGGGTAGTAGGCGTCGTAGCGCTCGCGGAGCGGGGGCGGGGACGCCAGAGCCGGGCAACTCCCGGTGGCGCGGCCCAGGTTGAAGTCGGCGAGGGACTTCTCGGAGACCAGCGGCGCGGAGGTGGCGGCGGCGCCGGAGCCGGCCTTGGCGGCGCCGTCCGGGTCGTTGGCGTCGGGCCGCAGCGAGCACAGCAGCTCGGTGCTGCCCGCGTACTGGCTGCCCGGGGCGGAGAGCCGGCTCTCGGCCTTGTCGGCGAGCGTCGGGGCGGGGTCAGGTGTGTCCGAGGAGCCGATGGCGGAACCGTCGTTGGCGAGGTAGAGGCCGATGGTGTGCAGCAGGCCGGTACCGGACAGGACGGGGCTGGGCCGCAGGAGTCTGAGGTCGCGGTGCTTGCCGTCGGTGCCGGTGAGCAGGTCCCGCCAGGAGGCGCTGCCCGGTTCGACGTCGGCCAGCCGCTTGTTCGTCGGGATGCCGACGACCAGCGGGGTGTAGGCGACCGGGCCGGTGTTGTGCAGGGCCGCCGGGGAGCCGGTCGCGGGCATCCCGCGGCGGGCCTCGTCGTAGTCGGCGGTGGACTCGGGGATCCACAGGTCGGGCTGCGGGCCCGGCCGGTAGAGGGGGTCGGTGCCCTTGCCGTCCGGCCGTCCCTTGCCGGTGCCCTGCGCCTCGCCCTGCCAGCGGTCGGCGGCGGCGAAGCCCTGGTCGACCTGGTCCTTGGCGGCGGAGTAGACGGTGATCTGGGCGCGCCGGCAGCCGTCGGGGTAGTCGCCCTCGCCGTCCAGGGGGCGGGTGTTGGCGTCGGACGTCTCGTAGTCGAAGGCCGCCCGGCGCAGGGTGGATTCGGCTTCCGGGGCGGTGAGCAGCCGCAGTTCGAGGGCGGGCGGGCAGGCCGGGGGGTCGCCGGGGAGGTTCAGCAGGACGACGCCCGTGGTGGCCGGTACGAAGATGATCGCGAGGACGAGGAGGAGCCTGAGCCAGTGCCGGGTGTACGCATTGAGCCAGCGGCGTAAGCGGATGCGCAGCGGGGTCCGGGGCCGGGCCTCGGGGGTGGCGAAGGAGAGGATGACGTCGTCGGTGGTGTTCTGCTTGGCCGAGCGGGGCTGCCAGACGTCGTCCATCGGGGTCCGCTCGCCGGCGAGCTCGCCGCGCAGCTCCTGGACGAGATCGTCGAAGGCGACGAAGCGTTTGCCCGGTATGCCGCGTTCGAGGACGCGCACCACGGCGCGGGTGAAGACGCTGCCGCCGGCCGGTTCGTCGCCGCTGAAAATACGGCGGTTGGGCTGCGCGGCCATCAGCAGCGACATGGGCTTGCGGCACAGGTGGAAGGCCTCGCCGGCGTTTCCGGCGTAGCAGCACTCCAGGATGATCACGATCCGGTCGGCCCGCGCGTTGTCCAGGTAGCGCAGCACCACGTCTCTCCAGGAGACGGTCTTGTGGCGCCGTTGTGAGGTGCCGACCATCAGCTGGAGATCGCCGCCGTCCGGGCCGACCCGTCCGTGGCCGGAGAAATAGACCAGCAGCAGTCCGCGCGCCTCGCTCGTGACGGCGTCCAGCTCCTGCTGGACCTCCCATGGTTCCTGGGTCCGGCAGATGCGGACCTCGTCCTCGGTGAACAGGTCGGTGCCGGCATCGGTCAGGACGCCCTTGAGCTTCTCGGCGTTGTCCTTCACCGCGCGCAGCGGGCGCAGATGCTTGTAGTCGCTGACACAGATCAGCAGCGCCCGGTTGACCTTGCCCCGTGCGTCGTATTCGGGCATCCGCTCAGTCCCCGGCGGTGCTGCCGCCCTCGGGGCCGAGCTCGCGCAGTCCGCCGTCCCCCTCGCCGACCGTGACGGAGGGCTCCTCGCCGTCGGCGCGGTCCTCCCTGCGCCTGCGCAGCCACTCCTGCAGGGCGATGGTCAGGCTCTTGGTGATCTCCGCGGCGACCGCGCCGACGACGACCAGGATCAGGTCGTCCACGCCGACGGCCATATCGGCCGGGCCGGACTCGTCGCCGCCCCCGCTCTCGCCCGCCGGCCTGGGCCGCTGCGTCCAGTTGTGCCGCCGCTGGGTCAGCCACGGCTCCCGTTCCAGCCAGGCCCGCAGGTCCGCGGCGTCCCGCTCCGCATCGTTGGTGCCCGTGATCCTGATGCGGATCTCCTGGCCGCTCTCCCGGCCGTTCTCCTGACCGTTTTCCTGACCGCCCTCTCGACGGTCGGCACTGCCCGACATCCCCCGGCCCCCCTTCCGGCGGGCCCCATTGCCCACCGTGCACCAGATAGTGACGCGGGATCAGGCCCAGGGGCAACCGTCGGTGACGCACCGACCACCCTGTGGCCCGCGCCACAGCCCCTGCCACAGGGCTGCTTCGCAGGTCAAGGGTGAGTTGACGGGCATTCGCGGGGCGTGGTGGACTGCCCGGGCCATTCGGCGACAGATGAGGAAGTCCGGTGAGAATCCGGCGCGGTCCCGCCACTGTCACCGGGGAGCGCTCCTCCAGCGACGGCCACGGTCCGCGCGGATGCCCGCAGGGGCCGCCGCGTACGGGCTGGAAGGCCGGGGGAAGCGCCGATCCGGGAGCCAGGAGACTCTCGTCGCCGTCACGTCGAGCCAGGGCGCGGACCCTGAGTGAGGACATATCACCATGCCCGGCCGCCGTTCGAGATGCCCTCGCCCCGCCGTCGCCGTGTCCCTCCGAGGCCTGACGGCGGCCTGATCCGATGCGCGGCGAACACGCGGGATATGCGTGCGGCGCGGCCCTCGGCTTTCTCGGCGACCTGATCGCGGCCGATCCCCGGCGCGGCCATCCGGTGGCCGCGTTCGGCCGGGTCGCGGGAGCGCTCGAGCGCCGGCTGTGGCGCGACCATCGCGGATACGGGACGGCGCACGCGGTGTTGTGCGCGGGCGGCGCGGCGGCCGGTGCCGCACTCCTGCAGCGCGCCCTGGGAGGCAGGGCCCCGGCGCGGGCCGCCTTGACCGCGGCCACCGTCTGGGCGGTGCTCGGCGGCACCTCGCTCGGCCGGGAGGCGCGGGCCGTCGGCGGCGCGCTGGAGGCGGGCGATCTGGACGTGGCGCGCGAGCGGCTGCCGCATCTGTGCGGCCGCGATCCCCAGGCGCTGGACGGGCCGGGGATGGCCCGCGCGGTGGTGGAGTCGGTCGCGGAGAACACCTCGGACGCGGTGGTGGGCGCCCTGGTGTGGGGTGCGCTGGGCGGAGTGCCCGGTCTGGTGGCGTTCCGCGCGGTGAACACCCTGGATGCGATGGTGGGCCACAAATCGCCCCGCTACCGGCGGTTCGGCTGGGCGTCGGCCCGGCTCGACGATGTGGCCGGCTGGCCCGGATCGCGGCTTACCGCCGCGCTGACCGTCCTCGCGGGCCCCGACCGGCGCGGCGCGCTGCGGGCGTGGCGGGCCGACGGCGGCGCGCATCCCAGCCCCAACGCGGGCCCGGTGGAGGCCTCGTTCGCGGGCGCGCTCGGGGTGCGGCTGGGCGGCACCCTGGCGTACGGCGGACGGGTCGAGCACCGCCCGGTGCTCAACGGCCAGGCGCCGCCGCCCGGTACGGACGACATCGAGCGGGCGGTGCGGCTCTCGCGCCGGGTGAGCGTGCTGGCGCTGGCGGCGACGGTCGCGGGACGGCTGGCGGTCGGCGCGGCACGGCACAGGAGCGAGAGCGGGAGGAAGCGCCGGTGAACGGGCGAGGAAACGGGCGGGGCGACGGGCGGGGAAGCGCATCCGGCGCGGCGGTCGGCGGTGGCCGGCCGGGCGGTGGCCTGCTGGTGGCCGGTACGACGTCCGACGCGGGCAAGAGCGTGGTGACGGCGGGCATCTGCCGCTGGCTGGCCCGGCAGGGCGTCAAGGTGGCGCCCTTCAAGGCACAGAACATGTCCCTGAACTCCTTCGTCACGCGCGAGGGGGCGGAGATCGGGCGGGCGCAGGCGATGCAGGCGGCCGCGGCGCGGGTGGAGCCGACCGCGCTGATGAATCCCGTATTGCTCAAGCCGGGCAGCGACCGCAGCAGCCAGGTGGTGCTGATGGGCAAGCCGGTGGGCGAGCTGAGCGCCCGGGGCTACCACGCGGGCAGGCAGGAGCAGTTGCTGGGCACGGTGACCGACTGCCTCGCCGAGCTGCGCCGTACGCATGACGCGGTGATCTGCGAGGGCGCCGGCAGCCCCGCGGAGATCAATCTGCGGCGCAGCGACATCGTGAACATGGGCATCGCGCGGGCGGCCCGGATCCCGGTGGTGATCGTCGGCGACATCGACCGCGGCGGCGTCTTCGCCTCCTTCTTCGGGACCACGGCGCTGCTGTCCAAGGAGGATCAGGAGCTGGTGGCGGGGTATCTCGTCAATAAGTTCCGGGGCGATGTGACGCTGCTGGAGCCCGGGTTGGAGATGATGGAGCGGCTGAGCGGGCGGCCGACGCTGGGCGTGCTGCCGTACGCGCACGGGCTCGGCATCGACGAGGAGGACGGGCTGCGGGTGTCCCTGCGCGGGGCGGTCCGCGAGTCGGTGGTCGCGCCGCCGGTCGGCGCGGACGTGCTGCGGGTCGCGGTGTGTGCCGTGCCCCTGATGTCCAACTTCACGGACGTGGACGCGCTGGCCGCCGAACCTGGCGTGGTGGTGCGCTTCGTGGACCGCGCCGAGGAGCTGGCGGACGCGGACCTGGTGGTGCTCCCCGGGACGCGCGGCACCGTCCGGGCGCTCGCGTGGCTGCGTGAGCGCGGGCTGGCCGCGGCGATCGCCCGGCGGGCCGCCGAGGGGCGCCCGGTGCTGGGCATCTGCGGCGGTTTCCAGATGCTGGGTGAGCGCATCGAGGACGACGTCGAGTCGAAGGCGGGCACGGTCGAGGGGCTGGGACTGCTGCCGGTGCGGGTGCGCTTCGCCACCGGCAAGACCCTCGCGCGGCCGGTCGGCGAGGCGCTGGGCGAGCCGGTGGAGGGGTACGAGATCCACCACGGCGTGGCCGAGGTGGCCGGCGGCGAGGAGGCGTTCCTGGACGGCTGCCGGGTCGGCTCCGTGTGGGGCACCCACTGGCACGGCTCGCTGGAGAGCGACGGCTTCCGGCGGGCGTTTCTGCGCCGGGTGGCGGCCGATGCGGGCCGGGCGTTCGTACCGGCCCCGGACACCAGCTTCGGCGCGCTGCGCGAGGAGCAGCTGGACCGGCTCGGCGATCTGATCGAGGAGCATGCGGACACGGACGCGCTGCTGCGGCTGATCGAGGACGGGGTGCCGGCGGGGCTGCCGTTCGTGCCTCCGGGGGCGCCGTGAACGCCTGCGGCCGCGCCGTCCCCGCGGGTGCGGGGAGCGGAGAAGGAGCTCCACCAGGTGCTCGTGAAGCGGCGGGCCATCCCTGGATACGCGGAGCCATGGGCACAAGCATGCCGCACCAAGCCATCAGTTCGACCGGCAACGAACGAAAGCCACTCGAAGGAGTGATCGCCACATGAGCACCCGGTACCCGTTCACCGCCGTCGTCGGCATGGCCGACCTGCGGCTGGCGCTGCTGCTGAACGCCGTCAGCCCCGCCGTGGGCGGCGTTCTCGTCCGCGGCGAGAAGGGCACCGCGAAGAGCACCGCCGTGCGGGCGCTCGCGGATCTGCTGCCCGGGGTGCCGGTGGTGGCGGGCTGCCGCTTCAGCTGCGACCCCGCAGCGCCCGACGAGCGGTGCCCGGACGGGCCGCACGAGAGCGGCCCGGGCGCCTCCCGCCCGGCCCGTATGGTCGAGCTCCCGGTGGGCGCCTCCGAGGACCGGCTCGTCGGTGCGCTCGACATCGAGCGGGCGCTCGCCGAGGGCGTGAAGGCCTTCGAGCCGGGCCTGCTCGCGGACGCGCACCGCGGAATCCTGTACGTGGACGAAGTCAACCTCCTGCACGATCACTTGATCGACCTGCTCCTGGACGCCGCCGCCATGGGCGCCTCCTACGTGGAGCGCGAGGGCGTCTCCGTGCGCCACGCCGCCCGTTTCCTCCTCGTCGGCACCATGAACCCCGAAGAGGGCGAACTGCGCCCGCAGTTGCTGGACCGCTTCGGGCTGACCGTCGAGGTCGCGGCCTCCCGGGAGCCGGCGCAGCGGGTGGAGGTCGTGCGGCGCAGGCTGGCGTACGACGACGATCCGGCGGCCTTCGCGGCGCGCTGGGCGGACGAGGAGCGGGCGCTGCGGGAGCGGATCGTCGCGGCGCGGGCGCTGCTGCCGTCCGTGCGGCTCGGGGACACGGCGCTGCGCCAGATCGCCGCGACCTGTGCCGCGTTCGAGGTGGACGGGATGCGCGCGGACATCGTGATGGCCCGGACGGCGACGGCGCTGGCCGCGTGGGCGGGGCGGACCGAGGTCCACGAGGAGGATGTGCGGCAGGCGGCGCTGCTGGCGCTGCCGCACCGCAGGCGCCGCAACCCGTTCGACGCGCCGGGGCTGGACGAGGACAAGCTGGACGAGACGCTGGAGGAGTTCGGCGGGGCGGACGGCGACGACGAGCCCGACCCCGAGCCGGAGGGGCCGGACGGCGGGCCCGACGGCCCCGAGGGTCCCGGCGGCGGACCGGACGGGCCCGGTCCCGGCGGGGTGCCGCCTCAGGACGGCGGCCGGCAGGAGACGGCCCCGCCCGCCGCTCCCGAGGCGGACGGCGGCGACGACCCGGCGCCCGTCCCCGAGCAGCCGCCGGCCGAGACCGAACGGCCCGCCGCCGTACCCGCCGCGCAGCAGGCCGCCGTCGGCGCCGCCGAGCCGTTCCGCACCCGCCGGCTGGACGTGCCGGGCCTTGGCGAGGGCGCCGACGGGCGGCGCTCCCGGGCCCGTACCGCCCATGGCCGTACCACCGGGTCGCGGCGCCCCCGAGGCACCCTCGGCAAGCTGCACCTGGCGGCGACCGTGCAGGCCGCCGCGCCGCATCAGCGGGCGCGCGGGCGGAGCGGGCCGGGTCTGGTGGTGCGCCGGGACGATCTGCGCGAGGCGATGCGCGAGGGGCGGGAGGGCAATCTGGTCCTGTTCGTCGTGGACGCGTCCGGTTCGATGGCGGCGCGCAAGCGGATGAGCGCGGTCAAGGGCGCGGTGCTGTCGCTGCTGCTGGACGCGTATCAGCGGCGCGACAAGATCGGCATGATCACCTTCCGGGGTACGGGCGCGGAACTGGCGCTGCCCCCGACGTCCTCGGTGGAAGCGGGCGCGGCGCGGCTGGAGATGCTGCCGACGGGGGGCCGTACGCCGCTGGCGGAGGGGCTGCTGCGGGCCCATGAGGTGCTCCGGGTGGAGCGGATGCGCGATCCCTCCCGGCGTCCGCTGCTGGTGGTCGTGACGGACGGACGGGCGACCGGTGCATCGGCAGGGGCGGCGCAGAGCGCCTCGGGAAGCGGTGGTGGACGGGCGACGGGCGGGCCGCTGGTGCGGGCCCGCCGTGCGGCCGGGCTGCTGGCCGCCGAGGGCACCGCGTCGGTGGTCGTGGACTGCGAGGCGGGCCCGGTCCGGCTGGGGCTGGCCGGCGAGCTGGCCCGGTCGTTGCAGGGCACCGTCGTCACCCTCGATGAACTGCGCGCGGACAACGTCTCCGCGCTCGTACGGACCGCGCAGGGCAAGCCCGCTCGGCCCCGTAAGGCCGTTGAACCCAACAGGAAGGCCGCGTAATGCCGCAGGGACAGCCGTCCGTCGTACCGAACGACGGGCTCACCACCCGCCAGCGCCGCAACCGCCCGCTGGTCTTCGTCCACACCGGTCAGGGCAAGGGCAAGTCCACCGCCGCCTTCGGGCTGGCGCTGCGGGCATGGAACCAGGGCTGGCCGGTCGGTGTTTTCCAGTTCGTGAAGTCGGCGAAGTGGAAGGTCGGGGAGGAGCGGGCGCTGAAGGTGCTCGGCGAATCCGGCGAGGGCGGCAGCGTCGCCTGGCACAAGATGGGCGAGGGCTGGTCCTGGGTGCAGCGCGACATCGCCTCCAGTGAGGACGCGGCGCGCGAGGGCTGGGAGCAGGTCAAGCGGGATCTGGCGGCCGAGACGTACAAGCTGCTGGTGCTGGACGAGTTCGCCTACCCGCTGAAGTGGGGGTGGATCGACACCGAGGAGGTGGTGTCGGCGCTGCGCGACCGCCCGGGCACTCAGCATGTGGTCATCACGGGGCGCAACGCCCCGCAGCCGCTGCTGGACTTCGCGGATCTGGTGACGGACATGACGAAGGTCAAGCACCCGATGGACGCGGGCCAAAAGGGCCAGCGGGGCATCGAGTGGTGACAAAGGTGAGTGTGTGATGAATGCGGGTGCCGTCCCCAGGCTGGTGATCGCCGCGCCGTCCTCGGGCGCGGGGAAGACGACGGTGGCCACGGGCCTGATGGCGGCGTTCGCCGAGGCGGGCCTTGTGGTCTCGCCGCACAAGGTGGGCCCCGACTACATCGACCCGGGCTATCACTCCCTGGCCACCGGCCGTCCCGGCCGCAATCTGGACGCCTATCTGTGCGGCGTGGACCGGTTGGCGCCGCTGTTCCTGCACGGCGCGGCGGGCGCGGACCTGGCCGTCGTCGAGGGCGTGATGGGGCTGTTCGACGGTGCGTCGGGGATGGGCGAGCTGTCCTCGACGGCGCAGGTGTCGAAGGTGCTGCGGGCGCCGGTGGTGCTGGTGGTGGACGCCTCGTCGCAGTCGAGGTCGGTGGCCGCTCTGGTGCACGGCTTCGCGTCGTGGGATCCGGAGGTACGGCTCGCCGGGGTGATCCTCAACAAGGTCGGCTCGGACCGCCATGAGGAGCTGCTGCGCGAGGCGATGGACTCCTCCGGGGTGCCGGTGCTGGGCGCGCTGCGGCGTACGCCCACGGCCCGTACGCCCTCGCGGCATCTGGGCCTGGTGCCGGTCGCCGAACGCCGGGCCGAGGCGGTGGAGTCGGTGGGCGAGCTGGCCGCGCGGGTGCGCGAGGGCTGCGATCTGGAGGCGCTGCTGGCGCTGGCGCGCGAGGTGCCGCGGCTGCCGGACACCCCCTGGGATCCGGCCGTGGAGGTGTCGCGGGCCGGGGCACGCACGGCGGGTGGCGGGCGGCCGCTGATCGCCGTCGCGGGCGGCGCCGCCTTCACCTTCTCGTACGCCGAGCATGCCGAGCTGCTGACCGCCGCGGGCGCCGACGTGATCCCCTTCGATCCGCTGCGGGACGAGCAACTTCCGCCCGGTACGCAGGGTTTGGTGATCGGCGGCGGATTTCCCGAGATGTACGCACCGGATCTGTCGGCGAACGCCCCGCTGCGGGCGGCGGTGGCCGCGCTGGCCGCCTCCGGGGCGCCGGTGTCCGCCGAGTGCGCCGGGCTGCTGTATCTGTCCCGGTCCATAGACGGGAAGCCGATGTGCGGGGTGCTGCCCGCCGACGCCCGGATGACGGAACGGCTCACGCTCGGATACCGGGAGGCCGTGGCGCTGGAGGACAACGCCCTGGCCGTGGCCGGGACGCGGGTGCGCGGCCATGAGTTCCACCGCACGGTCCTGGAGCCGGGTGCGGGCGCCCGTCCGGCGTGGGGTCTGACGCATCCCGAGCGGCGGGTGGAGGGCTTTGTGAGCGGCGGGGTGCATGCCTCGTATCTGCATGTCCACTGGGCGGCGGAGCCGTCGCTGGCCGGCCGGCTGGCCGGGAGCGCGGCGCGGCGGACGACGGCCCCGGGCGCCGGGCGATGACGGGCGGCGGCGCGGTGGCCGGCTCCGGAGCGGCGCTCGGCCCTCTCGTTCACGCGGCCCCCGATCCGGCGGGCACGGTCGCCGAGGCCGCCGCGCTGACGGGCGTCCGGTGGGTGCCGGGCGTTCGGTGGCCGGGGGAGCCGGTCACGGCCGGGCCCGCCGTGAGGCGCGCGGCCGTCCTGGAGGGGCGGCACGGCCGGGTGGCCTTCGGGCGGGGAGCCGTCGCGCCATGAGCGGCCGGGCGGCCGACGACGCCGGCGAACTCGTTGCGCCGCTGGTCGCCGGCGTGGGGGCGAGCCGCGGCGTGGCGGTGTCCGAGGTCGTCGACCTGCTCGCGGCCACGCTCGCGGCGGCGGGCTGTACGGGCCGGCCGGTCGCCGCGCTGGCGACGGTGTCGGCCAGGGCGGCGGAGCCGGGGCTGATCGGGGCGGCGCGGCGGCTCGGGGTGCCGCTGCGGTCGTTCCCGGCGGACGCGCTGGCCACCGTACGGGTGCCGGATCCGTCCCCTTTCGCGGCGGCCGCCGTCGGGACGCCGAGCGTCGCCGAGGCCGCCGCGCTGCTGGCCGCCGGGCCGGGCGCCGAACTGATCGCCGGCAAGCGGAAGTCGGCGCCGCAGGGGCGGCCCGCCCGGGCGACGTGCGCGCTCGCTGCGGCGGCAGCAGTAACACAGTGCGGTGCAGTTACCGCTGGTAGGGAGGGAGCGCCCGCCGCCCCCTCGCCCGGTGCCGATATCGTCATGACCTCCCCCAACCCGCCCCGCGGCGGCCCGGATCGGCGGACGACGGGCATCGGCGACAAGGCACCCCACAGCGATACCACCGGTACCAAGGAGACCTAGTGACCACCCCTCCCGCACTGCTCATCGCCGGTCACGGCAACCGTGACGAAGGCGGGGCCGAGGCCCTGCGCGCGCTGGTGCGTGTGCTCGCCGCCCGGCATCCGGAAGTGCCCGTCGCCGGCGGGTTCTTCGGCACGCCGCACTCGCCGCTGCCGCTGGGCGACGCCGTCGACGAGCTCGCCGAGCGGGGCGCGACCCGCATCGCCGCCATACCGCTGCTGCCGGCCCCGACCGGGCCGGTGGCGCAGACGCTGCCCGCCGCGCTGGAAGAGGCGGCCGGGCGCCACCCCGGGCTCAGCTACACCTGCGGCGCCGAGCTGGGTGCCCATCCCAAGCTGCTCGATGTGCTGGAGCGGCGGCTGGACGAGGCCCTGGGCGGCGGCGCCCGCCGGCCCGAGGACCGGGCCCGTACGACGGTGCTGCTGGTGGGGCGCGGGTCGGCCGACCCGTACGCCAACGCCGAGGCGGTACGGGCCGCGCGGCTGCTGTGGGAGGGGCGCGGCTTCGCAGGGGTGGAGACGGCGTTCGTGACGCAGGCGGCACCCGACGTCCCGGCAGGCCTCGACCGGTGCACGGCGCTGGCCTCGTTGGCCCCGGGGACCGGCGGCAGGGGCCGGATCGTGGTCCTGCCGTACTTCTTCTTCCCCGGCGGCCTGCTGGAGCGGCTGCGGATGCAGACGGAGGGCTGGGCGGCGGTGCACCCGGACACGGAGGTGCTGGGTGCCGGGGTGATCGGCACGCCCGCCGAGGTGGCCGAGGTGGTCATGGAGCGTTACCGCGAGACGGTGGCGGGCGAGGCGCTGCCGAGCGGGCGCCGGGCGGTGGCGGAGGACGCCCGGAGCGCGGACGGCGGGGAGCGGGACGAGCGGGGCGGGAACGACCGGAGCCTGGACGATCAGGGCGGGGACGAGCCGAGCCGGGACGAGCATGCGGGCGCTCGCTGACACCGGGGCCGCGGCGCCCCATGAGCCCGATCTGCGGCATCACGGCGATGCCGAGGTACGGAGCGCGGACGGCGGCCCGGCGGACCTGACGGACCTCACGGATCTGGCGGTCAATGTCCGGGCGGGCACTCCCCCGGCCTGGCTGAAGGCCGAGATCGCCGCGTCGCTGGACGGCCTCGCCGCGTATCCGGACGGCCGGGCGGCGCGCCGGGCGGTCGCCGAGCGGCACGGCCTGCCGGCGGAGGAGGTGCTGCTGACGTCGGGCGCCGCGGAGGCGTTCGTCCTGCTCGCGCGCGCCGTGGGGGCCGTACGGCCGGTCGTGGTGCACCCGCAGTTCACCGAGCCCGAGGCGGCGCTGCGGGACGCCGGGCACGACGTGGAGCGGGTGCTGCTGAGCGAGCGGGACGGCTTCCGGCTGGATCCGGACGCGGTCCCCGAGGACGCCGACCTCGTCATCGTCGGCAACCCCACCAATCCCACCTCCGTCCTGCATCCCGCCGAGGTCCTGGCAAAGCTGGCGCGGCCCGGCCGGACGCTGGTCGTCGACGAGGCGTTCATGGACGCGGTGCCCGGGGAGCGGGCGTCGCTGGCCGGGCGCCGGGATCTGCCGGGCCTGGTGGTGCTGCGCAGCCTCACCAAGACCTGGGGGCTGGCGGGGCTGCGGATCGGCTATGTGCTGGCCGCGCCCGGCATCATCGCGGCGCTGGAGCGGGCGCAGCCGCTGTGGCCGGTCTCCAGCCCGGCGCTGGCCGCGGCGGAGGCCTGCTGTACGCCGCGGGCGCTGGCGGAGGCGGCCGCGGCGGCCGAGGATATCGCCCGGGACCGGGCCCATCTGCTGGCCCGGCTGGGCGAGTTCGCCGCGGTGCGGGCCGTCGGGCCGGCCGAGGGGTCGTTCGTACTGATCCGCCTGGCGCAGGCGGCGGCGGTACGGGCCGGACTGCGGGCGCGTGGCTTCGCGGTGCGCAGGGGGGACACCTTCCCGGGGCTGGGTCAGGAGTGGCTGCGGCTCGCGGTCCGGGACCGGGCCACCACGGACCGGTTCGTGGCGGCGCTGGCCGAGGTCCTGACCGAGGTGCCGGGCGCGGCCGTTCGGCCGGACCCCGCCGGGAGCCCGGCCGAAGGACGCTTCGGCGAGGCCCCCGGCGAGGGGTGAGGCGCGCCGTGCGGAGCGCACCCCGGCCCTGCCCGCACGCGGCGCCCCCACGGCACCGGCGCGGGTGGGCACGTCCTCTGCCTCAGCCGCGGCCGCCCTGCGCGGTGCGGCGCCGGCGCGCGTAGCCGAGCGTTCCGGCGCCCGCGGCGACCAGCAGGGCGGCGCCGCCGGCGACATACGGGGTGGCCGAACTGCCGCCGGTCTCGGCGAGGTTCTGGGTGTCGGCGCCGGAGCCGGGGTGGGCGTTGGCCTGGGTGCCGCCGCTGCCGCCGGTGGTCCGACCGCCGGTCTGGCCGCCCGACTGCCCGCCGCCGCTCTGACCGCCCGACTGGCCACCGCTCTGGCCACCGCTCTGGCCGCCCGACTGCCCGCCGTCGCTCTGGCCGCCGGTCGTGCCTCCGGAGCCGCCCGGGTGGGGCGGCTTGCCGTGCGGCGTCGTACAGGTCGCCTCGGCGAGCGTGACCCGCCCCCGGACGTCGGCGACGTTCAGCTTCAACGGGTTGACCGCGACCTTCAGTTCCAGCGCGGTCGCCGCCGCGCCGCCGCCCGTCACATGCCGCTGCGACAGGTCGAGCCGTACGTCGCCCACCCCCGGCACCTTGACGTCCGTCGTCCCGCCGGCGCGCAGCGTGACCTTCTTGCCGAGGACCAGGACGCTGCCCAGCACGTTCGACTCGGCCCGCGGCCGCTTCCCCACCGCGCAGGTCGCCCGCGCGGTGACCTGCTGGACCTCTACCAGGGACAGCGCTCCCAGCCCGGGGACATGCACCTTGGCGTGCACGAGGTTGGCGTACCCCTCGGCCTTGTGCCGGTCGGCAGTGGCCCGCGCGGTGGCGACATCCGCGCGCAGCACGCTGAACGGCCGGCCCTGGTTGATGCCGTCCAGATCGACGGTGAGCGCCGTCTTGTCGGCGGATGCCGGTGCGTGCACTTCATTGAGGACGGCGTGCAGCGGGACATCGAGCGCCTTGCCGAGCAGCCCGACGTCCAGGCCGGTACGGAGCACGACCGCGCCGGACGTGCCGTGCCCGCCGGTCGCGTACGCGGGCGCGGCGCCCGTCAGGACGGCGGGACCGGCCGTGAGGGCGGCGGCGACGAAGGTCGCGGCGAGCCGTCGGGGCATGCCGAAGGAGCTGGTGGAACTGGTGGACACGTGAGTGGAACCCCCACAAGAGAAATGGAGCCGCCGGCCGCGCCAATGGGGGACATCACGCGGGCCGACGACCTCGACCCGCACATCGTGTACGCACCAAGGGTGAACGGGCAGCCACGCGAAGTGAGTTCACCTGAAGGGGTGGTTTCCGCGTTTTCATTCGATTCCCGTGACTCGTCGGGCCACCCACGCCCCAGCCGCCTCACCGCACGGGTGACCCGAGCCGTTGATACGTTCGGCAACGGCTGGTACGAACGTGGCGGTCGGGGAACTCCCCTGCGCCTTCGGCGAGTTCGTACGCAAGAGCCGGTAACGCGACGGCGGGACCGGCGCGTCGGGCGACCGCGGCCGAGGCCCGGGAAGACGACGGCCGACGTCCGGCATCCGGAATTCGTTGTCCCGTACATGAAGAAGCCCGCTAGGGTTTCGCCGTGTCGACCGATCAGACGAACCAGGCGCCCCCGCATCCCGGCCCGCCGTCCGGCGATCTCCCCGCCTCCGACCGGGCGGCCCGCAGGGCGGTCACCCTCTTCCCGCTTCTGGTGATCGCCGCCGGGGCGGTGGGACTGCTGTGGCCCGCGCACTTCACGGGGTGGGCGCCCGGTGTGCCGTGGCTGCTCGGGGTGGTGATGTTCTCGATGGGCCTGACGCTGACCCCGCCGGACTTCACTGCGGTGGCCAAGCGGCCGTGGGCGGTGGGCCTGGGACTGGTCGCGCATTACGTGATCATGCCGGGGCTGGGGTGGCTGATCGCCACCGCGCTGCATCTGCCGCCGCAGCTGGCGGCCGGGGTGATCCTGGTCGGCTGCGCGCCCAGCGGGACCGCGTCCAACGTGGTGACGTTCCTGGCCCGCGGCGATGTGGCCCTCTCGGTGTCGGTGGCGACGGTGTCCACGGTGCTCGCGCCGCTCATCACGCCTCCGCTGACGCTGCTGCTCGCCGGGCAGTTCCTGGACGTGGACGCCGGGGTGATGGTGACGGACATCCTCAAGACGGTGCTGCTGCCGGTGATCGCCGGGCTGGTCGTACGGATCGTCGCGGGGCGGTTCGTCGACAAGGTGCTGCGGGCGTTGCCGTGGGTCTCGGCGCTGACCATCGCGGTGATCGTGCTGGTGGTGGTCTCCGGCAGCGCGGCGGCGATCAAGGACGCGGCGGCGCTGGTGCTGCTCGCGGTGGTGCTGCACAACGGGCTCGGGCTGGCGCTCGGCTACGCCTCCGGAAAGCTGGCGCGGCTGGGCACGCCGGCCAGCCGGTCGATGGCCTTCGAGGTCGGCATGCAGAACTCCGGCCTCGCGGCGTCGCTGGCCACCGCCCACTTCAGCCCGGCGGCGGCACTGCCCGCGGCGGTGTTCTCGGTGTGGCACAACGTGTCGGGGGCGGCGGTGGCCGCCTTCATGGCCCGCTCCGCACGCCGGGTGCGGTAGCGGGCTGACCCCGTAGGTCCCCTAGGGGCCGGGCGAACGCATCCCGTAGGGGATCCGCCCCGCCGCCCCTACCCGACCACCCGCCCGCGCAGCACCACCAGCCGCGGGGCCGCCAGTACGCGGACGTCCGCGCGGGGGTCCGTCTCGTAGACGACGAGGTCGGCCGGGGCGCCCTCGGTGAGGCCGGGGCGGCCGAGCCAGTCACGGGCGCCCCAGGTGGTGGCGGAGAGGGCGGCTTCGGCGGGCAGGCCCGCCTTCATCAGCTCGGCGACCTCGTCGGCGACCAGGCCGTGCGGGAGCGAGCCGCCGGCGTCGGTGCCGGCGTAGATCGGGACGCCGGCGTCGTAGGCGGCCCGCACGGTGTCGTAGCGGCGGGCGTGGAGGCGGCGCATATGGCCGGCCCACCGGGGGAATTTCTTCTCACCGCCGTCCGCGAGGTGCGGGAAGGTGGCGATGTTGACGAGGGTGGGGACGATGGCGACGCCGCGCTCGGCGAAGAGCGGGATGGTCTCCTCGGTGAGCCCGGTGGCGTGCTCGATGCAGTCGATACCGGCCTCGACCAGCGGGGCGAGGGTCTCCTCGGCGAAGCAGTGCGCGGTGACGCGGGCGCCCAGGCGGTGCGCCTCGGCGATGGCCGCCGCGACGGCTCCGGGGGGCCAGCAGGCGCCCAGATCGCCGGTGGAGCGGTCGAGCCAGTCCCCGACGAGCTTGACCCAGCCGTCGCCGCGCCGGGCCTCCTCCGCGACGTAGGCGACGAGGTCCTCGGGCTCGATCTCGTGCGCGTAGTTACGGATGTAGCGCTTGGTGCGGGCGATGTGCCGGCCGGCACGGATGATCCGCGGCAGGTCCGCGCGGTCGTCGATCCAGCGGGTGTCGGAGGGTGACCCTGCGTCGCGGATCAGCAGCGTTCCGGCGTCACGGTCGGTGAGCGCCTGCTTCTCGCTGGTTTCGGCGTCGACCGGGCCGTGCGCGTCGAGACCGACGTGGCAGTGGGCGTCGACCAGACCCGGCAGCACCCAGCCGCCGACGGTGGTGACCTCGCGCACCCCACTGGGCCGTTCGAACGTCACCCGGCCGCCGAGAACCCACAGCTCATCGCGCACGTCGTCCGGCCCGACCAGGACCCTCCCCGTGAGGTGCAGCGCCGCACCTTCGCTCATGGACGTCATACCGGCACTTTAGGCCGCCGGGACCCGCGCCCGGGGTCCGGCCGTGCAGCGCCCGGCCAGGGCCCGCCGCGGCGGGCTGCGGGTGCGTATTCCGCCGGTGGATTCCCGGAAACCCGGGCGACTACCCGCATTTCCTTCCCGCACGCCTTGGCGCAGGCCTTCCGGTTGCGAATTCCCAATTCTTCAGGAGCATAGCTTCCCGTATTCTTCTGCCCGCTTTTCCACACCTCAAACGCCAAGATTTTGCTAGCGCCAAGTATCAGAATTCGGACGCATCTCAAGGGCGTTACGGAGCTGTGACCGACTACACAGGGTGCCCGTTTCACCCCAAACTTCCGGGGCAAATCGCCACATTCTGCGACCGGATCGCGCGCTCGTGCGCACCCGCGCGATAACACAACCACATCTCGTGCGTAACCCCTGCCCGCGATGCAATTTCCTTTTTCCCTCGGTAAATTTAATTCCCATGACCGCCGCACAAGCAGACCATGCAGGTGCCCGAAGCGATATCAGAGAATTGCCGGAGGGCTTCAAGCTCGACTCCCCACGCGTGGAGGACGGAGCCGCGATCTGGCGTATCGCCCGCGACTCCAGGACTCTGGACCTCAACTCCTCCTACAGCTACCTGCTGTGGTGTCGGGACTTCGCCGCCACCTCCGTCGTCGCCCGCGACGCGGAGGGCGAGCCGGCGGCCTTCGTCACCGGCTACATCCGCCCCGAGCGCCCGGAGACCCTCGTCGTCTGGCAGGTCGCCGTCGACGACGCGCACCGTGGCCAGGGGCTGGCGGCGGCCCTCCTGGACGGGCTCACCACCCGCGCCGTACGTGAACTGGGCATTCGTCACGTCGAGACCACCATCACGCCGGACAACGCCGCCTCCATGCGGCTGTTCGCGTCCTTCGCCGAGCGCCACAGAACCGGCCTCGAGCGCGAGGTGCTCTTCGACGCCGGGGTCTTCCCCGAGCAGGGCCACGAGCCGGAGGTGCTGCACCTCATCGGTCCGTTCGGCCCGCCACCTGGCCCCCGCCGCTGACGACCCCGCAGGCGCGGCCCCGTGCGCCGCGCCGTCCGTACCCCGTACGGCACGCGGGACCGGCACCCACCCGGTGACACCCCCGTGACATCGCGTAACGCCGCCGGTCCGCCCGCCCCCACAGACTTCGATCTTCTTTCGCCACTCATCTCCCTGGAGCATGCTGTGACCATCACCCAGCCCGACCTGAGCGTCTTCGAAACCGTGGAGTCGGAGGTCCGTAGCTACTGCCGCGGCTGGCCGACCGTGTTCGACCGTGCGCAGGGCAGCCGGATGACCGACGAGGACGGCCACACCTACCTCGACTTCTTCGCCGGTGCCGGATCGCTCAACTACGGCCACAACAACCCGGTCCTCAAACGCGCCCTGATCGACTACATCGAGCGGGACGGCGTCACCCACGGCCTGGACATGTCGACCACGGCCAAGCGGGCGTTCCTGGAGTCGTTCCAGAACATCATCCTGCGGCCGCGTGACCTGCCCTACAAGGTCATGTTCCCGGGCCCGACGGGCACCAACGCGGTCGAGGCCGCGCTGAAGCTGGCCCGTAAGGTCAAGGGCCGCGAGTCGATCGTGTCCTTCACCAACGCCTTCCACGGCATGTCGCTGGGCTCCCTCGCCGTCACCGGCAACGCGTTCAAGCGGGCCGGCGCCGGTATCCCGCTGGTGCACGGCACTCCGATGCCGTTCGACAACTACCTCGACGGCCAGACGCCCGACTTCATCTGGTTCGAGCGCCTCCTCGAGGACTCCGGCTCGGGTCTGAACCAGCCCGCCGCCGTCATCGTCGAGACCGTGCAGGGCGAGGGCGGCATCAACGTCGCGCGCGCCGAGTGGCTGCGTCAGCTCGCCGAGGTGTGCAAGCGCTGGGACATGCTGCTCATCGTCGACGACATCCAGATGGGCTGCGGCCGTACCGGTGCCTTCTTCTCCTTCGAGGAGGCGGGCATCGTGCCGGACATCGTCACCGTCTCGAAGTCGATCAGCGGTTACGGCCTGCCGCTCGCGCTCACCCTGTTCAAGCCGGAGCTGGACGTGTGGGAGCCGGGCGAGCACAACGGCACCTTCCGCGGCAACAACCCGGCCTTCGTCACCGCCGCCGCCGCGCTCGACACGTACTGGGCCGACGGGCAGATGGAGAAGCAGACGCTGGCCCGCGGTGAGATCGTCGAGGAGCACCTGAAGGCCATCGTCGAGGAGCACCCGGACACCTTCGCCGAGTACCGCGGCCGCGGTCTGGTGTGGGGCCTGGAGTGCCTCGACAAGGACCTCGCCAACAAGATCGCCGCACGCTGCTTCGAGCTGGGTCTGCTGATCGAGACCTCCGGCCCGGAGAGCGAGGTCGTCAAGCTCCTCCCGGCGCTGACGACCACCCCCGAGGAGCTGGACGAGGGGCTTCGCATCCTCGCCCGCGCGGTCCGCGACCGCGTCTGACCGTCTGGGCCGGACACCCGACCGGCCCAGCGCTCCTTAACGTTTCACAGAAAGGCACCGAGCACCGTGATCGTCCGATCCTTCAAGGACATCGAAGGCACCGACCGCCACGTCAAGGCCAAGTCCGGCACGTGGGAGAGCAAGCGCATCATCCTGGCCAAGGAGCGCGTCGGCTTCTCGCTGCACGAGACCACCCTGTACGCGGGAACCGAGACGTCGATGTGGTACGCGAACCACATCGAGGCCGTACTGTGCGTAGAGGGTGAGGCCGAACTCACCAACGACGAGACCGGCGAGAAGCACCTGATCACGCCGGGCACGATGTACCTGCTCGACGGCCACGAGAAGCACACCATGCGGATCAAGAAGGACTTCCGCTGCGTCTGTGTCTTCAACCCCCCGGTCACCGGCCGGGAGGACCACGACGAGAACGGCGTCTACCCGCTGCTCACCGAGCCCGAGGCCGAGCCCGAGACGGTCTGAGACCGTCCGGGACGGCGTCGCCCGCCTGCCCCGTCCGGCAGCCGAGGAGGCATGCAACACCAGCACGAACCCGAAAGCACGTACGAGAGGAGAGGAAGGCAACACCATGACCACCGCACCCGAGCGCATCGCCGACCTGTACCCGACCCGTGGGGCCGCCGAGGTCATCACTCCGCGGAAGGATCCGGTGGTGTGGTCGCAGCCCGGAGCGGCCGGCCCGTTCGCGCCGTCCGAGCTGAGCGACTTCGAACGCGACGGCTTTTTCGCCATCGGGGAGCTGCTCTCCGCGGAGGAAGTCGCGGTGTACCGCGCCGAACTGGACCGGCTCGTTCACGACCCGGCGATGCGCGCGGACCCGCGCTCCATCGTCGAGCCGAAAGCGGGGACCGTCCGGTCCGTCTTCGAGGTGCACAAGATCAGCGAGGTGTTCGCCAAGCTGGTCTCCGATCCGCGCGTGGTGGGCCGCGCGCGGCAGATCCTCGGCTCGGACGTCTATGTCCACCAGTCGCGGATCAATGTGAAGCCCGGCTTCGGTGCGTCAGGCTTCTACTGGCACTCGGACTTCGAGACATGGCACGCCGAGGACGGTCTGGCGAACATGCGCACGGTGTCGGTCTCCATCGCGCTGACGGAGAACTACGACACCAACGGCGGCCTGATGATCATGCCGGGCTCGCACCGGCACTTCGTCGGCTGTGAGGGTGCGACACCGAAGGACAACTACAAGCGGTCGCTGCAGATGCAGGACGCGGGCATCCCGTCGGACGAGGTGCTGACGAAGATGGCGGACAAGCACGGCATCCGCCTCTTCACCGGCCAGGCCGGCTCGGCGACGTGGTTCGACTGCAACGCCATGCACGGCTCGGGTGACAACATCACGCCGTACCCGCGCAGCAATGTCTTCATCGTGTTCAACAGCGTGGACAACGCCGCGGTGGAGCCCTTCGAGGCGCCGGTCCGGCGTCCCGAGTACATCGGGGCGCGGGACTTCACGCCGGTGAAGTAGCCGGCGGGCCGGCACGCCGGCAGATGTACGGAACGGGTGGCGCGGCCGCCGCACAGCGAGGTCTGTGCGGCGGCCGCGCCGTTGCGGGGCAGGTCAGTCGCGGCCCAGTGCCGGGTAGTCGAGGTAGCCGGTGTCGTCGCCGCCGTAGAAGCTCTCCCGGTCGGGGGTGTTGAAGGGGCCTCCGAGCGCGAGCCGCCGGGGCAGGTCGGGGTTGGCCAGGAACTGCCGTCCGAAGGCCAGCAGGTCGGCGCTGCCGTCCTCGATCAGGCCGAGGTCCTCGGTGCCGGTGGGGCGGCCGCCGTTGGCGGGGTTGAGGACGAAGGTGCCGGTGAAGTGCTTGCGCAGCCGGGTCAGCAGATCGCGGTCCGGGACGTCGCAGACGTGCAGATAGGCCAGGCCGAGGGGTTCGACGGCCTGGAGCAGGGCGGTGTAGAGGGGCTCGGGGGCGGGCTCGTCGATGCCGTTGAAGGGGTTGCCGGGCGAGAGCCGCAGGCCCGTGCGGTGCGCGCCGACGGCCCCGGCCACGGCCCGGGTCACCTCCACCGCGAAGCGGATCCGGCCTTCGGTGCCGCCGCCCCAGGCGTCGGTGCGGCGGTTGCTGTTGGGGGCCAGGAACTGGTGCACCAGATAGCCGTTGGCGCCGTGGATCTCCACGCCGTCGAAGCCGGCCTCGATGGCGTTGCGGGCGGCGGCCGCGAACTCGTCGATGGTGGTGCGGATCTCGGCGTCGGTCAGTTCGTACGGCGTGACGCAGTCCTTCATCCCGTCCTCGGTGAAGACCTGGCAGTCGGCGGCCACCGGGGAGGGCCCCACGGGTATCAGGCCGTCCGGCAGGAGCACCGGGTGGCCGATCCGGCCGCCGTGCCACAGCTGCGCGAAGATCCGGCCGCCCGCCTCGTGCACGGCGTCGGTCACCCGGCGCCAGCCGTCGACCTGCCCGGCGGTGTGCAGCCCCGGGGTGAAGGGGTAGCCCTGGCCGACGACTGTGGTCTGGGCGGCTTCGGTGACGATCAGGCCGGCGGTGGCGCGCTGGGCGTAGTAGGCGACCATCGAGTCGGTCGGCACCCCGCCGCCCTCGGTGGCGCGGTTGCGGGTCATCGGCGCCATGACGATGCGGTTGGCGAGCGGGATACCGGCGAGGTCTACGGGATCGAACGCGGTGGTCACTGATGGCCTCTCAACTGCTGTGCGGAACATGGGGCATGATCACGAGCGGATCACTCACCATGATCGTTGCCACTTGTCCCAGCGGCCGAGCCGGGCCCCGCATTCCCGCCCGGCGCCCCCGATTCACCCGGAGGTGCCGCCGCCGGGGCCGATCAGATCCAGCAGCCGGTCGACGTCATCGGTGGAGTTGTAGAGGTGGAAGGCCGCGCGCAGCAGGCCCCCGCGCACCGAGACCCGTACGCCCGCCTCGGCCAGCCGGCCCTCCGCATCCGCCAGGCCCGGGGCGGAGACGATCGCGGAGCCGGGTGCCGGGCGGGGCGCCAGGCCGCGCGCGGCCAGTCCCGCGCGGTAGTGCTCGGCGAGCGCGGTGTTGTGGGCGTGGACGGCGGCCACGCCCAGCTCTTCCAGCAGGGCGAGCGACCGCTCGGCTCCGACGTACGAGAAGTGGGCGTGCGGTTCGTCGAACCGGCGGGCGGTGCCGGCCGGCCGCCGTACCGGGCCGAAGTTGGCGTCGTTGAGGTCCTCGGCGGCCACCCAGCCCGCGTGCAGCGGCCGTGGCCAGGACTCGACGTCCGGCGCGCCGTCGCCGCCGAACGTCATGAACGTCGTACCGCGCGGGCACAGCAGCCACTTGAAGGCGCCGCAGACCAGGAAGTCGTAGTCGGCGGCGCGCAGCGGCAGCCAGCCGGCGGCCTGGGTGGCATCGAGGTAGGTGCGCGCGCCGTGGGCCCGCGCGGCCTCCCGTACGGCGGCCAGGTCGGCGATCTTGCCGTCCAGCGACTGCACCGCGCTGAACGCGACCAGCGCGGTCCCCGGCCGCACCTCCTCGGCCAGCGCCTCCAGCGGTACGGTGCGCAGCGTGATCCCCGGGCGCACGGCGAGCGGATTGACCAGGGAGCTGAAGTCGCCCTCGGGGGCCAGCACTTCGGAGCCCGGCGGCAGCGAGGCAGCGACGAACGCGGACTGCACCGCCACCGAACTGCCGAGGGCGACCCGCTCCTCGGGGATGTCCAGCAGCCGGGCGAAGGCGGCCCGGGAGGCAGCGGACGGCCCGAAGTAGTCGCGGCCCATGGTGCCGTAGGACGCCGACTCCTCCAGAGCGGCGCGCATCGCGTCGGCGCTGCGCCGCGGGAGCAGCCCGCTCGCGGCGGTGTTCAGGTAGGTCGTCTCGGGCGTGAAGTCCGCCCCGCCCAGGGGCGCATGTCGCTGCATGCCTCCACTGTGCGGGACGGTCCGCGCCCCGTCCACGGCACCTCGCCGTGTCGCTCAGCTGCCGGGCAGGGCACACCCGTCGTCCCCGCAGACCTCCGCGTCACCGGACGGCAGGATCTGGACGGCGCTGTCACCGTGGGCCCGCTCCAGCGCCTGCCGGAAGACCTCGGCGGGCTGGCCGCCGGAGATCCCGTAGCGCCGGTCGATGACGAAGAACGGCACACCGGTGGCGCCCAGCTCCGCCGCCTCCCGCTCGTCGGCGCGTACCTCCTGGGCGTATGCGCCGGGGTCGGCCAGCACCCGGGCGACCTCGTCGGCGGGCACCCCCGCCGCGACGGCCGTTTCGGTGAGCACGGCGGGGTCGGCGAGCGTGCGGGCCTCGGCGAAATTGGCGTGGTAGAAGGCGCCGAGCAGGGCGTCCTGGACGCCGTGGGCCTTCGCGAGGTGCAGCAGCCGGTGCAGGTCGAAGGTGTTGCCGTGGATCCGGTCGGAGCGGTAGGCGAGGCCCTCCCCCGCCGCCGCGTCCGCCACCCGGGCCTCCATGGCCTCGGCCTGTTCCCGGCTGACGCCGTACTTCGCGGCCAGCATGTCGAGCACGGGGACGTCCGTGGCCGCCGGCGCGCCGGGGTCCAGCTCGAAGGAGCGGTGCACCACTTCGACGTCGTGGGCGTCGTGCCGCTGCGCGAACGCGGCGAGCCCGGCCTCGAAGCGGGCCTTGCCGATGTAGCACCAGGGGCAGGCGATGTCGGACCAGATCTCGACGCGCATGGGGTTCGTGCTTTCCTCGTTGTCGTGGGCACTGTGCACTGTGCTTTGGGGCACTGTGCTTCGGGCCGTGAGCCCGGTGCCCGGTGTCTTGCTGACGTGTGGGTGGACGCAGCTACAACCTGCGCGGGCGCCGGGCTATTCCCTGGGTACGGTCCGGGCATGACCACCCCACAGAATGCGGCCGGGTTCTGGGAGACCACCGGAGCGGCCAAGACGTTCACCCATCCGCTCGATACGGCGCTGCTGGAGGAGTTCGTGCCGGTCACGGCGCGGGTGCTGGACTACGGCTGCGGCTATGGGCGGCTGACCGCCGAGCTGGCCGGGCTCGGGTACCGCTCGGTGCGCGGGGTGGACTTCTCGGCGGCGCTGGTCGAGCGGGGGCGGCGGGAGCATCCGGGGGCGGATCTGATGCGGTGGTCGGGGTTTCCGCTGCCGTTCGCGGACGGGGAGTTCGATGCGGCGCTGCTGTTCGCGGTGCTGACGTGTGTGCCGCAGGACGCGGACCAGAGGGAGATCGTGGGGGAGCTGGGGCGGCTGGTGCGGCCCGGCGGGGTGCTGTATCTGAGCGATGTGCCGTTGCAGAGCGATCCGCTCAACCGGGAGCGGTACGAGTATTTCGCCGGGCGGTTCGGCACCTACGGGGTCTTCGGGACGCCCGATGGCGGGGTGTTCCGGCACCATCCGCCGGAGTGGCTGCGGGGGCTGGTGCGGGCGGCGGGGTTCTCGGTGGTGCGGGAGCGGGAGGACACGGTGGGCACCCTGGACGGCCGCAGCGTGGGGCGGCTCCAGCTCATCGCGCGGCGGGAGCGGCCAGCGGGAGCGTCAGGCTGAGGTGGGTGGCGTCGGGGGCGGGGCGGCGCTCGGGATCGGGCCGCCAGCCCAGGCCCGTGTAGAAGGCGCGGGCGCGGCGGTTGTGCCAGAGCACCTCGAGGAAGGCCCGTGAGCAGCCCGCCGCGTGCCAGGCGTGCAGGCAGGCGGCGTGCAGGGCGCGGCCGACGCCGGTGCCCCAGTGGCCGGGGTCGACGTGCAGCTGGTGGAGCGTGACGGTGGCGGGCGCGCGGGGCGGTGCGGCCGGGGTGCGGTGGCGGTAGGCGGCGGCGCCGACGACGGTGTCCTGCCGTACGGCGCACAGTGCGGGCGTGTCGTCCTGGTCCAGGACGCGGACCCAGGCGGCGAGCCGCCGGGCGTGTTCGGCCGGAGTGTCGAAGGGTGCGTCGGGGAAGCGGCTGCGGTGGTACGCGGCGCGGGCGGCGGCGTGCAGGCGGGCGATCGCGTCCAGGTCCGCGGCGGTGGCGGGGCGGACCTGGAGGGATGCGGCGTCGCCGGCTCGGCGCACGGTCGCTACCCGCCCTCGGGGCGGCCGTCGACGCGGCGCGGCAGGCCGAGCGGGTTGTCGTCGTGCAGTTCGGGCGGGAGCAGGGCGGGCGGGGTGTCCTGGTAGGCGACCGGGCGCAGCCAGCGTTCGACGGCGGTGCCGCCCACCGAGGTGGAGGTGGACGTGGTCGCCGGGTAGGGGCCGCCGTGGTGCTGGGCGGGGGCGACCGCGACGCCGGTCGGCCAGCCGTTGACGACGACCCGGCCGGCGAGCGGGGTGACCTCGGCGAGCAGCCGCGCGCCCCGTGCGCCGCGCCCGGTGTCGTCCGTTCCGGCGCTCTCCGCTTCGCCGAGCTGGAGGGTGGCGGAGAGGTTGCCGGGAAGCCGGGCGAGGACGGCGCCGACCTCGGCGTCGTCGGCGTAGCGGGCGACGACGGTGACCGGGCCGAAGCACTCCTCCAGGAGCACGTCGTGCGGCCCTTCCTCGGTGAGGTGGGCCGCGGGGACGGTGAGGAAGCCCGCGCTGACGGTGTGCGTACCGCCCGGCCCCGGGGTCACGGGTGCCTGGACGCCGGGGAGTTCGGCGCGGCTGCGGACGCCGTCGAGGAAGGCCTCGCGCATCCGCCGGTCGAGCAGCACTCCCGCCTCGGTGTCGCTGACGGCGGCGGTCAGCGACGTCAGCAGCCGGTCCCCGGCCGCGCCCTCGGGCGCCAGGACCAGGCCGGGCTTGACGCAGAACTGGCCGACGCCGAGCGTCATCGATCCGGCGAGCCCGGCGCCGATCGCCTCGGCGCGTTCCTCGGCCGCGGCCTCGGTGATGACCACGGGGTTGAGGCTGCCCAGCTCACCGTGGAAGGGGATGGGCTGCGGGCGGGCCGCGGCCGCGTCGTACAGGGCGCGCCCGCCGCGTACCGAGCCGGTGAAGCCCGCGGCGCGGATCAGCGGATGGCGCACCAGGTCGAGGCCGGCCTGGAAGCCGTGCACCAGGCCCACCACGCTCTCGGGCAGGCCGACGTCGGCGGCGGCGCGGCGCAGCAGCGCGGCGCACAGCTCGGAGGTGGCGGGGTGGTCGGGGTGCGCCTTGACGACGGCGGGGCAGCCGGCCGCGAGGGCGCTGGCGGTGTCGCCGCCGGGGACGGAGAAGGCGAGCGGGAAGTTGGAGGCGGAGTAGACGGCGACCGCGCCCAGCGGGATCTTGTAGCGGCGCAGGTCGGGGCGCGGCGGGGCCAGGGCGGGGTCGGCGTGGTCGATCAGTACGTCGAGGAAGGCGCCCTCGGCCACGGTGTCCGCGAACGCCCGCAACTGGTAGGTGGTGCGGCTCAGTTCGCCGGTGAGCCGGCCGGGGCCCAGCGCGGTCTCCGCGTCGGCGGCCTCGATGACCGCCTCGCCCGCCTCGTCGAGCAGCTCGGCGGCGCGGCGCAGCAGGGCGGCGCGGACCGGGCGGTCGGCGAGGGCGGCGCGGGCTTCGTGCGCGGCCCGTACGGTCTGGTCCACTTCGGTCTCTGTGGCTTCCACCGCAACCTGTTCGCGGCGCTTCCCGGTTCGGGGGTCGACGCTCCAGACTGGTGCTGCTGCCGCTGTTGCCACCGTGCATTCCTCCTGCGCGAAGACCGGCCGAAGACCGGCCGAGGACTTGCCGCACCCTGGACGGCGTTCGATATGCTGAACATCGTCCCAGATGGTGAATAACCGGGACTCTATGGCGGTCCGAACAGAGGGGTCAAGGGCGATGTCAGCTGCCGATACCGGGGGATCTCAGGTCAAGTCGGCGGTGCGGACGGTGGAGCTGCTGGAGTACTTCGCGGGCCTCCCCGGTATGCACAGCCTGGCCGCCGTCCAGGAGGCCGTCGGCTACCCCAAGTCCAGCCTCTACATGCTGCTGCGCACCCTCGTCGAGCTGGGCTGGGTCGAGACCGATGCGACGGGCACGCGGTACGGCATCGGCGTGCGTGCGCTGCTGGTCGGTACGTCGTACATCGACGGCGACGAGGTGGTGGCCGCCGCCCGCCCCACGCTGGACCGGCTCTCGGACGACACCACGGAGACCATCCACCTCGCCCGGCTGGACGGCACCAACGTCGTCTACCTCGCCACCCGCCAGTCGCAGCACTATCTGCGCCCCTTCACCCGGGTCGGCCGCCGGCTGCCCGCGCACTCCACCTCGCTGGGCAAGGCGCTGCTCGCCACGTACACCGACGACCAGGTACGGGCGCTGCTGCCGCCCACCCTCGCGGCGCTGACCGAACACACCATCACCGACCGCGAGGCGCTCATCGAGGAGCTGCACGCGGTCCGCGAACAGGGCTATGCGGTGGACCGCGAGGAGAACACCCTCGGGCTGCGCTGCTTCGGCCTCGCGATCCCTTACCGCACCCCGGCCCGGGACGCCGTCAGCTGCTCGGTGCCGGTGGCCCGGCTGACGCCCGACCACGAGCAGATGATCAAGGACATGCTGTTCGACGCCCGCGACCGGCTGACGCTGGCGACCCGCCGCCTCTGAGGTACCGGGCCTCTGAGGTACCGGTTCCTCCTCCCCCGTACGGCGGAGGAGGATCGCCGGCGGGGGCGAGGCGGCGGGGCCGTGGCGCCGCAACGCTGGTCACCATGACCACAGAGACCGGCCACCGCGCCCCGGCCGCCTTGCCTCCCGCCCCCCGAAGGGCCGTTCGCGCCGCGCTGCGGGCCGTCACCCTCGCCGCCTGCGTCCCCTACCTCGCCCTCAAGGTCGGCTGGATCGCGGGCAGCCGCATCGGCATCCCCGAGGGCAGCGCGCTGCGCCGGGACGGCAACTCCCTGATGGCGCTGAACGCGCTCACCGTGCTGATGGACGCCGCGGTGATCGCGCTGGCGTTCCTGCTGACCCGGCCCTGGGGGCGGAGGGTGCCGTCCTGGCTCCTGGCGCTGCCGATGTGGTGCGCGAGCGGGCTGCTGGCCCCGATCGTCGCGGCGTTCCCGGTCCAGGCGCCGGCCGCCGCGCTGCGCGGCTCGAAGGTCGCCGACGACGGCGCCGCCGCACTGCTCGATCCCTGGGTGTGGAGCGTCGTCTACTCGGGCTTCATCGTCCAGGCCCTGGCCCTGGGCACCCTCTTCGTCCTGTATGCCCGGGAACGCTGGGGCCATCTGTGGCGCGGCCGGATCGGGGACCTGCCCGCCGGCCCCACTCGCCCCGCGCGCCGGCTGGCCGGGGGCGTGGCGATCGCCCTGGCCCTGATCCCGGCCGCGATGCATCTGGTGTGGGCCGCCGGCGGCACGGCCGGTCTCGGACCCGAACGGGCCGCGGTGCAGGACTTCGACGCCCGGGTGAACGACGCCTCCTACGTCCTGTTCGCCGTGCTCACGGTGGCGGGCGTGCTGATGCTGGGATACGGGCGCGGGCGCCGGGTCCCCGTCCTGGTGCCGCTGGTTGCCGCCTGGACCGGCTCGGGCGCGCTGGCCTGCTGGGGTGGCTGGCTGCTGCTGACGACGCTGAACTGCGCGGCGGGTGACCCGAAGCTGCCCACTCCGCCGATGAACCTGACCTACTGTGTGCAGATGATCACCGGGATACTGGTGGCCGCGGCCGGGGCCCACTTCTTCGCGGAGCGCCAGGCGGGGCGCGAGGCCGAGGCCGCGCGGTGCGACTGAACCGGCCGCGGCTGAACCGGCTGCGACGGCAGGGACTGCGCTGGGTCCATCTGGTGATCGGCGGCGCGATCCTGATGCCGTACTTCCTGCTGACGTCGGTGATCGTGTCGGTGGCCATGGGCGGCGCCGACCCCTACCGCGACGTCACGGTCCAGTTCCTGGCGTTCGGCGCCGCCCTGCCCCTGGTCTGGCTGACCACGCTGCTCTTCGCGCCGGCGCGGCCGATCGCGGCGAGCGCGGTGCGGACGTTCTGCGGGGTGCCGGGGGAGCTGCTGGCCGAGGGGCCGGGGTACTCCTGGGCCGCGCGGCGGCGTACCGCGCTGTGGTTCGTGGTGCACCAGACGGCGGGCGGCATCGTGAGCGGGATGTCGCTGGCCGCGCCGCCGGCCGCGTTGGCGCTGATGGCGCTTCCGTTCTGGGCGTCGCTGCGGCGCGTCTGGCCGCCGTGGCGGTCGGCCGTCCCCGGCGCGCTCGGCCCGCTCGCCGGGGTGGCGCTCCTGGCGCTGGTGGCCGGCACGGCCTGGGGGGCCGGGAAGCTGCTGGCCCGTCTGGCGCCGGTGCTGCTGGGGCCGACGCCCGCCGACCGGCTCGCCGCCGCCGAGCGCCGGGCCGCCGACCTGGCCTCCCGCAACCGGCTGGCCCGCGAGCTGCACGACTCGGTGGGGCATGCGCTCAGCGCCGTCACCCTCCAGGCGAGCGCGGCGGGCCGGGTGCTGGACGCGGACCCGGAGTTCGCCCGTCAGGCGCTGGCCGCCATCGAGGAGACCACCCGCGAGGCGGTCGCCGAACTGGACGCCGTACTGGGGCTGCTGCGCGAGGAGGACGGCGCCCGGCCGACCTCCCCGGCGCCCGCCCTGGACGGCCTGGACGCCCTTCTGGACCGCACCCGCGCGGCGGGCCTGGGCATCGCGGCGACGGTCGAGGGAAACGTCGCGGGGCTGCCGCCGATGGTCTCGCGGGAGGCGTACCGGATCGTGCAGGAGGGGCTGAGCAATGCGCTGCGGCACGCCGGACCGGTGTCCGTGACGATTCAACTGCGCGTATACGAGGGGGAGTTGAGGCTGACGATGGAGAATCCGGTGGATACGGCCAGGGCGGCGGACCGCACGGGTGGCGGTCGCGGGCTGCGCGGGATCGGCGAGCGGGCCCGGCTGCTGGGCGGCGAGGCGACGGGCGCCGCGCACGAGGGCGTATGGCGGCTGACGGCCACCCTGCCGATCGCGGGGACGGCACGGTGAGCGGGGACGGCACGGTGAGCGGGCGCGAGGGCGCCGCGGCGCTCCGCGTTTTCCTCGCCGACGACGAGCGGATGGTGCGTACCGCGCTGCGCGCGATCCTCGGCGCCGAGGCCGATATGGAGGTGGTCGGGGAGGCCGCGACCGGCGCCCGGGCGGTGCCGCTGATCCGGGAACTGCGGCCGGACATCGTCCTGATGGACGTACGGATGCCGGAGATCGACGGGATCCGGGCGACCGAGCAGGTGCTGGCGGGGATGCCGGAGCCGCCGCGCATCATCGTCGTGACGACCTTCGAGAACGATGCGTATGTGTATGACGCGCTGCGGGCCGGTGCCAGCGGGTTTCTGCTCAAGCGGTGCGGGGCGGAGGAGCTGGTGCAGGCCGTGCGGATGGTGGCGCGCAGCGATTCGCTGCTGTTCCCGGCCGCGGTCCGTGCGCTGGCCGCCCGGCACGCCGGGGAGCGGGCGGCCGGCGAAGCGGCGCGGGCGCTGGGGGCCCGGCTCTCGGAGCGGGAGCGGGCGGTGCTGCGGCAGATGACGGCGGGCCTGACGAACGCCGAGATAGCGGACCGGCTGGGCGTCGGCCCGGCCACCGTGAAGACGCATGTGGCGGGGGTGCTGGCCAAGCTCGGCGTACGGGACCGGACCCAGGCGGTGATCGCGGCGTACGAGTGCGGTTTCGTGCGGCCGGGGTGAGCACGCACGCCGCCGCCGTTGCTCCTGGGGTGCGGCCGTTCACCCATTCGTCCCGGCCGGGCGGGCCCGGCCGCCGCGGTACCGATTAGCTCGGGGATCAAGAGGCGCGGACCTCCCCCGGTGGCACAACGGCGTGCCGCAGGCCGCGCTTCGCGGAGGTCCCGCCATGCGATGCCTGCCACCCCTGCGACCGGCCCGGCCGCGCACCGCCGCGGCGCTCGGCGCCGCCGCGTTCGTCCTCGCCGCGCCCGCGGCGTTCGCCGGCGACTTCGGAGAGGTCCAGGCCTCCCCGCAACCGGCCAGGGCGGGCTCCAGCGTGTCGCTGACCACCAGGGACTGCGGGCACAGCCGGTCCGCAACCGTCGACGCCGGCACGCTGGGCGGCGGCATCGTCACGCTGCGGCCCGGCGGCGACGGGGGCGCGCTGGTCGGCTCGCTCAAGGTCCGGCCGGACACCCGGCCGGGCAACTACGCCCTCGGCGGCAGCTGCGCCGACGGCAGGGACCTCACCGGCGTGGTCAGCGCCGGCACGGCGCCCGCCGACCGGGGCGGCGCGCGGGGCCCGATGCCCAGGGGCGGGGTGCAGACCGGTGCCGGTGCGGACGCCGGCGCCGCGGGCGAGGCGGCCGGCACCACGGAGGTTCTCGCGGGTACGGGCCTGATGCTGGCCATTGCCGCCGGGGGCAGCTGGGTCCTGCGGCGCCGGCACGCGGGCCGCCGGGACTGACCGGGCCCGCGGCGGCGCCCCGCGCGGCCGCGGCCGGGCACGGCACTCAGGCGACCGTTTCGCCCGTTTCACCCGGTTCGCCCGCGAGGAAGCGCAGCGCCTCCCGTACGTCCGTCAGATCGCCGCCGCTCGCCAGCCCCGCGTGGTAGAGCCGCAGTTCGGTGGCGCCGAGCGAGGCGGCGTGGGCGGCGTCGGCGGCGAGGGTGCCCGGCCGGCCGCCCAGGCCGGAGACGACGGTGAGGTTGGCGGCGACGGTGGCCCCCGCCGGGCGGTCGCCGAAGGGGGCGAGCGCATCGGTGCGGGCCCGCTCGTCGCCGGTGCACGGCACGACCACACCGTCCGCATGCGCGAGCACCTCCGCCGGGTCCACCCCGGCGTTGGCGCCGCAGCGGTGCGCTGCGGGGTCGGCGTGCAGCAGCACCCGGAACGGGCCCGCCGCCGCCTCCCGTACGGCCCGCACCGCGGCCCGCTGCAACGACCGCGCCACCCGGTCGCGCCAGGTGCGCAGCACCCCCGAGCACTCCGCGCCCACCAGCGCCTCGACCGCCGCCCACTCCTCCGCGCGCCCCGCCGCCCGTTCGTCCGGCCCGCCGTCCGCACCGGCCCACACCGGCTCCAGGGCACGGACCACGGACCCCCTCAACTCCCCTGCGGACAGCCCGAGTTCGCCGTACCCCTGGGCGCAGACCGCACAGAAGCACACCGACATCAGATACTGCGCCGCGCCGGAGAGCGGCACGCCGCCGGTCTTGTCGTGGGCGTGCAGATGCGCCAGTCCGTACCAGCCGCAGGACTCCAGCTCGCTGCCGCGGGCGCCGGGCCGTACGGCCGCCTCGGCGGCGAGGTCGACGAGGTAGCCGCGGACCTCGGGGCGGGCGATGCAGGGCGCCCAGGGGTACGGGTCGCCGTAGGCGTTGCGTACGACGGAGTCCGGATGCTCGGCGCCCAGCCGGGAGTTGTGCGCCAGGACGACCCAGGTGTGGACCTCGAGACCCGCGGCGGTCAGCGCCCGCGCGGCCTCGTCGAAGGGGTCCGCGCCGGGCACCCAGTCCTGCGCGTACGGGCGCAGCGCCCGGCCCGCCCAGCGCGCCGGGTCCGGCGGGTAGAGGACGGCGGCGTGCCGGGCGGTGACGATGCGGTGGCGGGGGTGGCGCGGGGTGAGGGCGCGGGTGGAGTGGTAGGCGGCGGCCAGGGTGACCTGCTGGACGCCGAGGCCGGCGAGGCGCTCGGCGGCCCCGGGGTCGCCGACCACGTCCCAGGGGTAGAGGAAGGCGGCGCTGCGCATCATGCGTCCGGCGCGGCCGACGCCAGGCGCAGCCCGTGGTCGATGAGCGCGGCGAGCCGCTCGACATGCGCGGGGGCCGGTTCGCTCAGCGGCGGCCGGACCTCGCCGACGTCCAGGCCGCGCAGCCGTACGCCGGCTTTGACCAGCGAAACGGCATAGCCGCGGCCCTGGTTGCGCAGTTCGACCAGTGGCCGGTAGAAGCCGTCCAGCAGCCGGGCGACGGTGTCCTGGTCGCCGCCGGTCAGCGCCCGGTGGAAGGCGAGGGCGATCTCGGGGGCGAAGGCGAAGACGGCGGAGGAGTAGCGGCGCACGCCCAGGCCCAGGTAGGCGGGGGCGGTGAGTTCGGCGGTGGGCAGGCCGTTGAAGTGGAGGAAGTCCTCGTCGGGGGCCTCGGTGCGGACCGCGCTGATGATGCGCTGGAGGAGGTCGAGGTCGCCCAGGCCGTCCTTGAGGCCGACGATGCCCGGCGTAGTGGCCAGCGCGACGACGGTGGATGGCTCGAAGACGACGTTGTCGCGCTGGTAGACGATGACGGGCAGGGGCGTGGCGGCGGCGAGTTCGGTGTAGTGCCGCAGCAGGCCTTCCTGCCCGGCGACGACGAGGTACGGCGGCATGGCGAGCAGCCCGTCGGCGCCCGCGTCCCGGGCGAGGCGGGCGAAGTGGCCGGCGAGCGCGGTGCCGTAGCCCGTTCCCGCGATCACCGGGACGCGGCCGCCGGCCTCCTCCACCGCGGCGGCGACGCACTCGGCGAACTCCGCCGGGGTCAGCGCATGGAATTCGCCGGTGCCGCAGCAGGCGAAGACGGCGGGCGCGCCCGCCTCGATCCCGCCCCGCACATGGGCGCGGAACGCCTCCGGATCCAGGGTGCCGTCGCTCGCGTAGGCGGTCACGGGGAAGAACAGCGGCCCGTCGAGACGGTCGGCGAGCCGGGGGGACCTCGCGGCGGTGGCGGGGGGAGGATGTGCGGTCACGGGCTCTCCCTGGCGAGTTGAGGCATCTGCGCATCTGCCGTGCACGTTCATGACCAGCATCCACACTCATGAACGCTCGTTACGCTAGAGCAGCCCCTCACACCGGTCAAGACCCCACAACTCCCGCCCGGCAAGCGGATTCACCAGGTCGGTCAAGCGTCTTGACCGGCCGGCGAGCGCCTTCCTAGCGTTCCACGCATATGAATACCGTCCGCCCCCAAAACCCTTCAGCTCAGCGGAGGAGTTCCCGCCCATGACCGCACCCCGCACCGTTCTGCTCACCGGCGCCGCCGGCGGCCTCGGCACCCTGATGCGCGAGCTGCTGCCGCCCTACGGCTATGCGCTCCGGCTCTTCGACCGGCGATCCATCGAGAACACAGCCGGCGAACCGGACGCCATCACCGCCGAACTGGCCGACAAGGAGGCGCTGCGCAAGGCCGTGGAGGGCGTCGACGCGATCGTCCACCTCGCGGGCATCTCCCTGGAGGCCCCGTTCGAGCAGATCCTGCGGGCCAACATCGAAGGCACCTACCAGCTCTACGAGGCGGCGCGCGAGGCCGGCGTGAACCGCATCGTCTTCGCCTCCTCCAACCACGCCGTCGGCTTCACCCCGCGCCCCGCGGACGGCTCGGGTGCGATCCCGGTCAACACCCCCCGCCGGCCCGACACCTACTACGGCCTGTCCAAGGGCTTCGGCGAGGACCTCGCCTCCCTCTACTGGGACCTGCACGGCATCGAGACCGTCTCGATCCGCATCGGATCCTGCTACCCCGAACCCACCACGGTGCGGATGCTGTCGCTCTGGCTGAGCCCGGCCGACGCCGCGCGCCTGCTGCACGCCGCCCTCACCGCCCCGGACGTGGGGCACACCGTCGTCTACGGTTCCTCCGCCAACACCCGTCTGTGGTGGGACCTGTCCGCCGCCCGCGCGCTCGGCTACGACCCGCAGGACGACTCCGAGCCCTACGCCGCCGCCCTGATCGCCGCACAGGGCGCGCTCGACCCCGGCGGCCCGGAACACGCGCACCTCGGCGGCGCCTTCTGCACCGACCCGCCACGGTGGCCGCACTGAACGTGGCCCGCGCCACGCCATGGAACCCGCGCCGTCCGCGCCGCGTCCTCGTGGGTGTACCAACCCTCCCGGCAGGAACGAGGAACACCTCATGGGCATCGTCACCTGGCTCGTACTGGGCCTGATCGCGGGCGTCATCGCCAAGGTCCTGCTGCCGGGACGGGACCCGGGCGGCCTGGTCGGCACGACCCTGATCGGCATCGCCGGCTCCTTCATCGGCGGCTGGCTGTCCACGAAGATCCTGCACCGCCCGATACCGAAGGACATCGGCGAACCCTCCATGTGGATCGCCTCGATCGCCGGAGCCCTGGTCCTGCTGATCGCCTACCGGCTGCTCTTCGGCAACTCCCGCGAACGGCACTGACGATGCGCACGGCGGCGGGCCCGGCGGGATGCCCCGTCGGCGGGTCGAGGGCCGGCGCCGGGTAATGGAACCGCAAAAGCCGACCGATCGTTACCTCTGACATGACCGCTATGACTCCTGGCTCGAATCTCCCCCTCACCGCCACGCGGGTGGCGGTGGATGTCACCGCCCCCGCACAGCTGGATGTGTCGGGCCTGCTCCTCACCGCCAACGGCAAGGTGCGTTCCGACGACGACTTCGTCTTCTACAACCAGCCCAACGGCCCCGGCGTGACACACACCACGGGAGCCGGCGGCAGCGGCGACACCATCACGGTGGACACCTCCGCGGTGCCCGAGGACATCGAGAAGATCGTGGTCACCGCGAGCCTGGACGCGCCCGGTGCGACGTTCTCCGGCACCGAACCGACCGGCACGGTCCGCAGCGCCGACGACGGCAGCGTGATCGCCTCCTTCACCCCGCCGCAGCTGGGCACCGAGACCGCGCTGGTGGTCGTCGAGATCTACCGCCGCAACGGCGTCTGGAAGGTGCGCGCGGTCGGCCAGGGCTACGCCAACGGGCTGGCCGGGATCGCCACCGACTTCGGCGTCAGCGTGGAGGAGCCGGCCGCGCCGGCCGCCGCCCCGCAGACGCCGCCCGCGCCCCCGGCCGCGCCCGCCCCGGCACAGGCCGCCGCTCCCCCGGCCCCGTCCGCTCCCCCGGCGCAGGCCCCGGCGGCCCCGGGCACCGGCAAGATCAACCTCGACAAGGGCCGGGTCAGCCTCCAGAAGAACCAGACCGTCTCCCTCGTCAAGGGCGGGCAGCCGCTCCTCAGCTCCGTCACGATGGGCCTGGGCTGGGAGCCCGCCTTCCGCGGCAAGAGCGTCGACCTGGACGCCTCCGTCATCGCCTACGGCCCCGACCGCAAGAAGATCGACAACTGCTTCTTCGGCAAGCTGATGATCCTCAACGGCGCGGTCCAGCACTCCGGCGACAACCTCACCGGCGACGGCTCCGGCGACGACGAGGTCATCACCGTCCACCTGGGCGGCCTCCCCCCGCAGGTCACCGGCCTGGTCTTCACGGTGAACTCCTTCTCCGGCCAGAAGTTCTCGGACGTCGCCAAGGCCTACTGCCGGCTGAGCGACGCGGGCACGGGCGAGGAGCTGGTCCGCTTCGACCTCACGAACGCCGAACCCCGTACCGGCGTGATGATGGCCAAGCTGATCCGCCAGTTCTCCGGCGAGTGGGAGATGACGGCGATGGGCGAGTTCGTCGACGCCCGCACGGTACGCGGCATGGTCAAGCCGGCGGCCGCGGCGCTGTAACGCCTCACCGGCCCGGCCGGACGCGGCCGGGCCGGCGCGGGGGACGCCGGGTGTGTGGTTACGCCCCTCTCCCGTCCTCAGGATTCACAATCGTGTCATCCGCACACGCGCTGGATCCCGCCCCTGAGGAGCCCTCGACCATGCCACACCAGCCGGACGGCGACGGCCCGGACCTTCCCGAACGGGTCGCCGCCCTCTACGGGGAGCACGACCTCGCCACCGTGCCCGCCTTCGCCGGCGGCTTCATCAACTTCGGCTACTGGGCATGGCTGCCGGACCACGCGAACGGGCCGCTGAGCGAGGCCGACCGGGTCCGCAGCGAGCAGGAGCTCTACCGCCTGGTACTGGGCACCTTCGAGCGGACGCGGGGCCGCAGCGCCCTGGAGGTCGGCTGCGGCCGCGGCCTGGGCTGCGCACTGGCGCTGCGGGAGTTCGGCCTGGGACCGGTGACCGGCCTGGACGTGCACCCGGACCAGATCGCCCGCGCCCGCGAGGCGAACGCGGAGCTGCTGGCCGGGCCGCCGGACGCCGCCGCCCGTCTGGACTTCGTCGAGGGCGCCGCCCAGCGCCTCCCGCTGCCCGCCGCGAGCGTCGACTGTCTCTACTCCGTCGAGGCCGCCCAGCACTTCCGCGACCTGCCCGGCTTCGCACGGGAGAGCGCACGGGTGCTGCGCCCGGACGGCCGGCTGGCGCTGACGACGTTCTTCGCCCGCATCCCCGAGGCCGCCCGCGCGCTGCCCGAGCTGCTGCCCCCGTACGCCGACGGCCTGGACGTCCCGTACGTGATCGACGACGTGGTCGACACGCTGGCCGCGGCCGGGCTGCGGGACGTCCGGGTACGGGCGATCGGCGAGGCGGTCTGGGAACCGTACGACCGCTATATGGCCCAGCGGCCGGAACTGCGCGACGAATGGCCGCGGCACTATCTGACGGCGTACCGGACCGGCCTGCTGGACTACTACGTCATCACGGCCGCGGCGACCGACTCCCTCAGCGCTGCCGCCTGATGCGCTTCCACGGCCCCGTGATCGCCAGCATGATCCCCGGCTCCTGGATGTTGGCGAACAGCGTCCGCCCGTCGGGCGAGAAGACCGGCCCGGTGAACTCGCTGAACTCGGGCTCGTCGGCCGTGCCGATGTTGAGGTCGTTGCGGGCCACGGGGTACGTACGGCCGTCCTCGGTCGCCCCGAACAGATGCTGGACGCCCTCGCCGTCCTCGGCGATGATCAGCCCGCCGTAGGGCGAGACGCTGATGTTGTCGGGGCCGTCGTAGGCGCCGTCCTTGCCCGGCTCCGGGTTGACGCCGAACCGCACCTTCAGGGTCAGCGTCCGGCGCCGGGGGTCGTAGAACCACACCTGCCCATCGTGCTGGACGGGGCTCTCCTCACGGGCGAAGGAGGAGACGATGTACGCGCCGCCGTCCGCCCACCACATCCCCTCCAGCTTGCGGGCGCGGGTGATCTCCCCCTCGGCGAACTGCTTGCGGACCGAGACGGTGCGGGCGTCGCGGTCGGGGACCTCGATCCAGTCGACGCCGTAGACCGTGCCGACCTTGGTGGCGCGCGAGAGGTCGTCGACGTAACGGCCGCCGGAGTCGAAGCACTTGGGGGCCGCCAGCACACCGGCGTCATCGGCCAGCGTCCGCAGCTTGCCGTGGCCGTGCTCGAAGCCCTTGGGCGGGGTCCAGCGGTAGAGCAGGCCGTTGGGGCCGGCCGCGTCCTCGGTCAGGTAGAGGTGGCCGCGCCGGGGGTCGACGACCACGGCCTCGTGGGCGTAGCGGCCCAGCGCCTTGATCGGCCGGGGGTCGCGGCAGGCCTTCCTGTCGTGGGGGTCGACCTCGAAGACATAGCCGTGGTCCTTGGTCATGCCGTGCTGGCCGGCCTTGTCCTCGTTCTCCTCGCAGGTCAGCCAGGTGCCCCAAGGGGTGGTGCCGCCCGCGCAGTTGGTGGACGTACCGGCGATGCCGACCCACTCGCCGACCGGGGTGCCGTCCTTGGCGACCTCGACGACGGTGCAGCCGCCGGCCGCCGCCGGGTCGTAGACCAGGCCGTCGGCGAGCGGCACCGGGTGCGGCCAGTCGGCGCGCGGGCCCTTGAGCTCGTGGTTGTTGACGAGCAGCGTGGTGCCGCGGTGGCCCGCGAAGGTGCCGGTGCCGTCGTGGTTGGAGGGGGTGGACTCCCCGCTCTCCAGCTTGGTCACACCGGTCCGGGTGATGATCCGGTACGAGAATCCGGCGGGCAGCGCGAGGATGCCGTCCGGGTCGGGGAGCAGCGGGCCGTAGCCGAAGGCCCTGCCGTCCACGGTGCCGTCGGGCCCGGGGTCCGGGGCCTCCTCGGCGATGGCGCCGGGCGCGGTGGCCAGCACGCCGACGCTGCCGGCCAGCGCCACCGAGGCGCCGCTGAGGGCGGAACGCTTGGCGAAGTCTCTCCGGGTGAGCGGCATAGTCATCTCCTGGACGGCCGGTTTCTTCCCCTGTGTCTGCGCCGCACACGCTCTCGTGCGCCGTCGAACTCCAGTTGAACGCGGCCCGAAGCCCAGGAAGCGTTTGCCCCTCACACACGCGCGGCGGGTGACCGCTCAGGTCACCCGCCGCGCGTACCGAGGAGTCCGCCGGCTCAGCCGGTCCGCCGCGACCGCGCCTTGAAGGCGGCCTTGCGGGCCTCCTTGGCGGCCTTCTTGTCCGGGTGCAGCCGGCCCATGGCCTCCAGGACATCGGCGGTGGCCGGGTGTTCAACCCGCCAGACGGTGTCGAAGAACCCGCTGTGCTGCTCGGTCAGGCTCTGGACGAGGTCCCGCAGCTCGGCCGCCGTCTCATCGTCCGCGCCCTCCAGCTGCGCCGCGATGGTGTCCACCGTCAGCCAGAAGATCATGTCCTGGGACGGCTCGGGGATGCCGGGCAGCGCACGCTCGGCGAGCCAGACCCGGGCCAGACCGCCCAGCTGCCGGTCGTCGAGGACCTCGCGCAGCGCGGCCTCGGCGTCCGGGGAGACCAGCGAGAGGGTCTGCTGGGCGGCGAGCCGGCGCAGCGGGGCGCGGTCGTCGTCGCCGCGGGCGGCCCCCAGCAGATCGCGGGAGGCGTCGAGGGGGGTGCGGGCGGCGAGCCACAGCTCGGACTCGGCCTGGGCGAGCGGCTCGGGGTAGTCGGGCAGCGCTTCCAGGAGGACGTCGGCGCCCTTGTCGGTGAGGTCGCCGACGGCCGGGGCGTGGACACCGGCGTCCAGCATCCGGGCGCGGACGGCGTAGACGCCGAGCGGGGTGAGGCGGACCATGCCGTAGCGCGAGACGTCCTCGTCGGTGAGCGGCTCGGCCGACCGGACCGTCTCGCCCTGCTCGTCGAGCTCCTCGATCAGCGCCTCGTCGACCGGCTGGTAGGCGACCAGCCCGATCGGCTCCAGCATCCGGAACTGGTCGTCCAGGCGCATCATCGCCTCGGAGACCTCTTCGAGGATGTCGTCGGTGGGCTCGTCCATATCGTCCGGGACGATCATGGAGGCGGCCAGCGCGGGCAGCGGGACGTCCTGGTCGGGGCGTTCGCTCACGGCGGTGAGCAGATAGAGGTTGCCGAGGATGCCGTCCAGCAGCTCGGCCTCCTCCTCCGGGTTCCAGTCGATGGCGTCCAGGTCCAGTTCGCCGCCCTCGGCGATCTGGTCGGCGATGTCGGAGAAGTCGGGGGCGGCCGCGTCGGCGAGCACCGTCTCCATGCCCTGGAGCCAGATGTCGAGGATGTCGTGCGGGCTGCCGGAGGTCAGCAGGCCCAGCTCCTCGCCCGGGGTGGCGGTGCCGACCGCGGCGAGTTCGTCACCGCCCTGGCCGTCCTCGACGTCCTCGCCTTCGGGGCTCTCCTCGATCTCCACCAGTCCGGTGTCCACCGCCAGCTGCCAGGCCTCTGCGGTGTACGCGGGCCCGTCCTCGTCGCCCGCCAGGCCCAGGTGCTCGGTGGCGGCGCCCAGTGCCTCCTCGAGGATCTCGCCGCCGGCTCCGACGGGCACGCCCCGCTCGGCCCAGCGGGCGAGCTTGGCGGCGCGGGCCATCAGCGGGGCGCCGAGCGCCTCCCGGGCCAGCTCCGCTTCGGAGTGCAGCCGCACCGGCGGCAGAGTGGGGCGGTCTGCGGACATCTGGGGCTCAGCTCCTCGAAGGGGACTACGGGCTCGTGCGACGCCCAAGCGTAGACGGAATTTGCCGTATCTCGGACGGTTCACCCCCGCGTACGCTCCCGGTCACCGGGAGAACCTTGACAACTTCCTTACCCAGAACGGAGATTGACGCGCGTAGCGTACGAGCGCCGGTCCCGCTCCGCACGCTCCGTTGTCTTCACCCCCCTACCCCCCATTTTCTTCCGGAGGCACAGCATGCCGTCCCCTCGTTCGCTCCGCAGGCCGGCCGTCGTCGGCGTGGTGGCCGTGGCCGCCCTGACCGGTGGACTGATCACCGCCACCGAGTCCGCCCACGCGGCCGGCACCCGGATCCACGACATCCAGGGCAGCACCCGAATATCCCCGCTCGCCGGGAAACAGGTCAGCGACGTCCCCGGCACGGTCACCGCGGTCCGCTCCTTCGGCTCCGCGCGGGGCTTCTGGGTGCAGGACCCGCACCCGGACAAGAACGACGCGACCAGCGAGGCCGTCTTCGTCTTCACCGGCAAGGAGACCCCGAAGGTCTCCGTGGGCGATGCGATCACCTTCGCCGGTACGGTCAGCGAGTACTACCCCGGCGGCAAGGACGCCGGCCTCCAGTCCGTCACCGAGATCACCGGCGCCACCTGGAAGGTCACCGCCGCCAACACCCCACTGCCGGCCGCGTTCAAGCTCAACCCGGCGTCGGTGCCGGGCCGTTACGCCCCCGACGCGGGCGGCAAGAGCATCGAGTCGCTCAAGCTGAAGCCCGCCTCGTACGCGCTGGACCGCTATGAGTCCCTGGAGGGCATGCGGGTCTCGGTCGGCGGCTCCCCGGTCGTCGGCGCGACCAACACCCACAACGAGCTGTGGGTGACCGCGGAGCCGCGCCACAACCGCACGGCCCGCGGCGGCACGCTCTACGGCTCGTACGCGGACCCCAACGGCGGCCGGATCAAGGTGCAGTCGCTCATTCCCTTCTCCCAGCGGCCGTTCCCGGTGGCCGATGTCGGCGACGAGCTGACCGGCACCACCGCCGGGCCGCTGGACTACGACAACTTCGGCGGCTACACCCTCCAGGCCACCGAGCTGGGCAAGGTCACCGACCACGGCCCGGCCCCGGAGACCACCCGCAAGCAGAAGTCCGGCGAGCTGGCCGTGGCCACGTACAACGTCGAGAACCTCTCCCCCACCACCCCGCAGGCGAAGTTCGACCGGCTGGCGAAGGCACTGGTGACCAATCTTTCGGCGCCCGATGTGGTCGCGCTGGAAGAGGTCCAGGACGACAACGGCGCCACCGACGACGGCACGGTCACCGCCGGGGCGACCCTGAAGAAGCTCACCGACGCGATCAAGGCGGCGGGCGGCCCCGCGTACGAGTGGCGCCAGATCGACCCGCAGAACGACCAGGACGGCGGCCAGCCCGGCGGCAACATCCGCAATGTGTTCCTGTTCAACCCCGCGCGGGTGGCGTTCACGGACGTCAAGGGCGGCGACGCCACCACGCCGGTGAAGGTCGTCGACGACCACGGCAAGGCCGGGCTGTCGGCCTCGCCGGGCCGGATCGCGCCGGCCGACCAGGCGTGGAAGACCAGCCGCAAGCCCCTCGTCGGGCAGTTCGCGCTCAAGAGCCGCCCGGGCAGCCGGGTGTTCGTGATCGCCAACCACTTCAACTCCAAGGGCGGCGACCAGGGCCTGGACAGCCGCTTCCAGCCGCCGGCCCGCAGCTCGGAGACCCAGCGCACCGCACAGGCCAAGCTGGTCAACGGCTTCGTCAAGGACCTGCTGGCCAAGGACCCCAAGGCCAAGGTGGTCGTCGCCGGAGACCTCAACGACTACCAGTTCTCGGCCGCGCTGAAGAACCTGACGAACGGCGGGGTCCTCACCGACCTCGTGGGCGGGCTGCCGAAGGCCGAGCGCTACGGCTACGTCTACCAGGGCAACTCCCAGGTCCTGGACCACATGCTCACCACCAAGGCGCTGGCCGGGGCCGACTACGACATCGTCCACATCAACGCCGAGTACGCCGACCAGGCCAGCGACCACGATCCCCAGGTGCTGCGCGTCAAGCCGTAGGTCACCGGCTGTCACCTCCCCTCACTCCATCGGCCCCGGTCCGGGCGCCGCTCGTCACCCGGGGTGCGCTACTGGGCTGGTAAGCACCGCTTCGGCTCGAGGAGCCCGGCGGGCCCTGCGGGGTCCGTGAGCCCCCGAGTCCAGCGGGCCCAGCGGGCCGACGAGCCCCGACGAGGGAGTCAGCATGACGAAGGCGCAGGACCGTAAGCCGGGCAAGGAGCGTGCCGCGGAGCGGCGCAGCGGCCGCGAGCGGGAGCAGAGGATGCCGGAGGAGTCCGCCGCCGAGCGGACCCAGGACCTCAAGGCCCCCTCGCGGGAGACCTGACGGACGGGTGAGGGCCCCTGACGGCCGAACGGCCGCCGCACCTTCGGGTGCGGCGGCCGTTCATCGTTGCGTGCGGTGGTCAGTGGCCCTGGTGCGGCGGGTAGGGGGCGGGGGCCGGTCCGAATCCGCCGGGGGCGGGCTGTCCGTAGGGCCCGGGCTGCCCCGGGGCGGCCTGGCCGTAGGGCGCGGGCTGTCCGTACGGCGCCGCCTGCCCGTACGGTGCGGCCTGCCCGGGCGTGGGCCCGTACGGCGCGGCCTGCCCGTACGGGGCTCCCTCCGGCTCCCGCCGGCCCTCGTCCCCGTCCCCGTCCCCGTCGCCGTCGCCATCGCCGTCTGCCACGAGGTCCCGCACCAGCAGCGTCGCGCCCGCCACCGCACCCGGCATCAGCAGCACGGCGATGAACGGGATCAGGAACAGCAGCACGATCGGGGTGCCGAAGCCGACGGCGAGCGCCTTGCGGCCGCGCAGCAGCCGCAGCCGCTCGGTGACCGGAATGTCCCGGCGCTGCATCGCCACCGAGGTCAGCTCGACGGCGAGGAAGAAGCCGTTGACGCAGAAGGCGATGACCGGGATCACGGTCTGCCCGATGAACGGCAGGAACCCGAGGGCGAACAGCAGGACCCCGAACCCGGCGGCCCGCAGCAGCACATGGACGCTGTCGCGCAGCGCGATCCAGATCTCCTGCCACAGCGGCCGGTCCGGTCCCGGCGGGCAGTGCCCCTCGCTCTTTTCGACCTGCTCCGACAGCGACTCGTAGAAGGGGTCGCCGATGACCAGCGTGACGGCGGTGAAGGTCAGTACGGACAGCATCAGCGCGCCCGCGAACAGCAGCGCGACGAACACCCCGCGCAGCAGGCCCTGCCAGGGCGAGCCCCAGTCGTCGGCGAACGGCGTCGCCCAGGCGGCGATATCGCCGGACCAGATGGCGAGCACGGTGAGCACCGCGCCGTACAGCACCAAGGTAATCAGCGCGGGGATCAGTCCGAATCCCCACCACCGGCCGTGGCCGGCGACCCAGCGCTGCCCCTTGCCCAGATACCGCATCCCCGCTACAAGATCACGCATATGGCACAGCCTAACGGCGCGGTGCGGGGCGGTCGCACACCCGTGTCGGATGGTTACGCACGCGTGCCCGGCCCTTCACACCGCGCCGCCCCGGCCCTTCACACCTCGCCGGCCAGCCGCCCCAACTGCCCGTGGAGCCGGTCGAGTCGGGCCTGCATCGCGCTCGCCTCGGCGGCGGGCTCCGGGGCGCGGCGGGCGGGGCCCCTGTCCGCCGCGGCGTCGGCCCGTGCCTCCCGGTGGCCGGGCACCACCCGCAGCCGGCCGCCGCCGATCCGCACGAAGTCCTCGAAGCTCACCTCGTCGCGCCCGGCCGCACAGCCCTTGCAGACCCCGGCCAGCGCCCGCCAGCCGGTCCGTCCCCAGCCCGCGTCCACGAAGACCTCCGGCAGCAGCCCGCAGCCGCACGGCCCGATGCGTGCGACCCGTACCCGCTGGCGGGCATAGCGCATCCCGCGCTCGAAGCGGATGTACGCGCCGAGCACCGTGACCTCCAGGATCGCCGCCCGGCGGTGCGCGCCCACCCGGGCCAGGCCCTGTGCCGCGGCGAGGGTGTGCAGACAGTAGAAGCCGCAGTCGCAGCGCAGGGCGGGACAGCGGTGCCGCCGGCCGTACATGCACCGCGCCTCGTCCACCACGCCGTACGGCTGTGCCCCGCCGATCGCGACGCCCGCGAACCCGATCCGGCCGCAGTCCTCGGACAGCACGGGGTTGGCGAGCTTGTATCCCCGGGGCGGCTCGGCGGGACGCTCCCTCGGCAGCCGCAGCCTCATCGTGCGACCAGAGCCCCGGCGAAGTGCGCGCCCGGGTCCCCGGTCCCGCCCACCGTCACCTCGTCCAGCGGCTCGACGGCCGCCCAAGCCCCGGCCCCCCATTCCTCGGCCAGCACCTCCCCGGCCTGTGGTTTTTCTTCCTCCGCGATGCCGACAGCGAGCGGTTTGCCCAGCCTCATGCCGCCTCCCGGCGCGGTTGGTGGAACACCGTCCCCGACATGGTGACCCACCCCCGCCCCCCTTGGCACCAGCGCAAAGCGGCCCCCGTCCCCGCGCCGGGAGCAGGCGCCGTTCCGCGCCCGCGCAGGCACCGGGCACCCCCTCGAACACGCCGACGGCCCGGCGGGGCTTCCCACCGGGCCGTCGGGCGATGCGGCGTCAGTTGTGGCTGTGCAGGATCTCGTTGAGACCGCCCCAGACCGCCTTGTTCGGACGGGCCTCGACGGTGCCGGTGGTGGAGTTGCGACGGAAGAGGATGTTGTCGGCGCCGGAGAGCTCCAGGGCCTTGACGATCTGGCCGTCGGGCAGCGTGACGCGGGTGCCCGCGGTCACGTACAGACCGGCCTCGACCACACACTCGTCGCCCAGCGCGATACCGATACCGGACTCCGCGCCCAGCAGGCAGCGCTCGCCGATCGCGATGATCTGCTTGCCGCCGCCGGAGAGGGTGCCCATGGTGGAGGCGCCGCCGCCGATGTCGGTGCCGTCGCCGATCACGACGCCCGCGCTGATCCGGCCCTCGACCATGGAGGTGCCCAGCGTCCCGGCGTTGAAGTTGACGAATCCCTCGTGCATGACGGTGGTGCCGGACGCGAGGTGGGCGCCCAGCCGCACCCGGTCGGCGTCGCCGATGCGCACGCCGGTGGGCGCGACGTAGTCGGTCATCCGCGGGAACTTGTCGATGCTGGTGACCATCAGGTGCAGCCCCTCGGCGCGGGCGTTCAGCCGCACCGACTCCACCTGGTCGACGGCCACCGGGCCGAGCGAGGTCCAGGCGACGTTCGCCAGCAGGCCGAACATGCCGTCGAGGCTCTGGCCGTGCGGCTTGACCAGCCGGTGGCTGAGGAGGTGCAGGCGCAGGTAGACGTCGTGCGCGTCCAGCGGCTTGTCGTCCAGCGAGGTGATGACCGTACGGACGGCCACGACCTCCACGTCACGGACCGGGTCGGGACCGATCGCCTTGAGAACGGCGGGGCCCAGCAGATCCGTGGCGCGCTCGTCCTCCAGCCGCTCGGTGCCGGCCGGGCCGAGGTCCTCGGCGGGCGAGGCGACCAGCGCGGGCGCCGGGTACCAGGTGTCGAGAATGGTGCCGTCGGAGGCGACGGTGGCGAGCCCGGCGGCGACGGCGCCGGTCGTACGGGAAGCGGAAGTAGCAGCATCGGTCATGCTCGAAACCTAACCGGAGCGCGCCCGCTCAGGCGAACCGGTCTCAGCGATCGGGCCCGGCCGTAGGGTCGCACCAACCGCTTCGTAGGGCCGTACGAGCCGCGCGGACCCCGGCGCCGGTCCGCGCGGGCCCGGCCCTCAGTCCAGCACCCCGGCCAGCCCGGCGCGCAGCGCGGCCGGTTCGAAGGGCGTGCCGGTGAGCAGATGCTGGAGGACCAGCCCGTCGGCGAAGGCCACCACGGCCCGCGCCGTCGCGAGATCGCCGATCCGCTGACCGAGCAGCCGCGCCATCTCGTCGAGGCAGGCGGCCGCGATCGGCCGCACCGCCGGACGCCGCAGCGCCGCCAGATACAGCTCGTACTCCAGCTCCACCCGCGCCCGGTCCCCGCCCAGGACGTCCCCCACATAGCGCGTGACCTCCTCGGCGAGCGGCACCGCCGGGTCGATGCTCGCCACCCATTGCGCGAAGCCGGCCATCCATTCCCGGTCGACCTGCTCCAGCGCCGCGACCAGCAGATCGTCCAGGGTCCGGAAGTGGTACGTCGTCGATCCCAGTGGCACATCGGCGGCGGCCGCCACCGCCCGGTGGCTGAGCCCGGCGATCCCGCGCTCGCCGACCACGCTGATCGCGGCGTCGATGATCCGCTGCCGCCGGCCGGGGTCGTACCGCCGCGCCATCAGTGCGCACCGTCCAGGTTCAGCGCCACGACCCCCGCGATGACCAGCAGCACCCCGAGGATCCTCAGCGCGCTGGTGCTCTCCCCGAGGAAGACCATCCCGATCGCCGCGATCACGGCCGTTCCGGCCCCGGACCAGATCGCATACGCGGTCCCGACGCTCATCGTCTTCAGCGTCTGCGCCAGCAGCGCGAAGGCGATGAGGTAGCCCGCCACGGTGCCCACCGAGGGCCAGAGCCTGCTGAACCCGTCGCTGTACTTCATCGCGGTGGTCGCGAGTATCTCGGACAGGATCGCGGCACCGAGCGTCACATAGACCATGCGTACGAGCGTACACAACGAAGTGTACGGACGTACACAACGGCGCCGGGAGAACGCGACAGAAACGGCCGTGCCCGCCAGGACTTCCTGGCGGGCACGGCCGTATCGCGCCGTTCGCTTCGGGGAACCACCGCGGGATGTCGCGGGGAATCACCGGAAGGGGGATCTCGTCAGACGTTGAAGCCGAGCGCGCGCAGCTGCTCGCGGCCGTCGTCGGTGATCTTGTCGGGGCCCCACGGGGGCATCCAGACCCAGTTGATCTTCAGCTCGTTGACGATGCCCTCGGTGGCCGACTTCGCCTGGTCCTCGATGACGTCGGTCAGCGGACAGGCCGCGGAGGTCAGCGTCATGTCGATGGTGGCGATGTTGGCGTCGTCGATGTGGATGCCGTAGATCAGGCCGAGATTGACGACGTCGATGCCCAGCTCGGGGTCGACGACGTCGTACAGCGCCTCGCGGACCTCTTCCTCCGAGGCCGGCTTGGTGGTCGTTTCCGTCATGCGGTCTTCGCCTCCTCGGAGAGGGCCTTGGCCGTGGCGTCCTTCCAGGCCATCCAGCTGAGCAGGGCGCACTTCACGCGCGCCGGGTACTTGGAGACACCGGCGAACGCGACCGCGTCCTCCAGCACCTCCTCCATGGCGTCATCCGGCTCCACCTGGCCCTTGGACTGCATCAGCTCCAGGAACGTCTCCTGGATCTTCTGCGCCTCCCCCAGCTGCTTGCCGACCAGAAGGTCGTTGAGGACGGACGCCGAGGCCTGGCTGATGGAGCAGCCCTGGCCCTCGTACGACACATCTTCAATCTTCGCGCCGTCCAGCCGCACGCGCAGGGTGATCTCGTCGCCACACGTGGGGTTGACGTGGTGCACCTCGGCGTCGCCGTCCCGAAGACCGCGCCCATGGGGGTGTTTGTAGTGGTCCAGGATGACGTCCTGGTACATGGAATCCAGCTTCACGACTCAGTCAGTCCTCGTCCTCATCCGCTGTGCCTGATTAACCGGCTGTGTTGTCTAACCGAAGAAGTTGCGGACGTGCTCCAGCCCTTCGACCAAGGCGTCTACGTCGGCCGGGGTGGAGTACAGATAGAACGACGCTCGCGTGGTCGCAGGAATTCCGTAGCGCAGGCAGACGGGACGGGCGCAGTGGTGACCCACCCGGACCGCGATGCCCTGCTCGTCGAGCACCTGGCCCACGTCGTGCGGGTGGATGTCGCCGAGCGTGAAGGAGATCGTCGCGCCGCGCTCCTCGGCCGTGCTGGGGCCGATGATGCGCAGGTCGGGGACCTCCAGCAGCCGCTTGACGGCATACTCGGTGATCGCGTGCTCATGCTCGGCGATCTTGTCCATGCCGATCGCGGTGAGGTAGTCCACGGCCGCGCCGAGGCCGACGGCCTGGGCGATCGGGGGCGTACCGGCCTCGAACTTGTGCGGCGCGGGCGCGTACGTCGAGGAGTGCATCGAGACGGTCTCGATCATCTCGCCGCCGCCCAGGAACGGCGGGAGGTCCTCCAGCAGCTCCTGGCGGCCCCACAGCACGCCGATGCCGGTCGGGCCGCACATCTTGTGGCCGGTGAAGGCGACGAAGTCGGCCTGCAGCGCCTGGACGTCCAGCACCATGTGCGGGGCGGCCTGCGAGGCGTCGATGCAGACCAGCGCGCCGACCTCCTGGGCACGCCGGACGATCGTCTCGACCGGGTTGATGGTGCCCATGATGTTGGAGACCAGCGTGAAGGAGACGATCTTCGTCTGCTCGGTGATGATCTCGTCGATGTTGGACAGGTCGAGGCGGCCGTCCTCGGTGATGCCGAACCACTTCAGCTTCGCGCCGGTGCGCTGCGAGAGCAGCTGCCACGGGACGATGTTGGAGTGGTGCTCCATCTCCGTGATGACGATCTCGGTCTCGCGGTCCACGCGGTAGGGCTCATCGGCCCAGCCGAGCATGTTGGCCACGAGGTTGAGCGACTCCGAGGCGTTCTTGGTGAAGATCACCTCGTCGCGGCTCGGTGCGTTGATGAAGGCGGCGACCTTGTCGCGCGCGCCTTCGTACAGCGCCGTGGCCTCCTCGGCGAGCACATGCACGCCGCGGTGGACGTTGGCGTTATGGCGTTCGTAGTAGGCGTTCAGGGCGTCGAGGACCTGGCGCGGCTTCTGGGACGTCGCCGCGTTGTCCAGGTACACGATCTTCTTCCCGTCGTGGACCTGGCGGTCCAGAAGGGGGAAGTCCTTACGGATCGCCTCTGTGTCGAGGAGGCCCGGCAGCTGTGTCACGCGGTTGCGCCACCCTTCGTGTAAGCCTCGTAGCCCTCGGCCTCCAGCTTGTCGGCGAGCTCGGCGCCACCGGACTCGGCGATGCGGCCGTTCGCGAACACGTGGACGTGGTCGGGCTTGATGTAGCGCAGGATGCGCGTGTAGTGGGTGATCAGCAGCGTGCCGACCTGGCCGGTCTCGCGGACGCGGTTGACGCCCTCGGAGACGGTGCGCAGCGCGTCGACGTCCAGGCCGGAGTCGGTCTCGTCGAGGATCGCGATGGCCGGCTTGAGCAGCTCCAGCTGGAGGATCTCGTGGCGCTTCTTCTCACCGCCGGAGAAGCCCTCGTTGACGTTGCGCTCGGCGAACGCGGGGTCCATCTGGAGACGCTCCATGGCCTCCTTGACCTCCTTGACCCACAGCCGCAGCTTGGGGGCCTCGCCGCGGATCGCGGTCGCGGAGGTGCGCAGGAAGTTGGAGACGGAGACACCGGGGACCTCGACCGGGTACTGCATGGCGAGGAAGACGCCGGCCCGGGCGCGCTCGTCGACGGACATCTCCAGGACGTCCTCGCCGTCGAGGGTGACGGTGCCGCCGGTGATCGTGTACTTGGGGTGACCCGCCAGCGAGTAGGCGAGAGTCGACTTGCCGGAGCCGTTGGGGCCCATGATGGCGTGCGTCTCGCCCTGCTTCACGGTCAGGTCGACGCCCTTCAGGATCTCGCGCGGGCCGTTCTCGGCCTCGACGGAGACGTGCAGGTCGTGGATCTCAAGCGTTGCCATGGGGAACTCAGGACTCCTGGGTGACGGAGACGAGCACGTCGTCCCCTTCGATCTTTACGGGGTATACGGGGACGGGGCGCGTCGCGGGAAGGCCGCTCGGCTTGCCGGTGCGCAGGTCGAAGCTCGAACCGTGCAGCCAGCACTCGATGGAGCAGTCCTCGACCTCGCCCTCCGAGAGGGAGACGTTCGCATGCGAGCAGATGTCGTTGATCGCGAACACCTCGCCCTCGGTGCGGACCAGAGAGACCGGCGTGCCGTCGATCTCCACCCTCTTGGGGGTGTCCTCCGCCAGCTCGCTGAGCGCCGCTGCGCGTACGTAGCTCATACCGCGGACGCTTCCAGCTCGGCCTCGATCTTGCTCATCAGACGCTCTTCGACGTCCGGGAGACCGATCTGCTGGACCAGCTCGGCGAAGAAGCCGCGCACGACCAAGCGGCGGGCCTCGTCGGCCGGGATGCCGCGGGCCATCAGGTAGAACAGCTGCTCGTCGTCGAACCGGCCGGTCGCCGAGGCGTGGCCGGCGCCGACGATCTCGCCGGTCTCGATCTCGAGGTTGGGCACCGAGTCGACCCGCGCGCCGTCGGTGAGGACGAGGTTGCGGTTGAGCTCGTAGGTGTCCGTGCCGGTGGCGGACGCCTGGATGAGGACGTCGCCGATCCAGACGGCGTGGGCGTCCTGGCCCTGGAGCGCGCCCTTGTACGTCACGTTGGAGCGGCAGTTGGTCGCCTCGTGGTCGACGAAGAGGCGGTGCTCGTGGTGCTGGCCCTGCTCGGTGAAGTAGAGGCCGTAGAGCTCGGCCTCGCCGCCGGGGCCCGCGTAGGTGATGCGCGGGTGCAGCCGGACGAGGTCGCCGCCGAAGGTGACGATCACGGACTTGAAGCTGGCGTCCCGGCCGACCAGGGCGTTGTGCTGCCCGGTGTGGACAGCGGTCTCCGCCCAGTCCTGGACCGAGACGACGGTCAGCTTGGCGCCGTCGCCGAGGAGGAAGTCGACGTTGGCGGCGAGCACCGCGTCACCGGTGTGGTCGATGACGACGACCGCCTCGGCGAACGCGCCGAGCTCGATGACCTGGTGGCCGAAGGCGGTGCCGCCCTCGCCGTGCACGGTGATCCGGATCGGCTCGGGCAGCACGGTGTCCTTGGGGACCGTGACGACCGAGGCCTTCTCGAAGGAGCTGTACGCCTGCGCCGCGACCCGGTCGACGGGCGTGCCGGCCTTGCCGACCCGCGGGTCGGCGCGGTCGACCAGCTCGTGGGTGACGCCCTCAGGAGCGGTGATGTCGATCTTCAGGTCGGGACCGCCGGCCGCGGCGGAGCCGTCGTGCAGGCCCTTGAGCCGCGCGAGGGGCGTGAAGCGCCACTCCTCCTCGCGGCCGTGCGGCACCGGGAAGTCCGCCACGTCGTAGGACGGCGGGGCGCTCATCCGGGTGGCGACGGTGGACTCCGCGGCCACCGCGATGGAGCCGGTGGTCGTGGAACCCGAGGGGATGTTCTGAGCCTCAGCCATGGCTGTCGTGATGCTCGCTTTCTGCTATCAGTGAGTCAGTCGCTGCATGGGACGGGCGGGTCAGCCGACCGCGCCCTCCATCTGCAGCTCGATCAGCCGGTTGAGCTCCAGGGCGTACTCCATCGGCAGCTCACGGGCGATCGGCTCGACGAAGCCGCGCACGATCATCGCCATCGCCTCGAACTCCGTCAGGCCACGGGCCATCAGGTAGAAGAGCTGGTCCTCGCTGACCTTGGAGACGGTCGCCTCGTGGCCCATCGACACGTCGTCCTCGCGGACGTCGACGTAGGGGTAGGTGTCCGAGCGGGAGATGGTGTCCACCAGCAGGGCGTCACACAGCACGTTGGACTTGGAGCCCGCCGCGCCCTCACCGATCTCGACCAGACCGCGGTAGGAGGTGCGGCCGCCGCCGCGCGCCACCGACTTCGAGACGATGTTGGAGGAGGTGTTCGGCGCCATGTGGACCATCTTGGAGCCGGCGTCCTGGTGCTGGCCCTCGCCGGCGAAGGCGATGGACAGGGTCTCGCCCTTGGCGTGCTCGCCCATCAGGTAGACCGCCGGGTACTTCATGGTCACCTTGGAGCCGAGGTTGCCGTCGACCCACTCCATGGTCGCGCCCTCGTAGGCGACGGCGCGCTTGGTGACCAGGTTGTAGACGTTGTTCGACCAGTTCTGGATGGTCGTGTAGCGGCAGCGGCCGCCCTTCTTGACGATGATCTCCACGACCGCGGAGTGCAGCGAGTCCGACTTGTAGATCGGCGCCGTGCAGCCCTCGACGTAGTGGACGTAGGCGTCCTCGTCGACGATGATCAGCGTCCGCTCGAACTGGCCCATGTTCTCGGTGTTGATCCGGAAGTAGGCCTGGAGCGGGATGTCGACGTGGACACCCTTGGGGACGTAGATGAACGAGCCGCCGGACCACACCGCGGTGTTCAGCGACGCGAACTTGTTGTCGCCGACCGGGATGACCGTGCCGAAGTACTCCTGGAAGAGCTCCGGGTGCTCCTTGAGCGCGGTGTCGGTGTCCAGGAAGATGACGCCCTGCTCCTCCAGGTCCTCGCGGATCTGGTGGTAGACGACCTCGGACTCGTACTGCGCGGCGACACCGGCGACCAGGCGCTGCTTCTCCGCCTCGGGGATGCCGAGCTTGTCGTAGGTGTTCTTGATGTCCTCGGGCAGGTCCTCCCAGGAGGCGGCCTGCTGCTCGGTGGAGCGGACGAAGTACTTGATGTTGTCGAAGTCGATGCCCGACAGGTCCGAGCCCCAGTTCGGCATGGGCTTCTTGTCGAACAGCTTCAGGCCCTTGAGGCGGAGCTTGAGCATCCACTCCGGCTCGTTCTTCTTCGCCGAGATGTCGCGGACGACGGCCTCGGAGAGTCCGCGCTTCGCCGAGGCGCCGGCCACGTCGGAGTCGGCCCAGCCGTATTCGTACTTGCCCAGGCCCTCGAGCTCAGGGTGAGCAGTCTCCGTGGGGAGCGTCATGCGGGGTTCCTCCCGGCCGTGCTTGCAGATGCTGTGGTGGTCTTTGTGGTGCGCTCACCGCTGCGGTGAGCTGTCTTGCCGGCGCCGGCCTTCGGGATGAAGGTCGTGCACACTCCGTCACCATGGGCGATGGTGGCAAGACGCTGTACGTGGGTCCCGAGCAATCGGGAGAAGACCTCGGTCTCCGCCTCGCACAGCTGCGGGTACTGCTCGGCGACATGGGCGACCGGGCAGTGGTGCTGGCAGAGCTGTTCACCGAGCTGGGGGTTGGGCGCGCTGCGCGCCGTAGCAGCGTACCCGTCCGCGGTCAACGCCTCGGCAAGGGCCTGGGTACGGTCCTCCGGCTCGGCGGCCTCGACAGCCGCCTCATAGCCCTTGGCCTGGGCCGCAAGCCGCGCGCGGGCGAACGCCGCGACCGCCGCCTCGCCCAGCGCGCCGCCGCCCGCGGACTGCGCGATCCAGCGCAGCGCGTCGGAGGCCAGCTGGTCGTAGGCCTGGTCGAAGGCGTCCCGGCCGCAGTCGGTGAGGGCGAAGGCCTTGGCGGGGCGGCCGCGGCCGCGCGCGCCGTAGACCCGCTTCTCGCGGGGCTCGACGACGCCCTCGGCGGCCAGCGCATCCAGATGGCGGCGGACCGCCGCCTGGGTGAGCTCCAGGCGCAGCGCCAGCTCGGCCGCGGTGGACGGACCGTGGTCGAGAATGGAGCGGGCGACGCGGTTACGGGTGCCGTGCTGCTCGTCGTGCGCCGGCAGGACGGGGTGGGCGGCCCGGGACTGCGCGGACCGCTCGGGCCCGGCGGTCGGCTCGACCGCGGGTGCTCCCTGATCCTCGCTCGGGTTTTTCACAACGCCATTGTTGCGTAATTCGCGAGAGTGATTCAACCCATGTCCGGATGACGGACTGGTGGTCTCCATCACTTAGGGTCACCTTCCTTCCGGGCGGGGCCTGGCCGAACCCGAGCCCCCGCGCACCGCCGTCCGGCGTCCGCTCCGTAAACTGCCCGCCATGCGAACCGAGCCTGCCGTCGAGGTCGTCGGCCTGGTCAAGCGATACGGGACCAAGACCGCCGTGGACGGGCTCGACCTGACCGTCGCGCGCGACTCCGTGACCGCCGTCCTCGGCCCGAACGGCGCCGGCAAGACCACCACCGTGGAAACGTGCGAGGGCTACCGCCGCCCGGATGAGGGAACGGTCCGCGTCCTGGGCCTGGACCCGGTCGCCGAGGCCGCCGCGCTGCGCCCCCGGATCGGCGTGATGCTCCAGTCCGGCGGCGTCTACGCCGGCGCCCGCGCCGAGGAGATGCTGCGGCACACCGCCACCCTGCACGCCCACCCCCTCGACGTCGGCCCGCTCATGGACCGGCTCGGCCTGGGCAGCTGCGGCCGTACGCCCTACCGCCGGCTGTCCGGCGGCCAGCAGCAGCGGCTCGCGCTGGCGATGGCCGTCGTCGGCCGCCCCGAGCTGGTCTTCCTCGACGAGCCCACCGCCGGCCTGGACCCCCAGGCCCGGCACGCCACCTGGGACCTCGTACGGGAGCTGCGCGCCGACGGCGTGAGCGTCGTCCTCACCACCCACTTCATGGACGAGGCCGAGCAGCTCGCCGACGATGTGGCGATCATCGACGGCGGCCGGGTCATCGCCCAGGGCAGCCCCGAGGAGCTGTGCCGGGGCGGCGCGGAGAACAGCCTGCGTTTCTCCGGCCGGCCGGGGCTCGATGTCGCCTCCCTCCTCAAGGCGCTGCCCTCCGACAGCGCCGCCACCGAACTCACCCCGGGCACCTACCGCGTCAACGGCAAGGTCGACCCCCAGCTCCTGGCCACCGTCGCCTCCTGGTGCGCGCAGAACGGCGTCATGCCCGACGCGATAGCCGTCGAACGGCACACCCTGGAGGACGTTTTCCTGGAGCTCACCGGCAAGGAGCTGCGCGCATGAGTCTGAGTCACGCTTTCGGCCGGGGGTCCGGGGGCCGTCCCCCGGGAAGGCACAGCCTGGAGCTCACCGGCAAGGAGCTGCGCGCATGACCGCCACCGAGCCCGCCACCACCGGGGTCGCCGCTGCCACCGGTACGTTCACCCCGCGCCCCGGTGCCGCCCCGCTGCCCCGGATGATCCGCGCGCAGGCGGCCCTGGAGACCAGGATGCTGCTGCGCAACGGCGAACAGCTGCTGCTGACCGTCGTCATCCCGACGCTGCTGCTGGTGCTCTTCTCCGCCGTCGACATCGTCGCCGTGCCCACGGGCGGTTCAGGCAAGGCCGTCGACTTCCTGGCGCCCGGCATCCTCGCCCTCGCCGTGATGTCCACCGCCTTCACCGGCCAGGCCATCGCCACCGGCTTCGAACGCCGCTACGGCGTGCTCAAGCGGCTCGCCGTCTCGCCGCTGCCGCGCTGGGGACTGATGACCGCCAAGACCTGCGCGGTGCTGGTCACCGAGGTGCTGCAGATCGTCCTGCTGACGGCGGTCGCCCTCGCCCTGGGCTGGTCCCCGCACGGCAACCCCGTCTCCGTGGTCCTGCTGCTCCTCCTGGGCACCGCCGCGTTCTCCGGCCTCGGCCTGCTGATGGCGGGCACGCTCAAGGCGGAGGCCACCCTCGCCGCCGCCAACCTGGTGTTCCTGCTGCTCCTGGTGGGCGGCGGGGTCATCGTCCCGCTGACGAAGTTCCCGGAGGCCGCGCAGTCGGTGCTCGGGCTGCTGCCGATCTCGGCGCTGTCGGACGGGCTGCGCGAGGTGCTGCAGCACGGGGCGGGCGTTCCGTGGGACGACCTCGGCGTGCTCGCCGGGTGGGCGGTGCTGGGGCTCGGGGCGGCGGCCAGGTTCTTCCGCTGGGAGTGAGCGGCCGGGTGGCCGTTCACCCGGTCGCCCCACCGGCGCATTTTTGTCATGGCCACTTATCCGCCGACCGGCGCAGAGCGGCAGCAACCGGTAAAAACAAGGCCCGGCGCCCCTTCCCCTTTCGCCGGCCACCGAGGAATCTCGTGGTCATGACGGATGCACCCACCGACTGGTACGTGGACGACCGCTGCACCAACTGTGACGTCGCCAGACAGCTCGCACCCGGATTGATCGGCGAGGTGAACGGCCGCTCCGAGATCCTGCGCGGACCGCGCGACGCGACGGAGGAGCAACAGCTGCACGCCGCCGCGTTCGCCTGCCCCACCCGCTCGATCCGCCCCGGCACCCGGCGGCTGGACCCGGACCGGGACCCGTTCCCGCTGGCGCTCGACGACGCCGTCCATCTCTGCGGCCACAACTCACCGCACACCGCCGCGGCCAACTCCTACCTGCTGCGGCGCCCTTCCGGGACCCGCATGATGATCGACACCCCGCGCTGGAGCGAGGCGCTGGCCGCCCGGTACGAGCGGCTCGGCCCCGTCACCGACGTCCTCCTCACCCACCGCGACCACACGGCGCACGGCCGCCGCTACGCCGACCGCTTCGGCGCCCGGCTGTGGATCCACGAGGGCGACCTCGACGCGGCCCCCGACGCCGACCGCGTCCTGCGCGGCACCGAGGCCGTCGAGATCGCCGAGGGGGTCCGCGCCGTGCCGCTGCCCGGTCACACCGAGGGCAGCGTGCTCTATCTGGCCGACGAGCGGTACTGCTTCAGCGGCGACAGCTTCTACTGGTCGCGGACGACGGACGACATCGAGGTGGCGGAGAGCGTCACCTGGTACTCCGTCGAAGAGCTGGCGGCGTCCCTGGCCCGTACCGTCGACCGGCTCCGCTTCGAGTGGCTGCTGCCCGGCCACGGCGACCGCAGGCGGCTGCCCGCCGGGGAGATGGCGCGGCGGATGCAGCAACTGGCCGCGCGCGCCCGGGGCATGCGGCCGCGGCCGGTCGATTTCACCGCGGTGCGCTGGTGACGGCGGGATGAGGGCTCGGAAGGGACCCTCGTGAAAACGCGCACAAGCCGCCGCCTACGATGGCAACCGTGCCGAACACGCTGAATCCCCTCGAGCTGATCGCCCGTCGCTGGCAGCCGTCCGCCCGCTTTGTGCAGCGGGCCGCGCTGGCGACCGTCGTCATGGCCGTCATCATCGTCGTGACGGGAGGCGCGGTCCGGCTCACCCAGTCCGGGCTGGGCTGCTCGACCTGGCCCAAGTGCACCCCGGACAGCCTGACGCCGACCGCGGCGATGGGCATCAACGGCATCATCGAGTTCAGCAACCGCATGCTGACGGACGTGCTGTGCGTGGTCGTCGGCCTGTTCATCATCGCCGCGCGCGCCCGGCACCCGCGGCGCCGCTCGCTCACCCGGCTCGGCTGGGCCCAGTTCTGGCTCGTGATGAGCAACGCCGTGGTCGGCGGCATCACGGTACTGACGGGCCTGAACCCGTACATCGTCAGCTCCCACTTCCTCGCGGCCACGGCGCTGCTCACGGTCGCCGTACTGAGCTGGAAGCGGGCGAGCGAGGGCGACGAGGAACCGCGTGAGCTGGTGGCCCGCCCGGTGCGGCAGCTGGCCTGGCTGCTGGTCGCGGCGACCGGCGCGCTCACCGTCCTCGGCACGGTGGTCACCGGCGCGGGCCCGCACGCGGGCGACGCCAAGAAGGTCCACCGCATTCCGCTGAACTGGCAGGAGATCACACAGCTGCACGTCGACTTCGTCTACATCGTGGTCGGGCTGAGCGTGGCGCTGTGGTTCACCCTGCGGGCCGTCAAGGCCCCGGCGGTCGCGCGCCGGAGGGTCCTGGAGCTATTCGTCTGCCTCGCCTTCCAGGGCGTCATCGGCTATGTGCAGTACTTCATGGGCCTGCCGGCGCTGGTCATCGGGTTCCATATGCTCGGCTCGGCCCTGGTGTGGTTCTGCGTTCTGCGGGTCGCGCTGGCGCTGCGCGACCGCGGTCCGCTCCCGGAGGAGGAGCCCGTCGTTCCCGCACCCTCCGACGGGCACGAGGCGCCCGGTCCTCAGGTCGCCGCCGCGTCCAGCCGGTAGATCCGCCGCGCCGTCCCCGACCCGACCATCTCGGTGATGCCCGGCCCGTCCTCGGGGCCGCACATCCCCTCGTCGGTCCACTCCCGTACGACCCGCTCCATGGCCCGTACGAACAGCCGCGCCCCGGTGACGTAGAGCTCGGGCAGCCCCCGCGCCCCCGAGGAGAACAGCAGCTTGCCGAAGGGCGCCTGGCCGAGGGTCTCCTCGGGGCTCGGTCCGGCATCCGCGTAGACATGGGCGTGCACCGCGGCGAGCTCTGCCGCCCGCCGGTGGTGCGGCGCCCCGGGGAGCAGGACGATGTCCGCGCCGATCCCGGTCGTGGCCCGCATGAAGCCCGCCAGCGGCCGGGGATCGGGGCAGTGCAGCTGTACGGGCAGTCCGGTGGCCATCGCGCTCCACAGCAGATGCCGTATCAGCGCCGGCTCGCCGAGCCGCTCCCCGGGGCGGCGGCCGCGCAGCCAGCGGTCCGCGGCGCGCCGTACCTCGCCCGCCTGCGGGGCGTGGCCGTCGCAGTAGGTGGCGCCGGAGGCGAAGGCGGTGGCGTGCTGGGCCGCGGCGTAGAGGGCCTCGGCGGTGTAGCCGATGAAGGAGTCGACGCTGCCCGAGGTGTCGGCGACCTGTTCGGCGAGCGATTCCAGGCGTACGACCTCATGGGCGCGGGCCTCGGCGGCGGCGGCCAGCTCGGCGGCCGAGGTCAGTTCGCTGGGCGCGCCGGCTTCCAGCAGGAACGTGCCGATGCCGGCGCCGCGCAGCAGCAGCCGGCCGGCGCTGAAGGCGCCGATCTCGCGCCTGCGGGCCAGATAGCGGGCGGGCGGGCAGTGCGGTTCCAGGCCCAGCAGCGGGGGACACCAGCGGCGCAGGGCGAGGCCGGTCCAGCTGTCGAAGTAGCTGGTGCCCGCCGGGGCCGGGCCGTGGGCGCCGGCCGCGGCGGCCAGGTGGGTCTCGAAGGAGCCCAGGCCGAGTTCGCCGTGCAGCGTGCCATGGCTGTGCTGATCGATGAGCGGGGGCTGATCCGCCAGGAAGGTATGGCCGTCCATCCGGTCCTCCTACCCAAGAGCCCGCCGGGCGCGAACGAGGCGCCGCGTCCGGTGGCTTAACGGGTGAGGAGGTGGTGAGGTAGCGGGCTCCGCTTGTGGCGTGCGCCGGGCGCACGCCACCCGGCGGCCGTCAGGCGTTGGCCGGGCCGCCCAGCTGGATGCCCGCCATCCGGGACCACTCGTAGCGGCCGGTGCGGACCTTGGCGGCGAGCTCGCCGTCGAAGTCGTCGTGCAGTGCGAGGCCGGCCCGGTCCGCGGCGTCCTTGGCGGTCTCGAAGGTGTCGGCGACGAGGTTTCCCCACTCGCCGTCGGCCCCGACCAGGGCGATCCGGGTGCGGCCCCGGCCGATGTGCGCGAGCTGGCCCTCGGCGCTGCCGCCGTGCGCGTCGGCGAAGGTGCGGATCTGCCGGGCGAGCCGCTCCGTACGCTTCCGGTCCCGCTTGCCGGCCTGGGCGCCGGTGGTGCTGCCGGCCGTCTCCACCTGCTGGGTCTCTGCCATGGACAGCATGCTACCCGCCGGTAATCACCTGAGGAAGAGGCAGCCGGCGGGTCGGCGGACGGCGGTCAGCGCAGGAAGGGGTCCACGGCCACGGCCACGAACAGCAGCGAGACGTAGGTGATGGACCAGTGGAAGAGCCGCATCTCCTTGAGCTTGGCCCCGGTGATCCCGGCCTTGGCGCGGGCCTGCAGGCCGTGCGCCTCCTTGAGCCAGAAGGCGCCGCAGACGAGCGCGACCGCGGTGTAGAACCAGCCGGTGTAGCCCAGGGGCTGGAGCAGCAGCGAGACGGCGACCATGACCCAGCTGTAGGCGACGATCTGCCGGGCCACCACCTTGTTGCCGGCGATGACCGGGAGCATCGGCACGCCGACCCGCTCGTAGTCGTCCTTCACCTTCATCGACAGCGGCCAGTAATGCGGCGGCGTCCAGAAGAAAATGACGAGGAACAGAATCAGCGCGGCCCAGGAGACCGAATTCGTCACCGAGGACCAGCCGATGAAGACCGGCATGCAGCCCGCGATTCCGCCCCAGACAATGTTCTGTGCGGTGCGCCGCTTGAGGATCATCGTGTAGACAACGACATAGAAAAGCAGCGCCCCGAGCGACAGCATCGCCGACAGCGGGTTGACGAGGAACCAGAACCAGGCGGTGGAGCCGACCGCGAGGGTGGTCGCGAACACCAGGCATTCACGCGGCGAGACCATGCCCGTGACCAGCGGCCGCTGCGCGGTGCGGTCCATCAGGGCGTCGATGTCGCGGTCGATGTACATGTTGTAGGCGCCCGCGCCGCCGGCGGAGAGATAACCGCCGATGCAGGTCGCCAGTACCAGCCACAGGTCGGGTACGCCCTTGGCCGCCAGGAACATCACCGGCACGGTGGTCATCAGCAGCAATTCGATGACCCGCGGCTTGGTCAGCGCGATGAATGCCATTACGCGAGCCTTGAACGGCCGCTTTCCGGGACTCCCGGAGACCTCAGAGAGCGCCCCCGCAGGACGGGATTCGACGGCCGTCACGCACACCCCTGGAAGTAACTTCAGCGGCCATTGCCGCAGAGATAAGGCCCGCAAGCCCGACCGCCGGAAGCGGTAAAGCTTGCGCGTACCACGCCACTTTAGACGTTGGCGAGAGAGCGATCTTCGCGGGGGTGGGGTCGTGTTGGGCGCCGCCCCTGGCCTGGGGACGCCGACATTCCCGGGACGCGCGCCCGGCGTTCAGGAGGCGAACGGCACCGCCGCCCGGCAGTCTGGTCGTATGGCCGGCGCATCCGGGCCGGGAACACCCGATGTCCTGACTTGGCTGCGCAAAGCGATGAGCTCCCGCGTCACCACCCACCGACTGAGCGCGGAAGACGCCGACTGAGCACCGACTGAGCGTCTAAAACACCGACTGAGCGTCGAAAAGGCGCGCGCACCGGCGGGGGTAGGCTCGGCAGCGCCGGCGGACAAGCCGTTCGCGGCGTTCGACATGTGGAGAGGAGCCCTGACTCAGGGTGAGCACCAAGCCGACCACCACAGATTTCGAGTGGACCGATCTGGACAAGCGGGCGGTGGACACCGTCCGCGTCCTGGCCATGGATTCCGTGCAGAAGGTCGGCAACGGCCATCCGGGTACGGCCATGAGCCTGGCGCCCGCCGCCTATGTTCTCTTCCAGAAGCTGATGCGGCACGACCCGGCGGACGCGGACTGGACCGGCCGCGACCGGTTCGTCCTCTCCGCGGGCCACTCCAGCCTGACCCTCTACATCCAGCTCTACCTGGCCGGCTACGGCCTGGAGCTGGATGACCTGAAGGCCTTCCGCACCTGGGGCTCGAAGACCCCCGGCCACCCGGAGTACGGCCACACCACCGGCGTGGAGACCACCACCGGCCCGCTGGGCCAGGGCGTCGCCAACGCCGTCGGCATGGCCATGGCGTCCCGCTACGAGCGCGGCCTGTTCGACCCCGAGGCCGCGCCGGGCACCTCCCCGTTCGACCACACCATCTGGTGCATCGCCGGCGACGGCTGCCTCCAGGAGGGCATCTCCGCCGAGGCCTCCTCGCTCGCGGGCCACCAGAAGCTCGGCAACCTCGTCCTGCTGTGGGACGACAACCACATCTCCATCGAGGGTGACACCGAGACCGCGGTCTCCGAGGACACCTGCAAGCGCTACGAGGCCTACGGCTGGCACGTCCAGCGGGTCGAGCAGCTGCCCAACGGCGACCTCGACCCGGCCGGTCTGGCCAGGGCCCTGGAGGCCGCCAAGGCCGAGACCGAGCGCCCGTCCTTCATCGCGGCCCGTTCGATCATCGCCTGGCCGGCCCCGAACGCCCAGAACACCGAGGCCGCGCACGGCTCGGCGCTGGGCGACGACGAGGTCTCGGCCACCAAGCGCGTCCTGGGCTTCGACCCGGAGCAGTCCTTCGAGGTTTCCGACGAGGTCCTCGCGCACACCCGCGCCGCCCTGGACCGCGGCCGCGACGCCAAGAAGGAGTGGGAGAAGTCGTTCGCCGCCTGGCGCACGGCCAACCCGGAGCGCGCCGCCGAGTTCGACCGGATCGCCGCGACCGAGCTCCCCGAGGGCTGGGAGGGCCACCTCCCGGCGTTCGAGCCCGGCCACTCCGTCGCCACCCGCGCCGCGTCCGGCAAGGTGCTGCAGGCCCTCGGCGCGGTCATCCCCGAGCTGTGGGGCGGCTCCGCGGACCTCGCGGGCTCCAACAACACCACGATCGACAAGACGTCGTCGTTCCTGCCCGAGGGCAACCCGCTGCCGGGCGCCGACCCGTACGGCCGCACGATCCACTTCGGCATCCGTGAGCACTCCATGGCCGCGGAGATGAACGGCATCGCGCTGCACGGCAACACCCGCATCTACGGCGGCACCTTCCTGGTGTTCTCCGACTACATGCGCAACGCAGTCCGGCTGTCCGCGCTGATGCACCTGCCGGTGACGTACGTGTGGACGCACGACTCCATCGGTCTGGGCGAGGACGGCCCGACCCACCAGCCCATCGAGCACCTGGCCTCGCTGCGCGCCATCCCGGGCCTGAACGTCGTCCGCCCGGCCGACGCCAACGAGACCGCCCTCGCGTGGCGCGAGATCCTCAAGCGCTACACGAAGAAGTTCGGCGTGGGGGCCCCGCACGGCCTCGCGCTGACGCGTCAGGGCGTGCCGACGTACCCGGCCAACGAGGACGCCGCCAAGGGTGGCTACGTCCTCTTCGAGGCCGAGGGCGGCAAGCCTCAGGTCGTCCTGATCGGCACCGGCTCCGAGGTGCAGCTCGCCGTCGAGGCGCGCGAGCAGCTGCAGGCCGCCGGCATCGCGACGCGCGTCGTGTCGATGCCTTCGGTCGAGTGGTTCGAGGAGCAGGACCAGGCGTACCGCGACAGCGTGCTGCCGCCGTCCGTCAAGGCCCGTGTCGCCGTCGAAGCCGGCATCGGCCTGACCTGGCACCGCTACGTCGGTGACGCCGGGCGCATCGTCTCGCTGGAGCACTTCGGTGCCTCGGCCGACGGCAAGGTTCTCTTCCGCGAGTTCGGCTTCACCGCCGACGCGGTGGCGGCCGCCGCCCGGGAATCTCTTGACGCGGCTGCGCGCTGACGCCCGTATACGACAAGTAGGAGATGCTAAACCCATGACAGACGCACTCAAGCGCCTCTCCGACGAAGGCGTCGCGATCTGGCTGGACGACCTGTCGCGCCAGCGCATCACGTCCGGCAATCTCGCCGAGCTGATCGACCAGCAGCATGTCGTCGGCGTCACGACCAACCCGTCGATCTTCCAGAAGGCGATCTCGGACGGCCACGGCTACGACCAGCAGGTCGCCGACCTCGCGGCCCGCAAGGTCACCGTCGAGGAAGCCATCCGCATGATCACGACGGCGGACGTCCGCGACGCCGCCGACATCCTGCGGCCGGTCTTCGACGCCACCGGCGGCCAGGACGGCCGGGTCTCCATCGAGGTCGACCCGCGCCTGGCCCACAACACCACGGCGACCATCGCCGAGGCCAAGCAGCTGGCGTGGCTGGTGGACCGCCCGAACACGCTGATCAAGATCCCGGCCACCAAGGCGGGCCTGCCGGCCATCACCGAGGTCATCGGCCTGGGCATCAGCGTCAATGTCACGCTGATCTTCTCGCTGGAGCGCTACCGCGAGGTGATGGACGCCTACCTGGCGGGCCTGGAGAAGGCCAAGGCCGCGGGCCTGGACCTGTCCCTGATCCGTTCGGTCGCCTCGTTCTTCGTCTCCCGCGTGGACAGCGAGATCGACAAGCGCCTGGAGGTGCTCGGCACGGACGAGGCCAAGGCGCTCAAGGGCAAGGCCGCGCTGGCCAACGCCCGCCTGGCCTACCAGGCGTACGAGGAGGTCTTCTCCGCGGACCGCTGGGCCGCGCTCGACAAGGCCGGCGCCAACAAGCAGCGTCCGCTGTGGGCCTCGACCGGCGTCAAGGACCCGGCCTACAAGGACACGCTGTACGTCGACGAGCTGGTCGCCCCGGGCACGGTCAACACCATGCCGGAGGCCACCCTCGAGGCCACCGCCGCGCGCGGTGAGATCACCGGTGACACCGTCCGTGGCACGTACGAGGCGGCCCGGGCCGACCTGGACGCGATCGGGCGGCTGGGGATCTCGTACGACGACGTCGTGCAGCTCCTGGAGGACGAGGGCGTCGACAAGTTCGAGACGTCCTGGAACGACCTCCTCAAGTCCACGGAGGCGGAGCTCAAGCGCCTCGCTCCCTCGGAGGGCTGATCTCCCTTGACTGCATCCCACGGAGCCAACCCGCTTCGTGACGCACTGGACCGACGGCTCCCGCGTATCGCGGGGCCGTCGGGCCTGGTCATTTTCGGCGTCACGGGCGATTTGTCCCGTAAAAAGCTGATGCCTGCCGTGTACGACCTGGCCAACCGCGGTCTGTTGCCGCCGGGCTTCTCGCTCATCGGCTTCGCCCGCCGCGAGTGGGAGCACGAGGACTTCGCGCAGGAGGTGTACGAGGCGGTCAAGCAGCATTCGCGGACGCCGTTCCGCGAGGAGGTCTGGCAGCAGCTGGTCCAGGGCTGCCGCTTCGTCCAGGGCAACTTCGACGACGACGAGGCCTTCGAGACGCTCAAGGCGACGATAGAAGAGCTGGACAAGGCGCAGGGGACCGGCGGCAACTTCGCCTTCTACCTCTCCGTACCGCCGAAGTTTTTCCCCAAGGTCGTCCAGCAGCTCAAGAAGCACGGCCTGGCCGACCAGAAGGAGGACTCCTGGCGCCGCGCGGTCATCGAGAAGCCCTTCGGGCACAACCTCAAGAGCGCCCAGGAGCTCAACCGCATCGTCCACGAGGTCTTCCCGCCCAACGAGGTCTTCCGGATCGACCACTACCTGGGCAAGGAGACGGTCCAGAACATCCTGGCGCTGCGCTTCGCCAACACGATGTTCGAGCCGCTGTGGAACCGCTCGTATGTCGACCACGTCCAGATCACGATGGCCGAGGACATCGGCATCGGCGGCCGGGCCGGCTACTACGACGGCATCGGCGCCGCCCGTGACGTCATCCAGAACCACCTCCTCCAGCTGCTCGCGCTGACCGCCATGGAGGAGCCCGGCTCCTTCGAGGCGGACGCGCTGGTCGCGGAGAAGACCAAGGTGCTGGGCGCCGTACGGCTGCCCAAGGACCTCGGCAAGGAGACCGTGCGCGCGCAGTACGCGGCGGGCTGGCAGGGCGGCGAGCAGGCCGTCGGCTATCTCCAGGAAGACGGCATCGACCCCAAGTCGAAGACCGACACCTACGCCGCCATCAAGTTGCAGGTGGACAACCGCCGCTGGGCGGGCGTGCCGTTCTATCTGCGCACCGGCAAGCGCCTGGGCCGCCGGGTCACCGAGATCGCGGTGGTCTTCCAGCGCGCCCCGCACTCCCCCTTCGACCACACGGCGACGGAGGAGCTGGGCCAGAACGCCCTGGTCATCCGCGTCCAGCCGGACGAGGGCGTGACCGTGCGGTTCGGCTCCAAGGTGCCGGGCACCTCGATGGAGGTCCGGGACGTCTCGATGGACTTCGCGTACGGCGAGTCCTTCACGGAGTCCAGCCCCGAGGCGTACGAGCGGCTGATCCTGGACGTCCTGCTGGGCGACGCCAACCTCTTCCCGCGCCTGGAGGAGGTCGAGCAGTCCTGGCGGATTCTCGACCCGATCGAGGAGTACTGGGACAAGCACGGCAAGCCCGCGCAGTACCCGGCGGGCACCTGGGGCCCGGCCGAGGCGGACGAAATGCTCGCACGAGACGGACGGAGCTGGCGTCGGCCATGAAAATAGATCTGACGGAAACCACGGCCAGCAAGATCAACAAAGCGCTGGTGGAGGGCCGCCGCGCCGTCGGCACGCCCGCCATCGGCATGGTGCTCACCCTCGTCATCGTCACCGACGAGGAGAACGCCTACGACGCCCTGAAGGCGGCCAATGACGCCTCCCGCGAGCACCCCTCGCGGACCCTGGTCGTCATCAAGCGGGTCAGCCGCTCGCCCCGCGACCGCGCCAAGGCCCGGCTGGACGCCGAGGTCCGGGTCGGCACGGACGCGGGCACCGGCGAGACGGTCGTGCTGCGGCTGTACGGCGAGGCGATCGACCACGCCCAGTCCGTGGTGCTGCCGCTGCTGCTGCCGGACGCCCCGGTGGTGGTCTGGTGGGCGGTCAACGCCCCCCTGGACCCGGCAAAGGACCCGCTCGGCGCGCTGGCGCAGCGCCGCGTCACCGACGCCTACGCCGCCGAGCGGCCCGTCGAGGAGCTGACCGGCCGCGCCGAGAGCTACACGCCGGGCGACACCGACCTCTCCTGGACCCGGATCACCCCCTGGCGCTCGATGCTCGCGGCGGCGCTGGACCAGGCGCCGTGCACGGTCACCTCGGCCGAGGTCGAGGGCGAGGAGTTCAACCCCAGCTGTGAGCTGCTGGCCATGTGGCTCGCCAGCAGGCTGGACGTCCCGGTCACCCGCACGGTGTCGGCCGGTCCCGGCCTGACGGCCGTACGGATGCAGTCCAGCGGCGGCACGATCGTGCTGGACCGCCCGGACGGCTCGCTGGCCACGCTCTCGATGCGGAGCCAGCCGGACCGTGCGGTGGCGCTCAAGCGGCGGGAGACCTCCGAGCTGCTCGCCGAGGAGCTGCGCCGGCTCGACCCGGACGACATCTACGCCGCCGCGCTGAAGTACGGCGTGGACCGGCTCGGTGACGGGGCATCGGCGCCCGCGGCACCGGCGGCCGAGGGAAGCGCGCCGCAGGAGCCCGCGGCGAAGAAGGCGCCCGCCAAGCCCGCCAAGAAAGCGGCCGCCAAGTGAGCGCTCCGCAAGTTGTCGTCCACCGCGACAAGGACCTGATGGCGAAGGCCGCGGCGGCCCGGCTGATCACGAAGATCGTGGACGCCCAGGCCGCCCGCGGCTTCGCCTCGGTGGTCCTGACCGGCGGCCGCAACGGCAACGGCCTGCTCGCCGCGCTCGCCGAGGCGCCCGCCCGGGACGCGGTGGACTGGCACCGGCTGGACCTGTGGTGGGGCGACGAACGGTTCCTGCCCGAGGGTGACCCGGAGCGCAACTACACCCAGGCGCGCGAGGCGCTGCTGGACAGCGTGCCGCTGGACCCGGCGCGGGTGCACCCGATGGAGCCGGCCGGTGGCCGTTTCGGCAACGACGCGGACGCGGCGGCCGAGGAATACGCCCTCGAACTCGCCGCCGCCGCCGGGCCCGAGGACCACGCCGCGGTCCCGTCCTTCGACGTCCTGCTGCTGGGCGTCGGCCCGGACACCCATGTCGCCTCGCTCTTCCCCGAGCTGCCCGGCGTCTACGAGCAGGAGCGGACGGTGATCGGGGTGCACGGCGCGCCCAAGCCGCCGTCCACGCGCGTCTCGCTCACCCTGCCCGCGATCCGCGCGGCGCGGGAGGTGTGGCTGCTGGCGGCCGGCGAGGACAAGGCCAATGCCGCGGCCATCGCCCTCTCCGGTGCCGGAGAGGTGCAGGCCCCGGCGGCGGGCGCCCGCGGCCGCAGCCGCACGCTGTGGCTGCTCGACGAGGCCGCGGCGTCCCAGCTGCCGCGCGATCTGTATCCGCCGGCTTCGGCCTGAGGCAGCGGTTCACCACGAGGGCTCCCGTACCGGAAGGTACGGGAGCCCTTCGGTTTTCCGGCCGCGCCAGGGCCGGTCCGAGGGGGCATGGCCGGGCCCGCGGCCTTCCCGCCCCGGCCCCATCGGACGGACCCTAGGAGTAGGGATTGCCGCCCTGGTGAGGGCGCTGCCAAGGCCGGGCCGGGCGCTGCGGGGCCCCCGGGTGGTCCAGCAGCCGGATGCCGTGGAAGCGCCGCAGCCGGTGCATCTCCAGCAGGGCGAGGCAGGTGACCAGCACCGGCGCCCCGAGGATGAAGACCACGCCCAGCGTCAGCCCGAGGCCGTGCAGATCGCCGGTCACCAGATCCGGGATCGCCATCAGCCAGGACGTGACGGACGCCAGCACCGGCGGCAGAGCGCGGTGAACTGCCGCCGTACCGAAGAAGTTGCTGTTGATCCGGACCGCCGCGGCGCATACGAACCACAGCAGCCACAGGGGCACCGGGGCGAAGAACGGGAACTGCACTCCGCCCTGCAGGAGCAGCAGCGTCAGGACCGCGGATCCCACGAAGTACAGCAGCAGCTGCAACGAGCCGATCAGCGCGGGCACCAGCGGCCGCAGCGGTCCCCGGCGGCGCCAGACCGCCAGCATCACCCCGACGGTCAGCGGGGCGATGACCAGCAGGACCACACAGGCGACGACCAGGTTCTCCAGCACTTCCTTGCCGTCGAAGTCCCGCGCGACGAAGGTGTAGACACCGCTCGCCACGATCATCCCCGCAATCACCCGGAAGCGTTTGAGCCGCTCCACCAGCGGGTCGTCCGGCGGCGGGATCCAGCCGGGCTGGAACACCGCCCAGGCCGCGTGCCGCGGCCACAGCAGGCTCGCCCTGGACCGTATGTCGCCGCCGTGCCGCACCCCGGCCATGGCCGTCTCCCCCGGACGTGTACCGCATCGATGATCGTCCGGGGGATCCTATGCGACCGTGGGCGCCGGCCGGTCAGCGTCCGCGCAGCTCCCGGTACTTGGCGACCAGACCGGCCGTCGAGGCGTCCAGCCCCGGCACGTCCGCGCCGTCCGTCAGCGCGGGCTCCACGCGCTTGGCGAGCACCTTGCCCAGCTCCACGCCCCACTGGTCGAAGGAGTCGATGTTCCACACCGCGCCCTGGACGAACACCTTGTGCTCATAGAGCGCGATCAGCTGGCCCAGGACGGACGGGCTGAGCTCCTTGGCCAGGATCGTGGTGGTGGGGTGGTTGCCCTTGAAGGTCTTGTGCGGCACCAGCTCCTCGGCCACACCCTCGGCACGCACCTCCTCGGGCGTCTTGCCGAACGCGAGGGCCTGGCCCTGGGCGAAGAGATTGGCCATCAGCAGGTCGTGCTGGGCGACCAGGCCCGGCTGCAGATCGGCGACCGGCTCCGCGAAGCCGATGAAGTCGGCCGGGATCATCTTCGTGCCCTGGTGGAGCAGTTGGTAGTACGCGTGCTGGCCGTTCGTACCGGGCGTGCCCCAGACGACGGGGCCCGTCTGCCAGCCGACCGGATTGCCGTCGCGGCCCACCGACTTGCCGTTGGACTCCATGTCCAGCTGCTGGAGGTAGGCGGTGAAGCGGGAGAGATAGTGGCTGTAGGGCAGCACGGCATGCGACTGGGCGTCGAAGAAGTTGCCGTACCAGATGCCCAGCAGGCCCATCAGCAACGGGGCGTTCTCCTGCGGCGGGGCCGTGCGGAAGTGCTCGTCGACGAGGTGGAAGCCGGCCAGCATCTCGCGGAAGTGCTCCGGGCCGATCGCGACCATCAGCGAGAGGCCGATCGCCGAGTCGAACGAATAGCGGCCGCCGACCCAGTCCCAGAACTCGAACATGTTGTCCGTGTTGATGCCGAACTCCGCCACCTTCTCGGCGTTGGTCGACAGCGCCACGAAGTGCTTGGCGACCGCTCCCCCACTCTCGACTTCGCTCGAGCGGGAGGTGCCCCCACGCCCCGCCCCCAGCCCGGCCAGCAGCCAATCGCGGGCCGACGTGGCGTTGGTGATGGTCTCGATGGTGGTGAAGGTCTTGGACGCGATGACGAACAGCGTCTCGGCCGGGTCCAGGTCCCGTACCGCCTCGTGCAGATCGGCTCCGTCGACATTGGAGACAAAGCGGAACTGCATGTCCCGGTGGGTATAGGCGCGCAGCGCCTCGAACGCCATCGCCGGTCCCAGGTCCGAGCCGCCGATACCGATGTTGACGACCGTCTTGATACGGCGACCGGTGTGGCCCTTCCAGTCGCCGGAGCGGACCCGGTCGGCGAAGGTGGCCATCTTCGTCAGCACGGAGTGCACGGCGGGGACGACGTTGACGCCGTCGCTCTTGATGACCGCCGAACCGGGCGCGCGCAGCGCGGTGTGCAGCACGGAACGCCGCTCGGTGATATTGATCTTCTCGCCGCGGAACATCGCCTCCCGCAGCTCGGCGACTCCCGTCGCCGCGGCCAGGTCGCCCAGCAACCGCAGCGTCTCGTCGGTGACCAGGTGCTTGGAGTAGTCCAGGTGCAGATCGCCGACCTGGAGGGTGTAACGCTCCGCGCGGGCCGGGTCGCGGTCGAACAGCTCGCGCAGATGCACCTCCCCCAGCTGCTCGCGATGCTTGCTCAACGCGGTCCACTCAGGCATCTGGTCGAGCCTGTTGCGGCTTTCTGCGTTCATCTCGGACATCAGCCTTCTTCGTCTCGTACCGGCACCCCGCCGACTCCCAACCTAATTGATCAGGACGCGATGGGAGCACCTCCCGCGCATGGGGTCCCCCCGCGCGAGCCAGGCCGAGCGTGAGGGAGAAGTCGAGCCTGGGAGAGGGATCTGTCCGCCGCGGAACGGCCGGCCGTCGGCCGTCTTGCGTGCGGGTATCGACGCGGCCTCGGCCAACGGCCGCACCGCCGCCTTCCGGCACGCAAACGGCCCGGCCGGAGGGCGGTCTTCCCTCCGGCCGGGCCGGACATCGCATGCGCGGGTGACTCAGATCTCGCCTCGGAGCTTGGCCAGCGCCTCCGCGAGAATCGCCTCACCGTCGGCGTCGCTGCGGCGCTCCCGGACGTAGGCGAGGTGGGTCTTGTACGGCTCGGTGCGCGGCGGGTCCGGCGGGCTGTCCCGGTCCTTGCCTGCCGGGAAACCACAGCGCGGGCAGTCCCAGGTGTCCGGCACCTGTGCGTCACCGGCGAAGCTGGGCTGCGTCTCGTGCCCGTTGGAGCACCAGAAGGAGATGCGGATGCGCGGCGCGGACTCGCCGCGCTCGGCCTCCCCCATCGGCCCCGCTCCGACCCGACTTCCTCGGATCGCGTTGCCACTTGCCACGGTCGTAACTCCCTGCGTAATGGTGCTGCAAGCATCTAACAGCAGCTGCGCTGCGGGCGCTCCAGTCTATGTAGGGCCCAACGCGCGTCCAGTGACAGGAGTTACCGCCCCGTCCAAGGACGCCGCCCTCATGATAGGCCGCGCCTTCGACGGAATGTCAGTTGCCGAGCTTCATCAGAATGCCGAGGACCACAATGCAGGCGAACCACAGCAGACCGATCACGATGGTGATGCGGTCGAGGTTCCGCTCGGCGACCGAGGAGCCACCGACCGAGGACTGCATACCGCCACCGAACATGTCGGACAGACCGCCACCCTTTCCCTTGTGCATGAGCACCAGCATCATCAGCAGCACGCTGAAGACGATGAGGGCGACCGAGAACCCGATGACCACGGCTGGACCAACTCTCTGGGACTGGTTGAAATGGTGCGGGGCCGGGTGGCGTACTGGACGCCGGACCCGGCCCCGACAGGGTACGACGGGCCGGGCCCGTCGTCATAGCTGCTACTGGTCGCGGAAGCGGACGATCTTCACGAATTCGTCCGCGTCCAGCGCCGCGCCGCCGATCAGCGCGCCGTCGACATCCGGCTGCGCCATGATCGCCGCGACATTGCCGGACTTCACCGAGCCGCCGTACTGGATGCGGACCTTGTCGGCCAGCTCCTGGCTGTAGAGCTCGGCGAGGCGGCCGCGGATCGCACCGCAGACCTCCTGCGCGTCCTCGGGGGTGGCGACCTCACCGGTGCCGATGGCCCACACCGGCTCGTAGGCGATCACGATCGTCTCGGCCTGCTCGGCCGGGATGTCCTTCAGGCCGCCGTCGAGCTGGGCGAGGGTGTGCGCGACCTGGTTGCCCGCCTTGCGGACGTCCAGGCCCTCACCGACGCACAGGATCGGGGTCAGGCCGTGCTTGAAGGCCGTCTTGACCTTGGCGTTGCAGATCTCTTCGTTCTCGCCGTGGTACTGGCGGCGCTCGCTGTGGCCGATGGCCACGAACGTGCACTTGAGCTTGGCCAGCATCGGGCCGGAGATCTCACCGGTGTAGGCACCGGAGTCGTGCGCCGAGAGGTCCTGGGCGCCGTATTTGATCTTGAGCTTGTCACCGTCGACCAGCGTCTGCACCGACCGCAGGTCGGTGAAGGGCGGCAGGACGGCGACCTCTACGGCGTCGAAGTCCTTGTCGGTGAGCGCAAAGGCGAGCTTCTGGACGTGGGCGATGGCCTCGAGGTGGTTGAGGTTCATCTTCCAGTTGCCCGCCATCAGCGGAGTACGGCCGTTGGTGAGAGCAGTCACGTTTGTTCAGTCCTCCAGAGCGGCGAGGCCGGGGAGCGTCTTGCCTTCGAGGTATTCGAGGCTGGCGCCGCCACCGGTCGAAATGTGGCCGAAAGCATTCTCGTCGAAGCCGAGCAGGCGCACGGCAGCGGCCGAGTCGCCTCCGCCGACGACGGTGAAGGCCTGCGAGTCCAGCAGCCCCTTCGCGACGGCCTTGGTGCCGTTCGCGTAGTCGGGGTGCTCGAAGACGCCCATCGGGCCGTTCCAGAAGACCGTGCCCGCGTCGGCGAGCTTCGCGGCGTAGAGCTCGCGGGTCTTCGGGCCGATGTCCAGGCCCTCCTGGTCGGCCGGGATGGCGTCCGCGGCGACGACGGTGGGGTTGGCCGGGGTCTTGCCCTTCAGGTCCGGGAATTCGGGCGAAACCAGGACGTCGACGGGGAGGACGAACTCCACGCCGCGCTTCTCGGCCCGCGCCAGGTAGTCCAGGCAAGCCGGGACCTGGTCCTCCTGCAGCAGCGAGATGCCCACCTCGTGGCCCTTGGCCTTGAGGAAGGTGTACGCCATGCCGCCGCCGACCAGGATGCGGTCGGCCTTCTCCAGCAGCTGGTCGATGACGGCGAGCTTGTCGGAGACCTTGGCGCCGCCGAGCACGACGACGTAGGGCCGCTTGACCTCGTCGGTGAGCTTCTTCAGGACGCCGACCTCGGTGGCGATCAGGTCGCCGGCGGCGTGCGGAAGGCGCTTGGGCAGGTCGTAGACGGAGGCGTGCTTGCGGTGCACGGCGCCGAAGCCGTCGCCCACGTACAGGTCCGCCAGGGCGGCGAGCTGGTCGGCGAAGGCGCCGCGCTCGGCGTCGTCCTTGCTGGTCTCGCCCGCGTTGAAGCGCAGGTTCTCCAGGACGGCCACCTCGCCCTCGCCCAGGCCCGCGACGACGGACCGGGCGGACTCGCCGACGGTGTCCGTCGCGAACGCCACGCTGCGGCCGATCAGTTCACCCAGCCGTTCGGCGGCGGGGGCGAGCGAGAAGGCCGGGTCCGGCGCACCCTTGGGGCGGCCGAGGTGGGAGGCGACGATCACCTTGGCGCCGAGCTGGGCGAGCTTGGCGATCGTCGGCTGGACGGCGCGGATCCGGCCGTCGTCGGTGATGGTGGTGCCTTCCAGCGGCACGTTCAGGTCGGCGCGGACAAAGATCCGCTTGCCCGCCACGCCCTCGGAGGCGAGGTCGTCGATCGTCTTCATGCGGAGTGACTCCATGGTTGGTCGGTCACGGGACGGGGCCCGTACGACGCATCATCGCGCCCTACGAGCCCCGTCCTTACATCTGGGTGCCTCGGCTGTCCGCCAGGGATCAGAGCTGGCCGCCGACGAAGGTGGTCAGGTCCACCAGGCGGTTGGAGTAGCCCCACTCGTTGTCGTACCAGCCGACGACCTTGACCTGCTTGCCCTGAGCCATCGTCAGCTTCGAGTCGAAGGTGCAGGAGGCCGGGAAGTTGACGATGTCCGAGGAGACGATCGGGTCCTCGGTGTACTCGAGAATGCCGTTGAGCTGGCCCTCGGCGGCCTTCTGGAAGGCGGCGTTGATCTCGTCCTTGCTGACCTCGCGGTCCAGCTCGAGGACCAGGTCGGTGACCGAGCCGGTGGGGACGGGCACGCGCATCGCGATGCCGTCCAGCTTGCCCTTGAGCTGCGGAAGGACCAGGGCGGTGGCCTTGGCGGCACCCGTCGAGGTCGGGATGATGTTCTCCGCGGCGGCGCGGGCGCGGCGCAGGTCGCTGTGCGGGAAGTCCAGGATGCGCTGGTCGTTGGTGTACGCGTGGACCGTGGTCATCAGGCCCTTGACGATGCCGAAGTTCTCGTCGAGAACCTTCGCCATCGGCGCCACACAGTTGGTGGTGCAGGAGGCGTTGGAGATGACGTGGTGCTTGGCCGCGTCGTACTTGTCCTGGTTGACGCCCATCACGATCGTGATGTCCTCGTCCTTGGCGGGCGCGGAGATCAGGACCTTCTTGGCGCCGGCCTGGATGTGCTTCTCGGCGTCGGCCTTCTTCGTGAAGATGCCGGTCGACTCGATGACGATGTCGGCGCCGAGCTCCGCCCAGGGGAGCTTCGCCGGGTCGCGCTCGGCCATCGTCTTGAAGGTCTGGCCGCCGACCGTGATGGTGTCGTCGGTGTGGCTGACGTCCTGCTTGAGACGGCCCAGGATGGTGTCGTACTTGAGCAGGTGGACCAGGGTGGCGTTGTCGGTCAGGTCGTTGACACCGACGATCTCGATGTCCGCACCCTGCTCCAGGAGCGCGCGGAAGTAGTTACGACCAATGCGGCCGAATCCGTTGATGCCTACGCGGATCGTCACGAACCGATCTCCTCGTTGGTACGCCGGCGCAGATACCGGCGAGCTGTATGGGATGTCCCCGACCGCCTCCGACCCTACCCCCAAAGAGAGACGTACGTGACATTGACAAAAGCGCTTCCGTACTCTCAAACGAGCGCCCCCGGCCGTCCCGTTCCGCGTCTTCCCCGTCGCTGCCGGTTCGGCAGTGACGCGAGAGCGCGAGGGGACGCCAGGGGCGCACGGAACACGGTCCGTCAGCCGACCATGCCCTCGGCCAGCTCCTCGGTGAGGTTGGACTCGGTGCCGGGGATGCCGAGGTCCTGGGCACGCTTATCGGCCATCGCCAGCAGACGACGGATCCGGCCGGCGACGGCATCCTTGGTCAGCGGCGGATCGGCGAGGGCGCCCAGCTCCTCCAGGGAGGCCTGCTTGTGCTCCATGCGCAGCCGGCCGGCCGCCGCGAGATGCTCGGGGACCTCCTCGCCGAGGATCTCCAGCGCCCGCTGGACCCGGGCGCCGGCCGCGACCGCGGCGCGCGCCGAACGACGGAGGTTGGCGTCGTCGAAGTTGGCGAGGCGGTTGGCGGTGGCCCGCACCTCGCGGCGCATCCGCCGCTCCTCCCAGGCCAGCACCGACTCATGGGCGCCCAGCCGCGTCAGCAGCGCGCCGATCGCATCACCGTCACGGACGACAACGCGGTCCACCCCGCGCACCTCGCGGGCCTTCGCGCCGATGCCCAGCCGGCGGGCCGCGCCGACCAGCGCCAGCGCCGCCTCGGGCCCGGGGCAGGTGACCTCCAGGGACGAGGAGCGGCCGGGCTCGGTGAGCGAACCATGGGCCAGGAAGGCGCCGCGCCAGGCCGCCTCGGCGTCGCAGGTCGCGCCGGAGACCACCTGTGGGGGCAGCCCGCGGATGGGGCGGCCGCGGCCGTCAACCAGGCCCGTCTGCCGGGCCAGCTGATCGCCGCCGGCCACCACCCGTACGACATAGCGGCTGCCGCGCCGCAGGCCGCCGGGGGCCATCACCACCAGGTCGGAGGAGTGCCCGAAGATCTCCAGGATGTCCTTGCGCAGCCGCCGGGCGGCGATGCCCGTGTCCAGCTCCGCCTCGATCACAATGCGGCCGCTGACCAGGTGCAGACCACCCGCGAACCGCAGGATCGACGAGACCTCCGACTTCCGGCAGCAGGTCCGGGTGACGGGGAGCCGGGAGATTTCATCCTTCACCGCAGCCGTCATCGCCATGGGCCGATCCTTCCATGCATCCGAAAAATACGGTCATACGCGGCTGCCAGCAGCTCCGGGTCGTGCCGGTCGGGCGGCGGCCCGGCACTCGGCCGGGCGTCGTCTCCTTGTGCGGCGACCGCAGCCAGCTCGACCTCGCTGCCCACCAGCTGCTTGGCGGCAACCGTCAGACCTTCGATGTCGGGCACGGCGGCCTGGTCGGCCAGCACCACGTCGAAGGCGAGTTTAGGGGCGTGTCGGGCCAAAACCTCCAAATGACGCTGCGGTGAGAAGCCATCGGTTTCGCCCGGCTGGGGAGCAAGGTTGAGCGAAAGGACCTTTCGGGCCTTGGTCTCCTCCAGGGCCTCGCGCAACTCCGGCACCAGCAGATGCGGGATCACGGACGAGAACCAGGAGCCGGGACCCAGCACCACCCAGTCGGCATCGCGCACCGCGGCGACCGCCTCGGGAACGGCCGGCGGGTCCTCCGGAACCACATGGACGGAGAGCACCTCGCCGCGGGTGAGCGCGACGGTGGCCTGGCCGCGGACCGTGGTGACCTCGTCCGGACGCGCCACCTCATGGCCCCTGACCTGGGCCTGGAGCTCCAGAGGCACCGCCGACATGGGCAGCACCCGGCCCTGCGCACCGAGCAGCTTGCCGACCAGGTCGAGCGCCTGGACATGATCGCCGAGCTGCTCCCACAGGGCGACGATCAGCAGATTGCCGACGGCGTGGTCGTGCAGCTCACCCTCGGACTGGAAACGGTGCTGGATCACCCGGGCCCAGGTCTGGCCCCACTCGTCGTCGCCGCACAGCGCCGCCAGCGCCTTGCGCAGATCACCGGGCGGCAGAACCCCCAGCTCATCGCGCAGCCGGCCACTGGAGCCGCCGTCGTCGGCGACCGTGACGACGGCCGTCAGATCGCCCGTGATCCGGCGCAGCGCGGCAAGCGAGGCGGACAGACCCATACCGCCCCCGAGCGCCACCACCTTGGGGGTGGCGCCCTTCTTCGCCGTACGGCCGCCGGGAACGAACCTGCGGACGCGGCGCAGCCGCGGCGTACGGCCGGTCATTCGCGCCCCATGTCCCGGTGGACGACGACCGTTTCGACGCCCTCGGTCACCAGGCGGCTGGCCAGTTTCTCGGACATGGCGACACTGCGGTGCTTACCGCCCGTACAGCCGACCGCGATGGTCACATAGCGCTTGCCCTCACGGCGGTAGCCCTCGGCGACGATGCGCAGCAGCTCGGCGTAGCCGTCCAGGAACTCCTTGGAACCGGGCTGGTTGAAGACGTAGTCGGAGACCTCTTCGTTCAGGCCCGTGAAGGGGCGCAGCTCCGGAACCCAGTGCGGGTTGGGGATGAAGCGGCAGTCGATGACCATGTCGGCGTCGACCGGAAGGCCGTACTTGAAGCCGAAGGACATGACCGTGGCGCGCAGCTCGGGGACCTCCTCGCCGGCGAACTGGGCGTCCAGCTTGGCGCGCAGCTCATGGACGTTGAGGCTGGAGGTGTCGATGACCAGGTCGGCGTCGCCCCGCAGCTCGCGCAGCAGATCGCGCTCGGCGGCGATGCCGTCGACGATCCGGCCGTCGCCCTGGAGGGGATGCGGGCGGCGCACCGACTCGAAGCGGCGCACCAGGGCTTCGTCGGAGGACTCCAGGAAGACGATGCGGCGCTTGACGTTCTGCGCGTCGAGGGTCGCCAGGGACTCCTTGAGATTGGCGAAGAAGCGACGGCCGCGGACATCCACGACGACGGCGATCTTGGCGACATTGCCCTGGGAGCGGGCGCCCAGCTCGACCATCGGCGGGATCAGCTCGGGCGGGATGTTGTCGACGACGAACCAGCCCAGGTCCTCCAGGCACTTGGCGGCCGTGCTCCGGCCCGCCCCCGACATACCGGAGATGATCACCAGTTCGGGGATGGCGGCGCTCTCGCCCTGATCGGTCGTGCCCGTACTCACCTGTGCACCGTCTTTCTCGGTTTCCTGCATTTCGTGCTCTGCGCTCATCGGTCCTGCCCCCGTTCTGCTGACAACGCGGCCGAGGGGACCCCGTCATCCTCAATGATCTCTCCTGTGGCGGTGTTCACCGCGGGGGCGGACGGAGCCGCCCCGGCCAGCGCCGCCGCAACCGTTTCCGCGGTCTTGCGGCCGACGCCCGGAACCTCGCAGATCTCGTCGATGGTGGCGGCCCGCAGCTTCTTGAGCGAACCGAAGTGCTTGAGCAACGCCTGGCGGCGGGTCTCACCCAGGCCCGCGACGGCGTCCAGCGGCGAGGACTTCAGCCGCTTGGTGCGCTTGCTGCGCTGGTAGGTGATGGCGAAGCGGTGCGCTTCGTCACGCACGCGCTGGAGGAGATAGAGGCCCTCGCTGCTACGGGGCAGCACGACCGGATCGTCGTCATCGGGCAGCCAGACCTCCTCGAGGCGCTTGGCCAGGCCGCAGACCGCGACATCGTCGATGCCGAGCTCGTCCAGGGCGCGGCGGGCGGCCGCCACCTGGGGAGCACCGCCGTCGACGACCACCAGCTGCGGCGGATAGGCGAACCGCTTGGGGCGGCCGTCCTCGTCCGTGGGGCGGCCGGCCATCGCATCCGGCGCGCCGTCGTCCTCCACGGGGGCCTCGTCGGCCGGCTCCTCCGTCCACTCCCCCGACTTCTGCTTCTCCTGGAGGTAGCGCTTGAAGCGGCGGCGGATGACCTCGTGCATGGAGCGGACATCGTCCTGCCCCTCGAAGGTCTTGATCTGGAAGCGGCGGTATTCGCTCTTCCGGGCGAGGCCGTCCTCGAAGACCACCATGGAAGCGACGACATCCTCGCCCTGGAGGTGGGAGATGTCGAAGCACTCGATGCGCAGCGGCACCGCGTCCAGCCCGAGGGCCCGGGCGATCTCCTCCAGGGCCCGCGAGCGGGTCGTCAGGTCCGAGGCGCGTTTGGTCTTGTGCAGGCCCAGGGCCTGCTGGGCATTGCGCTGGACCGTGGCCATCAGGTCCTTCTTGTCGCCGCGCTGCGGGATACGCAGCGAGACCTGGGAGCCCCGGCGGCCGGCGAGCCACTCCTGGACCGGCTCGACGGGCTCGGGCAGCGCCGGAACCAGGACTTCCTTCGGAACGGCGTCGCCCCGCTCCTCGCCGTAGAGCTGCTGGAGCGCATGCTCGACGAGACCCGCGGTCGTGACGGCCTCCACCTTGTCGGTGACCCAGCCGCGCTGGCCGCGCACCCGCCCGCCACGGACGTGGAAGATCTGGACGGCGGCCTCGAGTTCGTCCTCGGCGACGGCGATCAGATCGGCGTCCGTGGCGTCCGCGAGCACCACGGCGCTCTTCTCCATGGCCCGCTTGAGCGCACCTATGTCGTCGCGCAGCCGGGCCGCCCGCTCGTACTCCATCTCCTCCGCCGCGTCCTGCATCCGCCGCTCCAGGCGGCGGATGTACGCGCCCGTGCGGCCCGCCATGAAGTCACAGAACTCCTCGGCGAGTTCGCGGTGCTCCGTCGCGGAGACCCGGCCGACGCAGGGCGCCGAGCACTTGCCGATGTAGCCGAGCAGACAGGGACGGCCGATCTGGGCGGAACGCTTGAAGACACCGGCGGAGCACGTGCGTACGGGGAAGACCCGCAGCATCAGATCGACGGTCTCCCGGATCGCCCAGGCATGGCCGTACGGGCCGAAATAGCGCACGCCCTTCTTCTTGGCGCCACGCATCACCTGGACCCGAGGAAACTCCTCGTTGAGGGTCACCGCGAGATACGGATAGCTCTTGTCGTCGCGGTACTTGACGTTGAAGCGGGGGTCGAACTCCTTGATCCAGCTGTACTCGAGCTGGAGCGCCTCGACCTCCGTGGACACGACAGTCCACTCCACCGAGGCGGCCGTGGTGACCATCGTGCGCGTACGCGGATGGAGTCCGGCCAGGTCCTGGAAGTAGTTGGCCAGGCGCTGGCGCAGGCTCTTCGCCTTGCCGACGTAGATGACCCGGCCGTGGTCGTCCCGGAACTTATAGACCCCCGGCGAGTCGGGGATCTGTCCCGGCTTGGGTCGGTAGCTGCTGGGGTCTGCCATGCCCACCACCCTACTGACCGCCACTGACATTCACGGTCGGCAGAGCGATCCGGGACGGGGGGCGGGGGCGTACGGGGCGGGGAGGGGGCCCTCGCGGGGGCGGGGACTGGGCCGACGCGGGCCCCGGGGCGGGGCCCGCGAGCCGTGGCCGGGCCGGCCCCCGCCCCCACCCCCCGTCACCCTGCCCTCCCCCCTTCGGGGGGAGGGCAGGGTGGGGGCGGGGGAGGGTGTGTGGGTGGGGTGGGGGGCGGAAGCCGCGCTTCCGTCAGCCGCTGCGCCGCCTCCTCAGCGCCGCGGCGCCGCAGAGGCCCAGCGCCAGCAGCGCGGCGGCGCCCGCGACGGTCGAGGCGGCGGTGACCGGCATGCCCGCGCCCACGAGCTCATCGGCCCCGGCGCGCTCCGCGCGGGAGCCCGCCCTCACCGGCGCCCCCTTCCGGGCGCCGGCCGCCGGTCCGTACCCCCCGGCCTCGCCGCGCTTGTCGTACGCGGAGCCGGGAAGCTTGTCGCCGTACGCCTTCGCCACCCGCTTCCGGTAGGCGGCGACGGTGCTGCCGTGCGCCCCGACGGCCTTGCGGGCGTCCGGGTCCAGCGGCTCGATGCGGTCGCCGCGCTGTACGTACCAGGCATCGATCTGCGGCTCCCGGAAGACCGTCCCGGTCCCGCCGCCGGCAGCCACGTAACGGGTCTCGTCGTCCCCGTCGGCGATATTGACGACCTTCCAGGTGGCGCCCCGCCGCACCGTCCACACCGAGGCCGTCCGCCCGTCGGCGGCGACCGCCTTGCTGGCGAGGAACTCCAGTCGGGCGACGGGGGCGTTGGCCTTGCCGCGGACGAAGTCGGGGGACAGGACGTATACGGGGACGGCGCCGCCCTCGATGTGCGCCCGGCCCGGAGTGGCGGCGCGGGCGCCACCGGGCGCATGGGCGAAGAACCGGGCGAGGGTGTCGAGGGTCGCGGGCGCGGTGGCCGCTTCGTGGGCGGCGGCGACGGCCGCGCGGGGCGGTGCCGCGGGAGCGTCGGCGGCCCGTGCGGCGTACGGGGCGGCGGCGATGAGCGCGGCGGCGAACGTTCCCGTGGCGGCGGCGCGAAGTGCGGTGCGCGCGGTGCGCTTCGGCATGGCCTCAGGCCCCTATCCGGTAGAGGGAGTGCGTCCAGGAGAAGGAGCTGCCGTTCACGTAGTAGTCGTAGTCGCCCCAGTTGTAGCGGCTGTTGTCGGCCCAGGGGTCGCCCCAGTAGACCCAGTTGTCGGCCGTGTCGAAGCCGTAGATGACGTGCATATGGCCGCCGCCGGAGGACCACTCGATGCGGGTCTCGATGGGCCGGTTGGCGTTGATCTCGCTCTGCACGGTGCTGTAGCGCAGGTATCCGGTCACATAGGAACCGGAGTTGATGCCCATCCAGTCGAATGCGTTCTGCACATTGCCGAGCGTGGCCTGATTGTTGGGGCAGGTCGTGTTCTGCTGGCGGCCGAAGGCGGCGTTGCAGAACTGGTTCTGGCTGTAGTTCCGGCCGTACCAGGCCGCGATGGTGTTGCCGGAGCCGGCCCAGCACCAGTTGGTCTTCTGCTGGGCCTGCATCGAGATGTCGAGACGGTTGGCCGCGGACGCCTTCCTGGTGGCGATGGCGGCGTGCGCCGGGGGCGTGGCCGCCGAAGCGGTCGCTCCCGGAAGCGTGGTGAGCGCCGTGAAAGCGGCGGCGGTGAGCGCCGCTGCCGACAGCCATCTGCGGCGCGCGAGACGTGCGTGGGGGGCACGGGTCATGGCGTTCCTCCCGAGACGGGGGGTGAGGGGGTGAGAGGAGCGCATCCGGATGCTGCTGAGGAGCATCGGGTGTTGTCGCACGCGGGTCAACACGCTTCAATGCGAGGTGATATGCGGGTGTGGACGGACGGGCCCGGATGTGAACGTCCGGTGCCCGGCGTACTGCAGTGAACAGGCGGTCAGAGCGCACGGCGTGCGAGCCGGTTGTGAACATTCACCAGCGCGCCGGAGGAATTGAGGCAATGGCACAGAACACCCCCGAATCGGCCGAGCTGGACCAGCTGCTGCGGACCGGGCCGTTCCATCTGGCGCTGCGCAGCGCGCTGACCGCCCGCGGCCTCGCGCTGACCCGCGTCCAGCACAAACTCGCCCAGCGCGGCATCAAGGTCGGGGTGACCAGCCTGAGCTACTGGCAGCAGGGCGCCCGGCGGCCGCAGCGCCCCGAATCGCTGCGGGCGGTGCGCGCCCTGGAAGAGGTCCTGGAGCTGCCCGCGCGGTCGCTGCACCGCCTCCTGGTGCCCGAAGGCGGCGCCCGCCCCGAGGCCGAACGCCCCACCGCACGCTCGTACCGCTCCCTGATGGCGCCCGCCGGCGCGCTGCACCAGCTGTTCGCCGAGCTGGAGACCCCCGCGGACGGCGGGCTGCACACCGTCGGCCATCACGAACGGGTCCTGATCGGGCCGCGCCGCGAGCTGCGCGCCCGAGAATCGCTGCAGGTCGTGCGCGCCCACCGGGACGACGTCGACCGCTATGTCGCCATCCACCGGGGCGATACGGGCTGCGATCCGTCCCGGGTGCGCGTGCGGGCGGCGGAGAACTGCCGGCTGGGCCGGGTGCGCGGCGACGCGGACACCGGCGTGGTGGTCGCCGAGCTGCTCTTCGACGCCCGGCTGCGGGCCGGCGACACCCATGTCTTCGGGTACCTCTTCGAGGACGGCAGCGGCGGCCCCAGCACCGAGTACGTACGGGGCTTCAGCTTCGCGGGCGGCCAGTACGTCCTTCAGGTGCGCTTCGACGAGGCGGCGCTGCCGGTGCGCTGCCGCCGCTTCGCCCAGGTCTCGGCCGGCGCCCCGCGCAGCGCCCAGCGAGAGCTGACGCTCGGCGGCACCCACCGGGCCGTCCACCTGGTGGAGCAGGGCGTACGGCCCGGAATACTGGGCATCGGCTGGGACTGGGGGTGAGACTCCCCGGCCGGCCGGGGCCTCAGCCCGCGATCAGCTTCCCGTTCTTCGTCTTGACCGGCACCTCAGGCAACGGCTCGGTCGCCGGGCCCTGGATGACCTGACCGGTGGTGACGTCGAAACGGCTGCCGTGGCAGGGGCAGCTGCCTTCGTTCTTCTGGACCTCGGCGAGGACGCAGCCCCGGTGGGTGCACTTGGCGCCGAAGCACTTGTACTCGCCCTTGGCCGGCTGCGAGACGACGAGCCGGTCCTCGCGGTAGAGCTTGGCGCCGCCGACCGGCACCTCGGCGGCGGCTCCCAGCTCGACGGGCTTGTCCGGCACCGCCGACTCCTCGGCGCCCGGGGAGCAGGCCGCCACCCCGAAGCCGGCGACACCCGCGAGCGCGGCACCGCGCAGCACGGTTCGGCGGGCGGGTGACTGGCTCATGGCTGCTCCAGGGGGGGGTCCGGGGTCAGGGGCGGATGGCCGGCTCCCGACGATACCGGCGCTGATTGTTCCGCTTCCGGCGGGGCCGGGCGCCCGCGCCGCGGCTCCCGCCCGGCCTCCCCAAGACTGCGGGCCTTGGCCTTGCGGCGCTTGCGCTTGGCTCACGGCGCCCGACCCTGCGGCCGTTGGCCCTCCGGCCCTTGCTCCTGCGGCCCTGGGTCTCCGGTACCGGCCGCCGGACGCGGAGGGACGCGCGCGGCGTCGCACCGGCGGAGCACGGAGGGCGTGCGCCGTACCGGCTCGGTGTGCCGAGGAGGCATGCTTGCACGTAAGCGTTTACGTGCAGCCTTGGGGAGTCGTACTGTGGTGCCCTCGCAGGGCGGCGGCCAGGCGCGCCCGCCATGGGCCGGACCGTGGTGGCGCGGCGGCCCCGGGGAGGAAGAGCCGGATGACAACGATGGTGGACGTGGCACGGCGCGCGGGCGTCTCCGTCGTCACGGTCCCGCGTGCGCCGGACGAGAGCCGCCCGGTACGCCCCAGTACCCGCGCCGCGGCGCTCGGCACCGTCGACGAACTGGGCCGCACGCACCACACCTCCGCGCGCCGCGCGTCGTGCGGCTGCCCCGAGGACGCACCGCCGCCGGCCGCGCCACCGGCCACTCCCCCGGCCGCCCAGGAAAGGAACCGCATCCCGTGATCGTCGTCGCCGGCGAGGCGCTGATCGACCTCGTCCCCAACCCTCAAGGCTCCTCGGGAAAGGGCCAGTTGCCCGCGCTGCTTCCGCGGCGCGGCGGCGGTCCGTACAACACCGCGGTCGCCCTGGGGCGGCTGGGTTCGCCCACCGCGTTCTGCTCGCGGGTCTCGACCGACGCCTTCGGCGAGGCGCTGCTGGAGGGGCTGCGGGCCGATGGTGTGGACACCCGCCTGGTGCAGCGCGGCGACGAGCCGACCACGCTCGCGGTGGCGGACATCAGCCCGGACGGCTCGGCCGGATACGGGTTCTATGTGGCGGGCACCGCCGACCGGCTCTTCGCCCTGCCTCCCGCGCTGCCGGACGGGGTCCGCGCACTCTCGCTCGGCACCTGCTCGCTGGCGCTGGAGCCGGGGGCGAGCGCGTACGAGGCGCTGCTGCGGCGGGAGGCCGGGCGGGGGGTGTGCACGGCGCTCGACCCGAACATCCGGGCCGGCCTGATCCCGGACGCGGACGCCTACCGGGCCCGCTTCCGGTCCTGGCTGCCGTATCTGACCGTGCTGAAGCTGTCGGAGGAGGATGCGGGGTGGCTGGCGGGCGCGGGGGACGGGCCGGGCCGGCCGGGCGGGGCCCGGGACGCGGTCGCGGCCGTGGCCAGGGGATGGCTGGGTTACGGTCCGGCGGCGATCGTCATCACCCGGGGCGGCGACGGACTGACGGTGCTGACGCCGGGCGGCGGCGAGGTCAGCGTGCCCGGCCGCCGGATCGAGGTGGTGGACACCATCGGCGCGGGCGACACCGTCAATGCGGCGCTGCTGCACCGGCTGGACGCCCATGACGCCCTCTCGCGCGAGGGCGTCGCCGCGCTCGGCCCCGACGACTGGCGCGACATCCTCGGTTTCGCCGCCCGTGCCGCCGCCGTCACCTGCTCCCGGGCGGGCGCGGAACCTCCGTACGCGGCGGATCTCGCCTGAGGCGCACCGCGGGCGCGGGGCGGACGGACGGCCCATTCGCCGGGCCATCCGTCCGGCCCGCTCGGCGTCAGGAGAGCCTGCGGGCCTTCGCCGCCGCCTTCTTGGCCACCGTCTTCTTCGCCGCGGCCGTCCTGGCCGCACTGACCTTGGTGGAATTCGCCTTGGTCACCGGCTTCTTCGCGGCCGCCTTCTTCGCCGGCTTCCCCGACGTCGCGGCGTCGCTGACCCGGTCGCCGAGGATCTCCCGCAGGAACTTGCCGGTATGGCTGGCCGGGATCGATGCGATCTCCTCCGGCGTGCCCTCGGCGACGACCAGTCCGCCGCCGTTGCCGCCTTCGGGGCCCATGTCGATGACCCAGTCCGCCGTCTTGATCACATCGAGGTTGTGCTCGATGACGATGACGGAGTTGCCCTTCTCGACCAGCCCGGACAGCACCGTGATCAGCTTGCTGATGTCCTCGAAGTGCAGGCCGGTGGTCGGCTCGTCCAGGACATAGACCGTACGGCCCGTCGAACGCTTCTGGAGCTCGCTCGCCAGCTTCACCCGCTGCGCCTCACCACCGGAGAGGGTCGGCGCGGACTGGCCGAGCCGGACATAGCCCAGACCGACCTCGTGCAGGGTCTTCAGATGCCGGGAGATGGTCGGCACCGCCTCGAAGAAGTCCAGCGCCTCCTCGATGGGCATGTCCAGCACCTCGGCGATGGACTTGCCCTTGTAGTGGACCTCCAGCGTCTCGCGGTTGTAGCGCGCGCCGTGGCAGACCTCGCACGGCACATACACATCCGGCAGGAAGTTCATCTCGATCTTGATCGTGCCGTCGCCGGAGCAGTTCTCGCAGCGGCCGCCCTTGACGTTGAAGGAGAAGCGTCCCGGCAGATAGCCGCGGACCTTGGCCTCCATCGTCTCCGCGAACAGCTTGCGGACATGATCGAAGACACCGGTGTACGTCGCCGGGTTGGAGCGCGGCGTCCGGCCGATGGGCGACTGGTCGACATGGACGACCTTGTCGACGAGGTCGTCGCCGTCCACCCGGGTGTGCCGTCCGGGGACCGACTTGGCGCCGTTCAGCTCGCGCGCCAGGTGGGTGTAGAGGATGTCGTTGACCAGCGTCGACTTGCCCGAGCCGGAGACGCCGGTGACGGCGGTCAGCACGCCGAGCGGGAAGGAGACGTCGATGTCCTGGAGGTTGTTCTCCTTCGCGCCGTGCACGGTCAGCTGCCGGGACGGATCCGCGGGCCGGCGGATGTCGGGCGTCGCGATGGACCGCTTGCCGGACAGATACTGCCCGGTGATCGACTCCTTGTTGGTCAGCAGCTCCTTGAGCGGACCGCTGTGGACGACCTTGCCGCCGTGCTCACCGGCGCCGGGGCCGATGTCGACGACCCAGTCGGAGGTCTTGATGGTGTCCTCGTCGTGCTCCACCACGATCAGGGTGTTGCCGAGGTCACGCAGCCGTACCAGGGTCTCGATCAGCCGGTGGTTGTCGCGCTGGTGCAGGCCGATCGAGGGCTCGTCCAGGACGTAGAGCACGCCCACCAGGCCGGAGCCGATCTGGGTGGCGAGCCGGATGCGCTGGGCCTCGCCGCCGGAGAGGGTGCCCGCCGCGCGGTTCAGCGAGAGGTAGTCCAGGCCGACGTCGACCAGGAACTTCAGCCGCTCGTTGACCTCCTTGAGGACCCGCTCGGCGATCTTCTTCTCGCGGGCGTTGAGCGTCATCTCGCGCAGGAAGTCGGCGCAGTCGCTGATCGACATGGCCGCGACCTCGGCGATGGAGCGCTCCTGCACCGTGACCGCGAGGACTATCGGCTTGAGCCGGGTGCCCTCACAGGTCGGGCAGGGCACCTCGCGCATATAGCCCTCGAAGCGCTCGCGGCTGCTGTCGCTCTCGGCCTCGCTGTGCCGCCGCTTGATGAACGGCACGGCTCCCTCGAAGGGGGTGGTGTAGGCCCGCTGGCGGCCGTAGCGGTTGCGGTAGCGCACCTCGATCTGGGTCTTGTGGCCGTGCAGCAGCGCCTTCTTGGCGCGGGCCGGGAGGCCGGCCCAGGGGATGTCCGTACGGAATCCGAGGGCGTCCGCCAGCGCGTCGACCAGGCGGCCGAAGTACTCCTTGGTGTGGCCGCCCGACCAGGGGTGGATGGCGCCCTCGTCGAGGGAGCGGTCCTCGTCGGGGATGATCAGCTCGGGGTCGACCTCCATGCGCGTGCCGATGCCGGTGCAGTCCGGGCAGGCGCCGAAGGGGGAGTTGAAGGAGAAGGAGCGCGGCTCCAGCTCCTCGAAGGACAGGTCGTCGTAGGCGCAGTACAGATGCTCCGAATACATCCGCTCGCGCTGCGGGTCATCGGGGTCGAGATCGACGAAGTCGAGGATGACCATGCCGCCGGACAGGCCCAGGGCGGTCTCGACGGAGTCGGTCAGCCGGCGCTTGGCGCTCTCCTTGACCGTGAGGCGGTCGACGACCACCTCGATGGTGTGCTTCTCCTGCTTCTTCAGCTTCGGCGGCTCGGAGAGCTGGATGGTCTCGCCGTCGACCCTGGCCCGGCTGTAGCCCTTGGTCTGGAGGTCGGCGAAGAGGTCGACGAACTCGCCCTTGCGCTCGCGGACCAGCGGGGAGAGCACCTGGAAGCGGCTGCCCTCGGGCAGCTCGAGGACCTTGTCGACGATGGCCTGCGGCGACTGCCGGGCGATCGGCCGGGCGCACTCGGGACAGTGCGGCTTGCCGATACGGGCGAAGAGGAGCCGGAGGTAGTCGTAGACCTCGGTGATCGTGCCGACCGTCGAGCGGGGGTTGCGGGACGTCGACTTCTGGTCGATCGAGACCGCGGGGGACAGGCCCTCGATGAAGTCCACATCGGGCTTGTCCATCTGCCCGAGGAACTGCCGGGCGTAGGAGGAGAGCGACTCGACATAGCGCCGCTGCCCCTCGGCGAAGATCGTGTCGAAGGCGAGCGAGGACTTGCCCGACCCGGAGAGCCCCGTGAAGACGATGAGGGAGTCGCGGGGGAGGTCGAGCGAGACGTTGCGGAGGTTGTGCTCGCGAGCGCCACGGACGATGAGACGGTCGGCCACGCCGGTCGGCACCTTTCTTGGAGAGGGGCGGGAGCCGCGGCTCTGCGTCCGCCGCTCGGTGCCCGAGCAGAGGCGGCGGAGCGGAGCGGAGCCCCCGCCCCAGGGTATGGGGACCGCCGCGGCACTGTCTTTGTGATGCCATAACGAGCCTATAGCACGTGCATTCGATTTACGGTACGCGCAAGCCCTCTTCACCCAAACGTGTGGCGGCCCCACAACCTTCCCGCCCCGCCCCCGCCCCTCGGGCACCGCCCCGCGGCCGCGCCGGGCCGGAGATCGTCAGGCCTCAGCCCCCGGGCAGCGCCCGCTCCAGCGCATCGAAGGTCCGCCGCAGCACCGCCTCCTGGTCAACGGCCACCTCGTCGGCCGGGTCACCCTTGAGCTGCCGGGCCGCGGCACCGGCGTAGGCGACGCGGAACGCCGCGATGATCAGCGCCGCGGCCAGCCGGGAATCCGCGGAGGGACCGTCCACCGCCCCGGCCGCACCGCCCGCCGCCTCGTCGAGCAGCCCGGCCAGTGTGTTCTCCATCTCCTCCACCGCCTCGCGGCCCCGCGCCCGCAGGGCGGGCGAGTCCAGCACCGTCTGCCAGAAGTGCTCGAACCCCTCCCCCACGCCCCCCAGCGGATGCCGCCGCGCCAGCAGGCCGAGGGCGAGCCGGCGCAGCGCGGCGAGCGGCGTCTCGTCCGCCGCCCGCTCCCGGACCGCGCGGGTGAGCAGCTCCCGCCCCTCCGGGATCCGGTCGAGGAAGAGGTCCTCCTTGCGCGGGAAGTAGTTGAAGACGGTCATCGTGGACACCTCGGCGGCGCGTGCGACCTCGGCGACCGTGACGTTGTCGAAACCGCGCCGGATGAACAGCAGCGTGGCCTCGCCGGAGATCCGCTGCCTGGTCCGCAGCTTCTTGCGCTCGCGCAACGTCAGGTGCCCGCCCTCCTCCATGCCGCCGGCCTCCGCCGTGTACCCCGTCTCCTCCTGGCGCCCGCGCTCCCCCGGAAGCCCGGCCTCCTTCGCACGCCCGGCCCGTTCGCCGTCCACCACTCCGTCTCCCATGGCCATAATTTTAGCCGGAACAAATTTTTAGTGACTACAATCCATGCCATGAGCCATGACGCAGACGTAGTAGTGGCAGGGGGCGGCCCGGTGGGGCTGATGCTCGCCTGCGAGCTCGCACTGGCAGACGTAACGGTCGTCGTCCTGGAGCGGCTGACCGAAGTGGATACGACGATCAAGGCGGGGGCGATCAACTCCCCCAGTGCGGAGGCCCTTTACCGGCGCGGGATGCTGCCCGACCTGATGGAGGTGCAGCGCGCCGCATTCGAGAAATTCAGCGCGTTCATGCGGCAGCGGGGTGCCGCCGGCGCCTCCCAGGTGAAGGCGCCGCCGAAGTTCGCCGGCCACTTCGCCGGGATCATGCTCCGCGGCGACCTCCTGGACGAGTCGGATCCGGACTTCGGCACGAGCGGCCCGGCCGGCGACCTCGGCCTGATACCCCAGGAGGCACTGGAGCGGCTGCTCGCCGCCCGCGCCGCCGAGCTGGGCGTCGAGCTGCGCCGCGGGGTGACCCTGACCGGCTTCGACGCCGAGGAGGACGGCGTACACGTCCACACCTCGGACGGCTCGCTGCGCACCGGCTGGCTGGTGGGCTGCGACGGCGGCCGCAGCGCGGTCCGCCGGCTCGGCGGATTCCCGTTCCCCGGTACGGCCCCCGAGATCACCGGCCACCAGGCCATCGTCGAACTGACCGGCGCCGACGCCCTGGGAGTCGGCTGGAACTGGACCGCGACCGGGACGTATGTGCACGGCCCGATGCCCGGCCGGATCCTCACCGTGGAGTTCGACGGACCGCCCGCGGACCGCAGCGCGCCCGTCACCGCCGAGGAACTGCAGGCCGCCCTGCGGCACGTCTCCGGCGTGCCGGACGTCACGATCACCAAGGTCCACTCGGCCACCCGCTTCACGGACAACGCCCGCCAGGTGCCGGACTACCGCTCGGGTCGGGTGCTGCTGGCCGGGGACGCGGCGCATGTGCACTCGCCGTTCGGCGGGCAGGGCCTCAACCTCGGCCTCGGCGACGCGATGAACCTCGGCTGGAAGCTGGCCGCCACGGTCAAGGGCCGGGCGCCGGAGGGGCTGCTCGACACGTACACCACCGAGCGGCATCCGCTCGGCGCCTGGGTACTGGAATGGACCCGGGCCCAGGTGGCGCTGATGCGGCCGGAATCGCATACCCGCGCGCTGCGCAAGGTGATCGCGGAACTGACCGGCACGGTCGACGCCACCACCTTCTTCGCCAAGAAGATCTCCGGCGTCTGGCAGCGCTACGACCTGCCGGGCGACCACCCGCTGACCGGCGGCAGCGCGCCCGACCTGGAGCTGTCCGACGGCACCCGGCTCGCCGACCATCTGCGCGGCGGCCACGCCCTGTTGCTCGATCTCGCGGACGACCCCGAGGTCCGCAAGCGCGCCGCCGGGTACGGCGACCGGGTACGGCTGCACACGGCCGGCTGTCCGCAGCGGCCCGGCCTCACCGGTCTGCTGGTGCGCCCGGACGGCTGCACCGCCTGGGCGGCCGACGCCGGGGACACGCCCGACGGGCTCGACGCCGCGCTGCTGCGGTGGTTCGGGGGGCCGGACACCGCGGCGGCCTGAGCCGGGGCGGGCGGCGGCGCCTTCCGGCCTGCCGCCCGCCCTCCCTCCGCCCCCGCGTACGCCCCCGACGGCACCGGCCGACTCCCCAACTCGGCCCAGTGGCGCTACTTTCGGAGCATGACCACCACCCCGCAGGACTTCCCGCGCGACGCATCCGCCGTCCGTGAGGCCACCGACCGGCTCCTGGTCTCGGCCGGCAAACTGGACGACGAGGCGATCGCCGAACCGTCCCTGCTCCCCGGCTGGACCCGCGGCCATGTCCTCGCCCATCTCTCGCGTAACGCGGACGCCCTGGGCAACCTCCTGACCTGGGCCCGTACGGACGTCCGCACGCCCATGTACGCGAGCGAAACGGCCCGCGACACCGACATCGAGCGGGACGCCGACCGCCCGCTGGCCGACCACCTGGAGGACCTGCGGGAGAGCGCCGCCCGCTTCGACGCGGCGGCACGGTCCCTGCCGGACGACCGCCTGGCGTACCGGGTCGAGATGCGCAACGGCGTCGTCGAGCGCGCCGACCGTCTGGCGCTGCGCCGGCTGGCCGAGGTCGAGCTGCACCACATCGACCTGGGCGTCGGATACAGCCTCGACCAGCTGCTGCCCGTATTCGTCGAGGGCGAGCTGGACTTCCTGACCGCGGTGAAATTCGCCGGGCATCCGGCTCTGCCCGCCCTGGAGCTGGTGAGCGACGACGGCCGCCGCCGGCGCACCGGGCGTACGGACACCGGGGCCGCGCCCCTGGTGGTGACGGGTTCCGCGGCACAGCTGGTCGGCTGGCTGACCGGCCGCGACGACGGCGCCGGACTCGATGTCCCGGGCTCCGCCCTGCCCCCCGTTCCCCCGCTCTAGAGTGGCCTCATGGCCTACAGCGGAGCAGTGAAGGTCGGCGGACCGGCCGACGTGCATGAGCTGACCGACCTGATGATCTCGAAGGTCGCGGTCGGTCCGATGAACAACAACGCGTACCTACTGCGGTGCCGGGCCACGGACGAGCAGCTGCTGATCGATGCCGCCGCCGAGCCGCACACCCTGCTCGCGATGATCGGCGACAGCGGCATCGCCTCCGTGGTGACCACGCACCAGCACGGTGACCACTGGGGTGCGCTGCGCGAGGTGGTCGATGCGACGGGTGCGCGGACGTACGCGGGGCGGTACGACGCCGAGGGCATTCCGGTCCCCACGGACGTCCCGGTCGAGGACGGCGACACCATCAGCGTCGGGCATGTCCGACTGACCGCGCGCCACCTGGCCGGCCATACCCCGGGCAGCATCGCCCTGGTCTACGACGACCCGCACGGCGCCCCGCATCTGTTCACCGGGGACTGCCTCTTCCCCGGTGGCGTCGGCAACACCTGGGGCGACGCGAAGAACTTCGCCAGCCTGATCGGCGATGTGGAGGCCAAACTCTTCGACCGGCTGCCCGATGAGACCTGGGTCTATCCGGGCCACGGCGACGACACCACGCTCGGTGCCGAGCGGCCGCATCTGCCGGAGTGGCGCGAGCGCGGCTGGTAGGCGCGCACGGTCGCGGCCGGTGGCCCCGTATCCGTACGGGACCACCGGCCGCGAAACCGCGTGGCCGTCAGGCGTGGACGTCGTCCTTGGCCTTCGCCTCGGTGGCCGCCTGCTTCTTCGAGGCACGCAGGCTGGTGATCGTCGTGACGACGAGGACGGCGCAGATGACGCCCAGCGACACCGGAATGCTGATCTCCGGAACGGCCACCCCGGACTCGTGCAGCGCATGCAGCACGAGCTTCACGCCGATGAACCCGAGGATCACCGACAGGCCGTACGAGAGGTGGACCAGCTTCTTGAGCAGCCCGCCGATCAGGAAGTACAGCTGACGCAGGCCCATCAGGGCGAAGGCGTTGGCGGTGAAGACGATGTACGGGTCCTGGGTGAGGCCGAAGATCGCCGGGATGGAGTCCAGCGCGAAGAGGACGTCCGTCGTGCCGATCGCCAGCATGACGATCAGCATCGGCGTCATCAGCCGCCTGCCGTTCTCGACGATGAACAGCTTGGTGCCGTGGTACGTGTCGGTCGACGGGAAGCGCTTCTCGACCATCTTGAGGAAGCGGTTCTCCTCGAACTCCTCGTCCTCCTCCTCGGCGCGCGCCTCCTTGATGAGCTTCCACGCGGTCCAGATGAGGAACGCGCCGAAGATGTAGAACACCCAGGAGAAGTTGGCGATGATCGCGGCGCCGGCGCCGATGAAGCCGGCGCGCAGCACCAGCGCGATCAGCACACCGACCATCAGCACCCGCTGCTGGTAGATCGCGGGGACCGCGAACTTCGCCATGATCAGTACGAAGACGAAGAGGTTGTCGACGCTCAGGGACTTCTCGGTGATGAAGCCCGCGAAGAACTCACCGGCGGGCGCGGTGCCGCTGAAGACCAGCAGCCCGAGTCCGAAGAGCGCGGCGAGCGCGATCCAGACACCGGTCCAGATTCCGGCCTCCTTGAGGGAGACCTCGTGCGGTTTACGGCCGCCGATGAAGAAATCGGCGGCGATCAGGGCACACAGACCAAGGATGGTCAGCACCCACAGGGTCAGGGAAACGTCCACTGCTCCTCCGGCAGAGTCGTACGGCACTCACAGCGTCGTCGCTGCCGGAGGTCTCTTCCACCCGGATCCGCGCCACTCGCGGTGGCTGCGCCGGGCCGACGCCCCGGGATCTCGTCACACTCGCAATCCGTGATGACGGGTACGTCGTAGCAGGGATGCAGGAATACTCCCCTCCGCACCAGAAAGAGTAAAGGAAGACCAAGGAAGAGTAAAGGAAAAGGTAAAGTCGCTGGTCAGGGGCGTGATGTCGGAAGTGGGACGCGGGGTGGGATACCGGGACGGGACGCCGGATTTCAGTGACGGTGCGCGGGGCGGGCCTGGGCGAGGCGGCCGAGGACCTGGCGCAGGACCTGGCTTCCCTTGGGGACGAGCGGCGGCTCGTACGTCCAGGCGTGGCCGACCCAGGGGTCGGCGAGATGCGCGTCGGGCACCGGCGTGATGCGCAGCAGGGACCGCCACAGCGGGTCCAGGACGGGGCCGTACTCCTGGGACTGGGCACGGTCGGCGACCATCAGCAGATGCACCCCGACGGCGGGGCCCTCGTCGGCCAGATAACGCAGCTGGGTGACGGCCCGGTCGTCGAAGCCGTGCGGGAAGTCATGGACGATCAGCAGCTGCTCGGCGATGTCGACGTCCGGCGGCAGGGAATCCGCGGCGCGGTTGCGCACCGCCATCTGGACGAGGTCCACCCGTCGGGTCAGCGCCTCCAGGGTCGCGGCCACCCCCTGGGCGCCGGGCGCCGGGGGCTCGCGCAGCGCACCGGTCTCCAGCAGCGGGGCGAGCGCGGGAACCGCCGTACCCCCGGGGTCGATGACCTGGACGGCGAAGTCCCCGGCCGGATGGACGGCGAGCAGCCGGGCGGCGAGGGCGACGGCGGTGTCCAGGGCGAGGCGGTGCAGCTCGGCCTCGTCCGGCGGCCCGTCGGTGAGGGCGCTGCCCAGCTCGCGTCGCGGGTACTCGCGCTCGAGGTCCAGGGCGTGGGCGTAGGCGGCCGGTCCGCTGTCGATCCACAGACCGCGCTCCAAGGGGAGGCGCAGCAGCATGGGGATGCGCAGGTCCAGGACCTCCGGGAGGTGCAGATCGCCCAGGCGGAGCGCCATCGGGGGCTCCAGGGGGACGTGATAGCCCTGCCATACGGGGCTGTCCCAGCGGGCGTAGGCGGGCGGCAGCGCCGGCTCGACGACGTCCGACTCGGCGGCGAGCTGGGCGAGGTCGCGGTCGAGGGCGGCGCGGGCCTGGGCCACCAGGGCGGCGTGCTTGTCGCGGGCGGTGGCGCGGGCGACGTCGGCGGCCGCGCCCATGCGGCTGCGCGGGTCGGCGAGGGCCTTGTCGAGCTCCTGCTCGAGGCGGGACTCGGCGAAGTCGCAGGCGCTGCGGTAGGCCGCCACCGAGCGGGCCAGGTCCTCGAACATGCCCCAGACCTGGTTGTAGAGCCGCTCGTCCATGCTCCAACCGGCGGCGTCACCGGCCACCGGGGCCGACGGGGCGTCCGCCGAGGCGGGGGCGGCGGCGACCGCTGGGGCCGGGGCAGTACGACGCTTGGGATGGCGGTAGTCGACGGGGCCGCCGCCCTGCGACGCGGGGGCAGGGTCCGCCGCCCCGGGCTGCTCGGCGCGGCGGGCCGCCACCGATGGGGGTGCCCCCTGCTCGAGCGGAGCCGAGAGCTTGGGGGACGGCACCGCGCGGGCATGCCCCAGGCTGACCGCCTCCTCGATCTCCGTGGCCAGCTCGGCCGCCTGCGGCAGCCCCTGGTCGCGCAGCATGGCCACCAGGCCGTCGGCGTAGCCCTGGCCGACCGCCCGCACCTTCCAGGCTCCCTGCCTGCGGTACAACTCCACGGCGACGACGGCTGCCTCGGCGCCCAGACCGGTGATCGTGTAGCCGGCGAGCTGGCTGCCGTCGAGGCCGGTGACCGCCACGCGGGGCGCCGCGGCCGCGCCGAAACCGGCCGGCGAGCCGGCCCCGGCGGGCAGCGCGAGCAGCACGCTGACCCGGTGGACGGCCTCCGGCATCGCGTCGAGGTCGACCGCGACACGGTGCTCGGACGCCGCCTGGCGGGGGACCTCGACGCCGGTGCGGCGGGGCGCTCCCGGATGGGCCACCGCCTCGACGCCCGACAGCGTGCCCCGTTCATCGCCGAGCGTGACCCCGGCGATGACGGGGCCGCCCGCGGTGATGCGGATCTCCACACGGGTCCGGTCCAGTGGATGGTTCTGCCCACGGACCAGCTCGGCCGTCATTGTCGTGTTCCCCCTGGTTGGCGTGCGTCCCGGGCGGGGCGTCGGGCGTGACGCCCGGGTGCGGCGGCGGCGCGGCCCGGCGCGCGCTGCCGCTGTGGTGCGGTGGTTACAGGTGCGGCAGCATCGCGGGCACCAGGTCCTGGAAGGTGCGGCCGCTGGAGGGCTCACCGATGGCGGTCATCGCCCAGCCGTTGCCCACGCGGTGCACCTTGGACATGACCTGTGCGGTGTACTGGCCGCCGCCCGTGAGGGTGTAGCGGGCCAGCTCCTGGCCGTTGGTCTCGTCGACGAGCCGGCAGAAGGCGTCCTGCACCTCGGCGAAGGTCTGGCCGGTGAAGGAGTTGACGGTGAACACGATCTGATCGATGTGTACCGGAATCCGCGCCAGGTCGACCAGGATCGCCTCGTCGTCGCCGCCCTGGCCGGCGCCGCCGACCCGGTTGTCGCCGGTGTGCCGCACCGAGCCGTCGTCGCTGATGAGGTGCTGGAAGAACACGACGTCGACGGGCTTCTTGTCGGCGAACAGCACCGCCGAGGCGTCGAGGTCGATCTCGTTGGTTCGCCGCCCGAACAGGCCACGGCGCGGCGCCGAGCGCCAGCCCAGCCCCATCCGCACCGCGGTCAGGGTGCCTCCGTCGGACTTCTGCAGGCTGATGCCCTGCCCCTTGGACAAATTGACCGACACGCGCCGTCCCCTCTCCGTACTTCCCCGCCCGCTTTTCCGGCGGTGCCTTCGACCCTACGCACGACGACGGGGCAAGGACGTCCGCGCCCCGCGTTTTGTGGCGTTTCTGCAACACACCCGGAGCGGGGAAGTCGCCGCGCCGACGTGTGGCGACTCCGGTCATTTCACATCCGTCACTTCACGCCGGCCTCCTTCATCTGTCGCAGCTCCTTCTTCAGTTCGCCGACCTCGTCGCGGAGCCGGGCCGCGACCTCGAACTGCAGCTCGGCCGCGGCGGCCCGCATCCGCTCCGTCATCTCCTCGATGAGCTCGGCGAGTTCGGCGGCCGGACGGTCCGTCACGGCCACCTCGCCCTTGCCGCCCTTGCCCTTCGCGCCCGCTGCGGCCTTCCCGCCGAGCGCCGGCACCGGGGCCTTGCCGCCCTTGCCGCCCGCCGCCTCGGAAGCCTTGCGGTACGACGTGCCGAGCAGCTCCTGGGTGTCGATCTCCTCCCGCGCGATGGTCGCCACGATGTCGCCGATCTTCTTGCGCAGCGGCTGCGGGTCGATGCCGTTCTCCTTGTTGTACGCGAGCTGCTTCTCCCGGCGGCGGTTGGTCTCGTCGATGGCCTTCTCCATCGCCGCGGTGATCTTGTCGGCGTACATGTGCACCTGGCCGGAGACGTTACGGGCGGCACGTCCGATCGTCTGGATCAGCGCCGAACCGGAGCGCAGGAAGCCCTCCTTGTCGGCGTCCAGAATGGCCACCAGCGACACCTCGGGCAGGTCGAGGCCCTCGCGCAGCAGGTTGATGCCCACCAGGACGTCGTACTCGCCGGACCGCAGTTCACGCAGCAGCTCCACGCGCCGCAGGGTGTCCACGTCGCTGTGCAGATAGCGGACCTGGATGCCGAGCTCCAGGAAGTAGTCCGTGAGGTCCTCGGCCATCTTCTTGGTCAGGGTCGTGACCAGGATGCGCTCGTCCTTCTCGGTCCGCGCCCGGATCTCGTGCACCAGGTCGTCGATCTGTCCGTCGGTGGGCTTGACCACCACCTCCGGGTCGACCAGGCCGGTCGGACGGATGATCTGCTCCACGAAGCCGTCGCCGCGCGCGAGTTCGTACTTGCCGGGGGTCGCGGACAGATAGACGGTCTGGCCGATGCGCTCAAGGAACTCTTCCCACTTCAGCGGCCGGTTGTCCATGGCCGACGGCAGCCGGAAGCCGTGCTCGACCAGGGTGCGCTTACGGGAGGCGTCGCCCTCGTACATCGCGCCGATCTGCGGGACGGTGACATGCGACTCGTCGATGACCAGCAGGAAATCGTCCGGGAAGTAGTCGATGAGGGTGTTGGGCGCGGAGCCCGGCTCGCGGCCGTCCATGTGCATCGAGTAGTTCTCGATGCCGGAGCAGGAGCCGATCTGCCGCATCATCTCGATGTCGTAGGTGGTGCGCATCCGCAGCCGCTGGGCCTCCAGCAACTTGCTCTGCTTCTCCAGGGTCGCCAGACGCTCCGCCAGCTCGGCCTCGATGCCGGCGATGGCCCTCTCCATGCGCTCGGGGCCGGCGATGTAGTGGCTGGCCGGGAAGATGTACAGCGACTGGTCGTCGGTGATCACCTCGCCGGTGAGGGGGTGGAGCGTGGAGAGCGCCTCGATCTCGTCGCCGAACATCTCGATCCGGACGGCCAGCTCCTCATAGACCGGGAAGATCTCGATGGTGTCGCCGCGGACCCGGAAGGTGCCGCGGGTGAAGGCGACGTCGTTGCGGGTGTACTGGATGTCGACGAAGCGGCGCAGCAGCTGGTCTCGGTCGATCTCGTCGCCGACCTTCAGGGGCACCATCCGGTCGACGTACTCCTGCGGCGTACCCAGGCCGTAGATGCAGGACACCGAGGCGACCACGACGACGTCCCGGCGGGTGAGCAGCGAATTCGTCGCGGAGTGGCGCAGCCGTTCGACCTCCTCGTTGATGGAGGAGTCCTTCTCGATGTACGTATCGGACTGCGGGACGTACGCCTCGGGCTGGTAGTAGTCGTAGTAGGAGACGAAGTACTCGACGGCGTTGTTGGGCAGCAGCTCGCGGAATTCGTTGGCGAGCTGCGCCGCGAGGGTTTTGTTGGGCGCCATGACGAGGGTCGGGCGCTGCAGCTTCTCGATCATCCACGCGGTGGTCGCCGACTTGCCGGTGCCGGTCGCGCCCAGCAGGACGACATCCTTCTCACCCCCGCGGATGCGCCGCTCCAGCTCGGCGATGGCCGCCGGCTGGTCGCCATTGGGCTGGTAGGAGCTGACGACCTCGAAGGGCGCCACCGTGCGTTCGATCTTTGATACGGGCCGCATGGGATCCACCGTACGACCCGCCACTGACAACCGGCGTGGCAAACGCTCCGACCAGCGCATTCGCGCGAATGGCCGCCGCCCGTCGCGGGCGCCCGGCGGCCCGCCCGCGACGGGCGGCCGCGGCCCTCACCCTCGCGCGGCCGGAGCGGACCGCGGGCCGCTCAAGCGGTCTGACCTCGCGGTCCGCCGCGGAGCGGGGTACGGCGGCCGCCACAGGGGCGGGGCCGGGACGTGTCCTGAGGTCAAAACCGTTCACAAGCGCTACGGGTGACGAGGCATCGGTCGAGATGCGCGGACGCCGTGGCTCCGGCAAGTTGGACGGCGTCGGGCGCACTGGCGCACGGCAGATACGGGCATCCTGCAACTACGGCGCTCACACGGAACACCTGCCGCTTCTCCTTCATCCCCCGGCCACGTGCCGACCACCTACCGCTACGGCCCGGCTGCGAGCCTCCGCTCGTATGACCGGTGCACGTCAGCCCAGGCCCTTCACGTCCCCGACGTCACGAGGAGTCCGTATGCGTATTCGTCCCGTCGCCACCGTCGCCGCCGGTGCGCTCATGGGTCTGTCCGCGCTCGTCGTCTCCAGCCCCACCGCGCAGGCCGCGGCCGACGGGCACAGCACAGTGGCCATCGCCCATCGGGGTGCCCCGACGCACGCCCCCGAGAACACCCTGGCCTCCATCGACGAGGCTCACCGGCTCGGCGATGTCTGGGTCGAGAACGACGTCCAGCGCACCAAGGACGGCGAGCTCGTCGTCCTGCACGACAACTCGCTGGCCCGGACCACCAACGTCGAACAGGTCTTCCCCGACCGGAAGCCGTGGAACGTCAAGGACTTCACCCTCAACGAGATCCAGAAGCTGGACGCGGGCAGCTGGTTCAGCCCGAGCTTCGAGGGTGAGCGGGTGCCCACGCTCGAGGACTACATGGACGAGGTCGAGGACAACGGCCAAAAGCTCCTGCTGGAGCTCAAATCGCCGGAGCTCTACCCCGGCATCGAACTGCAGACCCTGACGCAGCTGCGCCACCAGGGCTGGCTGGACAGGAGCCACGTCAAGCGCCGGCTGATCATCCAGAGCTTCAACGCCGGCTCCGTCAAGACCGTCCACAGCATCCGGCCGGACATCAAAACGGGCTTCCTCGGCAACCCGTCGGTCGCCGACCTCCCCACCTACGCGGAGTACTGCGACCAGATCAACCCCAACTACACGACAGTGACGTCCGGCTACGTCAACGCCGTGCACGGGCTGCGGGGCCCGCACGGGCGCCGGATGCAGCTCTACACCTGGACCGTTGACGACGGCACGAAGGCGGTCGGCCTCGCCCAGATGGGTGTCGACGGCATCATCAGCAACAAGGCCGACGAGATCCGCGAGGCGCTGGAGACCAGCGACGGCTGACCGCGCCGGCGGGACGGCGGGCGGGCAGAACGGGCTGGACGGTATCGGAGCCCTGTCCTGCCCGTACCCGGCTTCCGGCGTGTGCCGTCCGGCATCGAGCGTCCGGCGTCCGGCACCCGTCCTCCGTCGCGCGATTCCTGCCCCGGCGCCCTTTTCCCGGCGCGATGTCAGTGGCGGGTCCTAGGCTGATCACGTGACGAATTCTGAGCAGAGCGCACAGGAGACCGGTCCGGCGACGCCGCCGGAGGCGGACCGCACCGCCCGCCGCGACTGGGCGTGGACGCGGCGAGAGACCCCCATCGGTCCGCTGCTGCTCGCCGCGACCGGGGAGGGCCTGGTCCAGGTGGTCTTCCATGCCGACGAGCGCACCACCCGCCGTGCGCTGACCCGACTGGAGCACTACTTCGGCGGGCCGCCGGTTGCCGCGATACCCCACCTGGCGACGGCCGCCTCCGAGCTCACCGCCTATTTCTCGGGCGAGCTGCGGTCCTTCACGGTCCCTCTGGACTGGTCGCTGTCGTCCGGCTTCAATGCCCGGGTCCTGCACGCCCTGGCCGACGGTGTCCCCTATGGCAGCGTCGTCGGCTATCAGGACCTCGCCGACCGGGTCGGCGAGCCGGGCGCCGCCCGCGCGGTGGGCGCGGCGATGGGCTCCAATCCGCTCCCGGTCGTCGTGCCCTGCCATCGGGTGGTGGCCAGCGACGGCGGTATCGGCGGCTTCGGCGGCGGCCTGGAGACCAAGCGGCTGCTGCTGGCTCTGGAGGGTGTCCTGCCCGCGCCGCTGTTCTGACCCTCTCCCGTTCTCCGATCCCCCCTCCCCGTCTCCATTTCCCCCGGCCGGCGTCCGGCGTCCGGCTCCTGCGAAGGGCAGTGCCATGTCCCGTCAGATCGCTCTGCTCCGCGGCATCAACGTCGGCGGCCACAACCGCTTCCCCAAGGCGAAGCAGCTGGAGCTGGCCCGGGCCCTGGGGTTCCAGGACGTCTCGGTCCTGCTGCAGACCGGCAATATCGTCTTCGCCGACCCGGGAAGACCGCCGGCGGAGACGGCCCGGGTGATCCACGACCGGATAGCCGCCGATCTGGGCCTGACGGTGCCGGTGGTCGTACGGACCCGCGACGAGCTGGCCGCCGCCATCGCCGCGAATCCCTTTCCGCAGGCCACGGCGGAGCCCAAGAGCCTGCACGTGACCTTTCTGTCGGCGGTGCCGGCCGACACCTCCCGGCTGGACGCGCTCGATGCGGCCGCGTCCGCGCCCGATCAGTTCCGGCTGACCGGGCGCGAACTGTATCTGTGGTGCCCGAACGGCATCGGCCGCTCCAAGCTCGCCGATGCCGTGAGCCGCGCCCCGCTCGGGGTGACGGCCACCGCCCGCAACTGGAACACCGTCACCAAGCTGCTGGCCCTGGCGGACGCCTGACCGCTCGCGGTACCCCAGGCGGTCAGCGCCAGCCGTAGCGTTCCCGCAGCCGGTTGACGACCAGGTTGAAGCGGCCCCGGTCCAGTGCGCAGGCCTCGCGCCGCATGCCCTCCGGGTGCACCCGCAGCACCCGGTCCACCGCCACCCAGGAGTCGCGCCCCGCGCGGTCCCACGGACCGACGCCTATGGCGACCCAGTCCCGGTCGTGGTTGTGCCGCTTGCTGGAGAGCTGCACGGCCAGCAGGGTGCCGCCGCTCTCGCGGGCGACGACGAGGACGGGCCGGTCCTTGCCGCGGCCGTCGTTCTCCTCGTAAGGCACCCAGGTCCACACGATCTCCCCGGGGTCCGGGTCGCCGTCGTGGTCGGGTGCGTACGAGGTCTTGACGGTGCCGACGGAGCGCGGCAGGGCTTCCACGGTCGCGGTGGGCCCCACACGGCCGGGCAGCGGCGTGGCGTCGTCGGATGCGTTGTGTGCGGTGGATGAAGTGGTCACGGCCACACGCTAACTGCCGTCGCCGGCTGGGTGTCCGGCGGCCCGTGACCAGCGCTGGAAGACCGATTGTCAGTGGTGGGTCGTACGGTTTTCAGCAGCGGGGGACGGTCGTTGGGACCGCCCGGGGGAGGGAGTTCGCCATGTCCGAGAGCACGACATATCTGGAACTGTCCCAAGACGGCGGCGGCGCGCACAAGTTCTACGAGGTGAGGGTTTCCGGCACCGAGGTCTCGGTGCGCTACGGCCGGATCGGGGCGGCCGGCCAGCAGCAGACCTCGGCGTTCCCGACGCGGGAGAAGGCGCAGGCCGCGGCCGCGCGGAAGATCGGCGAAAAGGTCCGCAAGGGCTACGCACCCGCCGTCCAGGGGCAGCGCTCCGCCCGGCCGGTGACGCGGCGCCAGGTCGACTCCGCGCCGTCGACGGCGCGCGCGGTCGCGCCGGTGCTGTGGCGGTTCCGTACGGGCGCCGCCACGTTCGGGATCCATATCGCCGAGGACCGTTGCTGGGTGGGAAACCAGAACGGCGATGTCTACACCCTCGGCCACGACGGCGAGGTGCTCGCCCGCTATCAGCTCCCGGACGGCGTCAAGTGCCTGGTGGCGGACGACTTCTGGATCTACGCCGGCTGCGACGACGGCAAGGTCTACGACCTGTCCTCGAAGCTGCCGTTCGCCGCCTATGACATCGCGCCCGACGTCGACATCTTCTGGCTGGACATCCGCGAGGGCATCCTCAACGTCGCGGACCGCAGCGGTGGCCTGACCGTCATCGACCACGAGGACGAGTACCAGTGGTCGCGGCGCAGCGCGGGCCGGCACGCCTGGATGGTGCGGCGCGACGAAGCCGCCGTCTACCACGGTCATCAGCGGGGCGTCACCGCATATCGTGCCAACGGCAGCGGCGAGCTGTGGCACACCCCGACCCAGGGCGCGGTGCTGTTCGGCTGGCAGGAGGACCGCGCGGTCTACGCCGGCACGGACAAGCGCGTGGTCCAGCGGCTGGCGAAGGACACCGGTGCCGTGGAGGCCACCTACAGCTGCGACACGGTCGTCTACTCCTGCGCCACCGCCCTCGACGGCCGCTATGTCTTCGCCGGTGACTCGGCCTCCTCGGTGTACTGCTTCGCCGCCGACGGCACCCGGCTGTGGAAGCTGGGCACGGGCGGTGGCTCGGCGCTGTCGATGCAGTATCTGGACGAGAAGCTGTACATGGTGACCACCGACGGCTCCCTGGTGTGCGTGGACGCCGGCGACGCGGCGATCGCCGCCGCACGGTCGGGCACGATCCCGGTTGCCCGGGACATCAAGTCGGCCGCCGCGCTGCCCACTTACACCCCTTCGGCCACGGTGCGGACGGTGGCGTCCGCCGCGGCCTCCGGGATCGTGGTGGAGTGCGTCCAGGAGGGTGGCCGGCTGCGGGTCCATGTGGTCTCCGAAGGCTATGAGCCGTCCTGGAACGTCCAGTTCCCCCGCCACATACGCCGTCCGGGGACGCGCTATGTCGTCGAGGACCTGTCGCCTGCTTCGGGCGGTTTCTACCGCGTCCGGGGCGAGATCCGGCAGCTCGTCTGACGCCCTGGGGTGCCGCCCGAGGTGCTCAGCCGAGCCCGCTCCAGGCCGGCCGGTGGGGGTCATCGGCCCGTACGACGACATCCGCCGCCTCCTCCGGCCGCGTCCCGTCCTCGTAACGGGCGAACGCGGGCAGCATCCAGCGCTGGTCCTGCGGCGTACGGCGGGCGAGCGCGGCGGGCGACAGCTTCAGGTGCACCGTGAGATCGAAGGGGAACCAGTGACCGAGCAGCAGCGGACCGTGCAGCACCAGGACGCCGCCGGGCGGGAGTTGCACGTACCCGCTGCGGGTGGCGCGGTCCGCCACGGGATCCCACAGGTCCGGAAGCACCCGCCCGGTGCCGCCCGGATCCAGCGGCTGGAACACCTCGCGCCACAGGGCCCGCCGGTCGAACCACTCGTCGTGAAAAGCGTCGGGGTCCTCGCGGCCGTACTCCAGCCGCAGGGAGGCGGGGCGCAGAAAGCCGAAGGTGCCGGCCTTGCGCACCGCCCTCCCCCGGATCCGCAGCGCCTCGGCGAGCCGCCCGGCCAGCTCGTCCGGCGAGGCCGCGGGAGCCCCATCGACCGCGATCCGCAGCCAGGGGCTCCCGTCCGTCGCCGTCATCGCCGTGATGTGCCCGGCGAGGGCGTCGGCCAGCCGGTCCCAGGTGATCGCTTCAAACCGCACCGGGCCATTGTGCCCGGCCGCCCAACGGCCGCCACTTCGCGGCGTACGGCGGCTCGGTCCTCCGCCGTCATCCGCTGCGCCCACGTCGTCGGCCCTGCCGTGGCGAGGTCCGCCGATTCCGCGTCCATCGAGTCCCGTTGTCCGCCGTGCGGGCTTCGTCGCTGCCTGGCTTCAGGCCTCGTTCGCGGGCGGGCGGGCGGCTCCGTAACGGCTGAGTTCGGCCGCCGCCTCCTTCGTCGCCTCGATGGCGCTCTCGGGCGGCTGCGGCATCACCGTCTTGGGCTTGAGAAGCAGCACCGAACCCATGATGGAGCCGTCCCACATGATCGGCGCCGCGCAGGAGTTCCAGCCGGCCATGCACTCCTCGTAACCGAGCGCATGGCCGAGGTCGCGGACCTCCGCCAGGGACGCCATCAGCGCGTCGTTGTCCCGGAAGACGCCGGGCCCCGCCTGGTCGGGTACGGGCTCGGCCAGCACCCGCTGCTGGAGTACCGGGGGCAGGTAGGCGAGGATCGTCCGGCCGGAGGCGCCGGTGCGCAGCGAGCGGGTCACCGACAGCACATCGCGGGGCGTCATCCCCAGCTCGGCGAGGTCGGAGTCGCCGACGGCCATGTCGATGCACTGACGCTGCGCGCCGGAGAACGGCGCCACCATGTAGAGGAAGGCCAGCCCGCCGTCGGTGGCCTCGCGCAGCGCGCGCAGAGCCGTTTGTGTGGTGTCGCCGGTGAGGCGGTGGTCGAGGGCGCTGAAGGCCAGCTGGGCGGCGGAGGTCCGCAGCCGGTAGAGGCCGCGGTCCACGCGTTCGAAGATGCGCTGGTAGATACCGGACTGGAGGATGCGGTAGACGACGGAGTCGTCCAGGCCGGTGAATTCGGCTATCTCCCCCGGTCCATGGGCGGATCCGCCGAGTTCGGCGAACGCCGTCTGGACGAGGAAGACCCGCTCGGCATGGCCGGATCCCGATGTCCGCGCGCCCGCGGTCGAGGCGGCCTTGGGGGCCTGGCCCGGGTTCTTGGCGCGGCCCGGGCTGCGCTGCGCCGTGGCCGCGGTGCCCGACGCGGAGGCGGTGGCGGCGGCCGAAGCCGCGGCCCCCGGCGCTGTGGTCCTGTTGCCCATGGTGTGCTCTCTCCCCTGGCAGTGATCCGCGCCCTGCGGCGCACGGCATATGTGGTGCGAGCCGGCACCCCCCTCGCTCGCGGCCCCGGCTGCTGCCCCGGTTGGGCGGCTTCGGGGTGCCTTCCCGAAGCCGTTGTGCCCATGCTGCTGCCTCGGCTACCGGGCAACGTCCAGGGTGAGTTTCCCGGTCGGGGTGCGCGCGGCCAGATCGTGGTGTGCGCGCGCCGCGTCACCGAGAGCGTAGGTCGCGCCGAGCAGCGGCTTGAGCCGGCCGTCGGCCACCGCGTCGAACAGGGCCCGCATGGAGGTGGGCAGAGCGGTGCGGTCGGCGTAGAGCTGCGGGAGCCAGAAGCCCGAGAGCGTGAGGGACCGCTCCATCAGATCCCGGGTCGGCACGCTCGCCAGCTCGCCGCCGGCGAAGCCGTACACCGCCATCCGGCCGCGCGGGGCGACGGCGGCGAGGGTCCGTGCGAAGGTGGCGCCGCCGGTCATCTCCAGCGCCGCCTGCACCGGGCCGCCGGCCGCCGAGACGATGCGTTCGGTCAGGTCGTCCGCCGTGGAGTCGACGACCGCGTGGGCGCCCAGTTCAGCCGCCACCTTGCGCTTGGCCTCCGAGCCGGCGAGGGCGATGACCTTGGCGCCGGCGTGCGCGGCGAGCTGAACGGCCAGGGAGCCGACGCCGCCGGCCGCGGCCGGGACGACGACGGTCTCGCCCTCGGTGATACGCAGCGAGGTGAACAGCAGATGCCAGGCACTGTTGCCCTGGAGGGCCAGCGCTACGGCCTGTTCATCGGTGATGCCGTCGGGCACGTCCCAGGTGACGCGGCGGTGCAGCAGCGTCCGCTCGGCGTATCCGCCGCCCCGGGTCAGCCCGACGACGCGACGCCCGCCGTCCACGGTGCCCACGACCTCGTTGCCCGGTATGTAGGGCAGTTCGACGGGAGCGAGGTAGGAGTCCCCGCGGACATGCACGTCCGCGTAGTTGATGCCGGCGAGGGTCACCTCGACCGGAGAGTGGCCGGCGCGGGGTTCGGGGTCGGGCACGTCCTCCAGCCGCAGCACGTCCGGGCCGCCGAATTCTCGCATCACAATCGCGCGCACGACTCTCCCTCGGGTTCTCAGGTGCGGTGCCCGCACAGGGTAGGCATGGCGCCCGCCGGCACGTCGCTATCCGATCAATTCGCGCCAACCATCCGGCCCTTCGTGCGTCATCTTTCCGCGTCCGGCGACACATATCCGGCGGCTTTCTCGCGACGTGAGAAAGCAGTGAGACGCTTTCCGCCCATTGACCCGAATTGCAATAGATCTACCCAACGGTATTCGGGGGGTGGCTCCTACGCGCCCTTCGTTTTCTTCCGGCTACCGGAAGGGATCTCCGCCGCCTACGATCCGGAACAGTGTCCGCCGTTGACCGGATGTGACGGCCACGCCCCCGGGGGCGGCGCGCGTTCCGCGAGGCAATCGCGTCGGCCCACCCCACCCGGTGAGACGGGCGGGTGGCGGCGGGTATGGCCCCGTGTGCGGTGGGGCGGGCACGGCCTGAGGGGGAATCATGATGGGGAAATCGGGGGGCGGCAGGCCGGCGTTCGCGCCGGCCTGCCGGGACCTTCAACGGGCTCAGCCCGCACTGCCGGTACCGCTGCGCCTCCTGCGGTCAGCCTCCGCTTCCCTGCCCGCCTCTCTGACGGCCTCGATCGCAGCCGCCACCGACGCCGTCATCGCCGCCGCGCGCCGGCACTCCCGCATGAATGCGGCACCGCCCTTTCTGGACGCGACCCGCTACCGCAGGGGAACCACGCGCCCCCGCCGAGAAAGGCACTGCCCATGAACGCGTCGAGCAGTACGAGCACCACCGGGCTCCAGTTCACCCACCCGTATCTCGCGGTGGTGCTGGGCGGCGGCTTCACGGGAATGCTCGCCGCCGCGGCGCTCTCCGAGCACGCCGATGTCGTCATCGTCGAGCGGGACCGGCTGCCGCGCACCCGCGCCCTGCCCACGGACCTGCCGCAGGCCCGGCACGCGCATCTGCTGTCGGCGGACGGCGCCCGGACCGTGGAGGAGCTGCTGCCCGGCGTCGTCGAACAGTGGCTGGCCGAGGGGGCCCGCCCCATGCCGCTGCCGTCCGGGCCCGCCGGCACCGCCCCGCAGGGCTGGTTACCGCGCCGGCCCGCGCAGTGTGTGATCGCCTGCTCCCGCGACCTGCTCGACAGGGTCCTCCGTGAGCAGGTGCCGGCCCTCGACGGCATCAGCGTCCTCGACGGAACGGAAGCCGAGGAGCTGACCGGGACCGCGGAGCACATCACCGGGGTACGCGTCCGGGACACGGTCACCGGCAAGGCCCGCCGGCTGGACGCCGATCTCGTCGTCGATGCCACGGGGCGCGACTCCACCACGCCCGGCCGGCTGGCCGCGCTGGGCCTGCCGGTCGTGCGCGAAGAGCTCGCCGACCGCGGCATCGTCTGTGCCACCCGTATCTTCCGTGCACCGCCCGGCACGGAGAACTGCCCGGTGATCACCGCCCGTTCCGCCCCGGAGAGCCCCCAGGACCCCGGTAGCACGGCGACGCTCGTCCCCATCGAGGGCGGTCGCTGGCTGGTCACCCTCAGTGGCGGCGGCGCCGGCCGTCCGTCCGAACACGCCGACCGGTTCGTGCCGTTCGCCCGCCGAATACCCCACTCCGTCATCGGCGACCTGATAGCCGACGCCGAGCCGCTGAGCGAGGTCCGCGTCTCCCGCGACACCGCCGGCCGGCTGCGGCATTACGAACAGCTGCGGTGCTGGCCCACCGGGTTCGTCGCCCTGGGCGGCGCGGTCGCCGCGTTCGCCCCCGATTACGGTCAGGGCCTGTCCGTCGCCGCGCACAGCGCCCTCGCGCTGCGGGAGGCGGTGCGCCGGCGCGGGCTGGACGAGCCGGCCCTCGCCCGCGGTGTGCAGCAGTCCATCGCGCGCATCGCCCAGGCACCCTGGGCACCGGCCACCGGCCGGGCACTCCCCGCCGCCCCCGGCGGACGAGCGCAGTCCGCGGCCACGCGGTTCGTCCGCGGCGCCGTCAACGGCGTGCTCGGCGCCGCCATCGGCCGCCCCTCGGTCTGCCGCGCCTACGTCGACGTGATCACACCCGGCGCTGCCATGACCCGCATCGCGCGCCCGGCCGCCTCGGTACCCGTATCGACGACCGCGGCCGGCCGGCGCAAACCGGCAGAGCGCTGACGGGCCGGCCCGCCCGGCTGGGAAAATCCGTTCGCCCGGCGCCCGCCCGTCGATCACAGTGGTGGCGGGGTGCCGCACCGCGCGGCACAGCGAACCAGGCAATCACGGCGCAACTGCCGTGCGCAGAAACGGGGATCCGGCATGTCGACGCTGCGCGTCACGGTCGAGCAGGTGACGATTCATGAGCATCCCAACGCCGATGCGCTGGAGCTCGCCCAGGTCGGGCTGTACCGCGCCGTCGTCGCCAAGGGCGCCTACCGCACCGGCGACTTCGCCCTGTACATCCCCGAGCAGGCCGTACTGCCCCAGGAGCTGGTGGCCGAGCTGGGACTGACCGGCAAGCTCGCCGGGTCCGCCGCCAACCGGGTCAAGGCGATCCGGCTGCGCGGCGAGCTGTCGCAGGGCATCGTCTGCCGGCCGAAGGCGCTGGACGGCAGGGACCTGGCACGGGCGGGCGAGGAGGGCGCGGACTTCGCGGTGGAGCTGGGCATCGTGAAATGGGTGCCGCCGGTGCCGATTTCGATGAGCGGCGAGGTCGAGCCGGCGCCCGATCTGCTGCCGTGGATCGATATCGAGAACCTCAAGCGCTATCCGGAGGTGTTCGCCGAGGGCGAGCCGGTGGCGGTCACGGAGAAGGTGCACGGCACCGCGTGCTGTCTGACCTACAACGCCGGCCACGACCGCGTCCAGGTGACGTCCAAGGGGCTGGGTGCGCAGCGGCTGGCGCTGGTGGAGGACCCGAAGAACCTGTACTGGCGGGCGGTGCGCGCCCATCGCACGGACCGGGTCGCGGCGGAGCTGGCCGCGGAGCTGGGGGCTTCGCGGGTCGGCATCTTCGGCGAGGTGTACGGCGACGGCGTACAGGATCTGGGGTACGGCGCGGACAGCCGCCGGGGAGAGCCCGCGTACGCCGTGTTCGATGTCTCGGTGGAGGTCGGCGGGCAGGTGCGCTGGCTGACGCCGCGGGAGCTGACCCAGGCGCTGGGCGGGCGGCTTCCGGTGGTGCCGACGCTGTTCACGGGTCCCTTCGACGCGCGGCGGGTGATGGAGCTGGCCGAGGGGCGCGAGACGCTGTCCGGGCGTGCGGTGCACATCCGGGAGGGTGTGGTCGTCCGTCCGCTGGGCGACCGCTACAGCCCGGTGCTGGGCGGCCGCGCCATCGCCAAGGTGGTCGGGGGCGCGTATCTGACGCGCAAGGGCGGCACGGAGTACGAGTGACCGCAAGCCCGTTGGCCGGCGCCGGCCGGCCTGCGGGTCAGGCTCCGCGGGCTGCCGCCAGGAGGCGTCGGGCCAGGGCCAGCGGGGCGCCGGGGTCGCGGGTCGGCGCCGGAGCCGTGGTCCGGTGCGTGGGCGGGCGTTCGACCGTCGTCGCGCCGGTGTCGGATTCCAGGGCGGGGGCGTAGCCCGCCGCGCGCAGCGCCTCCAGGGTGGCGGCCGGGGGACGGCCGCTGACCAGGACGGTCGGCGCGATGGCGCGCAGCCCCAGGCCGCGCAGGCCGCGGTGGGCGGCGAGTTCCGTCACGAGGCTTTCGTCGTCGGAGCGGATGCAGCAGGCGGCGGGCAGTACGCGCATCCGGCCGTGGCTGCGGGCGGTGTCCTGGATGAGGTAGCCGAGCGGCTGCGGCAGGCCGCCGGTCGCCGAGGCGGCCTCGAGGTCGGCGCGGAGGGTCTCGGCGTCCCGGCCGGTGTCCAGGGCGCGGCGTACGGAGGCGGGGGTGAAGCGCCAGGTGACGGCGTGGCCTTCGGATTCGCGGTCGGCGGCCGCGGCGAGCAGTTCGTCGAGGGCGGCGGCGGGGCGGCCGGTGACGACGGCGGTCAGATCGGCCTGGAAGTGGGCCCGTTCGAGGAGCGGCGGCAGCAGGTCCCGCAACGGCTCGCCGAGGGAGTGCGGACCGGCGAGGAGGGCCCGGCCCAGCGGCGTGAGCGTGCCCTGGGCGCTCAGGCCGAGGAAGGTGGCTTCGTGGAGGGTGTGGGCGGCGCGGTCCTCGGCCATCGGCTGTGCGGTGACGGCGAGGGGGCGGTGCCAGTCGGCGGCGGCGAGGAGGCCCGGCAGCGGGGGGTGTTCGGCGGATGCCGTCGGCGGCAGGGGCGCCCCGGCACCGAGGGGGACGCCGGCCAGCGCGGCCAGGAGGGCGTGCCGCAGGGCGGGGGCGTGCCGGTCGTGACCCCGTACGAGCGCGGTGGGGGTCTCGCCGAAGGGGGTGTGGGTGGGGACGGCCCACAGGGTGGACCAGGCGGCCAGTACGGGTGCGAGGCGCTCGCCCGGCGGGCCGGCGAGCCAGTCGTCGTAGGCGCCGGTGGGGAGCGCCGTGATGCCTGCCGGGGTGCGGGTTAGCGCGATCAGGCCGGCGGCGAGGGCGAGGTCGAGCAGGAGCCGGGTGTGCGGTTCGGTGGCGCCGGCGGCCTTGGCCAGCCGCTTGATCTCCCGGATCGTCAGGCCGCCGGACTTGCGCAGCGCGGCGGGCTGCGTCGCCAGGGAGGCGAGGAGGCGCTCCAAGGTGGCGGCGAGGGTCGCCACGGCCGCCCGCGATTCGTCGGCCAGGGAGGCTTCGGTGAGCCGGACGGTGATGCCGGGTCCGGCGTGCGGCGCCGGCTGCGGGGCGTGTGCGGCGAAGGGGCCGAGGTCGTGGGCGGCCAGGAGCTGGGGGGTACGCGGCGGGACGACGATGGTGCCGTCCTTGGCCGGCGCGGCCAATCCGTCGTCGTACAGGGCTTGCAGGGCGGTCTCGGCTGCCGTGCGTGCGGGGCCGGGCCCGGCGGCCCCGAGCCGCGCGTACACCTCCTCGGGCGGGACGGGTTCGCTGGCCAGGTGGGCGAAGGAGAGCCGGTGCGCCATCAGGGACTGGTAGTCGGCGCCCGGGGCGGGGGCGACGGGGCCCGGGGCGGTGTGCGCAGCGCGCTCCTGGCTGAGTTGGGCGGTGGCGGCGAGCACCTGCAACCTGGGGTGGTCGAGGTGGATCACCAGCTGGTGGAGGACCTCGTAGGACCACAATGCGCTTGCCAGACCGCGTAGTTGTGCGGGGGCGGGGCGGCGGGCGAGCGGCTCGGCGTGGCGGGTCAGGAGCGCGGCGAGCTGCTCCGGGGTACGCCGGGCGAGGGACCGGGTGAGTGTGTCGAGGCCTTCCACGGCGTCGAGGTTAGTCATCGCGCGAGCAGGGCGGTCAGGGCACCCACGGGGTCGGGGTCGGCGGGGCCGGTGGGCCACCAGTCCTCGGCGCCGGGCTCGGATTCGTACGGATACCAGCGGCTGTCGTGGCCGAACCGCAGCTGGATGCGGCGCCCGGGGTCGGTGAGGTGGTTGTGGCGTGGGCGCAGGGGCGGGAGGTCCGCGGCGAGCAGGGCGCTGCGGGCCCGGTCGAAATCGCCGGCCGGGGGGTCCCAGGGGGCGTCGAGGAGGGCGAGTCCTTCGGGGCCGCCCTGCCGCCAGGCGGCCACGGAGCGGGCCACCTCGGCCGGCGTGCGGCCGGTGGCGGCCGCGAGGTCGCGGTAGAGGGCCCGGGTGGCGGAGGTCAGTCCGGCGGTGGGGTGGGCGGTGGCCGCCAGGCGGATGGCGTCCTCCCATGGGGGCAGGTCCGGGAACGGACCGCGGACCGGCTGGCGTGCCTCGCCGGAGCCGGCGGTTCCGGCGGCTCGGGCGCCCCCGGTGGCGGATACGCAGGCGTGGGCGCGGGCCGCGGCGTCGGCGGCCAGGAATTCCAGGGCGGCCGGGTCGAAGGGGAGACCGTCGGCATCGGGGAGGGCCGGTGGCCTGCCGGGCTGGGACGGCACCGGCAGGGGTGGCGGCAGCGGCGGCCGGAGGCGGTCGGCGAGGGCGTCCCGGGCGAGGACTCCGCGAGGGGTGGCGGGCGCGGCCGCCGCGGGCTTTCCGGGGGCGGGCGTGGCGGGGACGGGGGCGGCGGCACGGTTTTCATGGGCGGTGCGGCCGGCATGACGGCGGGAGAGCTCATCGAGCAGTTCCCGTTCGCCGCGGCCGCGCATCAGCAGCAGGACGAAGGGGTCCGCGTCCAGCAGGCGGGCCACCTGGAAGCAGAGCGCGGCAGCGTGTTTGCAGGGCCGCCCGTGATCGGGGCACGAGCAGCGGGGGTCGAGGTCGCCCGGCCCGGGGAGGAGCTGTACCTCCCCCTCGGCGAGTGCGCCGGGCAGCTTTTTGGCCAGCAGGGCGGCGAGCTGCGCGGGCTCCGCGGCGATCGCGTCGAGCAGGCCGTCCCACTCCTGGTCGGAGAGGGTCCGCAGACGGATTTCGGCGCTGTAGGGGCGGGGGCGGCTGCCGCGTACGGTGGCGACGATGCGGCCCGGCGTGACGTTGATGGTGTCGACATGGCCGTCGCGCGCGTACGTCCTGCCGCGGGCGAGCCGGGCGCTGTCGAGGGCCGTGGTCTCCAGTGCGTCCAGCCAGGCGCTGCCCCACCAGGATTCGGCGAACAGTCCGCGGGCGCCGGTGCGGGCCGGCAGCGGCGGGAACGTCCGCGAACGGTCCGCGCGCGCCAGCCGGTCGGCTGCGGCGGCCCGCCCGGATGCCACGGATCGTCCCCGGAAGCCGGAGGGGCTCATACGGACCTCCTCAGGGAGACCAGATCGGCCAGCTCGGCGTCGGACAGCTCCGTCAGAGCGGTCTCGCCACCGGAGAGCACCGCGTCGGCCAGTGCCCTCTTGGCGGTGAGGAGCTGGGCGATGTTGTCCTCGACGGTGCCTTCGGCGATCAGCCGGTGCACCTGGACCGGCTGGGTCTGGCCGATGCGGTAGGCGCGGTCGGTGGCCTGCTCCTCCACTGCCGGATTCCACCAGCGGTCGTAGTGGATGACATGTGCCGCACGGGTGAGGTTGAGCCCGGTGCCCGCCGCCTTGAGGGACAGCAGGAAGACCGGGGCGTGGCCCGACTGGAACCGGTCGACCATCTTCTCCCGCTCGGCCACCGGGGTGCCGCCGTGCAGCAGCTGGTTCGGGATGCCGCGGTTGCCGAGATGGCGCTCCAGCAGCCGCGCCATCCCCACGTACTGGGTGAAGACCAAGGTGGCGCCGCCCTCGGCCAGGATGGTGTCGAGGAGCTCGTCGAGCAGTTCCAGCTTTCCGGAGCGGGCGGCCAGGCCCGGCGCGGCCTCCTTGAGGTACTGCGCGGGGTGGTTGCAGATCTGCTTGAGGGCCGTGAGCAGCTTCATCACCAGGCCGCGCCGCGCGATGCCCTCGGAGGCCTCGATCCGGGCGAGGGCCTCGCGGACAACGGCCTGATACAGCGCGGCCTGTTCACGCCCCAGCGCCACCGGGTGGTCCGTTTCGGTCTTCGGGGGAAGCTCGGGGGCAATTCCGGGGTCGGACTTCTTACGGCGCAGGATGAACGGCCGTACCAGCCTCGCCAGCCGTTGGGCCGCCTGCGGGTCCTCGCCGCCCTCGACCTCACGGGCGTGCAGCGCGCGGAACGTCTTGAGGGACCCCAGCAGTCCCGGCGTCGTCCAGTCCAGGAGGGCCCACAGCTCGGAAAGGTTGTTCTCCACGGGCGTGCCGGTGAGGGCGATGCGGGCCGGCGCCTTGATGCCGCGCAGCGCCTTGGCCGTCGAAGAACGCGGATTCTTCACGTGCTGCGCCTCATCGGCGACGACCCAGGCCCAGCGCTGGGCGGCCAGCTGGTCGGCGCTGCTGCGCATCGTGCCGTAGGTCGTCAGGACGAATCCGCCGTCCAGGGCGTCCAGGCTGCGGCCGGTGCCGTGGAAGCGGCGTACGGGCGTGCCGGGGGCGAAGCGCTCGATCTCACGCTGCCAGTTGCCCAGGAGGGAGGCCGGGCAGACGACCAGCACGGGCGCTTGGGGCCGTCGGTGCAGGTGGAGCGCGATGATGGTGATGGTCTTGCCCAGGCCCATGTCGTCGGCGAGACAGCCGCCGAGACCGATCGATGTCATGGTGTCGAGCCAGGCCATGCCCCGTAGCTGATAGTCGCGCAGGGTCGCGCGCAGTCCGGGCGGCTGGGGCAGCGGCGGCGCCGGGGTGGTGAGGCGCCCGCGCAGCGCCGCGAGGGCCCCCAGGGGCACCACCTCGACCTCTTCTCCGTCGACCTCCGCGGTGCCGCCCAGCGTCGCGGCGAGCGCGTCGACCGGGTCCAGGTAGCCCAATTCGCGTTTGCGGGCCTTGCGTACGAGGGCGGGGTCGACCAGGACCCACTGGTCGCGCAGCCGGACGACGGGGCGGTGGGCCTCGGCGAGGGCATCCATCTCCGCCTCGCTCAGCGGCTCGCCGTCCATCGCCACTTGCCAGCGGAATTGCAGCAGTTCATCGGTGTCGAAGAAGCCGAAGCCGTCCGCGGCCGAACCGGGTGCCGGGCGCAGCACGGCCGCGGCGGTCAGCCCACGGGCCAGCTCCTTGGGCCAGTGGACGGCCACCCCGGCGGCGCTCAGCCGCGGCCCGGCCGGCCCCAGCAGGTCGTACAGCTCGTCCTCGCTGAGCGGGAGCACGTCGGGAACCGGCCGCTCCAGGAGGCGGGTGAGCGGTCCCCAGATGCGGGCCGCCCGTCGCAGTGCCAGGAGGGTGTCGACGCGGGAACGCGGCCCGAAGTGGTCGGGGCCTTCGCCCTCCCACAGATGGCGGGCATCGGCGACCAGGGTCGGGTCGGTGAGGCTGTGCACCTGGAGGACGGCGGCCGCCGCGCTGCGCTCTTCGGCGCCTCCCGCACTGTCCGCCCTGCCGTCGAAGACCTTGTGCGGCGGCAGGTCGAGGCGCAGCGAGAGCCGTACGCCCGCATCGATGCCGGCCGCGGCCTCGGCGGCCCATTCGCGGACGCCGGACAGGTGCTGCGGTGCGTACGCCGCGAAGGGGGCGCCGGCCACCAGCTCGGCTGCGGGGGTGCGGGGCAGGGCGTCGGCAACCGCGTCCACGAAGAGCCGGACCAGCGCCGCCGGCTCGGGCAGCCGGAGCGGGCGGCTGTCGGGGACGGGGACCGCATACGCCTCACCGGGCATGGCCGCGGCGATGGCCCGGAGGTGCGCGATGTCATCGGGATCCAGGGGGCCGGCGCGCCAGGCGTCGGTGTCCTCGTCGGTCAGCCCGGGGAGCAGCCTGCCGCGCGCGGCGAGGTTGAGGGCGTGCAGGGTGGCCGCACCCCAGCATGCGGCGGCCGGATGGGCAGCCGGGTCGTGCCGGGCCCCGATCAGCAGCGGCACCGCCTCGGCCAGCGGAAGCAGCAATGCTGGAACCGTACGGCTGCGGGCACCGTTGCCGTGCCGCCGGGCGACGGTCAGCTCCGCGGGCTCACCGGCTCCCTCCGGCGCACCCGCCATGGCCCGCCCCGCTGCCCCGTCCGGCAGCGGGCCGCCATCGGGCCGCCACAGGGCGATCTTCCCGGCGCGCGGCGGCCGTCCGGGCAGGAAGGTCACGGCGCAACGCGCCAGGTCAGCACCGCGGCCTGTGCCTTCACCCGTCGCGGACACGGCGGACGCCGGAGCGTCCGCCCACGGCGCTGCCCCGCCCGGCGCCCCCGCCGCCGTCTCCCACCGCCTCGCCATGCCGCGCTGTCCTCTCGCCCTGTCGCCTTGCTGCCTTGCTGCCTTGCTGCCTTGCTGCCTTGCTGCCTTGCTGCCTTGCTGCCTTGCTGCCTTGCTGCCTTGCTGCCTTGCTGCCTTGCTGCCGGTTGAGCGTTCCGCGACCAGGAGGTCGTGGCGCCTGCCCGATCGCCCCCGCCCGGCTGCCTCCCGCACGCCCAAGCCGCGCCCCGCCGATGTACTCCTCACGCTCTTCGCTGCCCCGCGAAGAACTGGTCACCGGCGGCGCTGCACCGCCGCAGTTCTGCAGGAATTCGATGGAATCACACGGCACTGACAACGCGGCCCTCCCCTGCCTCCCCTCGCAGGTCAAGGGCGTTACACACGGCCGATGCCGCGGGCCGGAAGCGCCACCGGAAGGCCACCGGACCAAAGTTGTCCACAGGCCACGAAGCGCATCCCCGCATCGCCGCGAAAGAGGCTACAGTGCGCACACATCGTCACTCTCGGTGACTATGCAAGCTGAGCGAGGAGCCGTCATGCACACCCCCACACCCGAACAGTCCGCCGCGGCCGAGGCCTTTCGCACCGGCGCGCATCTCGTCATTCAGGCCGGTGCCGGCACGGGCAAGACGACCACCCTCGCGATGCTCGCGCATGACGCGCAGCGACCGGGCCGCCTCGGCCGATATATCGCCTTCAACAGAGCCATCGCCCGCGACGCCGCCAGAACGTTCCCCGCCGAAGTGGCCTGCGGGACCGCCCATTCCCTCGCCTACAACTCAGTCGGCAGGAAGTACCAGGCCCGGATGAACGCCCCCAGGCAAGCAGGATGGCGGACGGGCGCCGCCCTCGGCATCGACGAAGGCCTATCGGTGCGCCTCGGCGCACGCAAGGTCAACAACAGGGCGCTCTCTTATTCGGCGCTGCGCACGGTCACCCGCTTCTGCCAGTCGGCCGACAAAGACATCGCACGCCACCACGTCCCGCCTTTGCGCGGCGCCGCATCGGAAGCCCTGCACGATCAGCTCTCCGACCTCGTACTGCCCTATGCCCGCAAGGCCTGGGCCGATCTTCAGCATCAGGACCGCGGCGTGGTCCGCTTCGAACACGACCACTACCTGAAGATGTGGGCACTGCAAGAGCCCGTGATCCAGGCGGATTTCCTGCTCCTCGACGAAGCCCAGGACACCAACCCCGTCGTCGAGCAGGTCTTCTCCGCCCAGCGCGACCACGCCCAGCTGGTGCTGGTCGGCGACTCGGCCCAGGCGATCTACGGCTGGCGAGGGGCACGCGATGTCATGACGGGATTCGACGGCGAACAGCTCACCCTCACCCGCTCCTTCCGCTTCGGCCGGGCATTGGCGGCGGAGGCCAACCGCTGGCTGACGATCGTCGGCGCGCCCATCCGGCTCACAGGATCACCGCAGGTGGAGACGGAGCTGACAAGGCTGGCCACGCCGGAGGCGATTCTGTGCCGGTCGAATGTCGGCGCCATGGTGGAGGTGATACGGCAGCTGGAAGCGCACCGCAGGGTCGCGCTCGCCGGGGGTGGCGAGGCGCTGAGCGCACTGGCGCGGGCCGCGCACGACCTCGAGGCCGGCCGACGGACGATGCACCCCGAGCTGATGCTCTTCGAGTCCTGGTCGGAACTGCGCGAGTACGCGGAGTACGACCCGGCCGGACGGGATCTGCTGCCGCTGGTGGAGCTCGTCGACGAGCACGGAACGGCGGCCCTCTTACATGCCCTGCACCGCCTCTCACCGGAGGAATCCGCCGAGGTCACGGTGTCCACTGCGCATCGGGCCAAGGGGCGGGAGTGGGCGAGCGTGCGCATCGCGGGCGATTTCACCGGCCCCGATGATCTCGACGAACACGGCGCGGACGGAAAACCGCTCCCTGGTCCGATCGACATCGACGAGGCACGCCTGGCGTACGTAGCAGTGACACGTGCCAGAGCCCGACTCGACATCGGCGGCCTGTCCTGGATCAACGGCCACCCGGCAGGCGATCCTGATCCAAGCCCTGCGCGCTCCACCCCCACGACAACGGATCCCGGCCCGGCACCGCCCGAAACCGCTCACGAGCAGCCACTCACCGACCGCAGAGAACACAAGATCCACGAGAGGGGACCCGCGACCGGGGACGCGGCTCCCACTTCCGCCACCTGAAGCGGATCAGTGACGGGCTCGCCATTCGGGAGGATCCTGGAGAGGGGAGATGGGCACCGATGCGTACGGGAAATGAGCCGCTTCAGGCGCGCAGCCCGCTGAAGATCCGCCTCGGGCTGGCGCTGTGGGGCATGCTGTGGGCCATCGCCGGAGCCGTCGCCTTCGTCGCGGCCGGACGGCCGGAGTGGGCAGCGGCCTGCGCCGCCCTGGCGCTGCTGGCCGCCACGGACCTGGCCATCGTGATCCGGCACATGCATCAAGGGCCGCACTATCAGCCGGGCAAGGACATACCGCCCTACGAACCTGACCGCGGCCGGAACGACGTCTTCGGCCGCCGGAACGCCAACGGCCGGAGGCGCAACCCCAGGCCGTAGAACTCACACCCGGGTGCCGGGTGGGGCTGAGCCGGCATGGCACCACTCGACTCCACGGCAGTGGGCCCTACCTGCAGCATGCCCCGGGACGGGAGGCAACCGACCAAGAGCCGAGGAAGGTGGGCGGCGTACAGGAGGGACGAGTGGTGTTTGGGGGTGGGGCGGGGCGGGGGGGGTGGGCCCCCCGGGGGGCGCTGGGCTTCACGACGCGGCATCGCCGCTCGGCCCCCGCCCTCGATCCCCATTGCCACCCTGAGTGCCACCCGCAGGTGCGAAACGGGCCGCCTCGACGAAATCCGGGCGGGGGTCCAGGGCCGCCGCCAGACGGAAGTGGCGCAGGGCCTCGTCGGTGCGGTTGGCGCGTTCCAAGGTACGGGCCAGGGCGAAATGAGCGTAGGCGTTGGCCGGCTCGCGTTCCAGGACGATCTGGAACTCCAGCTCGGCCGACCGCAGTTGAGCGGCCAGGAAGAAGGCGCGGGCGCGCAGCAGGCGGGCCGCGGTGTTCTCCGGGTGGGCGGTGATGACCGGGTCCAACAAGCGGATCGCACCGCGCGGATCGCGGGCTGCCAGCAGTTGCTCCGCGGCGCGGAAGTCGATGACATCCGTCTCGGGACTGCGCTCGGGCACGGCCGTCTCCTCTCCGTAGCCGTACGGGCGGCCCTCATCAGCCACCCGTACGCCATGACGTGCGGCACAACAACCGCGTCAGTCGCCGCATTCCCGGTCGGCGGGGCGGCGAACCGCCCCGGTGCACCCGGCACACCGCGCGCCCCGGCCCGTTACAGGCTGATGTGGTACGCCTTGCGCAACGTCTCGTGCACGGTCCACTGCGTGCGGTCGCCCTCGCGCAGAACGCAGGCGTCGCCCGGTCCCACCTCGAGCACCGAGCCGCCCTCGACGGCGATGGTGGCGCGCCCGCTGACGACCACGAAGAGTTCGTTGGCCTCGGTGTCGGTCACCACACCCGGCGTGATCTGCCAGATCCCCCGGATCTGCTTGCCGTCCGGGGACTCCCACAGCACCTTGCCCGTCACCACCGGATCACCCGAGATGATCTGTTCGGGATCCAGCGGTTCCGGCTCCAGATCGGCGTCCGCGATGCCGGGGATGTTCACGACGAAGGACGCGGGAGCCGCGCCGTCGGAGGCGGGAGAGAGGGCGGGCGAGGCAGGAGCGGCGGTCGGCTCGGCGTCGGGAGTCTCAGGGTCGAGGTGGGTTGCACTCATGGCGGCGAGGGTACCGCCCGGCCTCAGGCGCCCCGCAGCCGCTCCCATACCGCGCGGACCTGCGGTTCCAGTGCCTCGAGGGGGCCATCGTTGTCGATGACGTGATCCGCGACCGCCAGCCGCTGTTCGCGGGTCGCCTGGGCGGCCATCCGGGACTTCGCCTCGTCCTCCGTCATTCCGCGCAGCCGTACCAGCCGGTCCAGCTGGGTCTGCGGTGCGGCGTCGACGACGACGACAAGGTCGTAGAGCGGCGCCAGGCCGTTCTCCGTCAGCAGCGGCACGTCGTGGACGACAACGGCATCCGGCCCGGCCGACGCCTCGAGTTCGGCCGAGCGCGCACCCACCAGCGGGTGCACGATCGCGTTGAGCGCCTTGAGCTTCTCGGGGTCGGCGAAGACAATCCCGCCGAGTTTCGGCCGGTCCAGGGTGCCGTCCGGGGCGAGGACGCCCTCCCCGAACTCCTCGACCACCGCCGCGAGCCCGGGCGTGCCCGGCTCGACGACCTCTCGGGCGATCTTGTCCGCGTCCACGATCGCCGCGCCGTACGACGCCAGCAACCGCGAGACCTCACTCTTGCCCGCGCCGATTCCGCCCGTCAGCCCCACCTTGACCATGCGGTCACGCTATACGGTCGCACCACCGGGACGGTGCGCAGCCCCGAAACCATGCCCCGGCGACGGCTCCCCTCCCGTCCGACCCGGGCGGTCCGGAGGTTCCGGCGCACAAGGCCGGCCGGTGGCCGCGCTCAGGCTCCGCCGCCCTCGCTCTCCCGCTCCGCCAGGAAGCGCTCGAATTCCCTGCCGATCTCGTCGGCGGAGGGGAGTTCCACCGGCTCGGCGACCAAGTTCCCCCGGCTCTCCGCTCCGGCCACCGCGTCGTACTGGTGCTCCAGCCCGCTGACCAGCGCGACCAGCTCCTCGTCGCCCTGCGAGATCTGACGCTCGATCTCCTCCTGCGTCCGCAGCGCCTCCATGCGCAGCGCGTGTGCGGCGCCAGGCAGTACCAGGCCCGTGGCCGCCGTCACGGCTTCCAGGGCCGTGAGCGCGGCGTCCGGGTATGCGGAGCGGGCGATGTAGTGCGGGACGTGCGCCGCCACGCCCAGTACGTCGTGTCCGGCCTCGGCCAGCCGGAATTCGATCAGCGATTCCGCGCTGCCGGGCACCTGCGCCTCATCGAAGAAGCTGGTGTGCCCCGGCATCAGGTCGGTGCGGTTGCCGTGCGGGGTGATGCCCACGGGGCGGGTGTGCGGGACGCCCATCGGGATGCCGTGGAAGTTGACCGACAGCCGGACGCCGAGCCGCTCGACGATCTGGCGCACCGCGGCCGAGAAGCGTTCCCACTCCACATCGGGCTCGGGGCCGGAGAGCAGCAGAAAGGGTGCTCCGGTCGCGTCCTCGACGAGCCGCAGCTCGATGCCGGGGGTTTCGAAGGCGGTCCAGTGGTCCCGCTCGAAGGTGATCAGCGGCCGCCGGGCGCGATAGTCGATCAGCCGGTCGTGGTCGAACCGGGCGACCACGCGGTGCGGCAGACCCTCCAGCACCTGTTCCACGATCTGGTCGCCGGCCTCTCCGGCGTCGATATAGCCGTCGAAGTGGTACAGCAGCACCAGTCCGGCGGAGTCCGTGGCGGCGATCGCCTCGACCGCTGCGAGCCCGCTGGGCTCCCATTCGTACAACCCCTGGGGATCCAACACAGTGAGCGCTCCTCCTCATGTCCGTGTGCGACAACGTCCGAACGCGGGCTCGCATTCCCGGTCCGGCGTCCGATGCCGCACACGGCGCAAAAGGACCCCCGTACCGCACAGCGCCGGCCGGCAACCGCCCGCGCCCGCTTTCGCCGCGTACGTCACCCCCGCACGCTCGTCGCCGCACCACGCTCGCCGCGCATCCCAGCGCCACGGATGAGTTCGCGCCATTGTCACGGCCGCCACCGCAGGCCCGTACCGGACCAAGACGCCCGCCCCGCGAACTCCCCCGCGTAACCCCTCCCTTGGAATGCGGCCCCTCCGCAACATTCACGCCCTGGTCGGCCCTCACGCCCTCCGCAGCCATCGCCCAATTCATGTCCATGAACTAACAAGGCAGGTCCGGAACCCAACACCCCTCTCCCGCACAGGAGTTGCCGCCCCCGCCACCCCTTGACGCCCACGACTCACCCCTCTACTTTCACCACCACCCTCGCGATTCATACTCCAGTCCACTGTTCATATATGGAAAGGCAGTTGGATGCGCATCAGGCCCCGCCTCACCCTCCCGGCCGCCGTCCTGCTGGCGGCCGGCACCGTCCTCACCGTTACGGCCACCGCCCTCGGCACCCCGGCAGCGGCTCCGGCCGCCCGCCACTCCCCCGCCCGGGTGATCGATGTATCGACCGCGGCCCAGCTCAAGACCGCCCTCGCCGCCGCCGAGCCCGGCGACACCATTCAGCTCGCCGACGGCACGTACAACGGCAATTTCACGGCCTCCGCCGCGGGTACTGCGGCCGCCCGGATCGCCCTCGCAGGATCATCGAAGGCGGTGCTCAAGGCAGGCGGCGGCTACGGGCTGCATCTGGACGGCGCCTCGTTCTGGACCGTCAGGGGGATCTCCGTCACGGGTGGCCAGAAAGGGATCGTGACGGACGCCGCGAACGGTGTCGTCATCGACTCCGTCACCGTGCATGACCTGGACATGGAGGGCGTGCACTTCCGCACGTCCAGCAAGGACGGCGTCATCAAGAACTCCACGATCCGCGACACCGGCAAGAACGGCCGCGGTATGGGCGAGGGGATCTACGTCGGCAGCGCGGGCGGTACGGACGACAAGAGCGACAACGTCCGGATAGTCGGCAACACCATCGGGCCCGGTGTCGGCGGCGAGAACATCGACATCAAGGAGGGCACCACCGGGGCGAAGATCAGCGGCAATACGTTCGACGGCAGCGGTCTGACCGGCGCCCACTTCGACGATTCGTGGGTCGACATCAAGGGCAACAAGGTCGTCGTCGAGAACAACACGGGCAAGCACACCACCAACGACGGTTACGAGACGCACTCCCCGCAGTCGGGCTGGGGCTGCGGCACGGTCTTCCGTGGGAACAAGTCCGATCTGAGCGGCGCCACCGGATCCGGCCGTTACAGCTTCAACGTCACCCATTACGACCCGTCCGGCTGCCCGGTGACCATCACGGGCGACAACACCGTCACCGGCGGCCGCGGCATCGCCAACCCGGGAATCCCCGTCGGCTGACCCTCAGGAGCCCAAGAGCTCCCGCCCTCCTCAGGCACCCGGGCACCACATACCCCCGGACGAACGACGAAGGCCCGCTCCCCCGGAGGGGAACGGGCCTTCGCCTATCGGCTAGTGCCTAGCGGCGAGCCGCCGCCTGTCGGCAAGAGCTCAGCTCTGGCCGCCGGCCAGCTTCTCGCGGAGCGCGGCGAGCGCCTCGTCCGACGCCAGGGCGCCGGAGTTGTCCGCCGACTCCGAGGAGTACGAGCCACCGGAGACCTGGCCGCCACCGGCCTGGCCGCCACCCTGCGCCGCCGGCGCCGCAGCACCCTCGGCCGCAGCCTGCTCGTCGGCCTCGCGGGACTTGATGACCTGGGCCTGGTGCTGCTCGAAGCGCTGCTGCGCCTCGGCGTACTGGTTCTCCCACGCCTCGCGCTGGGTCTCGTAGCCCTCGAGCCAGTCGTTGGTCTCGGGGTCGAAGCCCTCGGGGTAGATGTAGTTGCCCTGGTCGTCGTACGACGCGGCCATGCCGTACAGGGTCGGGTCGAACTCGACGGCCGACGGGTCGGCGCCGAAGGACTCGTTGGCCTGCTTCAGCGACAGCGAGATCCGGCGACGCTCGAGGTCGATGTCGATGACCTTGACGAAGATCTCGTCGTTGACCTGGACAACCTGCTCCGGGATCTCGACGTGGCGCTCGGCCAGCTCGGAGATGTGGACCAGGCCCTCGATGCCCTCGTCGACGCGAACGAACGCACCGAAGGGAACGAGCTTGGTGACCTTACCCGGGACGACCTGACCGATCTGGTGGGTCCGGGCGAACTGCTGCCACGGGTCTTCCTGGGTCGCCTTGAGCGACAGGGACACGCGCTCGCGGTCCATGTCGACGTCCAGGACCTCGACCGTGACCTCCTGGCCGACCTCGACGACCTCGGACGGGTGGTCGATGTGCTTCCAGGACAGCTCGGAGACGTGGACGAGACCGTCGACGCCGCCCAGGTCCACGAAGGCACCGAAGTTGACGATGGAGGAGACGACGCCGGAGCGCACCTGACCCTTCTGGAGGGTGGTGAGGAAGGTCTGGCGGACCTCGCTCTGGGTCTGCTCCAGCCAGGCACGGCGGGACAGGACCACGTTGTTGCGGTTCTTGTCCAGCTCGATGATCTTGGCCTCGAGCTCCTTGCCCACGTAGGGCTGGAGGTCGCGAACGCGGCGCATCTCGACCAGGGAGGCCGGGAGGAAGCCACGGAGGCCGATGTCGAGGATGAGACCACCCTTGACGACCTCGATGACGGTACCGGTGACGATCCCGTCCTCTTCCTTGATCTTCTCGATCGTGCCCCAGGCACGCTCGTACTGAGCGCGCTTCTTGGACAGGATGAGGCGGCCTTCCTTGTCCTCCTTCTGGAGAACCAGGGCCTCGATCTCGTCGCCGACGGCAACGACCTCGTTGGGGTCGACGTCGTGCTTGATCGAGAGCTCGCGGCTCGGGATGACGCCTTCGGTCTTGTAACCGATGTCGAGCAGGACCTCGTCCCGGTCGACCTTCACGATGACGCCGTCGACGATGTCGCCGTCGTTGAAGTACTTGATCGTCTCGTCGATCGCGGCGAGGAAGGCTTCCTCGTTACCGATGTCGTTGACCGCAACCTGCGGGGTGGTGGCGGTGGTCTCGGTGCTGCTCGTCATGTGGGAAAGGGCTCCGGTACGGACATTGAGTCGTAGGTACTGCTACGCCGAGAGCCGGTATCGCCTCTGCATAAGCCGGACAGCGTCAAGGCGCACTCTCAGGAAGCTCCGCTCTTGGCCGGAGCACCCGAAACGCCTCAAAAACCGAGGGGTGCATACAGATGCGAGCGCGGCCTGCTCCGTCTGAGGCGCGCAAGCCCGCAGCGCAACTTGTAGCATACGGGCGCAGCCGGACACGGTCAATGCGCGAACGCGCACACCGGGGGCAGAAACCCCATAACCGGCACACGCGGTGTTCCGCGAGGTCGAACGGCCTCACAGTCCCTGCAGCTCCAAGCAGAGCGAAGACTACGACGACGGGCGCGATGAACCAAGAGCACGAGCCGGAGGCGACCCGACGTGACGCCTCGGACACGGAAAGCAGCCTGGCCAGCCGGGGCTGGTGGGACCGTAACGCCGATGAGTACCAGAGCGAGCACGGCGCGTTCCTGGGGGACGACCGGTTCGTCTGGGGTCCCGAGGGGCTGGACGAGGCGGTGGCCGGGCTGCTGGGGCCGGCGGCGGAGCTGAAGGACAAGCGGGTCCTGGAGATCGGGGCCGGCGCGGCGCAGTGCTCGCGCTGGCTGGCGGCGCAGGGGGCCCGTCCGGTGGCGCTCGACCTCTCCCACCGGCAGCTGCAGCACGCGCTGCGGATCGCCGACGGGGCGCCGGGCGAGCCTCAGCTGGTGGAGGCGGACGCCGGGGCGCTGCCGTTCCGGGACGGCTGCTTCGACCTCGCCTGTTCCGCGTACGGCGCGATTCCGTTCGTCGCCGAGCCGGTGCGCGTGTTGCGGGAGGTGCGCAGGGTGCTGCGGCCGGGTGGCCGGTTCGTGTTCTCGGTGACGCACCCCATTCGCTGGGCGTTCCCCGACGAGCCGGGGCCCGAGGGGCTGTCCGTGTCAGCCTCGTACTTCGACCGCACGCCGTATGTGGAGCAGGACGAGACCGGCCGGGCGGTGTATGTCGAGCACCACCGGACGGTGGGTGACCGGGTGCGGGACGTGGTGGCCGGCGGCTTCCGGCTGGTGGATCTGGTCGAGCCGGAATGGCCGGAATGGAACGCTCAGGAGTGGGGTGGCTGGTCCCCGCTGCGGGGGAATCTGATCCCAGGGACGGCGATCTTCGTGTGTGTGGCCGAGTGAGCGGGGACATCCGCCACGCCGCCCTGGACCGGCTGCCCGTACGGACCGCGCTGCCCGCGCTGCGGGAGGCCCTGGAAGGGGCCGGCGCGGCCGTACTGTGCGCGCCGCCGGGCACCGGGAAGACGACGTTGGTGCCGCTGGCGCTGGCCGGGCTGACCGGCGAGGGGCCCGCGCGGCGGGTGCTGGTCGCCGAGCCGCGGCGGATCGCGGCCCGTGCGGCGGCGCGGCGGATGGCCTGGCTGCTGGGTGAGCGGGTCGGCGGGACGGTGGGGTTCACGGTGCGCGGGGAGCGCCGGGTGGGGCCGCGTACGGCCGTGGAGGTGGTGACCACCGGGGTGCTGCTGCAGCGGTTGCAGCGGGACGCGGAACTGGCCGGGGTGGATGTGGTGGTGCTCGACGAGTGCCATGAGCGGCATCTGGATGCCGATACCTGCGCGGCGTTTCTGCTGGACGTACGGGAGACCCTGCGGCCCGAGCTGCGGCTGGTGGCGGCGTCGGCGACGACCGACGCCGAGGGCTGGGCCCGGTTGCTGGGCGGCGGCGGGGGCGCGGCGCCGGTGGTCGAGGCGGCCGGCGTGTCGCACCCGGTGGCGGTGGTGTGGGCGCCGCCGGAGCGGCCGGTGCGGCCGCCGCACGGGATACGGGTGGATCCCGCGCAGCTGGCGCATGTGGCCGCGGTGGTGCGGCGGGCGCTGCGGGAGCAGAGCGGCGATGTGCTGTGTTTTCTGCCCGGTGTAGGGGAGATCGGGCGGGTCGCGGGGCAGCTGGCGGGGGTGGACGCCGAGGTGCTGCAGGTGCACGGGCGGGCGTCGGCCGAGGCGCAGGACGCGGTGCTGGCGGGGAGCGATGCGGGAGGGGAGCGCAGGGTCGTGCTGGCGACGTCCGTGGCGGAGTCGAGTCTGACCGTGCCCGGGGTGCGGGTGGTGGTGGACAGCGGGCTGGCGCGGGTGCCGCGGATGGATCATGCACGGGGGCTGAGCGCGCTGGCGACCGTACGGGCCTCGCAGGCGGCGGCCCGGCAGCGGGCCGGGCGGGCCGGGCGTGAGGCGCCGGGTGTGGTCTATCGCTGCTGGTCGGAGGGGGAGGACGGGCGGCTGCCGCGGTTCCCGGACCCGGAGATCAAGGTCGCCGATCTGACGGCGTTCGCGTTGCAGGCGGCGTGCTGGGGCGATCCCCAGGCGGCCGGGCTGGCTCTGCTGGACGCGCCGCCGTCCGGTGCGCTGGCGGCGGCGCGGGAGGTCCTGACGGCGATCGGCGCGGTGGACGCGGAGGGCCGGGCGACCGGGCGTGGCGTACGGATGGCGCGGCTCGGGCTGCATCCGCGGCTGGGCCGGGCGCTGCTGGACGGCGCGCGGGAGATCGGGGTGCGGCGGGCGGCGGAGGTGGTGGCGCTGCTGAGCGAGGAGCCGCCGCGGGCCTATGGGGACGATCTGGCGGCGGCGTGGCGTACGGCCCGCCGGGGTGGCGATGCGTACGCGGCCAGGTGGCGGCAGGAGGCGCGGCGCCTGGCATCCGCGGCGGAGGGGGCGGTCGAGGCGGCCGGGACGGGTGCGGGGGACGACGCCGATGCGGGGATCGTTGCCGCGCTGGCGTTTCCGGAGCGGGTGGCGCGGGCCAGAGGCGCCGGCAGCCTTCTGATGGCGTCCGGGACCGGGGCCGAGCTCGGCGGGGAGGCCTCGCCGCTGCGGGATGCGCCGTGGCTGGCGATCGCAGTGGCGGACCGGCCGGTGGCCGCGGCGTCCGCCCGGGTGCGGCTGGCGGCCGTGATCGATGAGGGGACGGCGTGTGCCGCGGCGCGGGCGCTGTATTCCTCGGGTGAGGAGGTGCGCTGGTCGGACGGGGACGTGGTGGCCCGGAGCGTGCGCCGGCTGGGGGCGATCGAGCTGGCCGCCCGGCCGCTGGCCGCGCCGGATCCGGCGCTGCTGCGGGAGGCGGTGGTGTCGGGGCTGCGCCGGGAGGGGCCCGGTCTGCTGCGCTGGTCGGCGGGGGCGGTGTCGGTGCGTCAGCGGATGGCGTTTCTGCACCGGGTGCTGGGCGCGCCGTGGCCGGATGTGTCGGAGGCGGCGCTGCTGGAGCGGGCCGAGGAGTGGCTGGGGGTGGAGCTGGACCGGGCGCGGCGGCGGGCCGATCTGCAGCGGATAGATGCGGGGCAGGCGTTGGCCCGGCTGCTGCCGTGGGCGACGGGCGACGCGGCGCGGTTCGACGAGCTGGCGCCGGAGCGTGTCGAGGTGCCGAGCGGGTCGCGGGTGCGGGTGGATTACGGGGGCGAGCAGCCGGTGCTGGCCGTGAAGCTGCAGGAGATGTTCGGCCTTGAGGAGACGCCGCGCATCGCGGGGGTCGCGGTGCTCGTGCATCTGCTGTCCCCCGCCGGGCGGCCCGCTGCCGTGACCGCCGACCTCGCGTCGTTCTGGCGCGAGGGCTACCGGTCGGTGCGGGCGGAGCTGCGCGGCCGGTACCCGAAACATCCGTGGCCCGAGGACCCGGCGGGGGCCGTGCCGACGCGGCGTACGAACACGCGGCGCTGAGCGGGCGGATGACGAACCCATTCGTCCGCGAGCCGTCGGGTATCCGGCCGGACGCCTCGGTCGCGGCGGCGGTCGCCGACCCGTCGGTCCGGGTCAGGTCCGCCGACTCGGCCCTCCGGTGGGCCGGTACGGCATCGGGAGCGCGCAGCACAAGTGCCATGTGCCCAGGCCAGGGCCGAGCACTGACAGTGGCCTTTGGCATCAGACCCCGGCGGGCTCCGGCAGCTGCGGTGCGGCCTGATCCGGCTCGCCCGGCCTGCGGCTCCGGGCCTCCAGCCACAGGGCGAGGGCCAGCAGGGCCGCGCCCAGGGTCAGGAAGCCCCAGGGCAGATAGCTGGTGAGCAGCAGGACGAGGGTGCGCTGGGACTTCACCAGGGCGACGGTGGAGGCGACGTAGTCGTCGCGCATTTTCACATGGCCGGCGAAGGCGGTGACCTTGCCGCCGCCGGGCAGCAGATCGCCACCGCGCAGCTCCTCCTTATGGATCTCCTGGCCGTTGACCGGAGCCCCGGTGACCGGGTCGACCCAGAACATCCGCTTGGTGGAATACCAGCGGGTGGTGCCCATCTTCTCGACGGACTGGGGGGTGATGCCCTTGACCGGCATCTTCTTGGGAAGCGGGACCTTGGTCCAGGGGATGGTCTGCTCGAAGTAGTAGACCTCCAGCCCGTGGAAGGTCGTTGTCCCCTTGTAGTGGATGGGGGCGGAGGTGCGGGTCTGCGCGTCGAAGTAGGTGTAGTCGCGCTTCTCGGTGAGGAAGGGCCACTTGTACTCGATGCCCTCGCGGCGTACCGGGTCGCCGTCGACCGTCTCGCCGGTGGCGTGCACGGGTTCCTGGGAGTGGGCGTCGAAGATGTAGCGCTCGGGGACCTCGGAGACCATCTTGCCGTCGGGTCCGGCCACGTAGGACAGCGCGTCCCAGACGACGACGTCGCGGCCCGCGGTCTTCTCGATGCGGTCGGATGCGCCGACGTTGCCCTTGAGGGTCTGCACGATGGTGACCTTGGGGACGCGCCTGGCCTTCATCGTGCCGTAGTCGAGGAGGGTGGCGGGTCCGGCCTCCAGGACCATGTCCTGGTACTGACTGGGCGGGATCTTGGCGAGCCGGGGGAAGGCGTACCACCGCATCAGCGGCGACAGGGTGGTGAAGAAGACGGCGAAGGCGAGCAGTACCAGGCTGGCTTTGCGGCGCATGGCGGATTCGTCCCTCCCTCAGCGGTGTTCTGGGACGGTGGTCAGCAGCGGCTTGGGTGAGGTCGTGCCGCTGGGCGCGCCGATCGCCGTGATGGTGACGATGAGGGCGAGCGCCGCGGCCAGTCCGACGACGGCTGCTGTCAGGGCGCGCATGGCCGGCCTCCCGAAGAGCGCTGGAGCTGATACGGCGTCAGGTCGGGGCACCGTAGCAACGGGGGGCCGAGATGAGAACACGTTGCACCCGACGACACATGGCACCGCCGTCCGGCCCTGGACGGCGGGCGGGACGGCGGTGGGGCGGGGCGGCGCGGGCTGGTTCAGCCCTGGCCGGGCGGTGTGACCTCGAGTTCGACGATGAGTGAGACGCCGTCGCCGGTGATCAGCCGCAGCAGGAACGTCCCGGTGTGCGTGTCCGTGTAGATCTTCGGGAGCTGGAGCAGGCCGTTGGCGTCGGTGGTGAGGGCCGTGAGGGTGCGTACGGGCTTGTCCTTGTCGGCGCCGGTGGCCTCGGGGTCCTTGAAGTAGGGGCCCTTGTCGTTCTCCACAGGGCTCTTCGGGCTCTGGGGGTTCTTGGGGGTGGTCTGGCCCTGGGGACTCTCGGGGCTCTGGGTGTCGGGGTCCTCGGTCACCATGGTCGCGGTGACCGGCACTCCGGCGGCGGTCTTGCCCTGGCGGGTCGCCCTGACCTCGATCGCGCCCGGCGCGAATGCCTGGCCCGCGGTCACCGTCAGCTTCTTGTCCGAGGTACGGACGAGCCGGTCGGCCCGCGGCGCGGGCTTGGCCTTGACGGTGGCGTCGAAGGCCACGGCGGGCGCGCTCCTGCCGACGGCCGTCGCCCGGAGGGTGAAGGTGCCGGTCCGGTCGCCCGCGTGCAGCGTGGGCGCGGTGGCCAGGCCGTCCTTGCCGGTGGTGACGGTGACGGTGGTGGCGGCGCCGGGGAAGCGGGCGTCCGTGGTCTTGGGGAGGGTGAAGCGGATGGCGGCGCCGGCGACCGGCTTGCCCGCGGCGTCCGCGGCACGTACCCGCGGCTTCGCGGCGAAGTCCGTGCCCGCGGTGGCGCTCAGGTCGTGGTCGCCGACCCGCTGGAGGGCGGTGACTCCGGCGGGCTTGGCGGGATCGGTGGGCTTGGTGGGCGGCTTGGGGGTGGGGGTCGGGTGGGGGTTGCCGGAGGTGCCGGCGCCGCCCCGGGTGTGGCCGGTGCCGTTCGGACCGCCCGGCTCGGCGGATCCGTTCGGCTTTCCCTTGGCGGGGTGGCGGTTCTTGCCCGGCGCGCCCGCGGTGCCGTGGCCCGTACGCCCTCCGCGCCGGCCGCCGGCGCGGTCGTCGCCTCCGGTGGCACCGGCCCGGCGCACCGGGAGCACGCCCTTGCCGTCCGGCACCTCGTACGTGCCCGTGCGGTAGAACGCGTACCAGGACAGCACCGTCCGCAGATACGCCGCGGAGTCGTTGTAGCCGAGGATCGCGCGGTCGAGGTCGTCCGCCGCGGACAGGTCGCGGCCGCCGGCGCAGAGATAGCGGCCGGCGGCGAGCGCCGCGTCAAAGACGTTGTGGGGATCCTTCTTGCCGTCGCCGTTGCCGTCCGCGCCCCAACCCGCGCCGAGCGGCCCGCCGTTGGACCACGTGGAGGGGATGAACTGCATCGGGCCGACGGCGCGGTCGTAGGTGCGGTCGCCGTCCAGGCGGCCGCCGTCGGTGTCGCCGATGCGGGCGAAGCCGTGGCCGTTGAGCTGGGGGCCGAGGATCGGCGCGAGGGTGGTGCCGGTGGCGTCGACGGCGCCGCCGCGCGCTTGGCCGGATTCGACCTTGCCTATGCCGGCGAGCAGCTGCCACGGGAGTCGGCAGCCCGGTTCGGCGTCGTCGAGGCGGGCGGCGGCCTTCTTGTAGGCGGCGAGGACGGTGGCCGGGATGCCGGCCTGGGCGGGCCCGGTGGCCAGGGGGCCGCCATGGGGGCGGTGTGAACCACCGTGCGGGACGGTGCTGTTGAGGGGTGGGAGGTCCGCGTAGTAGCCCGCGCCGCCGTCGATGGGGGCGTCGGCGGGCAGCGGGCCCGGGTCCGGCTCCGTGGCGGCCGCATGCTCCAGTGCGCCCGGCGCCTGAGAGGCGGTCAGCGCGGCCAGCGCCAGCGCCACCACGGCCGTTGAGGCCGCTCCCCTGCGGTGCCGTCGCCCGAATGTGGCTGCCATACGTGCCGTCCCCTCCACGTCGACCTCCCGCGCGTACCACGCGGTGCGCGCCCCCCGCGCTCCAACTCGGGCGACACTACGACATCTCGGGCCGGGCAGCTACCGCTCTCATCGGCCGACATAATGATCCGAATCGATCGAGGAGGGGGCCATGCCGTTCACGCTCAGCCATGCCGCCGCGGTGCTTCCGGCGATCCGCCGGACGGGCGCGGGGCGCGGACCGTTGGTCGCCTCGGCTCTCGTTGCGGGCTCGTTCGCGCCGGACCTGACGTATTACGCGGACACGGTGGTGCCGGGCGCCATGGAGTTCGGGGAGGTCACGCACGGTCTGCCCGGTGTGCTGACGGTGGATGTCGCCGTTACCGCGGCGCTGGTGGGCGGCTGGCTGCTGGTGCGCGAACCGCTGCTGGCGCTGCTCCCGGGGGCGTGGCGGGGTCCGGCGTACGCAGTCGCCCGCGGCCGCCCCTGGCAGCCGCGGGGTACCCGCCAACTCGCCGCGCTGACCGGATGGTTCTATGTTTCCGCGGTGCTGGGCTGCGCGTCCCACGTCGTGTGGGACGCCTTCACCCACCCGGGCCGCTGGGGCACCCGGCTGATTCCCGGGCTGAACGAGTGGGTGGGCGGCCGGCCCGTCGCCATGTATCTGCAGTACGGCACCTCGGCGCTCGCGCTGGCGGCGATCGGCTGGTTCCTGTGGACGGCGCTACGCCACGCGCGCGCCGAGGTGCCCCCGGCCGCCGTCCCCTCTCTGAGCGTCCGGCTGCGGCTGCTGCTGACCGTGCCGCTCGCCCTGTGTGTCCTGGCCGGTGCCGCCGACCGGACCTTGCGGGCGTACGCCGTCTACGACGACACGGCCACCTGGTTCGACTACATCCCGTCCGCCCTCTTCGGCGCGGGCGCCGGGCTCGTCCCCGGGCTGGCGCTGTACGCCGTGGCCGTACGGCTGCTGCACCGCCGGATGCGCCGGAGGCACGGCGCGGATGACGGCGGCCGGGCGCCCACGGCCGATGGCGGCGACGCGCCGCTTCCGCCGACGGGGCCCGCCGACGACCGCGTGGCCGCGGGGACTTCCGTACGGGCGTCGGGGCCGCCGTCCCGGCCGTAGGCGGCGCCTCGCCGTGAGGCGGCCTCTCTCGGTGAGACGCCGCCTCACTCCGACGGGAAGCGTCTCGCCGATCGCGTGGTGAGCCGGTCGCTCACCGGGACAGCCATGAGGCGTGGGCGGCAGCGATGGCCAACCCGGGCCTTCAAGCCCGGTTGCGGGCCTTCGAGAGGACCCGCAACCGAAGGTACCGGCGAGCCCGGCCCCGTCCGAGGTAGTTGCCGGCTGCGACGGACAGACGCAGGTCAGCCGGCACTTCGGAATTCGGACGCAAGCGGCCCCGGGGGCTCGGGACAACGCCCACCCCGCCCCCGGGGCCGTCTCCACGCGGCTGCCGTACCGGCGGGCTCAGTGCGCCGCCGATTCCCAGTCCTTGCCCGAGCCGACCGAGACGTCCAGCGGGGCGCTCAGTTCGACCGCGTCGGCCATTTCGCGGCGGACCAGTTCCTCGACCTTCTTGCGTTCGCCGGGGGCCACCTCGACCACGATTTCGTCGTGGACCTGGAGCAGCAGTCGCGACTGCAGCCCGGCCTCGCGCAGGGCCGCGTCGACCTTGAGCATGGCGATCTTGACGATGTCGGCGGCGGTGCCCTGGATGGGGGCGTTCAGCGCCATCCGCTCGGCCATTTCGCGGCGCTGGCGGTTGTCGCTGTTGAGGTCGGGGAGGTAGCGGCGGCGGCCGAGGATCGTTTCCGTGTAGCCGGTGGCGCGGGCCTCCTCGACGACGCGCTGGAGGTAGTCGCGTACGCCGCCGAAGCGCTCGAAGAAGTTGTCCATCAGCTTGCGGGCCTCGTCGGGCTGGATGCCCAGCTGCTGCGAGAGGCCGAACGCCGACAGGCCGTATGCCAGCCCGTAGGACATCGCCTTGATCTTGCGGCGCATCTCCGGGTCGACCTGGTCCTTGGCGACCGAGAAGACATGGGAGGCGACGGTGGTGTGCAGGTCCTCACCGGAGGTGAAGGCCTCGATCAGGCCCTCGTCCTCGGAGAGATGGGCCATCACCCGCAGCTCGATCTGGCTGTAGTCGGCGGTCAGCAGCGACTCGAAACCCTCGCCGACGACGAAGCCGCGGCGGATGGCCCGGCCCTCGTCCGTACGGACCGGGATGTTCTGGAGGTTGGGGTCCGTGGAGGACAGCCGGCCGGTGGCGGCGACGGTCTGGTTGAAGGTGGTGTGGATGCGGCCGTCCGCGGCGATGGTCTTGATCAGGCCCTCGACCGTCGTGCGCAGCTTGGCCTGCTCGCGGTGACGGAGCATGATCACCGGGAGTTCGTTCTCGGTCTGCGCGGCCAGCCACGCCAGGGCGTCGGCGTCGGTCGTGTAACCGGTCTTGGTCTTCTTGGTCTTGGGCAGGCCCAGCTCACCGAAGAGGACCTCCTGGAGCTGCTTGGGCGAGCCGAGGTTGAACTCATGGCCCGCTGCGGCGTGCGCCTCCTGTACGGCCTGCTGGACGGCGCCCGCGAACTGCTGCTCCATCCGCTCCAGCCAGCCCCGGTCGGCGGCGATGCCGGACCGCTCCATCCGGGCCAGCAGGGCGCTGGTGGGCAGCTCGACATCGCGCAGCAGCTCCGCGGCGCCGACCTCCTGCAGCTTGGTCTCGAACGCCGTCCCCAGGTCGAGGACGGTGCGGGCGTTGCCCATCAGGGCGTCCGCCTCGGCCTCCTCGTCCGCGCCGAAGGCCAGCTGGCCGTCGCCCGCGGCGGCCGGGGCGAGATCGCGGCCCAGGTACTCGATGGACAGGGCGTCCAGGGCGAAGGAGCGGCGGCCGGGCTTGACCAGATAGGCGGCCAGGGCGGTGTCCATCGTGACGCCCTCGATGAGCCAGCCGTGCTCGCCGAAGACCCGCATCAGGCCCTTGGCGTTGTGGATCACCTTGGGCCGGGCCGGATCCGCGCTCCAGGCGGCGAAGGCCCGCTCGTCGGCCTCGTCCAGCTGGGACGGGTCGAACCAGGCGGCCGGCCCCTCGGGGGTGGCCAGCGCCACCTCGGCGACGCTGCCGCTGCCCAGGGTCCATACGTCGACGGTGGCGACGCCCACCGGGCGCGTGCCGTGTTCGGCCAGCCACGGAGCGAGCTCGCCCGCGCCCAGGACCGTGCCGTCCACCTCGATGCCGCCGGCCGGCTGCGCCTCCTCGGCGGTCTCCTCGGCGCCCGGGTCGACGGCGTGCAGCCGGTCGCGCAGACCCTGGTTGCGGATCTCCAGGGCGTTGAGGAAGACCTTGAGCGCCTCGCGGTCGTATGCCTCGCGGGTCAGCGCGTCGGGGCCGCACGGCAGCTCCACATCGCGGACCATCTCCGTCAGCCGGCGGTTGAGCTTGACCGACTCCAGGTGCTCGCGGAGGTTGGCACCCGCCTTGCCCTTGACCTCCTCGGCGCGCTCCACCAGCTCCGCGAACGAGCCGAACTGGTTGATCCACTTCGTGGCGGTCTTCTCGCCGACGCCGGGGATGCCGGGGAGGTTGTCGGACGGGTCGCCGCGCAGCGCCGCGAAGTCCGGGTACTGAGCAGGGGTCAGGCCGTACTTCTCGAAGACCTTCTCCGGGGTGAAGCGGGTCAGCTCCGAGACGCCCTTGGTGGGGTAGAGGACCGTGACATCGTCGGAGACCAGCTGGAAGGAGTCGCGGTCGCCGGTGACGATGGAGACCTCGAAGCCCTGGGCGACGGCCTGCTGGGTGAGCGTGGCGATCACGTCGTCGGCCTCGAAGCCCTCGACCGCGAACCGCTTGACATGCATGGCGTCGAGCAGCTCGCCGATCAGCTCGACCTGACCCTTGAACTCGTCGGGCGTCTTGGAGCGGTTCGCCTTGTAGTCGGGGAACTCCTCGGAGCGCCAGGTCTTGCGCGAGACGTCGAAGGCCACCGCGAAATGCGTGGGCGCCTCGTCGCGCAGGGTGTTCGCGAGCATCGACGCGAAGCCGTAGATCGCATTGGTCGGTTGTCCCGTGGCGGTGGTGAAATTCTCCACGGGCAGGGCGAAGAACGCCCGGTATGCCATGGAATGCCCGTCCATCAGGAGCAGACGGTGACGGCCGCCCGCCGCCGCCTCGGTGCCGGTCGCTTCGCTCTTCTTCGCTGCCTTTGCTGCCACGCCCCCGATCCTGCCACGCCGCACTGACAATCCCCGCCGCGGACGCCGTCCCGGCCGCCGGCAAGCCCCCGCGCTCCGGGCCTACGCCACCCGCTCCGGTCCGTGACAGGATCTGCGAGGTAACGGATGTGTACGGCAACGATCCGCCCCACCCCCGGCGGACCCGGCACAGCACACGGCTCAAGGGAGAGCGCCATGGCAGGCAAGCCGCCCGCATCGGACCCGGTCCAGGACGCACCCGAGGTCGGCCCGCCGCAGCACTCCGCCGTCGGCCTGCCGGCGATCACCCACGCCCTGCGCATCTCCCAGCAGCAGATGGGCGTCAAGCGCACCGCCCTCACCCTGCTCCGCGTGAACCAGAAGGACGGCTTCGACTGCCCCGGCTGCGCCTGGCCCGAGGGCGACAAGCGGCACGCCGCCGAATTCTGCGAGAACGGCGCCAAGGCCGTCGCGGAGGAGGCCACCCTGCGCCGGGTCACCCCGGACTTCTTCGCCGCACACTCCGTCGCCGGCCTCGCCGGCCGCAGTGGCTACTGGCTCGGCCAGCAGGGCCGCCTCACCCACCCCATGTACCTGGCCGCGGGCGCCGACCACTACGTTCCCGTCCCCTGGGAGCGGGCCTTCGACATCATCGGCGAGGAGCTGGCAGCCCTCGATTCCCCGGATGAGGCCGTCTTCTACACCTCCGGCCGCACCAGCAACGAAGCCGCCTTCCTCTACCAGCTCTTCGCCCGCGAATTCGGCACCAACAACCTCCCCGACTGCTCCAACATGTGCCACGAGTCGTCCGGCTCGGCCCTGACGGAGACCATCGGCATCGGCAAGGGCAGCGTCCTGCTGGAGGACCTCTACAAGGCCGACCTGATCATCGTCGCCGGGCAGAACCCGGGCACCAACCACCCCCGGATGCTCACCGCCCTGGAGAAGGCCAAGGCCGGCGGCACAAAGATCATCTCGATCAACCCGCTGCCCGAAGCCGGCCTGGAGCGCTTCAAGAACCCGCAGACCCCGCGCGGCCTGGCCGGCGGCGGCACCGCCCTGACCGACCTCTTCCTCCAGGTACGCCTCGGCGGCGACCAGGCACTCTTCCGCGCCCTGAACCGCGCGATCCTCGAGACGGACGGCGCCGTCGACGAGGAGTTCATCCGCGAACACACCCACGGATACGAGGAGTTCGCGCGGGCGGCCCGCGCCGACGACGACTGGGACGAAACGCTGCGCGCCACCGGCCTGGCCCGCGAGGAGATCGACCGCGCGCTGGCCATGGTCCTCGCCTCCCGGCGCACCATCGTGTGCTGGGCGATGGGCCTGACCCAGCACAAGCACTCCGTCCCCACCATCCAGGAAGTCGTCAACTTCCTGCTGCTGCGCGGCAACATCGGCCGCCCCGGCGCGGGCGTGTGCCCCGTGCGCGGCCACAGCAACGTCCAGGGCGACCGCACCATGGGCATCTTCGAGCGGCCCGCGCCCGCCTTCCTGGATGCCCTGGAGAAGGAATTCGGCTTCGCGCCGCCCCGCGAGCACGGCCTCGATGTCGTACGGGCCATCCGCGCGCTGCGCGACGGCCGGGCCAAGGTGTTCTTCGCGATGGGCGGCAACTTCGTCTCCGCCACTCCCGACACCGACGTCACCGAGGCCGCCATGCGCCGCGCCCGCCTCAGCGTCCACGTCTCCACCAAGCTCAACCGCTCCCATGTGATCACCGGCGCCCGCGCGCTGATCCTGCCCACCCTGGGCCGCACGGAGCGCGACGTCCAGGTCGGCCCGGACGGGAAGAGCGCCGCGCAGTTCGTGACCGTCGAGGACTCCATGGGCATGGTGCACGCCTCCCGAGGACGCCTGGAGCCGGCGAGCCCCCAGCTGCTGTCCGAGACGGCGATCGTCGCCCGCCTGGCCCGTCGGGTCCTGGGCGAGGCCAGCCGCACGCCCTGGGAGCAGTTCGAGCGGGACTACGCGACGATCCGCGACCGCATCGCGCACGTCATCCCCGGCTTCGAGGACTTCAACGCCAAGGTCGCCCGCCCCGACGGCTTCGCCCTGCCGCACGCCCCCCGGGACGACCGCCGCTTCCCCACCGCCACCGGGAAGGCCAACTTCACCGCCGCCCCGGTGGAGTACCCCGCCGTCCCCGAAGGACGGCTGCTGCTGCAGACGCTGCGCTCGCACGACCAGTACAACACCACCATCTACGGCCTCGACGACCGCTACCGGGGCATCAAGAACGGCCGCCGCGTGGTGCTCGTCCACCCCGACGACGCCCGCGCCCTGGGCCTGGCCGACGGCGCGTACACCGACCTGGTCAGCGAATGGACGGACGGCAGCGAGCGGCGCGCGCCCGGCTTCCGGGTGGTGCACTACCCCACGGCCCGCGGCTGCGCGGCCGCCTACTACCCCGAGACCAATGTGCTCATCCCGCTCGACCACACCGCGGACATCAGCAACACCCCCGCGGCCAAGTCCGTGGTGATCCGTCTGGAGAACGCCGAGAGCTCCCCGCAGGACACCCCGGGCTGAGCGCTTGCTCAGGAGCCTGATAGGAACAGGCACGGTCGATGACGGTCACGGCCGACGCCGATCACCACCAACGACGGTCACGACCGGCGCCGGTACGAACGACGCCGGTCACGACCACCAACCGGCCACGACCAACGACGGCCACAACCGACAACGATCACGGGCGCGACGATCACGGGCAGCGAACGGAGCCGCAGGCATGGGTGAGCAGAACACGACCAAGTTTCCGCAGGAGATCCTGGAGCAGTGGGCGGGCCTCGGCCTCGACCTGCCCGCCCTGTTCTCCGCCGGCCACCTCGGCGAGCGGATGAGCGTGCAGGTCCTCGAGGCCGCACCGGAGCGGGTCGTGGGCGTCATGCCCGTCGAGGGCAACACCCAGCCCTACGGGCTCCTGCACGGCGGCGCCTCCGCCGTGCTCGCCGAGACCCTCGGCTCGGTCGGCTCCATGCTGCACGGCGGCCCCACCAAGCTCGCCGTCGGCGTCGACCTCAACTGCACCCACCACCGGGGCGCCCGCTCGGGCCTCGTCACCGGCGTCGCCACCCCCGTACACCGCGGCCGCTCCACCGCCACCTACGAGATCGTCATCACCGACGAGCAGGACAAGCGGGTCTGCACCGCACGGCTGACCTGCATGCTGCGCGAGGTGGAAGCAGACGCCTACCGCAGCTGAACCACCCCGCCACGACGGCCCCGCCCCCGGCCCCAGGGAGCGGGGCCGTCCGCATGCCCCGGCCCCGGGACCGCACCTCCCGGCCTTCCGGACCGCAGACGTCACGCAGACGCCCCCGTACACATTTTCGTAACGCTGCGTAACACGCGCACCATTCCGCAACGGCCCCATCCCCCCTCCCCCGCACCGCCGTTGACGCCCCCGCGCCCACCCCATCCGGTATGCGGACGCCGTACCGACACCTCGGCCCACATTCCCCCGCGGAAGTGCAACTTCACCTTCCGTACCGCGTCCGCCCCCGAGGTGTAAGGACCATGACGGCATAACGCTCATCGCAGGTCATAACAAGAGCGTCACATCCTGCTCAGCGCCTCTGCCGGGGGACGAAACACCGCTCTAGAGTTCACCGCCAGTCACCGCGCTGACGGGCGCGCTGCAAGCACGGCCCCTGTGCCACCCCGTACAGACCGCGCGAAACGGCCATGCGACAACCGTGGCCGCGCCAGGGAAAGGACTGATCGTGCGTCACCGTTCCTTGCTCATCCTCACCACCGCGGTCGCCACCGGCGCCCTCACGCTCTCCGCGTGCGGCTCCCGGGGCGACGACAAGAGCGGCGACGGCTCCAAGACCACCGTCGTCATCGGCCTCGACGCCCCCACCACCGGCGAGCTCTCCGCCCTCGGCCTGGGCATCCGCAACTCCGCCCAGCTCGCCATCGACAACGCCAACAAAGCCGGCGAGGTCAAGGGCATCACCTTCAAACTCGAAGCCCTCGACGACAAGGCCCTGCCCAACGTCGGCCAGCAGAACACCACCAAGCTCGCCGGCGACAAGGACGTCCTCGGCATCGTCGGACCGCTCAACTCCGGCGTCGCCCAGTCCATGCAGCAGGTCTCCAAGCAGAACAACCTCACCCTGATCTCCCCGGCGAACACCACGCCCGACCTCACCCAGGGCAAGGATTGGCGCCAGGACAAACGCGCCCGCCAGTTCCCCACCTACTTCCGCACCGCCACCACCGACGAGGTGCAGGGCGCCTTCGACGGCCAGTACGCCTTCGAAAAGATGAAGGCCAAGAAGGCCTATGTCATCGACGACCAGAAGACCTACGGCGTCGGCCTGGCCTCCTCCTTCAAGGACCAGTTCACCAAGCTCGGCGGCAAGGTCGTCGGCACCGAACACATCAGCCCCGACGACCGCGACTTCAAAGCCGTCGTCTCCAAGGTCAAGGCCAAGAGCCCCGACCTGGTCTTCTACGGCGGCGAATACCCCGCCTCCGGCCCGCTGAGCCAGCAGCTCAAGGACGGCGGCGTCACCGTGCCCCTCATGGGCGGCGACGGCATGTACAGCGCCGACTACATCAAGCTCAACAAGAAGGCCCAGGGCGACTACGCCTCCTCCGTCGGCAAGCCCGTCGAACAGCTCGCCTCCGCCAAGAAATTCATCGCCGACTACAAGGCGGCCGGCTTCAAGGAGGCCTACGAGGCCTACGGCGGCTCCACCTACGACGCCACCTGGGCCCTCATCCAGGCCGTCAAGGCCGTCGTCGGCGACAACGGCGGCAAGCTCCCCGACGACGCCCGCACCAAGGTCGTCGACGCCATGAACAAGGTCAAGTTCGACGGCGTCACCGGCAGCATCGCCTTCGACAAATACGGCGACACCACCAACACCATGATCACCGCTTACCAGGTCGACAAGGGCGCCTGGAAGTCCCGCTTCAGCGCCGAATTCAAGAAGTTCGACAAGAGCTGACGCACCCGCACGGCCGGCCAACCGGGCCGCGCCAGGACACCCGCACACCCTGGCGCGGCCCGCGGCACACCAATGCCACCCCACTCCCACACAACGGAGGCCCTGCGGTGAACGAACTGCCGCAACAGCTGGCCAACGGACTCATCCTCGGCGCGATGTACGGTCTCATCGCGATCGGCTACACGATGGTCTACGGAATCGTCCAGCTCATCAACTTCGCCCACGGCGAGATCTTCATGGTCGGCGGCTTCGGGGCACTCAGCGTCTACCTCGCCCTCCCCACCGGCACCTCGCTCGCCCTCGCCCTGCCCGTCATGCTCATAGGCGGCATCGCCGTATCCGTCCTCGTCGGCGTCGCAGCGGAACGATTCGCCTACCGCCCACTGCGCGGCGCCCCCCGCCTCGCCCCCCTCATCACCGCCATCGGACTGTCCATCGCCCTCCAGCAAGCCATCTGGAAGTGGTACCCCGACGGCAAACAGGCCCGCGTCTTCCCCCAGTTCAAGGGCCACTCCTTCGACATCCTCGGCGCCACCGTCCAACGCGGCGACCTCTTCGTCCTCATCGCCGCCCCCGCCTGCATGATCGCCCTCGGCTTCTTCGTGTCGAAAACCCGCAGCGGCCGCGCCATGCAGGCCACCGCCCAGGACCCCGACACCGCCAAACTCATGGGCATCAACACGGACCGCATCATCGTCCTCGCCTTCGCCATCGGCGCCGCCTTCGCCGGCGTCGCCGCCGTCGCCTACGGCCTGCGCACCGGCGAGGTGCAGTTCCGGATGGGCTTCATCATGGGCCTCAAGGCCTTCACCGCAGCCGTCCTCGGCGGCATCGGCAACATCTACGGCGCCATGCTCGGCGGCGTCGTCCTGGGCATCGCCGAAGCCCTCGCCACCGCCTACATCGAGGAAATCCCCGGCATGCAGCAATTCGGCGGCGGAGCCTGGAAGGACGTCTGGGCGTTCGTCCTCCTCATCCTCGTACTCCTCCTGCGGCCACAAGGCCTGCTGGGCGAACGCGTCGCGGATCGGGCGTGATAGCGATGACCACACACACCACCACGGACACCGCCCGGAGCGTGCTCCCCCTCCCCGAGCGCACCGCCCGCATCACCACCGCCGCGGCCGCCCTCGCCACCGCCCTCACCACCGGCCTCGCCTGGACCTGGAGCAACGACTTCCCCGGCGAACTCACCTACTACGGATCCCCCGCCGGCCTCCAGCTCATCACCCTCGTCGGCGGCATCCTCACCCTCCTCCTCGCCGCGGCAGGACTCGGCATCCGCGGCCTCCAATGGCTCACCCCCGGCGGCCGCAACGCCCCCGTACTCCTCGCCGCCCTCGCCACCTTCGCCGCCACGTGGTTCACCCTCATCGCGATCGCCATCCAGCTCGGCGGCCTCGTCAACCTCGAACCAGGCGGCTTCCTCGCCGGCGTGACCTCCCTCGTCACCCTCGCCGCGGCCCTCGGCCTCCCCGCCGACCACACCCCGGACACACCACCCACCGGCGCCTGGCAACGCTTCACCACCAGCCTCGCCGCCACCCCCGTCGCACGCCGCACCCGCGAACTCCCCGGCTGGGCCGAAATCCTCATCATCGCGGCCGCCTTCGCCACCGGACTCCTCGCCTTCACCTACGGCATCGACACCGACGACGGCGCCCCCTTCGTCGGCTACCTCCTCTTCGTCGTGATCGCCCTCCCCGCCCTCAACCGGGCAGGACTCATCAAGCGGCTCACCGAACTCACCCACAAACACCGCGGACCGGCCCTCGCAGCCGCCCTCATCGCCGCCGCCAGCTTCCCCTTCACCCAGGACACCGACCAATACACGATCATCGGGGCCAACATCCTGATCTTCGCCACCGTCGCCCTGGGCCTCAACGTCGTCGTCGGCCTCGCCGGCCTCCTCGACCTCGGCTACGTCGCCTTCCTCGGCGTCGGCGCCTACGCAGCCGCCCTGGTCTCCGGCTCCCCCGAATCCGCCCTCGGCCTCCACTTCCCCTTCTGGGCCGCCCTCCTGACCGGCGCCGCCGCCTCCCTCGTCTTCGGCGTCCTCATCGGGGCCCCCACCCTCCGCCTGCGCGGCGACTACCTCGCCATCGTCACCCTCGGCTTCGGTGAGATCTTCCGCATCGCCATGCTCAACCTCAACGGCACCACCGGCCCCGACGTCACCAACGGCGCCATGGGCATCCCCAACATCCCCAACCTCGAAATCTTCGGCTTCAACTTCGGCGAACCGCACCACATCCTCGGCATCCCCGTCGCCACCTACGGCAACTACTACCTGCTGATGATCCTCGTCACCGCGTTCGTCGTCCTCGTCTTCCGCCGCGCCGCCGCCTCCCGCATCGGCCGCGCCTGGATCGCCATCCGCGAAGACGAAACCGCCGCCATCGCCATGGGCATCAACTCCTTCCGGCTGCGCCTGCTCGCCTTCGCCCTCGGCGCCTCCCTCGCAGGACTCGCCGGAACCGTCCATGCACACGTAGTCACCACCGCAACCCCCGAACAATTCCAGTTCGCCGGACCCCAGCCCCCCAACTCCGCCTTCCTCCTCGCCGCCGTCATCCTCGGCGGCATGGGAACCCTCAGCGGACCCCTGGTCGGCGCGGCCCTGCTCTTCCTCATCCCCGCCAAGCTCGACTTCCTCCAGGACTACCAGCTGCTGCTCTTCGGCATCGCCCTCGTCCTGCTCATGCGCTTCCGGCCCGAAGGCCTCATCCCCGACCGCCGCAAGCAGCTCGAATTCCACGAAACCGGGCAGCTCGACGTCCCCGACCAACGCCTCCCCGACACCGACGCCACCCTCGGCGCCACCCAGGCAAAGGCGTGACGACCATGACCACACCCACCATCGCCACCACAGCGGCCACCGGCGCCACCGTCCTGGAAGCCGCCGGCGTCACCATGCGCTTCGGCGGACTCACCGCCGTACGCGGCGTCGACCTCACCGTCGGCACCGGCGAAATCGTCGGCCTCATCGGCCCCAACGGCGCAGGCAAAACCACCTTCTTCAACTGCCTCACCGGGCTCTACGTCCCCACCGAAGGCACCGTCAGCTACCAAGGCACCCGCCTCTCCCGCAAACCCCACCTCGTCACCCAGGCCGGCGTCGCCCGCACCTTCCAGAACATCCGCCTCTTCGCCAACATGACCGTCCTCGAGAACGTCCTCGTAGGCCGCCACACCCGCACCAAAGAAGGCCTCTGGTCCGCCCTCCTCCGCGGCCCCGGCTTCAAAAAAGCCGAACGCGCCTCCGAACAACGCGCCATGGAACTCCTCGAATTCACCGGCCTCGCCCACAAACGCGACCACCTCGCCCGCAACCTCCCCTACGGCGAACAACGCAAGCTCGAAATCGCCCGCGCCCTCGCCAGCGACCCCGGCCTCCTCCTCCTGGACGAACCCACCGCCGGCATGAACCCCCAGGAAACCCGCGCCACCCAGGACCTCGTCCTCGCCATCCGCGACCAGGGCACCGCCGTCCTCGTCATCGAGCACGACATGCGCTTCATCTTCAACCTCTGCGACCGCGTCGCCGTCCTCGTCCAGGGCCAAAAACTCATCGAAGGCACCGCCGACGTCGTCCAGGCCGACGAACGCGTCGTCGCCGCCTACCTCGGCACCCCCATGGACGACACCGCACCCACCCCGGAAAAAACGGCAACCCCCGACGAACCGGACCCGGCCGACCCACCCGCCGGCGCAGACACCGGAGACACCCCATGACCGCACTGCTCGAGGTCGAGGACCTCCGCGTCGCCTACGGAAAAATCGAAGCCGTCAAAGGCATCTCGTTCTCCGTCGAAGCAGGCCAGGCCGTCACCCTCATCGGCACCAACGGCGCCGGCAAAACCACCACCCTGCGCACCCTCTCCGGCCTCCTCAAACCCCTCGCCGGAAAGATCACCTTCGACGGAGACCCCCTCAACGGCGTCCCCGCCCACAAAATCGTCGAACGCGGCCTCGCCCACTCCCCCGAAGGCCGCCGCCTCTTCCCCCGCCTCACCATCGAGGAAAACCTCCAGCTAGGAGCCTTCCTCCGCAAAGACACCCCGGGCATCGAAAAGGACATCCAGCGCGCCTACGACCTCTTCCCCATCCTCGGCGAACGCAGAAAACAAGCCTCCGGCACCCTCTCCGGCGGCGAACAGCAAATGCTCGCCATGGGACGGGCCTTGATGTCCCGCCCCAAACTCCTCATGCTCGACGAACCCTCCATGGGTCTCTCCCCGATCATGATGCAAAAGATCATGGAGACCATCCGCGAACTCCGCTCTCAAGGCACCACCATCCTCCTCGTCGAGCAGAACGCCCAAGCCGCGCTCTCCCTCGCCGACCAGGGCCACGTCATGGAAATCGGCCGCATCGTCCTCTCCGGAAGCGGCGAACACCTCCTGCACGACGAATCCGTCCGCAAGGCCTACCTGGGCGAGGACTGAACCACCCCACCCACCCCGCAACAAAGCGGCCCCGTACCGATCACCATCGGTACGGGGCCGCTCACACGCTCCGGCGGACGCTAGTCCTTCTCCTGCTGCTTCTCCTGCTGCTTCTGCTGCTTCTTCTCCTCGGCGTCCTCGATGACCGCCTCGGCGACCTGCTGCATCGACAGCCGCCGGTCCATCGACGTCTTCTGAATCCACCGGAACGCCGCCGGCTCGGTCAGCCCGTACTGCGTCTGCAGAATGCTCTTCGCCCGGTCCACGAGCTTGCGCGTCTCCAGCCGCTGGGTGAGGTCGGCGACCTCCTTCTCCAGCGTCTTCAGCTCCGTGAACCGGCTCACGGCCATCTCGATCGCCGGCACCACATCGCTCTTGGAGAACGGCTTCACCAGATACGCCATCGCACCCGCGTCCCGCGCCCGCTCCACCAGCTCACGCTGCGAGAAAGCGGTGAGCATCAGCACCGGGGCGATGCTGTCCTCGGCGATCTTCTCGGCCGCGGAGATCCCGTCCAGGACCGGCATCTTCACATCGAGGATCACCAGATCGGGCCGGTGCTCCCGGGCCAGGTCGACGGCCGTCTGACCGTCTCCGGCCTCACCGACGACGGTGTAGCCCTCTTCTTCCAGCATCTCTTTGAGGTCGAGACGGATGAGGGCCTCGTCCTCGGCGATCACCACGCGGGTGGTCAGCGGGGGGACGTGCGACTGGTCGTCGTCGGCGACAGGCTGGTCGGGCTCGGCGGCGCTCACGGGTCTCCTCTTGCTGGCAGGTGGTGCCCCATGAGCCTACCTATCTCCTGTAGGGTGGTCCCACAGCAGGTCAGCATTAACCTTGGATTCCACTGGCCCCGGTAGCCCAATTGGCAGCAGGCAATGGATTCAAAACCCATACAGTGTCGGTTCGAGTCCGACCCGGGGCACTTCACCTTCAGTTCCAAGGTTGCCTGAGATTCGAAAATGTTCACCCAATGAGGCGAACATTAGCTCGAATGGGCTCTCGGGGGTTGCATCCCGGCAAAAATCACATGCATGTACGATCATGCAACGCGTGAGTGTGCTCTTGCCCTCGTCGCCCAAGGCCGCAGCCTCAACTCCGTAAGCAAGCAGACCGGGATCTCCCGGTACGCCATCCGTTCGTGGCAGACCCGGATCGAGCCGCTCTCCCGTAAGACGGAATGCACGAGGTGCGAGCCGATGCCGCGACCACCCGCGGCGGCCACGGCATACGCCTACTTACTCGGCCTCTACCTCGGCGACGGCTGCATCAGCAGACAGCCTCGCAGGCGTGGACATGTGCTCCGAATCGCGTGTGCGGACGCATGGCCGGGCCTGATCGTGGCGTGCCGCGACGCGATGAAGGCGGTCCGCCCGATGAACAGCGTGTGTGTCATCCAACGCCAGGGCTGCGTGATGGTGACGAGCTACAGCCATCACTGGCCCTGCCTCTTCCCCCAACACGGCCCCGGCAGAAAGCATGAGCGGCCGATCGTCCTCGAACCCTGGCAGCGGCAGATCGTGGACGAGCACCCCTGGGAGTTCATCCGCGGGCTGGTCCATTCCGACGGTTGCCGGATCACCAACTGGACGACGCGAATGGCCGGCGGGGAGCGCAAGCGCTACGAATACCCGCGGTACTTCTTCACCAATATGTCCACCGACATCATCCGTCTCTACACCGACACCCTCGACAAGGTCGGCGTCGAGTGGAAGCCGGCGCGGCAATCCCGTCAGGCGGAGAACATCTCCGTCGCCCGCAGAGCCTCCGTGGCGCTCATGGACCAACACATCGGGCCGAAGTACTGACAGGGACGGCAGTCAGATACCTCGGCCCAGCGCATACGGGGCGCAACTTCGGGTTACTGCGTATTTCGCGGGTTACGCGGATGCTCGGGTTACTTCGGGGAGTCGTCCTCGCCGATGTGGTGGACGCGGACGAGGTTGGTGGAGCCGGGGACTCCGGGCGGGGAGCCGGCGGTGATGATGACGATGTCGCCCTTCTGGCAGCGGCCGAGCTTCAGCAGCTGTTCGTCGACCTGGGCGACCATCTCGTCGGTGGAGTTGACGGTCGGGCCGAGGAACGTCTCGACGCCCCAGCTGACGTTGAGCTGGGAGCGGGTGGCCGGGTCGGGGGTGAAGGCCAGGAGGGGGATCGGCGAGCGGTAGCGGGAGAGGCGGCGGACGGTGTCGCCGGACTGGGTGAAGGCGACGAGGAACTTGGCGCCGAGGAAGTCGCCCATGTCGGCGGCGGCGCGGGCGACGGCGCCGCCCTGGGTGCGGGGCTTGTTGGCTTCGGTGAGCGGCGGGAGGCCCCTGGCGAGGAGGTCTTCCTCGGCGGCTTCGACGATGCGGCTCATCGTTTTGACGGTTTCGGTGGGGTATTTGCCGACGCTGGTCTCGCCGGAGAGCATGACGGCGTCGGTGCCGTCGATGACGGCGTTGGCGACGTCGGAGGCCTCGGCGCGGGTGGGGCGGGAGTTGTCGATCATCGAGTCGAGCATCTGGGTGGCGACGATGACCGGTTTGGCGTTGCGCTTGGCGAGTTTGATGGCGCGCTTCTGGACGATCGGGACGGCTTCCAGGGGCATTTCGACGCCGAGGTCGCCGCGGGCGACCATGATGCCGTCGAAGGCGGCGACGATGTCGTCGATGTGCTCGACGGCCTGGGGCTTTTCGACCTTGGCGATGACGGGGAGGAAGCGGTCTTCTTCGCGCATGATGCGGTGGACGTCTTCGATGTCGCGGCCGCTGCGGACGAAGGAGAGGGCGATGATGTCGGCGCCGGTGCGCAGGGCCCAGCGGAGGTCGTCCTGGTCTTTTTCGGAGAGGGCGGGGACGGATACGGCGACGCCGGGGAGGTTGAGGCCTTTGTGGTCGGAGACCATGCCGCCTTCGATGACCTTGGTGCGGACGCGGGGCCCGTCGACGCCGGTGACTTCGAGGGTGACCTTGCCGTCGTCGACGAGGATGCGTTCGCCGGGGGTGACGTCGTCGGCGAGGCCGTCGTAGGTGGTGCCGCAGAGCTGGCGGTCGCCTTCGATGGACGGCTCTACGGTGATGGTGAACTCGTCGTCGCGTTCGAGAAGTACGGGTCCTTCGCGGAATCGGCCGAGGCGGATCTTCGGACCTTGAAGGTCGGCGAGGATTCCGACGCTGCGGCGGGTTTCTTCTGATGCTTTGCGGACCCGTTCGTAGCGCGCTTCGTGGTCGGCGTAGGTGCCGTGGCTGAGGTTGAAGCGGGCGATGTCCATTCCGGCGTCGACGAGGGCTTTGATCTGCTCGTACGAGTCGGTGGCGGGTCCTAGGGTGCAGACGATTTTTGCTCGGCGCATGTTTCGACCCTATGACCTACCGGGCGGTAGGGAACTGTAAAGAGGTGACTGCCCAACGGCCGTTTGATGAAGGGCTGTTGACAAGTATTGGAATGGGCGTAAGGGCGCTCCGATGAGCGGAAATTCGCCTTCTCAGGGCGTCGTCTCATAGTGCGGGACGGGTCATCGTGAAGCGTGCGTTGACGGCGGCGTGGACGGTCTGGCGCTGGGGCTGGAGGTCGAGGGCGGGGGCGTGGCCGGGTGCGCCGCCGGGCTCGGGCGGGAGCGGGGGCAGGCCGTAGCCGTGCATGGCGGTGGGGGGTGCGGATATGGGGGTGTTTTCGGCGCCGAGGTCGGCGAGCTCGACGATGGCGTCGAGATGGGCGCCGAGGGCCTCGGCGTATTCGCGGGCGCGCTGGACGGCTTCGCGGACGGCTTGGGTGCGGGCGGCGCGGTGGGCGGGCGAGTCGGGGCGCAGGGCCCATCGGGGGCCGGCGACGTGGGTGAGTTCGAGGTCGCCGAGGCGGGTGGTGAGCTCGCCGAGGGTGGTGAAGTCGTTGAGGGTGGCGTTGAGGGTGACGCTGCCGTGGTAGGCGCGGATGCGTTCGTTGCGGCCGTTGTAGGTGAGCTGGGGGTTGATGCTGAATGCGCCGGTTTCGAGGTGTTCGACGGCGTTTCCGTAGGTTTTGATGAGGGTGAGGGCTTCGTCGTTGCGGCGGGCGAGGTCGGTGAGGGCGGTGTTGCGGTCGGTGCCGCGAGCGCTGACGGTGACGTGGATGTGGGCGATTTCGGGGTCGACTTCGAGGCGGGCTTCGCCCCGTACGGCGAGGCGGGGGGTGTCGGGGGTGCCGTAGGGGAGGGTGGGCTGGGGGTGGTGGGGTTCGGCGTCTGTGGGGCCGGTGAGGGGGTCGGTCATGGGGGCTCCCGGTGTGCGGTGGTGGGTGTGTGGGTGTTGAAGGGTCGCATGCCGGGGTGGTGTGGCCGGTGGCGGTGGCGCCGCCACCGTGGGGCGGTGGTCAGCGGCGGGGTACGAGGGTGGAGCCCTGTCGGGGGACCGTTCCGGTGGGGTTGGGGGTGGGTTGTTGGAGGCCGAAGGTGGTGAAGGCGGTGCGGGTGGGGAGGGGGTAGGCGGGGGTGTCGGTGAGGGAGTTGAGGATGGTGGCGCTGCGCCAGGCGGCGAGGCCGAGGTCGGGGGTGCCGACGCCGTGGGTGTGGGTTTCGGCGTTCTGGACGTAGATGGCGCCGGTGATGGAGGGGTCGAGGTCGAGGCGGTGGTGCTGGTCGATGCGGGGGCGGCCGGCGCGGTCTCGGCGTAGGTGGGGGTCGAGGGCGGCGAGGAGGGTGTCGAGGGATCGTTCGCGGTAGCCGGTGGCGAGGATGACGGCGTCGGTGGTGAGGCGGGAGCGGGTGCCTTGCTGGGTGTGGTCGAGGTGGAGCTCGATTTTGGTGGTGCCTACGCGGCCGGCGGTGCGTACGGAGACGCCTGGGGTGAGGGTGGTGTCGGGCCAGCCGCCGTGGAGGGTGCGGCGGTAGAGCTCGTCGTGGATGGCGGTGAGGGTGTCGTGGTCGATGCCTTTGTGGAGCTGCCATTGGCCGGGGAGGAGTGCGTCGCGTACGGGTTCGGTGAGGGCGTGGAAGTAGCGGGTGTAGTCGGGGGTGAAGTGTTCGAGGCCGAGTTTGCTGTATTCCATGGGGGCGAAGGCGGGGGTGCGGGCGAGCCAGTGGAGGCCTTCGCGGCCGGTGGGGCGGGTGCGGAGCAGGTCGAGGAAGATTTCGGCGCCCGATTGGCCGGCGCCGATGACGGTGATGTGGTCGGCGGCCAGGAGGCGTTCGCGGTGGTCGAGGTAGTGGGCGGAGTGGATGACGGGGACGGCGGGGGCGTCGGCGAGGGGGCGTAGGGGTTCGGGGATGTGGGGGGTGGTGCCGATGCCGAGGGCGAGGTTGCGGGCGTGGGTGCGGCCGAGGGCTTGGGCTTCGCCGTCGGCGTTGAGCTGGGTGAAGTCGACTTCGAAGTGGGCGCGTTCGGGGTTCCAGCGGATGGCGTCGATTTGGTGGCCGAAGTGGAGTCCGGTGAGGTTTTCGCTGACCCAGCGGCAGTAGGCGTCGTATTCGGCGCGGTGGATGTGGAAGCGCTCGGCGAAGTAGAAGGGGTAGAGGCGTTCGCGGGTGCGGAGGTAGTTGAGGAAGGTCCAGGGGCTGGTGGGGTCGGTGAGGGTGACGAGGTCGGCGAGGAAGGGGACTTGGAGGGTGGCGCCGTCGATGAGGAGGCCGGGGTGCCAGTGGAAGGCGGGGCGCTGGTCGTAGAAGGCGGTGCTGAGGTGGGTGAGGGGGTGGGCGAGGGCGGCGAGGGAGAGGTTGAAGGGGCCGATGCCGATGCCGGCGAGGTCTAGGGGGGTGTCGGGGCCGGTGGTTTCGGGGCCGGTGGTTTCGGGAGGGGTCATCGGGGGGTGTGGCCTTCCACGAGCTTGAGGAGGGTGGTGAGGTCTCCGGGTTGGGTGTGGGGGTTGAGGAGGGTGGCTTTGAGCCAGAGGCCGGTGGGGGTGGTGGCGCGGCCGAGGACGGCGTGTCCGTCGGTGAGGAGGGTGCGGCGGATGGTGGCGAGGGTGGTGTGGTCGGCGCCGGTGGGTCGGAAGAGGACGGTGGAGAGGGTGGGGCGGGAGTGGAGTTCGTAGCGGGGGTGGGCCTCGATGAGGTCGGCGAGGGTCTGGGCGGCGGCGAGGGTGCGGTCGATGAGTTCGCCGAGGCCCGTGCGGCCGAGCGCTTTGAGGGTGACGGCGATCTTGAGGATGTCGGGGCGGCGGGTGGTGCGCAGTGAGCGGCCGAGGAGGTCGGGCAGGCCGGCTTCGGTGTCGTCGTCGGCGTTGAGGTAGTCGGCCTGGTGGGCGAGGGGGCTGAGGGTGGCGGGGCCGGGGACGGCGAGGAGGCCGGCGGCGACCGGCTGCCAGCCGAGTTTGTGGAGGTCGAGGGTGACGGTGTGGGCGCGGTCGAGGCCTCGGAGGGCGGTGTGGTGGGTGGTGCTGAAGAGGAGGGGGCCGGCGTAGGAGGCGTCGATGTGGAAGCGGGCGCCGTGTTGCTGGGCGAGGTCGGCGAGGGCTGGGAGGGGGTCGATGGCGCCGGAGTCGGTGGTGCCGGCGGTGGCGACGAGGAGGAGGGGGCCGGTTCGTCCGGTGAGGGTGGTGAGGCAGGTGTGGACGGTGTCGGGGGTGAGGGTGCCGTCGGGGGTGGGGAGGGTGAGGGGTTCGGGGAGGCCGAGGAGCCAGGCGGCGCGGTGGAGGGAGTGGTGGGCGTTGGCGCCGCAGATGATCCGGAGGGGGGTGCCGGGTCCGTGGGCTTCGGTGGCGGAGCTGTGGGGGGCGGCTTCGCGGGCGAGGAGGACGGCCAGTTGGTTGGATTCGGTGCCGCCGGTGGTGACGAGGGCATCGGGGGCGGTGGCGTCGGGGTAGACGAGGGTGGCGAGTTCCCGGCAGGTGAGGGCCTCGAGTTCGGAGGCGGCGGGGGCCTGGTCCCAGGAGTCCATGGAGGGGTTGAGGGCGCTGGCGGCGAGGTCGGCGGCGGTGGCCAGGGCCAGCGGGGGGCAGTGCAGGTGGGCGGCGCAGCGCGGGTCGGCGGGGTCGGCGGCGCCGGCGGCGAGGGTGTGGACGAGGGTGCGCAGGGCTTGGTGTGCTCCGGTGCCGTGTTCGGGGAGCAGGGGGTGGCAGGCGGTGCGTACGGCGTGGGCGACGGCGTCGGGTCCGCCGGGCGGGAGGGGGCCGGCGCGGTGTTCGGCGCCGGTGGTGAGGGCGTCGAGGACGGTGTCGAGGAGGGGGCGGAGCGCGGCGGGGCCTGCGGTTCCTCCGGCGAGGAGCGGGGTGCTCATGCGACTGACCTCCGGGTGCGCGGTGCGGGCACTACCAGCCTGGCCGGGGCCTGGCTGGTAGTGCCCGCTGAGCACAACGAGATCAGCCCGAAAGTGTTATCGCCTTACGGGGAAACCCAGTTGGGGCGCCGGCACCTGGTATGCGGGGGTCTGGGCGCGGGTGGGGGGTTGGGTTGCCGTTCCGCGGTTCGCCGTTCCGCGGTTCGCCGCCTGCGGGGGAACGGATTCCCGCAGGCGGCGGTGGCGTTCTTCAGTTGCGGACGTGCAACGCGCGGCGGAGGTCGTCGAGTTGGTCGATGAGCTTGCGGCGCAGGGCGGGGGTGGGGGCGGCTTCGGTGAGGCAGGTTTCGCCGAGGTGGAGGGTGGTGGCTTCGATGAAGGTGGCGGGGAAGGCGTAGCGGCCTGCGGCTTCGGCGAGGGCGGGGCCGCGGTGGGCGGCTAGGGCGGGGGCGTCGGTGAAGTAGCGGGCTACGTAGGGGCGGAGCAGGTCGTGTTGTTCGGGGGCCCAGAAGCCGGTGGCGGTGGCGGTGAAGAGGTAGTTGGAGGAGAGGGCGGCCCGGTCGTCGGTGGTGAACAGGGCGTCCCAGGCGGCTTCTTTGGCGGCGGGGTCGGGGAGGGCGGCTCGGCAGCGGGCGGCGCCTTGTTGTCCGGTGGCGCTGGGGTCGCGGGTGAGTTCGGCGTCGATGGCTTCGCGGAGGTCGGCGAGGGGGGCGGCGCCGAGGGTGGCGAGCCGGCCGAGGATGCGCCAGCGCAGTTCGGGGTCGAGGTCGGGGCCGCCGGGGACGCTGCCGTCGTCGAGCCATTCCTGGAGGGTGTCAGGGGTGGTGGCGCTGTCGATGAAGGCGCGTACGGCGGTCAGGCGCAGGCCGGTGGCGGTGCCGTGGGCGGCGCCTTCGGTGCGGCGCAGGATGTCGCGGCTGAGGGCGGTGAGGGTGGTCAGGGCGGTGTGGCGGGCGGACGGGGGGAGGTAGCGGTCGGCGATCTGGGTGCGGGCGAAGGCGAGGACGCCCTGGGCGATGGCGAGGTCGGTTTCGTGCGGGAGGTGGGCTCGGGCGGCGTCGAGATAGGCGGTGGGGGCGAGTTCGCCGTCGCGGACCATGTCGCGGGCGGCGTTCCAGACGACGGCGCGGGTGAGGGCGTGGGGCAGGGCGGACAGGGCGCGCAGGGCGGTGTCCCAGGAGGTGGGGTCGAGGCGGACCTTGGCGTAGGTGAGGTCCTGGTCGTTGAGGAGGAGCAGGGCGGGGCGGGGGCCGGGGGTGGTGCGGGGGGCGAGGGCGGCGGCTCCCTGTTCGGGCGGGGCCGAGGGCTGGGGGGAAGGGAGGTCCCGGGACAGCGGCGGGCGGGGGATGAGGCGGGTGGGGGTGGTGGGGTCCTGGTCGTAGAGGCCGATGGTGAGGCGGTGGGGGCGGGTGCCGTCGGTGCTGCCGGTCTGCTCGATGTCCAGGGTCCAGCCGTCCTCGGTTTCGCCGACGACGGGGGTGAGGGTGTCGACGCCGGTGGTGCGCAGCCAGCGGGCGGCCCAGGCGTGGACGTCGCGGTCGGTGGCGCGGGCGAGGGAGTCGATGAAGTCGGCGAGGGTGGCGTTGGCGAAGCGGTGCCGGGCGAAGTGGTCGTTGATGCCGGCGAGGAAGTCCTTCTCCCCCATCCAGACGACGAGCTGGCGCAGTGCGGAGGCGCCCTTGGCGTAGGAGATGCCGTCGAAGTTGAGGAGGGCGGAGGCGGTGTCGGGGACGTCGTCGGGGGCGGGTGCCACGGGGTGGGTGGAGGGGCGCTGGTCGGCGTCGTAGCCCCAGCCTTTGCGGGTGACGGCGAAGTCGGTCCAGGTTTCGGTGAAGCGGGTGGCTTCGGAGAGGACCTGGTAGCCCATGTATTCGGCGAAGGATTCGTTGAGCCAGATGTCGTCCCACCATTGGAGGGTGACGAGGTCGCCGAACCACATGTGGGCCATTTCGTGGGAGATGACCATGCCGCGGGTCTGGCGTTCGGTGTCGGTGACGGCGGAGCGGTAGATGAATTCGTCGCGGAAGGTGACCAGGCCCGGGTTTTCCATGGCGCCGGCGTTGAATTCGGGGACGAATGCCTGGTCGTAGGAGTCGAAGGGGTAGGGCTCGTCGAAGATCTGGTGGTAGCGGTCGTAGCAGCGGCGGGTGATGTCGAGGATTTCGTCGGCGTCGGCGTCGAGGTGGGGGGCGAGGGAGCGGCGGCAGTGGATGCCGAAGGGCAGTCCGGCGTGTTCGGTGCGTACGGAGTGCCAGGGGCCGGCGGCGACGGCGACGAGGTAGGTGGAGATGAGGGGGGTGGGGGCGGCCTGCCAGGTGCCGTTGCCGAGGTGTTCGGTGATGCCGTTGGCCAGGACGGTCCAGTCTTCGGAGGCCTTGAGGGTCAGTTGGAAGACGGCTTTGAGGTCGGGCTGGTCGAAGGCGCCGAAGACGCGCTGGACGTCTTCCATGAACAGCTGGGTGTAGACGTAGGTTTCGCCGTCGGCGGGGTCGGTGAAGCGGTGCATGCCTTCGCCGGTGCGGGAGTAGCGCATGCGTGCGTCGAGGCGGAGTTCGTGGTCGCCCGCGGCCAGGCCCGTCAGCGGGAGGCGGTTGTCGTCGAGGGAGGCGGGGTCGAGGGGGTGGCCGTCGAGGGTGGCGGTGTGCAGCTCGGCGGGTTTGATGTCGACGAAGGTGTCGCCGGGTTCGTGTGCGCTGAAGTGGATGACCGTACGGGATCCGAAGTGTTCCTCGCCTTGGGTGAGGTCGAGGTCGATCTCGTAGCGGTGGACGTCGATGAGCCGGGCTCGGGTCTGCGCCTCGTCGCGCTGCAGTGCGGGCATGGGGTCATGCTGCCACCGGGTACTTGGGGGCGCACGGGTGTTTGGCGGGCGGCGGCGCGGGGGGCGTGGCCGCAGCTCAGCGGATCAGCGGGGGGTTGTCGGGGTCCGGGATCCGGGTGGACCAGCCGCCGGGGACGCTGCGGGCCTGTCGGTCGCGGAAGCGTACGGGGGCGGTGCCGACGCGGCGGGTGAACAGGCGGCTGAAGTAGGCGGGGTCGTCGTAGCCGACGCGGCGGGCGACCGCGGCGACGGGGAGGTCGGTGGCGACCAGGAGTTCCTTGGCCCGGCCGAGCCGGATGCCGAGGAGGTAGTCCTTGGGGCTGCAGCCGGCGCCGCGGCGTACGAGGGTGCGGAGTTCGGCGGGGGTCATGCCGTGCCGGGCGGCGTGCTCGGTGACGGAGAGGGGGAGGAAGGCGTCGCGGGCCAGGGCCTGGAGGACGGGGTCGCCGTCGGCGTCGGTGTCGGCGCGGGCGCGGCGCAGTGTGACGAGGAGTTCGTGCACCGCCGCGGCGGTCTCGACCTCCAGCAGCGGATTGCCGCGCCGCGCCGCGCGGGCGATGCGGCCGACGGCGGTGCGGGCGGGTCCGGTGTCGGTGAGCGGTACGACGGGCCGGTCCGGTTCGATGTAGCCGAGTTCGGTGTAGGTGGTGGTGGCGGTGCCGGTGAAGTCGACGAAGCTCTCGTCCCAGCCGGTGTCCGGGTCGGCGGCGTAGTGGTGCGGTACGCCCGGGATGATCCACAGCAGGGCGGGGGCGGTGACGGTGTGCCGCCGTCCGTCCGGGGTGGTGAACCAGCCGCGGCCCGCGTTGATCACTATGGCGACGTGGTGGTCGAGGGTGCGCGGGCCGACCGTCGGAAGTGCGCCGTGCTGGAGTCCGACGCCGAGGCACACCAGGCCGAGCCGGTGGTGGACCGGGCTCGGGGTGAAGTAGCGCATCCAGGTGTGGTACATGCCCGGACCTCCCGTTGCGTGCCTGCCGCCCGTCCGTCCAATCGGCCCCGATCTTTGTCCATGGACCGCCGCACCGCCAGAGGGCGAGGGTGATCGGTGACCGAGGACCGTGACGAGGCGAGGGCGGGGCGACGTGACGCAGTTCGAGGTGGGCGAGCGGGACTTCCTGGTGGACGGGCGGCCGGTGCGGCTGCTGTCGGGCGCGCTGCATTACTTCCGGGTGCACGAGGCGCAGTGGGGGCACCGGCTGGCGATGCTGCGGGCGATGGGCCTGAACTGCGTGGAGACGTATGTGCCGTGGAATCTGCACGAGCCGCGGCCGGGTGAGTTCCGGGATGTGGCGGCGGTGGGGCGGTTCCTGGACGCGGTGCGGGCGGCGGGGCTGTGGGCGATCGTCCGGCCGGGCCCGTACATCTGCGCGGAGTGGGAGAACGGCGGGCTGCCGCAGTGGCTGACGGGGTCGCTGGGGCGGCGGGTGCGGACCCGGGACGCGGAGTATCTGGCGGCCGTGGATGCCTGGTTCGCGCGGCTGCTGCCGGGGGTGGTGGCGCGGCAGTGCACGGTGGCGTCGGGGGCCGGCGGGCCGGGCGGCGGTCCGGTGGTCATGGTGCAGGCGGAGAACGAGTACGGCTCGTACGGCAGCGATTCCGGGTACCTGGCGCATCTCGCGGACCGGCTGCGGGAGCTGGGTGTGCGGGTGCCGCTGTGCACCTCGGACGGGCCCGAGGATCACATGCTGAGCGGTGGGGCGGTTCCGGGGGTGCTCGCCACGGTCAATTTCGGGTCGGGGGCCCGGGAGGCGTTCGCGGCGCTGCGCCGGCACCGGGCGGACGGGCCGCTGATGTGCATGGAGTTCTGGTGCGGCTGGTTCGCGCACTGGGGACAGCCGGCGGAGCCGCGTTCGGCGCGGGATGCGGCGGCGGCGCTGCGCGAGATCCTGGAGTGCGGCGCTTCGGTCAATCTCTACATGGCGCACGGCGGCACCAGCTTCGGTGGCTGGGCGGGCGCCAATCGCGCCGGTGAGCTGCACGACGGGGCGCTGCTGCCGACGGTGACGTCGTACGACTACGAGGCGCCGGTCGACGAACGGGGCCGCCCGACGGAGAAGTTCTGGCGTTTCCGTGAGGTGTTGGCGGACTGTGCGGACGGTCCGCTTCCGGAGCCTCCGGAGCCGCCGCGGGCGCTGTCGGCCCCGGTGCGGGCGGCGGTCGGGAAGTGGGCGCCGGCGGGCGCGGTGATGGATGCGCTGGGCGGTGATGAGGTGGAGGCGGGCGGTCCGGTGACGTTCGAGGATCTGGGGGTGGACCGGGGTGTGGTGCGCTACCGGGTGGCGGTGCCGGGGCCGCGCGGGCCGTATCCGCTGCGGGTGACGGGGCTGCGGGACCGGGCGACCGTGTATGTCGACGGGGTGCGGGTGGCGGTGCTGGAGGACGAGGACGCGCTGGTCGGGGAGGTTGCGGGGCCCGCGGCGGTGGAGCTGTGGGTGGAGTCGCTGGGGCGGGTCAATTACGGGCCGCGGCTGGGCGAGTGCAAGGGGATCACCGGGGGGCTGCTGCACGAGCGGCAGTATCTGCACGGTGTACGGGCGCGGGGCCTGCGGCTGGATGCCCTGGAGGCGCCGGACGCCCTGCGGAAGGTCCCGTTCCGCCCTCTGGAGGGGCCGGGCGGCCCCGGCCTGTACCGCGGCACCCTCACCCTGTCCGCCCGCCCCGGCGACGCCGACCTCGCGCTCCCCGGCTGGACCCGCGGCTTCGCCTGGATCAACGGCTTCTGCCTGGGCCGCTATTGGGACGTGGGCCCGCAACGGACCCTGTTCGTACCGGGGCCGGTCCTGCGGGAGGGCGACAACGACCTGCTGCTGTGGGAGCTGGCGGGCGCCCCGCCCCTGGTGGGGACGGGGGCGCCGGTTCTGTATCCGTGCGGGGACGATGCGCACGGGGAGGCGGAAGGGAAGGGGTGACGGATCCCGGGCCGTGGGGGAGGCCGTGGGTGGTGAGTCAGAGCTCGCGCACCTCGAACGCGTCCAGTACGAACTCCGCGGTCCCGTCGTCCGCCACCTTCCGCAGCCCCACCCAGGCCTCTCCGTCGGCGGGTGCGGTGAACTCGTAGGTGTGGGAGGCCGGCTGGGTGGCGACGGGCAGTGGGGTGCGGGTCAGCTCGCGGGGCTCGGGCTCGTCGACGGCGGTGATCCAGGCGTACTGGTCCGGCTTCTCGTTCTCGTAGCGGAAGGTGACTCGGTAGCGGCGGCCGGGGGTGAAGCGGACGGTGCCCGGGACGGTGCGGTAGACCAGGCCGGTGTTCTCGCCGCGTGATTTGAGGGATTGGCCGCCGTCGATGACGTCGTCGACGGCCTTGCCGTTCCAGCCGCGCTGGGTGAACGGGGCGTGCCGCTGGGCGATGTGGGTGCGGGGGTCGGTGATGCCGCCGGCGTCGCCCTTGACGAAGGGGCCCCAGCCCTGGGGGACGTGCTCGAAGTCCTCGTGGACGAGGGTGCCCTTCTTGGCGGTGGGCGTGGTGGGTACGACGCGTACGTTGTCGAAGCGGACGCGGGCCCGGCCCGCCGCCGCGGTCAGGGCGAGGGTGAGGGGGCCGCCGCCTTCGGGGACGGTGAAGTGGGTGAACAGGCGCTGGAAGCGGGTGCCGGACTTGCGGTCGGCGGCGACGTAGTTGGCGGCGGTGGAGGTGTCGGTCCAGTTGGCGGCGGTGACGCCGTCGGCGGTGCGGATCTCCAGGGCGGCCCGGCGCCGCTCCCCCGCGGTGGCGCCGACCTCGATCTGTACGGAGGCGGCGTAGTGGCCGGGGGCGAGCCGGGTGAGTTTCTGGGCGGCGGTGGCGGCCGCGCCCGCGCCGATGACCAGTTCGTGGTCGCCCTTGTCGCTGCGCCGTACGGCGGCGGGGCCGGTGACCTGCCAGCCGTCCAGGGTCCCGGAGTGGAAGCCGGGGTCGGTCAGGGGCGTGCCCTCGCCCCAGCCGGGGTCTGCCGGTGCGGGGGCCTTGCTCCGGTGGACGACATAGGCGGTGCCGGCTTGGGCGGTGAGGGTGATCCGGCCGCCACTGACCGGGATGCGGGTCTCGTCGGCGCGGCCCTGGTCGGTGAGCCGGTACGCGTGGACCGCGGCCGCGCCGGACCAGCCGCGCGGCAGGTCCCAACTGGTTTTACCGCCGCGGGAGTTGTAGTGGTAGAGCTTGTCCGGGTCGGTGGCGCGGCGGGGCTCCCAGGGCAGCAGGTAGGCCCCGTCGTCGTAGACCAGGCGGCCGTCGGTGGTGATCTTCCGGGTGCCCCCGGCGTCGCTGACGGCGGTCCTGGTGGGGCCCTCGAAGGTGATCTCGTGCGCGTCCCAGGTCTTGATCGGATAGGCCTGGAGGTATTTGGCGGGCAGCGCGTCGGTCCAGATGATCCGGTAGAAGGCGGGCCAGTCGGTCTTGCCGGTCCAGCCCTCGAAGTTGCCCATCCGTCCGGCGCCCAGCAGCGTCGGCCATTTGTCGGCGAAGACGTCCTTGTGGTGGTTGCGCAGGAAGCGGATCAGCCGGGAGTTGATGCCGCGGGAGGTGTCGGGGCCGTAGTCGGTCTCGTTCGCCCAGTGCGACCAGAGGGAGGAGCGTTCCAGGCCGTGGCCCCATTCGCTGGTGACCTGCCAGCCCTGGTCGCGCAGATGGCGCTGGAGGCGGTCGGAGTTCCAGCCGGATTCGCGGAAGACGTCGATATAGACCGTGGTCAGGGCGGGGTCGGTCTCGGCGCGCAGCTGCGCGAAGCGGCGGGCGATGTCACCGGAGACCAGATCGCGGCGGGCGTCGATGCGGTAGGACTGGTCGAGCCAGTCCCACTGCTTGTTGCTTTTGTCGACGAGCGTCTCGGAGAAGGCGTGCGCGACCGGGTAGGACTCGGTGGCGTTGACGTGGACGGCGAAGTCGCTGCCCCATTTCTTTCCGGCGCGCAGCAGGGTGTTGAGGTCGGCGAGGCCGCCGGCGCGGGCGTTGTAGTTGCCGCCGTAGTCGGGGTGGGCGGAGTCGTGGCCTTCGGACTGGTAGCCCTTGAGGAGGGTGAACTGCCGCAGCCCGTCGGTGGCCAGACTGATCCGCTTGACGTCGTCGAGGGTGGCGAGGAACGGGTTGGTGGCCTGGCTGGCGAAGTTGAACGGGATGTGCGGGACGACCCGTAGATGCTGTTCGTCGGCGCCGAGCGGCATGACCATGATGTCGCGCAGCGCGATGGCGGCGTCCTGCCAGTCGGTGCGGCCGTCGCCGTTGCGGTCGCCGGTGACGATGACGGTGGCGTAGGGCAGCGGGTCGGTGGCGGTGGGGGTGGGCTGTCCGGCCGCCCGGTGGGTCCACTGGCCGGGGACCAGCTGGGCCTTGACGAAGCCGTCGCCGCGCAGGGTCTGCCGCCACAGCCGGCCGTTCTCCCAGGTGGTGGCGCCGGTCGGCTTGTCGTAGACGGTGTTGGTCTCGATTCCGGCGGCCAGCTGGTCGGTGGCGACGACGGCGTAGGCGCAGCCGGTGGGCGCCGCGTCCGCGGGGGTGTCCGCGGTGACCTGCACCAGGGTGTCGCCGCTCTTGGCCTTGTCCAGGTCGATGCGGGCGGCCAGCAGGGTGGCGCCGGGCTGGTCGCTGCGGACGCTCAGCAGCGCCAGCCCGGGGATCTGGAGGGTGCCGATGCGCAGCGCGGCGGTGTCGGTGATGCCGGTGACCCGCCAGGTGACCTGCCGGCCTTCGACGGCTATCTCGGCGGTGATGCGGGTGCCGCCGTCGAAGGCGAGGGTGTAGGCGGCGCGGTCGGCGCGGGCCCGGTGGGTGACGTGGGGGGTGTGGGCGGTGCCGTCGATGAGGACCTGGGTGACGGGGGTTTCCTGGCCGTGCAGGACGTGGCCGGTGCCGCGGTCGGTGTAGGAGACGATGCGGGGGAAGGCGGTGTCGACGCGGACCTCGAGGGCGTCGGAGCGCAGTACGGCGTCGGCGGGGCGGGGTGCGGCGGTGGCCGGGGCCGCCCCGAGGGGAAGGGCGGTGGCGGCCCCGGCGAGCGCGGTGGCGGCGACGACCGTTCTGCGGCTGACCCCTGGCTGTTCGTTCACGCGCGCTGTCCTCCTTCGCACCGGCACTGCCTGTCGCGGGACAGCGTGCTGCGCGGGCGGGGCGGGCGCCTATGGACAAAGGGGGGAGAGGTGTTGGACTAACGGGCGGGTGTGTCAGGGGCCCGGTCGGTGAGCCCGGCCAGGCCGAAGCGGCCGTCGGCGGAGGTTGTGGGGAGGCGGGCGGGGGTGCCGCCGCCGTTGGCGATGCGCAGTTCGACGCCGTCGGGGACGGCGCGCAGCCGGATGCGTACGGCGGTGGCGTCCGCGGCGTGCTTGCGGACGTTGGTCAGGGCCTCCCGCGCGATGCGGTAGCCGGCCGCGGCCGGCTCGGCGGGCAGCGCGTCGCGCAGGCCCCGTTCGATGGTGAGGGAGACGGGCGGCGGCGACCACGCTGATCGGCATGGCCTCGTCCGACCTGCGGTGCGGTCGGCCCGCAACCGAGCGGTGACGGACGGACCAACGGGGGGCGTGGGCATGGCTCACGGAGCTGCTGACGGAACGGCTGGCGGAACGGCGCAGGGCCCGGGGAGCGGCGTCCCCGGGCCCTGCGATGGTGCGTGTGGTCAGCCGCCGAGCTTGTCGGCGCCGGCCTTGATGTCCTTGGCGAAGGTGCTCACCTCGCTGTAGACACCGGGCTTGCCGGGCCGTGCGCAGCCCTCGCCCCAGGAGACGATGCCGACCTGGAGCCACTCGCCGGCGTCGTCCTTGCGGAACATCGGGCCGCCGGAGTCGCCCTGGCAGGTGTCGACGCCGCCGGTGTCCAGCTTGCCGGCGCAGATCTCGTCGCCGGGCGTCAGCTGGTCGCCGTAGGCCTTCTTGCAGGCGGCGTCGTCGACGAACGGGACGGTCGCCTTGAGGAGGTAACGCTGCTGGTCGCCGCCTTCCTTGTCGGCGCCCCAGCCGGCGATGGTGAAGTCGCCGTTGTTGAGCTTGTCGTCCTGGGCGATCTTCAGGGTGGGCAGGTCTATCGCCTTGTCGAGCTTGATGAGCGCCCAGTCCTTGCCCTTGCCGTTGTAGCCGGGGGCCTGGAGGACCTCGGTGGACTTGGCCGTGATCGCCTTCGAGTCCTGCAGGTCGACCACGCCGGCGGTGGCGGTGATGGAGGTGTTGGGGCCGCTGCCGTCGACGCAGTGCGCGGCGGTGAGCACGATGTTCTTGGTGTAGAGCGCGCCGCCGCAGCCCATCGAGAGGCGGACCATGAAGGGGAATTCGCCCTGGTCGGCCTTGGTGCCGCCGACGACCTTGGTGTGGCTGCCGCTGGGCTGGGGGGTGGGTCCTGCGGCGGAGGCGGAGGCGGGCTGGAGGCTGAAGGCGGCGAGGGCGACCGCGCCGACGGCGGTGGTTCTCTTGAGGTGCTTCAGGTGGGTGCGCAACGGGCTTCCTTTCGTGGGGGGTTGCACGTCGATGACGAGCCCATGCCAACCACCGGAGCCGGACGTGGCCGCCGCGGAACATACGCGGGAGAAGACGGCACGCCGCTAGGCGTCCGGACCCAGTGGGGGATGAGTCCGCAAAGCGCCCTGTGATTATGTGGAGAGTGGGATCCGAGGACAAGGGTGCGCATCCGGCCACTTTCCGGCCAACTCCCGTACTGCACATGCCTCGTTCGGCCCATACCGGACGAACCCGGTCGCCCGTACAGTGGCCGGGTGACAGCGGGCGGCAGCGAGATCAAGCATGGATTTCCGCATCTCGACACGGTGCGCTCGGCCGTCACGGCGCTGTTCAGGCGCCTTTCGTACGACACCGTCAGCACCTTCGACACCAGCGTGCTGCCCGTCGACGTCGCCTTCGACGATGCCGAGGACATTCACCTGGGAGCGCAACGGGTGGCCCGCGCCATGGTCCGTCAGCTCCACCTCCCCGACGCCCGGGTCATCGTCTCCTTCCGCGAGATGGAACACGCCGCGAACGTCGAACTCACCGCCGGGCCCGAGTACTTCATCGAGCTCAACGAACGCTTCAAGACGCACCGCACGGACATCGGCGCCGCCCTCGCCCACGAGGTGATGCATGTCGCCCTGCACCGCCTGGACCTCTCCTTCCCCGGCACCCGCGACAACGAGATCCTCACCGACACCGCCACCACCTACCTCGGCGCGGGCTGGCTGCTGCTGGACGCGTACCGCGAGCACGGCCCGTTCTCCCAGAAGCTCGGCTATCTGACGCCTGAGGAGTTCGGCTACGTCCTCGCCAAGCGGGCGGAGTTCTTCGGCGAGGACCCCGCGCCGTGGTTCACCAGCCCGCAGGCGTACGACGCCTACACCGCGGGCGCGGCGCGGGCCCGCCAGGACGCCCGCCGCCCGCCCCTGGCCGCCGCCGGCCGGCTCGCCCGCCTCCGCTACGCCAAGGACCGCCGCCTGGCCCGGGCCGCCGACCGCCCCGGCCCGGGCCGCGAGTCTCCCGACGGCTACCTCTTCGAGGGCCCCGCCCCGCTCCGGGTGTCGTTCCCCTGCCCCGCCTGCCACCAGCGCATCCGCGTCCCGGTGCGCGGCCGGCTCCAGGCGCGGTGCGGGCTGTGCAAGACGCTGCTGGACTGCGACACCTGAGAGGGCGTCGGGCAAACGCCCGTCCGGGTCCGCCTCGCGCCGGATCGGCGGCTCGTCGCCGGCTGTCAATCTGCGCCACGGCCGCGGACGCCCGGCGGGCCTGATCCGCGGGAGCGCCGCGAACTGCGCGTCCACGCCCACGAGTTCCCCGGCCGGTTCCCCTGCCCGCCGGCCTGCGCGGTGCGCCGGCGCGCGGTCCGTCCCTGCCTGCTTCCGGCCTTGCCAGACCACCCCTCCATGATGGATAGTCCAACTATCGGATAGCGACACGCGCTGCTATCCATACTTCCGCTATCCATTCCGTGTGGGGGACCCGTATGTCCAGATATCGCTCGCTGCTCGCTTTCTCCTGGGCGATGGCCGCGCTCGCCGTCGTCGCGGCGATCGGCCTGATCGTCGACGACCGGGTCCTGGTGGGCGCGCCGATCTGGTTCAAGCCGTTCAAGTTCGCGGTCTCGTTCGCCGCCTACGGGCTGACGCTCGCCTGGATGCTGGCCCGGCGCGCGACCCCGAGCCGGGTCGGTATGTGGGCCTCCCACACCGTCGTGGCGGCCGGAGTCGTCGAGATGGCGGTCATCACCGGACAGACCATCCGCGGCCGGCGCAGCCACTTCAACATCGAAACCCCGATGGACCGGGCCCTGTTCGTCGTCATGGGGCTGACCATCGTGGTCCTGTGGGTGGGCACCCTGGTCATCGCGCTCCTGCTGTTCCGCGCCCACCTCGGCGACCGGGCCGCGACCTGGGCGATCCGCCTGGGGCTGCTGCTCGCGCTGGTCGGGCTGCTGCTCGGCGGGCTGATGCTGTCGCCCACCCCGGAGCAGCAGGCAGCGGGCGCGCTGCGCACGGCCATCGGCGCGCACAGCGTCGGCGTTCCCGACGGCGGCCCGTCCATGCCGCTGACCGGCTGGAACACCACCGGCGGCGATCTGCGCATCCCGCACTTCGTCGGCATGCACGCCCTCCAGGCGCTGCCCCTGTTCCTGTACGGGATCGAGGCGCTGGCCGGCCGGCTCCCCCGGCTGCGGAGCGAGCGGGTGCGGCTGCGCCTGGTGCTGGTCGTGGCCGGCTTCACGGCTGCGCTGGTGGCGCTGGTGACCTGGCAGGCGCTGCGCGGCCAGGCGCTGATCCACCCGGACGGGGCGACGCTCGGCGCGCTGGGCGTCATCGTCGCGGCCACCACCGTCGGCACCTTCGCGGCGCTGCGACGCCCGGCCGGCGACGCCCCCGGCGGCCCGCCCGCTCCCCCGCACACGAGCGACCCCGCCCCGTCCCCCGCCACCACCGCACCGGAGTTCACGGCATGAGCCACAGCACCCTCTTCGAGCTGGCCTTCTACCTCGCGGCACCGTTCTGGGCGCTGCTGATCCTGGCGCCGGGGTGGCGCTGGACCGACCGGATCGCGGCCTCGCCGCTCCCGATGGTGCCGGTCATCGCGGTCTATCTCGCCCTGGCCGTACCGGTGTTCCCCCAGCTGTGGGCCGCCGTCAGCCACCCCGATCTGGCGGGGTTCCAGGAACTGCTGCGGCTCGACGGCGGGGCGGGCGCGATCTGGGCCCAGGTGATCGCCTGGGATCTGTTCCTGGGGCAGTGGATGTACCGCGAGGCCCGCGCGCTGAAGATCCATCCGCTGGTGATGGGGCCGCTGCTGGTGCTGACCATACTGCTCTCCCCCATCGGCGTGCTGGTCTTCCTCGCCCTCCGCGCGGCCGTCCGGCTCCGGGCCCGCCGCGGGCCGCGCGTCGGCACACCGTGACGGGCCCGGCGAGCGGTTGACCGCCGCGAAGAAGCGGCCGACGGGCCGGCGGCGGGGCGGCCCCCCCCCCCCCCCCGGCCCGCACGCCCCGACCGAGCGCCTAGAGCCAGCCCTCCAGCCCCGCCATGAACCCCTCGAAGTCATCGCGGTGGATGGTGTGGCCGGCGCCCGTGACCGTACGGACCTCGAAGCCGCGGGTGCGCAGTTCCTTGGCGGCTTCCTCGGTGAAGAGGAAGCCCTCCCCCGCGATCTGCACCAGGGACGGCACGACGGGGCGTTCGGGGGTGCGGTCCACCAGGTGGGCGCCGGAGAGGGCGAGGGCGGTGCCGGCGTCCCAGGCGGCGACCGTGGCCAGCTCGAGGTCGATGTCGGCGTCGTCCCAGCGGGGGTTGAAGCCGCGTACCGTCTCGCGGGTGGCGCGTTTGAAGCTCAGGAAGACGGCGGGGTCCACGACCTGTCCGGTGCCGCCCAGCGACCAGGCCGGATCGCTGTAGACCGCGCGCCGCGGCCGCAGCCGCTCGGCCGCCAGGGACAGCGCGAGCCCGCCCAGCGAATGCCCGATGGCGAGCTCCACTCCGGCCGGGAGGGTGTCCACCAGGTCCTCGGCGAACAGCTCCGCGCCGTAGTCGCCGCGCGGACTGCGGCCGTGGCCGCGCAGATCGACGCCGATGACGCGATAGCCCAGGTCCGCGAGGGCCGGACCGACCCGGCGCCAGGTGCGGTGATCCGACATCATTCCGTGCACCAGCACCGCGGTCCGGTCACCGGTACCCCACTCCTGAGTGTGCAGCAGCATGCGTCGAGGTTACACGTGTAAGGGAATTCCTTGTACGTCCTGGGGGCGCGCCGCGCCGTACACAAACCCCTGTGCGAGGATGCCCAGCAGCATGACTGACGCAGCCGGAACCCAGGCCGACCCCGCCGCCCCAACGCCCCCGACCAGTGCGGCCGTTGCCCGCCGCGCCGGGGTGTCCCGCGCGACGGTCTCCTACGTCCTCAACGGCCAGGCCGCCGGCCGCGTCGGCGCCCGTACCCAGGCCAGGGTCCGGGCCGCCGCCGAGGAGCTGGGATACGTCCCGCACGCCGCCGCCCGCAGCCTGCGCGCCGGCCGGGGCAGCATCGTCCTCCTGGCCGCCCCCGCCGACACGGTCCCCGCCTTCGGCTCCCTCTTCACCTCTTTCCTGGCCGGCTTCCAGAGCGCGCTGCACGACCTCGGCTACACCGGCGTCCTGCACGGCGCCCCCGCCGCCTCCCCCCTGGCGGCCGCCCGCGCCTGGGCCGAACTCCGGCCCGCCGCCGTACTGACCTTGCACGGCCCGCCGCTGGACGCCGCCGCCGTCACGCTGCTGCGCCGCTCCGGCACCGCCGCCGTCCTCACCCACGGCCCGTCCCTCACCCCCGGCGCCCACACCCTCCTGCTGGACCAGCACGAGGCGGGCCTGCAGGCGGGCGCCCATCTGCTCGCCCGCGGCCGCCGCCGAATCGGCGTGATCCGCCCCGCCGAGCCCGGCCTCGCGCGCTTCGCCGACCCCCGTCTGGCGGGCGTACGCGCCGCGGCCGCGGCCTGCCCCGGCACCGAGGTGCGCCCCTTCGAACTGGCCCTCACCGAAGAGTCCGCCGCCCAACTCGCCGCACAGTGGCCCGACTTGGGGCTGGACGCGGTGTTCGCGTACAACGACGAGTACGCGATGCTGCTGATGCGCGCCCTTCAGGACGCGGGCCACGCCATCGGCGCCGACGACCCCGGGGCCATCGCCGTGATCGGGGCCGACGATCTGCTGCTGGGGCGGCTGCTGCGGCCCCGGCTGACGACCGTACGGACCGAGATCATCCCGCCGGGACGGATCGCCGAGCTGGTCGACCGGCTGATCCGGGAACCGGACACCGAGCCCGCCAGGCACCGGCTCGGCGGCTTTCAGGTGGTGGCGCGCGAGTCGGGGTGACGGCGGGGCCGTCACGGCTCCTCGTGCGTCGCGTGCACCACGCCTCAGGGCACGGGAGGCGCCTGCGCACGCCCGGTGAGGGCGCGCAGACCACGAGGGGGTCCGTCCCGCCGCGCCGGGCCCGCGCGCCAACTGCCGTGCGACGTACGGTCAGCGCCACGTCGACGGCGGGTCGCCCCGCGCGGATGCCCGCTGAAATCCGGTCCGTCACAGCCAGTCCGTCTCCGGCGTGGCCGCCCCCAGCACCGCCCGCGCATCGCCGACGATCGGCCCCCCGTGCGGTACGCACACCGTGTCGACGTCCTCCAGGGCGGCCAGCCGGCGGAACGAGGCGATGGCCGTCTCCCGGTCGACGTTGAACGGGCCCAGGACCGCCCGTCGGCCGTCCGGGTCGGCGCCGATGGTGTCTCCGGGGAAGAGCAGGCGGCTTTGCGGGAGGTGGAGGGCGATGCTGCCGGGGGTGTGGCCGGGGACGTGCAGGACGTGGACCGGTTCGGGCCATTCGGGGAGGGTGTCGCCGTCGTGGAGTTCGGTGTCCACCCGGACCGGGGGCGGGAGCTGGACCCCGTCGGCGGCCAAGCGGGCCATGTTGCCGTCGTGCAGGGGGCGTTCGGCCGGGGTGAGGACGGGGCGGGGTTCGCGGGCGGTGCCGCGGATGTACGGGGCGTCCAAGGCGCCGGCCAGGACGCGGGCGCCGGTGGCGGCGACGAGGTCGGCCGCCGAGCCGGTGTGGTCCAGATGGGAGTGGGTGAGCACGATCTCCCGCAGATCGCGCGGGCGGCCGCCGAGCCGCGCGAGTGCGTCGAGGACGGCGGGGGCGGATCCGAGGATGCCCGTATCGACCAGTGCGTAGCCGTCGTCGGGGAGGGCCACGATGTGCACGTGCCCGACGGGGAAGGGGAGTTGCCAGACGTGCGAGGCGATTTCGCGCAGTGGGTCCATGCCGGCGACGCTAACCACCCGGCCGCCGCCCGCCGCCCTGTTTGCGCTGTGGGCGGATTGCGCGCACGGCTGACGGAACCCGGCTCCCGCCCGCCACGTCACAGGCGTGACCCGAGGAGGCATGTCATGCGAGGAACGATCACCCCACGCCGTACGCTCGCCGCCGCGCTCGCGATGGCGGCGGCCGCTGCCGTCGCGCTGACCGGCTGCGGCAAGGACACCCAACGAGTGGCGGCGGACCCGCCGAAGAAGCGGGACGCCTTCGAGACGCGGGCGGACCGGATAGTGCGGGACTGGCCGAAGGTCGCGCCGGTCAAGGGCCGGCACGAGGCGGTGCTGCCGCTGGTCTCCGCCGAGCACGCCAAGGACGGCGGGGCGCGGGAGATCACCGTGACCGTCGGGCACAGCGCCTGCGATGTCCGCTTCGGTGCGCGGAAGTACGAGTCGAAGGGGCTCGTGGTGGTCTCCGGCTGGGGCAAGAAGAAGAGCGCCAAGGGAATGTGCACGGAACAGCTGGCCACCGACAAGGTGAAGCTGACGCTGGACCGGGCACTGGGCGGCCGCAAGGTGGTCGACGCGGCCACCGGCAAGGAGCTGCCGGCCGGGTGAGCGGGCCGGCGCCGGCACCGGGATTCGCCCCGGAGCGCGCTGCACGGCCTACGCTCGCCCGTATGAGCCCTTCCATCGCCTCCACCACCCGTGTCGAGCTGCCCGAGTTGCTGGAGTTCGTCCGCCCCCGCCACCGCGCGATCCTGCTCACCCGCCGCTCCGACGGCAGCCCGCAGGGCTCGCCGCTGACCTGCGGGGTGGACGACTCCGGGCGGCTGGTGATGTCGACGTATCCGGAGCGCGCCAAGGTCCGTAACGCCCGGCGGGTGTCGTCGGTCAGTGTCATCGTGCTGAGCGACGAGTGGAACGGCCCGTGGGTGCAGATCGACGGGGAGGCCGAGGTCATCGATGCGCCGGATTCGGTCGAGCCGCTGGTGGAGTACTACCGCAATATCGCCGGTGAGCATCCGGACTGGGACGAGTACCGGGCGGCGATGCGCAAGCAGGGCAAGTCGCTGATCCGGGTCACCCCGCTGCGGTGGGGGCCCCTCGCCAAGGGCGGTTTCCCGGCCCGGCTCGCGGAGGATGACGCGTAGGGCCTGACCCATCGGACAGGCCCTAGGTGTGCTGTCCCGGCACGTTGGTGACACGCGCGCTGGGTGCTTGAACGAGGTGAGGGCCTTCTGGCTCGGTGGGGATTGCGACATCTACC